>NZ_LMKA01000113.1 GCF_001421435.1 Chryseobacterium sp. Leaf201
AAAATTTTAGTTGTTTATTTTAAACCTTAAATATAATTTTGTTTAAAATAATTAATGAAATGTGTGGAATTGTATGCTTGTTTGATGCCAAACAGAAAACCGAAATACTAAGGCCGCAGGTCTTGGAAATGTCTAAAAAAATCCGACATCGGGGCCCGGACTGGAGCGGAGTATTTCAAGATGAAAACGTGGTTTTTTCTCACGAAAGGCTTGCCATTGTAGATCCTACTTCAGGAAAGCAGCCGCTATTCTCAAAAGACGGAAAAATAGTCCTGGCCGTAAACGGAGAAATTTATAACCATAGGGAACTGAAAGAAGAGTTTCCGGATTATGAATTCCAGACCCAGTCTGACTGCGAGGTGATCCTCCCCCTTTACCTGAAATACGGAAAGAACTTCATCGAAAAACTGAACGGTATTTTTGCGTTCTCCCTCTATGATACTGAAAGCAACGTTTACCTTATTGCCCGTGACCACATGGGAATCTGCCCGCTTTACCAGGGATGGGACAGGAGCGGAAACTATTATGTAGCCTCAGAGCTCAAGGCGCTGGAAGGCGTCTGCAAAACCATTGAAACCTTCCTTCCCGGGCATTTCGTCTACAGTGAAGACGGCAGCAGCCTTCAGCAGTGGTACAAAAGGGACTGGGAAAGTTTCGATCATGTAAAAGACAATGAAACTGATATTGCAAAAATCAGGAAGGGCCTGGAAGATGCCGTTCACAGACAGCTGATGAGCGATGTCCCTTACGGCGTTTTACTGTCAGGCGGACTGGATTCTTCTGTTATCTCCGCCATCACGGCAAAATTTGCAAGACAGAGAGTGGAAAGCGGCGATACGCAGGAAGCCTGGTACCCGAGACTGCACAGTTTCGCAGTGGGCTTAGTGGGTTCACCGGATCTGGCAGCTGCCCGGAAAGCGGCGGAATTTATCGGATCGGTTCACCATGAAGTCAACTTCACTGTTCAGGAAGGCCTGGATGCTGTCCGTGACGTCATTTATCACCTGGAAACATATGATGTGACAACCGTCAGGGCTTCCACACCTATGTATCTTCTGGCAAGAGTTATTAAATCAATGGGAATAAAAATGGTGCTTTCGGGGGAAGGTGCGGATGAGCTGTTCGGCGGATACCTGTATTTCCATAAAGCTCCGGACGCCAAAGAATTCCATGATGAAACCGTAAGGAAATTGGGAAAACTCCATCTCTATGACTGCCTGAGAGCCAACAAAGCCCTGATGAGCTGGGGAATCGAGGGCCGTGTTCCTTTCCTTGACAAGGAATTTATGGATATTGCGATGACCCTCAACCCGAAAGATAAAATGATCAGCAAGACGGAAGGGAAAATTGAGAAATGGGTACTGAGAAAAGCCTTTGAAGACATCCTTCCCGAATCTATTGTCTGGAGACAGAAAGAGCAGTTCTCGGACGGTGTCGGTTACTCGTGGATCGATACGCTGAAGGAAGTTGCTGAAAAAGAAGTGACCGATGAAATGATGGCCAGTGCAAAGTTCAGGTTTCCTTTAAACACACCTCAGAATAAAGAAGAATACCGGTACAGGACTATTTTTGAGGGACATTTCCCGAGCGAAACAGCGGCAGCAACAGTGCCTTCCGTACCTTCGGTAGCCTGTTCGACACCGATTGCTCTGGAATGGGACGAAGCATTCAGAAATATGAACGACCCGAGCGGAAGAGCGGTAAAAGTACACGAAACATCCTACAGTGAAGAAGGATAATTATAAAGCGGCAACCGCTTGAATCAAGTATTATTTAAAACTTATTTCAGGCCCCGCAACCCGCTCTGTACCAAGAAATTTATCAATCCTGTAGTGATACAGGATTTTCTTTTGAATTAACGTTAATAATATTGTCAGAATTTAACCGTTAATCAAAAATATTATCTAATAAATAATTATATTTGGAAAACGAAAATATCAATTATAAAAAAATGAGAAGAAACATTACTATCTTATTTGCTTTATTATCCATGACTTTTGCTTTCGGACAGGGGAAATTCGGCAAATATCTTAGCTCCAAAAAACTTGCAATGACGTATAAAAGTGTGAAGGATGCTGAGAAAGACGATTTTTATCAGCAGTACTACTGGCTGGTAAAAGCTGAGCAGCTGAAAACCTACCCTCACCTGAAAGACATAAAGCCAAAGGTCTTATATGAATTTGTAAAAAAAGTAAACCCTCAGAACCTGACTAAAAAACTGGACGCAAGAGGAAAAGAGCTGAGAGAAACGGCAGAATTATCCTTAAACCAGTATTTTAAAAATAAAAACCTGGATAACAACTCCGTGCTGATGTACAATCTGGAGACGTATGTTGATCCGTTAAAAGGTGAATATTACACAAAAGTTGACCCGGAAAAGATCAAGGAACTGGTTCCGAAAGAACTGTTCGCCTTCAATTCAGTGAACAGGAATACAGGCGAAGACAAAACCTATTACCTGTGGATCAACAAAGCGAAAGATGATTTCAATATTGTAGACATCATTCCTGAAGAAAAAGAAAACAAATATTTCTATACAAGGCTGAAGCAGTACCTTCCGGGATTCAAGTTTACGAAATATGTACCTTCCGTAAAAAAAGGGACCAAAACGGACAAGACAGATGCAGACTATTACTACATCATGCCGTTTGAACAGAATACGGATAACATCGAATATAAAACGAAAGATTTTAAAGAGTTCGAACTGAGCCAGTACCGAAAAGCCGGCGACGAATGGAAAGGTGTTGAAAAACCGAGAAAATAAAATAAAGTCCTGTGAAAATTCACAGGACTTTATTTTTATACCCATTTCAGGGTTAAAGGAATAAATATTGCTTTTAAAAAACGGTTATCTTATTCCCTGAACTTAAATAAAATCCGGAGCATTGGACCTCCGGTGAAAAGCATATGTCAGAAATAGTTTCATCACCACAACAATCATTACCCCCATCTGATCGGATAAAAAAAATACTCCCGCTGATTCTTGCCACTGCCATTTTCATGCAGATGCTGGATTCTACCATCCTCAACACTTCCCTGCCGTCCATTGCAAGAGACCTGAATGAGTCGCCACTTAACATGCAGAACGCCATTATCAGTTATGTGCTTACCCTGGCGGTTTTTATGCCGGCAAGCGGATTCCTGGCAGACCGTTTCGGGACAAAAAAAGTGTTTATTTTCTCCTTAATCCTTTTCAGCCTCGGGTCTTTGTTTTGTGCCGTATCCCAAAACCTTACCCAGCTGGTGATTGCCCGTGTTATTCAGGGAGTCGGGGGAAGCCTTATGACGCCGGTAGGTAAATTAGCCCTGATCAAGACTTTTGATAAAAATGAACTTTTAAAGGCCATGAACTTCGCCATTATTCCTGCACTGATCGGGCCTGTCTTAGGGCCCCTGGTGGGAGGTTATATGGTAGATTACCTTTCCTGGCACTGGATTTTCCTGATCAATATCCCTATCGGCATCCTGGGAATTGTCCTTGGAGTTAAATTTATGCCTAACTACAAATCTGCCGGTGCAGAATTTGACCTTAAAGGATTCCTTATTTTCGCAGCAGCTTCCCTCCTGCTTTCGATTGCCCTGGAACTCTTCGGGAATATCCAGAACATCACGCCGGTCCTGATCGTTTTCATTCTCGGATTCCTGTTTCTGTACTATTATTACAAACATGCCAAGACGGATGACAGCCCCATATTTCCGTTGAATTTATTTCAGGTAAGGACTTTCAGGGTAGGAATCATCGGAAACCTGGCCACAAGACTGGGGATCAGTTCGGTTCCGTTACTGTTGCCGCTGATGATTCAGATTGCCTATAAACAGTCGGCTGTTACTTCCGGCTGGATTATTGCGCCGATGGCTCTTACCGCCATGTTCGGGAAATCCTATGTGATCAAAATCCTGGACCTGTTCGGTTACCGGCAGACATTAATGGTCAACACCTTTATCATCGGGACATTGATCTGTCTTTTAGCCATTCCGGACATCCATACTTCCCTGTATTGGTTCATCCCGATTATTGCGGTTTTAGGATTCTTCAACTCCATCCAGTTCACTTCAATGAATACCATTTCCATTGCCGATCTCCGGAACTTCCAGACCAGCAGCGGAAACTCACTCATCTCTGTCAACCAGCAGCTTGCCATCGGGTTCGGGATTGCATTCGGGCTTATTGTTTTAAAAATATTTGAAAACACAGACCTTGTCAGGGGTGAAATCCACAATGCGTTCCGGTACACCTTCTTAACAGTAGGAATGTTAACCATCATTTCCGGATTTGTGTTCCGCAGGCTTCACATTTCAGATGGGAAAAACATGAGATCGAAAGAAAATTAGTAAATTACAAACGCTATTTTTTTATTTTCAGGAGCTGTTTCGCGCTTTTACTACTCGCTTTTTTACGCCCTCCTTTTTCCGTTTCTGTAAAAAGAGCTCAGACAGGCCGTTCAATCACGGCTAGGCTGGAGACCGGTAGTTGTTCAAATCACCCATTATATTCTTACAGAGATTTAAAACAATAAACCCAGTATTTTTCAAGCTTAAATAGCCAATTAATCTTCATAGAAATGACATCCTAAAATCTGAATTCCAGACCCTAATTACGGGAATCCGTAAAACAATAACGACGGAGGTTGCTATTTTTGACTGTAAATTAAATCTAAAAACAATATCATGGCTTGGAGTTACAGAAAAAGAATCAAAGTGATACCGGGAGTTCATCTTAATTTCAGTAAAAAGGGAATATCTACCTCAATCGGGATAAAAGGGGCAAGCATTAATTTCAGCGGATCAGGAACTGCAGTGAGCACCAATGTCTCCGGGTTTTCAAACCGTTATAAACTGCATACTAATCCGCCACAACCTGCGCCTGTTCCTGCCTTTACTGTACCGGAAGTTCCTGTAGATGAACCTGATTTTTCTGACGGAAATATTTTCAGTGCAGACATTCATGAAATTACCAGCCAGAATATGCAGGGCATCAAAGAAGCCATTATTCTTGCCCAACAGCAGAAAAATGAATTATCGGCTGACCTCAACAAAATTAAAAAAACGCTTTCGGTAACAAAAACCAAAAAAATACTGAGTTATGTCCTCCTGTACGGGCTGATTAATAAAAAGATCCCGCAGAATTCGGATCGTGATATTAAAGCCCAGGAAAACGCCATCAGCCAGACAAAAGACCTGATTGACAAATGCTATGTTAATCTTGACATTGATTTCGATCCTGAGATCAGGAGAAAGTTTGAAAACCTTTACGAAGCGTTCAGGCAGCTTGCTGCTTCACACAAAATATGGGATATCACCAGTGCTCATTTCCAGGACAGGGTGGCTGCACGTTCTTCCGCCAGCACCGTAGTAAACAGGCGGGAAGTTCATTTCGCCTTAAAATCCCTTCCGTATATACAGTCAGATTACCAGGCACTGTACCTTAAAAATGCCAATGGCCCTGATCTTTATATTTACCCTGCATTCATCGTTATGTACACCAATGAAACCAGCTTTGCCATTATCGGGATCAATGAGGTAAACTTCCAGTGTACGCATACCCGTTTCACAGAAACATCCCCGGTTCCGGCAGACTCTAAAGTTATCGGACAGACGTGGGCTAAGGTTAATAAAAACGGCACCCGCGACAAAAGGTTCAAAAATAATTACCAGATCCCGATTGTCCGGTACGGGCACATCAGGCTAACCACCAGAACAGGGCTTCCGGAAGAATATGAATTAAGCAATTATGAATCAACAGAAAAATTCGGGCAGGCTTTCAAAGAATTCCAGTCTGAATTCAGATAAGATCACCAACATTTATAAAGCAGTCTTCACAGAATAGTGGAGGCTGCTTTTTTATATAAATGCAATACTTACCAAACATCAATGCACCGTACCATAAGCCGCAGTACATTTGCTTAAAGATAAACCAACAGCATGCAAAAAGACCTATTAAGATTCCGTTTAAGTTTTAATTGTTCTTTTTTCTTACTTTTATCACGCAACATCAGTTTCAGAATAAGAACAGCACATTAAAAATAAAACCCTCATTATATGTCAAATATCGGACTCATTATTGAAGAAAAATCAGCAGATATCGGAAACTTCCTGGTAGGCAGACTGCTGCCGTTCCGCGAAAAAAGAGCGGTCGGGCCTTTTGTTTTTATTGATCACATGGGACCTGCCGACCTTAAGGATTATCAGAACCTTGATGTTCCTCCGCATCCGCATATCGGGCTTTCTACCCTGACGTATCTTCTGGAAGGATCTATTTTCCACAGAGACAGCATCGGAAGCGCTATTGAAATCCAGCCCGGTGCCGTTAACTGGATGACTGCCGGAAAAGGCGTGGTGCATTCCGAAAGGACTCCTGAATATCTAAGGCATTCCGATAAAAGGCTCCACGGATTCCAGATCTGGGTAGGCCTTCCGAAACACCTGGAACAGAGTGAACCTTCTTTCCACCATATTGAATCCAGTGAAATCCCGGCTTGGGAAGAAGACGGCATCCGGTATAAATTAATTGCAGGAGAAGCATTCGGGAGAAAATCTCCGGTTCCGGTCCACAGTAAACTGTTTTTTATTGAAATCAAAACCAAAGAAGCCGGAAAGATCAGTATCGGGAAAGACCTGTATGGCGAAGCTGCCATGTATGTGCTGGACGGAACGGTTACTACTGACGGAAATTCTTACGGTTCCAAACAGCTGCTGATTGCCAAAAACACGCAGTTGTGCGAATTCGATATGAGTGAAAACGGCACTGTTTACCTTTTCGGTGGCGAGCCTTTTGATGAAGAGCGCTTTATATTCTGGAATTTCGTAAATTCAGACAGAGAAATGATTGAACAGGCAAAAGTAAACTGGAATGACCAGAATCATGAAGCATTCCCGCTTGTTCCCGGTGACGAAAATGATTATGTACCGCTTCCGAAAGCCATCCTGAACCGCAAACCGTAAGCTTTAATTAAAATAAACGATGAAGATATTAGCATTTGCAGGAAGTACTTCTTCCACATCCATTAATAAGAAACTGGTTAAATTTGTGTTGAAAGATTTTCAGGACGCAGACATCAGCCTGATCGATCTCAATGATTTCGATATGCCTGTTTTTTCCGTAGACCGCGAAAAGAAAGGGTTTCCCGATGAAGCACACCGGTTTTTAAAACATATTGAAGAGTGCGGTGCCATCATCTGTTCCCTGGCAGAGCACAACCGGTCGTATACTGCAGCCTTCAAAAACATTTTCGACTGGGCTTCGAGGATCAACGTAAAAGTTTTCCAGGATAAACCTATGTTCCTGATGTCAACTTCACCGGGCGGTTACGGCGGCGGGAATGTAATGAATACAGCGAAGACATTCTTTCCGCAATTCGGGGCAGATGTTCAGGATACTTTTTCGCTTCCTAAGTTTTACGAAAACTTTGACCTGGAGAGCGGCATCATAAATCCTGAAATGCTGGAAGAGGTTAAGGATAAAATTGCTAATTTTAGAAACCGGATCAAAACCAATCCTGATAAATAATGACAGTAACGGTAAAGGCAAGTTTAGGAAAAGAAAACTACTACACGGAAGTCACCGCAGGCGAAAATACGCTGATCACGGACGAGCCGGTGGATAAAGGCGGAGGCAACAAAGGCTTCAACCCTTTTGAAATCATGGCTACTTCCCTGGCAAGCTGTACGGCGGCCACGTTAAGAATGTACATTGACAGGAAAGGATGGAATATTGAAAAAATAAACATAGAAGTGGAAATGGAACATTTTCCCCTGACGAAAAGGACCATTTTTAAAAGAACAGTCAGCTTTGAAGGCATTAGTCCTGACGACGAACAGATAAAGAGGCTCCGAGCCATTGCCGATGCCTGCCCGGTTCACAAAATACTCACCAACGAAATAGAAATATTAACCAAATTTTCAACATATGATTGAGATACAACACAGCAACGACGAGAAACGCGGAAGCTTTAAAGCCTCCTCAGACGGCAACCCCGCAGGTTTAATGACGTATACCTGGGCCGGAGAAGACCGGTTTATTATTGACCACACTGAAGTGGAAGCAGCGTATAACGGAAAAGGCGTAGGCAAAGAAATGCTGATGGCAGCAGTAGATTTTGCCAGAAAAAACAATAAAGCCATCATCCCGCTCTGCCCGTTTGCAAAAGCAACCTTCCAGAAACATGAGGAACTGCAGGATGTTTTGGTGAACAAGACACAGGCCTGATTCAGATTAACATTAATCCTCACTTTAAAACATAAACCTTCCGGTATAAAGCCGCAAGGTTTTTTCTTTTTCAGCAGAAGAGAAAAAAACTATATTTGCTGAAATTAAATTGAAGAATGAATCCCGGAACTACCCTTTTGCTTTTTGTTTTTATTTATTTCACCGGTCTTTTGGTGATTTCTTATTTCACCAGCCGAAATTCTGATAACCAGTCTTTTTTTATCGGCAATAAAAAAAGCAAGTGGTGGCTGGTTGCCTTCGGGATGATCGGGACCAGCTTAAGCGGCGTAACCTTTATTTCCGTACCCGGAACCGTCGGGAAGATGACCGGAAGCGAATACATTTACGGAGGTTTTGAATATTATATGATGGTGATCGGTTTTTTCATCGGGTATTTTATTGTTGCCGCCATCCTGCTTCCGCTCTATTATAAGATGAACCTTACCTCAATTTATACCTATCTGGGAAAAAGGTTTAATGTGGAAGCGCATAAGATCGGTTCTATCTTTTTTATTATTTCAAGGGCCATCGGTGCCACGGCGAGGCTGTACCTGGTGGTGAATGTTTTACAGATTTTCCTGTTAGAAGGACTTGGTGTTCCGTTCTGGGTGACTGCAGCCGTGCTTTTACTGATGGTTCTTCTGTATACTTTTGAAGGAGGTGTAAAAACGATTGTTATTACCGACACATTACAGACTTCTTTCATGATCATCAGCCTGATTGCCTGTATCGTTTATATTTTATCGAACCTGAACCTGTCGTTTGGAGAGGCCTACACGATTTTAGAACAGAAAAATTATACGCATTTTATCAATTTCGACCCTAATTCCAAAACATTTTTCCTTAAGACCATTTTAGGCGGTATTTTCATTACCATTGCCATGACCGGCCTGGATCAGGAAATGATGCAGAAGAATATTTCTGTTGACAGCCTTGCAAACTCAAAGAAAAACATGCTGACCTTTGCAGGAACGCTGCTATTTGTCAACCTGGCTTTTTTATTTCTGGGAGGCCTGCTGTATCTGTTTGCCCTGCAAAACGGCGCAGAATACGGACAGATCAACGGGGAAACAATGACCAATATTTTCGGCTTTAAAGATGCTGCCGGAAACATTAAAAACATCATGGGAGACGATTTATTCCCGGCACTGTCGCTTCAGGGTTATTTTCCGATGGTGATCTCCGTTATTTTTATCATCGGGCTGATCTCCGCTTTATTCCCTTCCGCGGACGGTGCTTTAACAGCGGTTACCAGTTCCTATTGTGTCGACCTGTTAAACTTAAATGAAGACAAAAACAAAACGGAAAAAGAGAAAAAGCACCTTCGTATGAAAGTGCATCTGACGTTCACCGTTGTTTTCTTCATCCTGATCATGGTTTTCAAAGCGATGAATGACAAATCCATTGTTTACCTCATCATGGAAATTGCAGGCTATACCTACGGACCGCTTTTAGGGCTTTTTGCATTCGGGATTTTCACCAGATTCCAGATCTCAAAAAAATATGCAATTCTTGCCGTTACCCTTTTCGCTCCTCTCCTCACCTATCTGATCAACTTCCTGGTTACAAATTACACGGATTACCGCATAGGTGTTGAACTGATTGTCCTTAACGGGCTGCTTACGTTTATGGGTTTGTGGCTGGTGAAAAACAAACAGTATCTGAAACTGGTTTAAATCAAAAACATTTTAAAATAAGCAATTAATAATCATTATATAAATACAAATGGCTTTTGGCAAAACGATAAAAATATTTCTGATAGATGGAGATCCGAATGGAAGAATGTCCTGTGAATTATCTAACTGGACAGGAAAAGCCTATAAAATTCCGAGGATTAAAATAAAAGATTGTGTAGACAGAAAAGATTTAATGTCAACAGGAATCTATTTACTATTGGGAAAAATGATGATAATAAAGATTTGGTATATATCGGAGAAGCAGAAAATGTTTTTGTCAGACTGAATCAACATTTATCAGCAAAGGATTTCTGGAATGAAGCAATTATTTTTACAAGTAAGGATGAAAATCTTAACAAGGCTCATATTAAATATCTTGAAAATAGGCTTCATGAAATTGCAAAACAAACCAACAGATATCTTTTAGAAAACGGATGCATTCCTACACAGTCATCTATTTCGGAATCTGACCGTGCAGAAATGGAGGAGTTCCTGAATTATGTTTTACTATTAGTGAATACACTTGGGCATAAAGTTTTTGAAGACAAAAGAGAGTTTTCTTCTTCAACAAAATCCAAAGAAATTTTATATATAAATTCTGTAAGAGGATGTGAAGCAATGGGTGAACAGACTTCAGAAGGCTTTTTAGTTTTAAAAGGTTCAAAAGTAGCAGAATCAGTAACTCCTTCATTATCTAATTCATTTAAAAATTTTCGAGATGAGTTACTGAAAAAAGAAATTATCATTAACAATCAATTTACTGAAGATTTTATTTTTTCAAGTCCTTCTTATGCAGCAGCAATAGTGATGGGAAGAAATGCAAATGGACTTACAGAATGGAAAACTTCAGACGGAAGAATTTTGAAAAGTTTAGAAACCATATAATTCAACTTATATTATAAGCAGATCTGATGATCAGTTTTATTGTGATAAATTCCGATCCTACTGATATATTATGAATTACAAAAAATCCGGATTTCCAGTCCGGATTTTACATTTCCGTAAGACGGCAAAAAATTGTAAATTCGCAGGGCAAATAAATCTTATAATAATGGGTAAAAGTATTGAAGAGTTGAAATCTCTTACTACACAAATCAGAAGAGACATTTTAAGAATGGTTCATGCTGTTAATTCCGGCCACCCGGGCGGAAGTTTAGGCTGTACGGAATATTTTACGGCACTATACGGAAAAGTGATGAATTACAACCTTTCTTTTACAATGGAAGGTAAAAATGAAGATCATTTCTATCTTTCCAACGGACATATTTCTCCGGTATTCTATTCTACTCTGGCCAGATTCGGCTTCTTTCCGGTTGACGAACTGAAAACCTTCAGAAAGCTGGATTCCAGACTGCAGGGCCACCCTACCACCCATGAAGGGCTTCCGGGGATAAGAATTGCTTCAGGATCTCTCGGTCAGGGGCTTTCTGTAGCTCTTGGTGTAGCGGAAGGGAAAAAATTAGACGGAGACAACTCTTTGGTATATACGCTGCATGGTGACGGTGAACTGCAGGAAGGACAGGTTTGGGAAGCTCTGATGTACGCTGCCGCTAAAAAGGTAGACAACATTATTTCTACCATAGATTATAACGGACGCCAGATTGACGGTGATACGGATGATGTATTAAGCTTAGGAAACCTTCACGCAAAACTTGAGGCTTTCGGATGGATTGTTCTGGAAGAGAAAAACGGAAACGACCTTGAAGCGGTTATTGCCATGCTGGAAAAAGCAAAAACGGAAACCGGAAAAGGAAAGCCTGTAGTAATTATTCTTCATACAGAAATGGGATTCGGGGTAGATTATATGATGGGATCTCACTCATGGCACGGAAAAGCGCCTAATGACGAGCAACTGGATACGGCATTCAAGCAATTATACTTAGAAGCTCCTGCTGATTATTAATTATACGTAATAAGTAATTGGTAATAAGTAATCTTAATTAATAATTAGAAAAAAATGAAATTTACATATACTGAAAAAAAAGATACCCGTTCAGGATTCGGGGCAGGATTAGCTGAATTGGCAGATAAAAACCCTAATGTTGTTGCACTTTGTGCAGACCTTATCGGTTCTCTGAAAATGGAGAAATTTATTGAGAAAGCACCGGAAAGATTTTACCAGGTAGGAATTGCTGAAGCCAACATGATGGGCCTTGCAGCAGGTTTAAGCATTACGGGTAAAATTCCTTTTACCGGAACTTTTGCCAACTTCTCTACCTCCAGAGTCTATGACCAGATCCGTCAGTCTATTGCTTACTCTAATAAAAATGTAAAAATCTGTGCTTCCCATGCCGGACTTACTTTAGGGGAAGACGGTGCCACGCACCAGGTTCTTGAAGATATCGGTATGATGAAAATGCTTCCGGGCATGACGGTAATCAACCCTTGTGACTACAACCAGACAAAAGCGGCAACATTAGCCATTGCAGATTTTGAAGGCCCTGTTTACCTGAGATTCGGAAGACCGGTAGTTCCTGTTTTCATCCCTGAAGATATGCCTTTCGAAATCGGAAAAGGTATCCTTTTACAGGAAGGAACTGATGTAACGATTGTTGCAACAGGACACCTTGTATGGGAATCTCTTTTGGCTGCCGATGAGCTTGCCAAAGAAGGTATTTCGTGTGAGGTAATCAACATCCACACCATCAAACCTCTGGATGAAGAAATCATCTTGAAATCAGTAGAAAAAACAGGTAAGATTGTAACGGCTGAAGAACACAATTACCTTGGCGGTTTAGGAGAATCCGTTGCCGGAATGCTGGCAAGGAAAAGACCGACCCGACAGGAATTTGTTGCCGTAAACGATACCTTCGGAGAATCTGCAACCCCAGCTGAGCTGATGAAGAAATATAAAATTGATTCTGCTGCTGTACAGGAAGCGGTGAAGAGAATTTTAGAGAAATAGATTTCTTTCTGAAATATAAACTGAAAGCATCCGGACCGGATGCTTTTTTTGTTTGTTCTAAAAAATGAGAATATAAGTTTTCCTGTCAATCGGGTTATTGTACTTTTCAAAAACGCCTTTTACATAGTCGTTCATATCTTTGTAAGAACCGTCTTTCTGGCCGCTGAAGCTATAGTCAAACTGATCACCATAACTATTGTGTAAAGTAAAATTTCTTGCACCTGGCTCTTTTAAAAAATTGGAAATAAATTTTTCAACCTTTTTCTTTTTCACTGCAGTATATTTACCGGCTTGGAAAGAATGGAAATAACTTTCGGATGTATGTCCCGTAAGCTCAACCATTTCAAAACTGTAATCTCCGTCCTCAGAATATACCTTTAATATTAAGCCCGGTAAACCTGAGAATTTGTAGGGTCCTGAAGTAATGGGAACTTCCGGAGCAAATAAAGCAGTCCATTGCCTGCCATCCAGCTCTATTTTAGCTTCCTGAACTTTATAACCGTTAAATTCAGATGTCTTATTATTTATTGTCCAGTCAGTTTTTAAAGCCTCATTGAAAACAAAATAGAGATCATTAAAGTTCCCGTAATATTTACAGCTGTTATTTTCCCGAATAACAGTAAACCTTAAATATGGAGTCTGACCTTCTTTTTTACTGTTTATCGAATCTTTCTTATTTATATAATTATAGAAGATACTTTTAGATTCAGACAGGGTTTCCAAGCGCATGTATTCTGTTTTGAGATCTGTTTTGTCTTTCTGTGGATGAAAACTTACTTTATAAAGCACCTGGTAGTTTTGAGAAAAACCAAAGAAAATCCCGCTAAACAGAAATATAAAAAAAAGCAGATAGTTAATTTTCTTCTTCATTTTCAGTTGTTGAATTTTTCTCTTAATACACCTTTATAATATTCCTTTTTCGGACTGCCAATTTCATAGAAATAGTTATAGTTATTTTTGAAGTAAAACCGCTGACAGCTTTGCGGAAGATATTGTATGATCTTATTCTCTTCTGTATTTTCAATTACAGGATATTCTGGAAAAGTTATATTCAGTTGGCGCGTATAGGGTATTAAATCCCGGATGATATTGTATTGCACCTTGTATTCACAGTGATAATTCGGAATCTCTTTTTTAATATATCTATTATAATAATACAGGATCAGTTCTTTATTTTTAAGATCTAAGGTTTTCTGGCCTGTAAGAACAAGATATATTGAGGCAACCCAATCATTAATTGCATATTCTTCTACACGTTTGTATATTTTATCTTCAGTACCAGCCGGGGATGCATTCAGGTTTTTAATTTTAGTAAGATAATCAGCCAGGACAAACTCGGAAAAACTGATCAGTTGTCGGGTATTGGTATTTTTATTCAGAATATCCTGATAATTAACTACATTTTTATAAAGAATATAATGTTGCTGGTTGATGACCAAATCATGCAATGCAGCTTTATTACCTTTAAACTCAAGGGTTTGATCAATGCTGTTTGAAACATTGATCGTTAATGATTCATTGGGATTAAGTAAAATCGGAATGTCCCTACTTATTATTTTTCGTCCGTTATCAAACTCAATATTCAGAAAGTCAATTTCCTTATCTGTAAGTACTTTTTTTTCTCCCTTATCTAATTTTACGACATGATTTTTATACCTTATTTCCAAAGGATAAAGATGTTTGTTTTCGACAGATATCTGCTGACTGAAAATTTTAAAGAATAAAAACAATAAGAGAATACTGAGTATCCTCTTACTGTATCTGTATGTTTTTTTTAACTTCAATTTAATATCAGCAATTTACAATCCGCATGAAGATCTATAATTATCACATTTTCTCCAACAGTCTGAGGGGCTATTTGCATCAAAATCTCTCGGTGGAAATCCAGTTGGAAAACTTGGTGATGGTCCACAGCCGTGACAGTGACATCCACCTCCACCACCGTAAATTTTTCCACTTTCTCCATTATATTCATCTCCACCATTAACATGTCTCAGTGACTCTCTTGAGAGTTTTTTTAAAGTTTTTCATGATTATTTACTTTAATGTGTTCAAATATAATAACTATTTCTTTTTGTGATAAAATTATTTTATTATACTAAACACCTGATAACCAATCATTTTATTTCATTTTACTCAAATATTATAATCACTTTATCTTATACAATTTATTCTGCTCCCGTACAGGAAGCGGTGAAGAGAATTTTAGCTTAAGAGAAACCCTATACTATAATGAATATAAATCCTCATCAATTGAGGGCTTATTTATTTTTAACTAATGATAATTCAGTTTTCAATTCTCTGTTTTCTTCTTCCAATTTAGAGATATACTTTTTTAAAACCTCTAATGTGTATTGTGAAAGGGCTTTGTAGGGATCATCAGGATCATTTATTTCGGGATTGTTATTTTGAATAACATAAATACCATCATCAGGCTCATAAATTTCTTCAACAGGCACCTTTAATTCTCTTGCTATTTTTTCCCATTCCTTCCTTGAAATCTTTGTAATGCCATTTTCTCTTCTATTGTAGGAAGAAGTATCCATTCCCAACTTAAAGGCCAAATCTTCCTGTGTAATATCCTTCTGCCTGCGTTTTTCTAAAAGTTTCTTCTTTATCACGGCTTTGTGTTTTAATTTCAAATATAGTGAAAATGCTCATTCTTGCAATAAATTTGATCAAAATTGCAAATGATCAAGGAAAATTAATTTCTATTTTTGATTTACAATAAAACTAAATAAATTATACATGAAAAAATTCATTTTTATTACTGCATTACTGTTTATTTCAAGTAATGTATTCGCAGGTTACTCTTCAAATGAAAGAAGAAAATGCCGCTGGTACTCTAACAAATACACTACCACGGCACGTACATTTTCCGGATATCCGGCTATTGATCACGATAGTGACTGTAATACCTCCTTTTCACAGCTTATTAAATACTGTGTATTTCAAAAAGTATCGAGAGGAGTTAATGGATTCTGGCAACAGGGCCAGGTAAGCAGTAACATTTGTTCAAGAGGTGAAGTGATTAATAATTTTGATCAGTTCTTTTTACCTGATACCAATGCTGTAAATAATATTGAAGAGTCTGAATTGACAGCGAGCCCTACAATCTTTGATGACGATACACATGCTATCAGACTTTCAGGGATTTCAGGTAGTATAAAACTAAATAAGAACAATGGCTTTTATTCCAGTATGCGTTTTTCTGTATGGAAACCAAATGATGATTTGGTGAATTCAGTTGAAGACACCACCATGGATGATTCAGAAGTATTACATCAGCTTGAAATTAAAGTAACAGACAACGGAATTTATTTTAACGGCGATTTAGCTACTGAAGAAGTTAAAGAGAAGTTTAAAATCGTAGATGATGGAAAAGATATCTATGTAACCTTCAACGACCTATCTGTGACTGTACCTGTTGACAGAAATATATCCTTAGATGATATGGCTGTACAGATGGATGGTGACGGAGCACCAGATACCGAATCAAACATCGCTAAAATGTCAGCAAAAACAGACACTCTTGTTGATACCAATAACTATAAATTTAATATTCATCCGAATCCAGTAAAGGATTTTATCAACATAGAGTTTTCCGACAATTTATCTACAGGAAATACAGTGATAGAATTATACAATACCAATGGTAGAAAAGTAAAGGAGATCTTTAATGATATTATACATGAGAAAGACATTAAAAGGATCCATACAGATATTTCAGATCTGCCTAAAGGTAATTATTATGTAATGGTTAACTGCAATGGAAGAAAATTGGTTAAACAAATCATTAAAAATTAAAAATTATTTCTCACCAAATGCCTATTTTGCAAGAAATTCCATAAAATGAAAATTAAATGTGTTTCTTTATTACTGTTGCTGATTTCATCTAATCATTTATTTTCACAGTCCGATTATTCCTTAGGAGTATCTTTCGGCTATGGTATGAACATTTACAGAAACAGTAACTCAACAGATAAAAACCATTTCACATTTAAACATCCTTTTACAGCCAATTTAAGTGTCAAATTGATAAAAAATATGGATGAAAACAATAAACTTTTTGCAGAAGTTTTTTACACCAGAAAGAAAATTGAATTTGAGTATAATCTTAATGAACCGGCTATTCCTTTTAAAAACAGGGAAATCATCGGACAATCATATGACTGTATATCATTATATGTAGGCTACCGTAAAGTTATTAGCGGTAATGCTCTTTCAACTTTTATTGATCTGAGTTTCGGAGCGGATTATAATACTAATGTTTTAGTATCGAATAAAGGAAATGGCCAGGCACAAGATGAGTTGGATGGAACAGTTTTCTATGAAAATTATGGAAATACCAATTTGGGAGAAAAAAGTTATACACTCAGTTCTAATATAGGAGCCGGATTAATATTCGGAACAAGAAACCAATATGAGGTAGGAGCATTTTTAAATTTCCCTTTTTATAAGATTCAGGCTGATGTGTCCAGTTATCAGTATATATGGAAATATGAAGATAAACAATATGTGCATCAGCTTAATTACAAAGGTCAAATTTACTACCCAAGTATTAAAGTAACGTACTACATATTTTAAAATATTTCGTTTTCAGAATCTGAAAACGAAATATTTTATCTGAAAAACTTCCACTTCGGGATAATCGCCAGCATCCCGAAACCGGTGAACAGGAAAAGATTGGTTACGTCTGTATAAAGGAAGGTTGAAAGATAATAATTATGCATGAAAAAATGCAGGACCAGAAATGCGGGGAAGGTAAAAATCCCAATTTTCCTGTAAAAAAACATCAGGACCAGGCTTATGGCCATCAGTGCATCAAGGGTAAAAATAATGAAGAAATACCATCTCGGGATATTCAGGTATTCATGCTGCAGGTATTCGTCCAGATCAATCCCGAACCCCATGATTGTAAATAGCATTAAAGCGGCAAATGCCAGGATAAATCCCCATCCTTTTTTCGGATCTTCATCAAAATAGCTGTATTCTTCCATAGGTACAAAAATAAAGAACTTATGAGAAATTTCATAAGTTCTTTTTATATAATTCGTTTAAGGCGTGACGGATTAGATAGAAATCGCGTTGATCAGCCTGTTTTTATCACTTAAGTATTCTTCCATGGAAATCATACTTTCCGTTCTCATGACGTCCTGAATATCATCAATCTGATAGATAATTCTTTTTGCATCATCCGTATTCTTAGCTTTTACTTTACAGAAAATATTGTATTTCCCGGAAATAACGCTGGCTTCGATTACGTTAGGAAGCGTTGAAAGCTCTTTTAAAACCTCCTGTGTGCGGTTTGATTTTGTCAAAAGGATTCCGATGAAAGCCGTAAAGTGATAATCCAGCTTTCCATAATCGATATTAAGAGATGACCCCAAAATAATACCTGCATCCTCCATTTTTTTCACTCTTACGTGAATTGTTCCAGCAGAAACATCCATCTGCTTCGCAATTTCTGTAAACGGCATTCTTGTGTTTTCTACTAAGAAATCAAGAATTTTTTTGTCTATTTCGTCCAGTTGATAGTTCATATTAATTAAATTACAGTTTTCTTAAAAAATCAATGTATTTTTTGCAAATTTAAAAAAAATTATTTAACTAAAAAAATT
>NZ_LMKA01000114.1 GCF_001421435.1 Chryseobacterium sp. Leaf201
ATTGATTAATATTTCACATAAAATTAAATATATAATCATATTTTCGTTGCTTAATAAACTTACTTATGATTAAAAACAGACTAATTAAAAGCTTTGCAATTTTATATGGATGCATTGCTTACGGACAAGTGGGAATAAACACACAATCTCCACACCCATCCTCTGCTTTAGACATTGTCTCGGCCAATAAAGGTGTTTTGGTTCCCAGAATGACAACCTCACAGCGTGATCTGATTGCATCACCGGCTACAGGACTTTTAGTTTATGATACCACCCTGAAAGGATTTTATGGATACGATGGTACCAGATGGACCCAGGATGTGTTCAGCTCCGTTAAATGGTCATTAAGAGGGAATTCCGGTACAGATGTCGCCAATGATTTCTTAGGAACTACAGATAACCAGTCTTTGCATTTCAGAACCAGCAACCAAACAAGTATGACCATTGCTTCAACAGGAGAGGTAACGATGTCCGGGAGGGATATTACTGCACCCCGGTTACTGGTAACAAGGCCGCAGGCAGGCAGCCCTTATCCTGCTATTCTGGCCACTGTTGAAAATGACACAAATTCAAGCTACCCGATCAATATGATCGTTGCCAACGCTTCCACTTCAGGGAGGGTAAAAGGAAACTATTCATTTGCAGCAACTTCAGCCACCGGCAGTGCCGGCACATCTATCGCCGGAATCAGTTATGTTGATGTCGCAGGTGCAAACTGGGATCTTCCGGGTATGGTTTTTTATTCTGGAAATCCAACAAATCAGGATGATTATACAAAGGATGTATTTTTCATAGGTAATAACGGAAATGTTTATGTCGGTTACCAGACCAGCCAGACTTCTTACCCTGCTTCAAAACTAAGCGTTGCGAACGGTGATGTATATTTAAGCACTGCAGGTAGAGGAATTATCATGAAATCACCAGACGGGAACTGTTGGCGGACTTCCGTTTCAGCAGCGGGGGTACTGGAAACACAATCTATAACTTGTCCATAAAAAAACAGCATATGATTCTAAAACCAATAATTGCAGCTATGTTGTTTGGCAGCCCACTGCTATTTGCACAGGTAGGGATAAACAACGAAACGCCGGACAGTTCTTCTGCCCTGGAGATTAAGCATACAGAGAAAGGTGTTTTATTACCCAGGCTGTTACAGGCAGACATCAACAGTTTCTCTAATCAGATAGAAAGCTTGCTGTTGTATAATATATCAGCCAACCAGTTCCAGGCGTTCAACGGTACTAAATGGGGACAGGAACTTTTCTATTCCCAGGAATTCTGGAATGTTAAAGGTAATCCTCAGACGGCTAATAATGTTACAAATATAATAGGAACCGCTGATGCCCGGGTATTTACAGTAAGAACAAATAACATCAAATCATTTACAATACAAGCTAACGGGCAGATCAGAATGGAGGGAAGAAATATTTCCAATTCCAGATTGAATATTACAGGGGCAAATATTGATAGCGTTTATCCGGTCATGGTGGCTTTACACTCCACAGGATTCGGATCTGGTGTAAGATATCCAAATGATATTACGCTCACAAATACCGGAAACAGCACTTTAAAGGGGAATCTGGCATTTTCCCAAACCGTAATCCAGGCAGAAGCCGGAATCAGTACGGCCGGAATCAGTTATCTTGATACAGGCTCATCAAACAGCGGTTTTTCCTTATACACCGGTGGGCATCCGTCATCAATAGAGGATACAAGCCTGGAAAGGGTAAAGATTACGTCAAGCGGAAATGTTGGGATTGGCATCAGCTCTCCTGTAAGCAAAGTGCAAGTTCAGGATGGAGATATTTATATTCAGGATTCGTCAAGAGGAATCGTGATCAATGCTTCAGGCACGAACTGTTACAGAATTACCGTAAATAATTCAGGAACACTGGCTACGAACTTAATAACTTGTCCTTAGATAGCAGGTACGCCTGTTAATATGACAAGAACTGAAATTCGGCTATTTAGAAATAGCCGAATTTTCAGACAGTAAATTTACTTAACTTATAAAGAAATTATGTTTTTATATAATTTGTAGACTTTACTTTTTAAATTTGTTTAATGTTACAATTAATAAACCGCTCTTTTAAGCGGTTTATTTTTTTTTTATTTGAATAATTTATAAGCTAATCAAATAAAGGCAGGAATATTCCTGCTCTTACTTGAATCTCCCACCTGTAAATATCAAAATATTTTTTGCAAGAACATATCTGATCTTTAAAATGGATGCTATTTTGTGTATTTCTGCTTCAGGACGGCTATTTCTCTCGGCCCTATTCCCATTTCTACCTGGAAGAAGTTTTCGATGCTTCCGTATTTTTTTGTGATCGCCGCAAAAAATGACCGGATGAGTTCCGGCCTGAGTTCCATTTCAGCCTTTATCTGGTTATCGCTTAAACCGGACATTTTTGAAAGTCCGGAATACATCTGATGCAGTGTCGGGTTTTTTGCCAGGTAAAAATTAGAGGCTACATAATCACTTTCAATAACATCCTGCGGCACCCCCAATATCTTAAGAAATAATGCCGAGGCCATCCCCGTTCTGTCCCGTCCGCCTGTACAATGGTACAACAGTGCTTCATCGGGTTTCAGCGTAAGGAGCTGGACAAATAATGCCCGGTATCTTTCTCCGAAATAAGGCAGCCCTTCTTCTCCATACATCCCGGCCAGGAAGTTTTTATTTTTTAACAGTTTTGCCATATCCTGTACATTCGGAAGATTTTCGCTTCCGGCGGGACACAATAGGTAGTTTGTGTTTTCAGGCAGTCTGTCCATTGCTTTTTTCGCTTCTTCAGTCCCTCTGAAATCTACAACTGTTTTAATTTTATGGTTTTTAAACGTAACCAGGTCTTTATCTGATAATCTGTTGATTGCATCGCTTCTGTATACTTTTCCCAGCACGACTTCCTTACCGTCTGCTGTTTTGTAACCTCCGGCATCCCGGAAATTATATGCACCTTCCATTTTTACAATACGGCGGAGGCTGTCACTGATCTGTGCATTCATCATTGGTGTTATCAACATTAATAATGCAGCTATTGATATTGTTTTTTTCATATGTAAATTATTAAATTTTAGTTAAAATATCTGCCAGCGAACGCCCATCTGCCCTCTGCTTCCATACCATTCCTGAGAAGTGATTCTTTTCTTGTTATCTCCCATATACTGCCTCAGGCTTTCGTTGCTTAAATTATTCAGCTCAATAAATAACTTCACTTTTTTGCTGATGTCATAGCTGGCGGAGAAATCAACCGTAAAGTTTTTGTCTGACCAGATGTAATAGTCCGGGCCTAAATTCTGGTTGATAGATTCTACGGATTTCCCTCTGAAGTTACCTGCCAAACGAACCATTAATCTGCTGTTTTCATAATATAGAATAGCATTGAATAAGTTTTTTGCCTGGTTGGGAAGCGATGTTTCATCAAATTGCTGCATCCCGGCCACCATTCTCGGGACATCTACTTTGGAATTGATGAAGGTATAATTAAACTCTACCCCGAAACCGTTCCAGAAATCCGGTAAAAAGTCAAACCGTTTGTTGATTCCCGCTTCAAATCCATATAACCGGGAGTCCTGAAGGTTTTTAGACTGGGTGACCATATAATCCGTTCCGCCAATATTCAGCATGGAGGTATCAGAAAATACAATATCTGAGATCTTCTTATAAAATGCACCTCCGGAAACAATCCCGATATTGCTGAAGTAATATTCTCCCATCAAATCAAAATTCTGACTGAACGTAGGCCTCAGATCCGGATTTCCGCGTGTGATCCTGTTCGGGCTGGCCGTATTGTCAATACTTGATCCTGGCGACATATCACCAAAGTTAGGACGGATAAAAGATTTAGTGTAGGCAAATCTTACATTCGCCTGGGGTGTAAAGTTGTAACGCAGATGTAACATCGGTAAAAATGCGTTATAATTGCTTTCCACTACAGACGGGCTCAGTACACTAGTGGTGTTCGGAGCGGTTCCTGATACTGTGGATTTTGTGCCGTTCAATGTCAACCTTGTAGATTCATTTCTGAAACCTCCTACGATCCTGAACTTTTCAGTAGCCTTTATTTCTGCCATTGCGTATGCTGCAAAAACAGATTCTTCGCCCGTGTAAACACTGGTAGCATTGGATGCAGCATTAGAAAAATCTTTAAAAGCATTCTGCTGCAAAAACTCCGGTGAAAACAGCTGGAACAGCTGATCCTTTGTAGGCGGATTCATGACGTATGGATTAAAATTACCGTTCATTGCACCTAAAAAATCCGTTCCTTTTGGAGGATCTGTTGTGGAAAGCTGGGACAGATTCAATAGATTAGCAGTGGTTGGGGCATAGACAGCATTGTATCCGTAGGTACTCTCCCGTTCTTTATGACGGTATTTAGCCCCGATTTTAAGTGAAATACCTGAAGTGACATCATATTTCAGGTTTACTCTTGCGATTCGGTCTCTTTCATTATTATCCAGTTTTGCGATGACCAATTGAGACAACAGCAATTTATTGGGGTTCATTACCTCATTCGGATCTTTTACATCAGAACTGTAATCTTCATATTCTCCGCCAACTCCATTCGGCGAGTCGAATCCCCAGTATCTTTTGCCGTCACTGGAAAGATTATTGAACCCACCCAGTATTTTTTGACGGAATGTAGCAATGGGAAGACCTTTTATGCTGTTTGTGGGAGGGGTATCAAGGAAATATTTTGCCGTGTAATCGCTTACTGCCCAGTCTGCATGGAGCTTGGAAGTAATGCTGTGTTCCCCGCCCAGCTCCAGTCCATACAATTCTGTCTGATAATGAGAATACCTGAAGTTATACTGATATCTGCTGTTTGTATAATCTACATACGATTCATAAACGGGCCGGATGTCATCAAACTTATTGAACATCCCACGGAAATAGATTTTATTATCAGCATTGAGTTTATATTCCAGTCCGCCGTTCAGTCCAATAGTCCGTCTTGTCCCCATGTATCTTTTCATCATGACGGTATTAATGGATTTTCTCTGGGCAGCGTTCGCCAGACCCGTATTGTAAGTGGCATCAAATGAATCTGCACCCCATTGCCTGTCCCAGATTGCACCGGACAGCAGCACCCCCAGCTTATTCTTGAAAAAACGGTCTCCATAAACAACCGAACCATTATAAGTGGCATTCCGGGAGAATGTATTATAACCTCCGGCACCGCTTACGCTTAATGTTTTTTTTGCAGGAGCGGTTCTTGTAATAAAATTGATGCTTCCGCCAATGGCATCTGCATCCATATCAGGGGTGATGGCTTTGGCAACCTGTACATATTGAATTAATTCTGAAGGAACAACATCCAATACGAATGATCTGTTTCCTAAAACATTTGCACTGGGAAGCCTGTTTCCATTTAATAAAGCCGAAGTCCAGGCAAAAGGAGTTCCCCGTACGGTGGCCTGGTCTGCTTCACCATGGTATCTTGCTACGGCAACGCCCTGTACTCTCTGTACGGCTTCGGCAGCATTTCTGTCCGGTAACTTTCCGATGGCATCTGCAGCAATGACTTCCATAATGGCGTTGTTGTTCTTTTTGATTTCATACGCTTTGGCCTGAGTCAAAGCATTTGATCTCTTTATGGTAACTTCCTGGATGTTACTGATTTTATCATTTTCTGCTTTATTCTCCGGCTCAATGGTAATATACCCGATATCGTTGGTGCCTTCCTTTATGGTAATGGGGAAAAGTTTAGTTTCGTACCCGATATATTCTACTTTAAGATTTACCTCACCAAGTTTCGGCGAAAGTATATTAAAATCCCCATCGATTGAGGAAACCGATTTTACATCTGCGTCTACAATAGAAATGTTAGCTCCCGGGAGAGACCCGTTTGATTTTCCGACAACAGTTCCTCTGATTGTCTGTGCCTGCACGGTTCCAAAAGAAGCCAGAAAGAAAAAAGCAGATATCTGGATAACCCTTCTTTTCTGTTTGGAGAAATTAGTAAAATTTGAACTGTTCATAATACCTTAGATTTATTTCAAGGCAAAAATGTGAAGATTTTCTTTTCTTTTCGTCCTACAGAAAAAACCAGTAGACCCAAAGTGCCACTCGTTGGAAAGATACTATTAATTAATTGATTAACAATACTTTATAATTCTTTAACTGTTTGTTATTTATTCATTAACTCAACATTAATTCGCAGGGAAATTTTTAATAAATAAATAACAGTCCAAAAGTGGTAAAGTGCTCTAATTTTTATTGATTTGTACAAAATAAATGATGCTGTATATTATTATCATAGGTGCGTTTCAGGCATTTGTTGCCCTTTGGCTTTTGCTGGTCAGAGAAAAAAAAGCATCTCCCAATTACCTGTTTATTTTTCTGCTTTCTGCCATTGCCGTGCATTTAATAATTAAGTTTATTATTTTCAGTTATATACCGGATCATAGTATCAGGCAGCAGATGAATACGTTTATCTCGGTCTGTTATGGCCCTATTATTTATTTATACACCCTGAAAAAAACAGAAAAAGACTTTCTTGTCTCTAAAAAATGGTATGTTTTCCTTCCGTTTTTCTTTTTAATGATTGCCTATTTTACCGTTTCCGGTGTTTTCCTGATCTTAAACAGGGTTGATAAGAAACTGTTGGATCTATACAATGATTTAAGCCTGAGCGTGATATTTATTATTAATCTTTACTATCCTGTAAAGAGTATTTTAATTGCCGGTAAAAATAAAAAGATAGTGCTTCCTCCTATTGAGTACGGTGTTATTATGAAGATTTGCTGTTGTATCCTTTTTATAGAATCTTTTATTCCTGTTTCTAAAATCGTACAGTTTGGTTTTCCGCACGATATTATTTCGTTTAATATTATTTTCAGAAGCCTGACCTATTTCACCTTATTGGTCATTTGTCTTCTAATTATCAGAAAAAGCTTTAGATTACAGAATGGAAATGTGCCTGCCGATGTTTTAGTAACACAAATTGAAATAGAAAGAACGGAGCCGGGTGAAGAGGAGGCAGTTCATACAATTGATTATGAAGTAAAATTCAGAGATCTGTGGCAGGAACTGGATGAATCTGTACGAATGCAGAAAATTTTCAGGGATTGTGAACTGACACTGGATCTGCTGGCTCTTAAAACCAGGATCAACAAATACCAGATCAGTGAAATGCTGAATGGTTATAAAAACAAATCATTTTACCAGTACATCAATGAATATAGAATTGAATATTTCAAAAGCAGTATTGAAAAGGCTATAGAAAAAAATGAGAATATCAACTTTTTGTCTTTTGCTTATGATGCGGGTTTCAGGTCAAAATCATCCTTTAACCGGTATTTTAAAGACCTTACCGGAAAAACACCTTCAGAATATTACAAAAATTCAATTAAAAACCGAAATATAGAGATGGCCTGATGACCGGAAATAAGATAAAGGAATTCCTAAATAATCATCTTTTTTAAATACCTGAAACCGGTTTGTAATTTACCGATCTGTTGATAAGTTTGAGAAACTGCAGATAACGGAGCATTCTTAAAATCTCAACAGTTCTGATCAGAAACAAAAAAACACTGCAAACAAATGTTTGCAGTGTTTTAGCTTATTTTGGTCTCCCGACTGGCGGAGAAAGAGGGATTCGAACCCCCGGACCTGTTACAGTCAATAGTTTTCAAGACTATCGCAATCGACCACTCTGCCATTTCTCCTTTAAACTTCGATGGTTTGGTACCGTCGTTTTCAGTGGTGCAAATATAAAATGTTTTTCACGACTGCCAAAATATTTTTAACACAAATTATCCGGAAATATAATAATCAGTTAAAAATCAGAAGGATTAATTCATACCGGGCCTGATAGGGCATCATCAGGAGTGCACAAACAAAAAACGCATCCCGGAGAATGCGCTTTTCTGTTTTTTATGGCCTGTAAGGTTAATCTTCAAGTTCCGCCAGGTATTTTTCTGCATCCATTGCTGCCATACAGCCGCTTCCAGCTGCCGTAATCGCCTGTCTGTAAATATGATCCTGAACATCGCCTGCCGCAAAAACACCCGGAAGGTTGGTTTTGGCAGTGCCTTTTTCAGTGGCAATATATCCGTTTTCATCCAGGGTTACCTGTCCTACGAACACATCGGTATTCGGCTTGTGCCCGATGGCAATGAAAATCCCGTCTACATCAATGGTGGATGTTTCGTTTGTCTGGTTGTTGATCACTACCGCTCTTTCTACCAAATTGTTTTCACCTTCAATCCCGATCAGCTCATGGTGGAATTTCACCTCAATATTCGGGGTATGGTGCACCCTGTGGATCATCGCTTTGGAAGCCCTGAACACATCTTTTCTAACCAGCATGGTTACCTTTCTGCATAATTTGGCAAGGTAAGTAGCTTCTTCAGCCGCTGTATCTCCGGCACCCACTACGACTACATCTTTTCCTTTGTAGAAAAAACCGTCACAGGTTGCACATGCTGACACACCGCCTCCTGCATATTTTTTCTCATCATCAAGGCCTAAATATTTTGCGGTTGCCCCGGTAGAGATAATTACGGTTCTGGCCAGAATTTCTTTATTTCCCGCGTATAGTTTGTGGATCCCTCCCCTTTCTCTGGAAAACTCAACTTTAGTGATCATTTCATAATGCACTTTGGTATCAAATCTTTCCGCCTGCTTCTGCAGATCCATCATCATTTCAGGACCTGTGATACCCGACGGATACCCCGGAAAGTTGTCTACCTCGGTAGTGGTAGTCAATTGTCCGCCCGGTTCCAATCCTGTATACAATTGTGGTTTCAGGTCTGCTCTTGCTGCATAAATGGCCGCTGTAAAACCGGAAGGCCCGGATCCCACGATCACACAATCAAAAATATTTTGCTCCATAATCTGCTTTTGAAAGATTTTAAATTTATGTCCGCTAAGTTCGTAATTTTTAACGTTTAATTAAAGTAATTTTAATGATAGTTGTCAATATCTAAGATGTCGGTTTTCGATGAAGTTATCAGAGTTATTAGTAATGAGTGATGAGTGATGAGTTATGAGTTATGAGTTAAAATTAAGTTGAATATTAAACTCAGGTGAGTAAATCCTCATTCTCAGACTTTCATTTTGATTTTATCCACATGGATAATTTTGTAAACCAGTTCTTTAATCAGTTCTGCCTCATTCATATTGACTGCTCCCAATCCCTTTCCTTTCATATCAAATTCCCTTAAAATCGAGATCACCCTTGTCGCATGCTTTAGCGGGTACAGCCTTGCCGATTCTGCATAATCTTTTATAAAATAAGGATTTACGCCCATTTGAGAAGCTATGGTCTGCGGCGGCTGGCCTGCCATGGTATTGTAGATAATAACGTTGGAAAAGTAATTGTATAAACTCGACAGCAGCATTACAAAAGGATTGTTTTTAGGATTTTTGCCCATGTAATGTGCAATTTTAAATGCTGCACTGGCATTTTTTGTCCCTAAGGCTTTCTGCAGTTCAAAAACATTGTATTCTTTACTGATCCCGATATGGTTTTCGATAAGCGTCCCGTCTAAAACTTCTCCCTGCTTAAGGATCATTTTAAGCTTATTCAGCTCATTGGCAATCCGGGAAAGGTCATTCCCGAGGTATTCCGCCAGTAAATGGGACATGTTCGGGGCGGTTTTTATGCCCAGCTTGATGCATTCATCTGCGATCCATTTCGGGAGGTTGTTTTCCCTGACAGATTCGCTTAAAAACAAGGCACCGGCTTTCTCCAGGGATTTGGTTACCTTCTTCCGGCTGTCTAATTTTTTATGTTTGTGGGCAAAAACGAGAACGGTTGAAGGCACCGGGTTTTCAATATAGGCTTCCAGGGCCTTGCTTTCGCTTTCATTGAGTTTTAAATCCTGGGCTTCTTTTACAATGATTACCTGCCTGTCGCCCATCATCGGGAACTGCCTGGCCAGGGAAAGGATTTCCGGGTAGCCGATATCTTTTCCGTACACCACGGTTTGGTTGAAGGCTTTTTCGTCTTCACTTAAAAAATCGTGTTCCAGGGCTTTTACGGCAAGATCGATAAAATAGGGCTCTTCTCCGTGAAAAAAATAAATCGGTAAAACTTCTTTATTTTTAATATTTTTGAGGATTGTTTCTAATTCTTTCATCTTAATAATGGAACTTCCAACACTGAATTTTCAGGACAGTTTTGATTTTAAATTCAAGCGGGACAAAGATAAGTTTTTTATTTATGATCCGGTCCGTAAAACCTACCTTTTGCTTACGCCTGAAGAATGGGTGCGCCAGCACTGGATCCATCATTACCTTACCGTAAAATCCTATGCTGTTTCGGCCCTGATCACGGAGAAGAAGATTGTCCTGAACGGCCTTACGAAAAGAATTGACCTTTTGGTTACCGAAAAAACACAGCCGGTAATTTTGATTGAATGCAAAGCACCAGGTATTAAATTAACGGAGAAAACATTTGAACAGACGGCCCGGTACAACTCGATAATCGGGGCGAAAGAAATCATTTTAACCAATGGGTTACAGCACATTTATGCATATTACGAAAACGGGCAGTATCAGTTTTACAAGCCATAGCATTTTATAAAATCCTGTTAACGGCAATTGTAAGTTATTTTTATTAATTTAGATCTGGTTTTTGTCATTGTGAAGAGCGAAGCAACAAAATGTTCTTACTTGAATTAAAGGTTTAAATATAGTAAAAGCTTATTTCATACTCCGTTTCTCAGAACTGTAAATTTATACTGATGACCAATACCCTAGCCCCGATTGAAGTGAAAATCCTTTTTTGAAAAAAAAGATTGCAGCGGAAAGCGGGAAACAGCTCCGAATAAAAATTAAATTACAAAATATGATACGTTCAGTTTTATTGCCTGCACTTCTTCTAACTTCAGCTACCCTGTTCAGCCAGAATCTTAAACCGGTTTCCTACCAGGACGGTTCACAAAAACTAAATGGCCTGGTGACGTCCAATGCCGGAAAAAAACTTCCGGGAGTCCTGATCCTTCCTGCATGGAAGGGTATTGACGATGAAGCAAAAACCGCTGCGGCAGAACTTGAAAAACAGGGATACATTGCTTTTATTGCCGATATTTACGGCGAAGGGAATATTCCGGCAGACAATGATGCGGCAGCTAAGGCATCCGGTTCTTACAAAAAAAATTATGAAGCGTACCAGAAAAGGATTTCCCTGGCGCTGGACCAGCTTAAAAAAAGCGGGGCGGTTCCCGGTAAAATTGCGGTGATCGGATACTGCTTCGGCGGTGCAGGGGCACTGGAAACTGCGCGGGGAAGCCTTCCTGTTGCGGGTGTGGTGTCCATCCACGGAAGTCTGGGGAAAGACCAGAGTCGTAAAAACGGACCGATTTCCACTAAAATCCTGGTAGAAAACCCGGCGGATGACAAAAGCGTAACCCCGGAAGATTACAATAACCTGATTAAAGAAATGAATGAGGGAAATGCAGACTGGCAGATCATTACGTATGCGCATTCCAAGCATACCTTTACAGATCCGAAATCGGCGGACTACAATCCTGTGATGGCAAAAAGAGCCTGGAACCATACGCTGATGTTCCTGAAGGAAATTCTTAAATAGTATAGCAACGTATTAATATAACAGTGTAACAACAGTTTGATTTTTAAAATGGTTACACTGCTATATTTTTATATTGGTACATTTGAATTACTTAGCTTCCAGCTCCACTTTGTATGCTTTCGGGGAATATTTGGTCAGGGAACCTGTGGCAGCATCAATTCCGACACCGATTACGCCTCCCAAAAGGATATTGACCAGGGATACGGGATTGAAGCTTTTGGTAAGCTTCATTTCTTTGCTGTTAAACCCTTCTTTTTCAAAGGTGACCATCTGCTTGCTTAATGACCTCGGAATTTCGGCAGTACAGGGCGTGGTACATTTTTCAACACCTTTATGCATCACTTTTGCTCCTTCGGGAGTTGTATTGAATGTTATTTTGTCTTTGGTTCCTGTAAGGATGGTTGCACATGACGTTGCAGAAAGTGTAATGCCCAGTAAAAGGGCTGCGAATAATTTGTTTTTCATGTATAAAATCTGTTGTTAGTTTTTACAGCGGCGAACTTACAAATAATTCTATAATACTGCAAAAAAAAATTAAAACCGTGTTTTCTGTAGGGGGATTTCAAGCCTGTATTTTAAAATTTTGTAAAGCTTTAAATTTAATATCCGAAGGTAGGTTTTTATCCTATTGATGATCAAAAAAATAACCTCAGCAATGTGAGGTTATTTAATCTGAATAATCAGCCGTACCAAATATCTTTAAGCCGGCTCTGTTGATTTCATAATATCGGTTGAAAATCAATCCACTCCTTCCTGTTCCCTGTTCACCAGTTCCATAGAAAAGGCAGGCAGGCAGATGGAAACATATTCACATTCTTCTGGAAAAGGATTGCTGTACCTTACCCTTGCTCCTTTTTCGATCAGGATACTCTGACCTTTTTCTAGGACTACGGTTTCACCGTCGATTTCAAACTGTTTTTTACCGGAAATGATGAGGGTATATTCATCAAATTCAGGTGTCTGATGCGGCTCGCTCCAGTCCGCCGGTGCTATCATGTGCGCGATAGAGATTTCTGAATTCTGTGTCGAATTTCCCCAGTGCTCTTCAATAAGCTTTCCGTCTGTTGTGGGAATAACGAGCGGTGACTGTTGGATTTTAAATTTTTTCATACCAGTTCTCTTTTTTTATTTCGTATACGATGTTGGTTCTTGAAGGTTCACCGAAATAAGCCACTTCCTGTTCCGCAATGGCATGGGCTCCGAGCCTTTCCATGGCTTTCTGTGACCGGATATTGTCTTTTCCTACATGAAAATGTACCCGGTTTACAAACCGGAATATATAATCAAGCATCAGTTTCTTGATTTTCAGATTTATGCCTTTTCCCCATGACTCTGTCCCGTAAAAAGTATAGCCTATGAAAATAGAATTGTCTTCTTCGTCATAATCATAAAAACGGGTGCTGCCCAGTATATTGCCTGACGCTTTTTCTATGATTTTGAAAGCGCCCTTGCTTTCCATGGCGCCCGTGAAAAAATTCCGGAACACTTCTTTCTGGTAACGGTCCTTATTCGGATGCTGTTTCCAGACTTCAGGGTCGGAAGCCACTTCATACAAAGCCGCAAAATCCCCTTGCTGTAAGGGGATTAACTCATATTCCTGATCCTGCAGGATGGCCTGGACTGAAAAATTCATGCTTAACTTTTTGTTTTGGCTGCGTCGGCTTCTATTTTTTTAATTTCTTTCAGTTTATCTGCAATCTTGTTCACCGCTTCAGGCTTTGCAGGCTTTATTGCCACTTCTGCCTGGGCCATATCCCATTTGATTGCCAGATTTCCGGAGTTTTCATCCGTTGGGTTTAAAGTGATCTCAAACCATTCCTGCTTGTCGGCAAGTTTTTTTACCGGAACGGTAACGTCTACCACATCCTGCTTCGCATCATAGGTATACGCGCCCCACTGCTGGAAGTCTTTGTTTAAAATAACTTTCCATTCTTTTTCTGTAGGAACAACAAACAGGCCATACGTTCCTGCCGGAACAATCTTGCCCCCGAAATTTACCGGTTGCCCAAAGGTAATTTTAGTAGACGAGTTGGCCCCCGCTCTCCAAACCTGTCCGTAAGGCACAAGCTCACCGAAGATTTTACGCCCTTTTACGCCGGGCCTTCCATAGTCGATGGTAATTTTAGACATGGAAAACTGCTGCTCTACCTTTTGGCGCGGACTTGCCGCCGGTACCGAATAATCCTGGGCAAAACCGAACGCTGAAGCTGATATACAAACTGCAAATAGTAATTTTTTCACTTTTAAAAATTTTATCTAAAAATACGAAAACAGGACCAGAAATCTGTTTTAAGGATGATAAAATTTGTTAAAAAAACTTCAGGTACTGAAGATAAATCACCTTATTAAAACACCGTACCATCATTAAGGAGGTACGGTGTTTTGAAATTTTATATAGTTGTATCCACTATTCAGGCATTGCTTTCCATTTTTTAAGAACTGCCGTATAGAAGTACATAAACACAAACCCGATCATCAAAATAAGATAACTTAATGAGAACCCCAGTGTTTCGATAACCGTTTTGCAGTTATTGTAGCGCAGAGGACTTATCAGATGATTACAGGCTCTTTCCTGGTGAAGGCTTACGATAAAGAATAACAGCAATACAAACAGCACGAAACCGTTCATGGAAACCGTAATGAATATGGATGAAACGAGCTTTCTGAATTTCCCCATCATCAGCACAGGAACTGCTAAAATAAACAGCCCGATCCAGAATACCAGATAAGAAATAAAAAACTCTTCGCTACCTCTTCCTCCCGAAACGGAATATAAAACGGTAATAAGCACAACCAACAGTGATAAAATACCTGCACTGATCATACTGAACAGCAGTGATTTTAAATCTGTAACCCTGAAACTGAAAATAACCGTCGCAAGAAAGAAGGCGATCCATAAATAAATATGGATGTTTTCTGAAAAGAAGTCTGTGGATTTTATAACATCTACATTGTCCAGGAAATTCCTAAGGTCATCCGTATGGTAATAGTAACCGGTAATGTTTTTCATGAAATAATCCTGCGGCGAAAGCTGGCTGCTGATCTCAGGATTGAAATCTTTGATCTGAACGGAATCATTAACAATTTCACCATCAACAACGTTTGCTGCAGAATCTGTAGGTACCGTCGTATCAACATATCCGTATTCACCATATTGACTGCTTCTGTTGGGATCATACTGCTCGCCCGGATTGGTTTTGTATTTCTTAATAAAATACCGGACTTCGAAATCTTCAGGATGATATACCATTTTTGCCCAGTTTCCGGCCTCCAGGTTATTGCTGATCCCGAAGTCTCTGGAAATCTTCAGGAAACTTTTCATCAGCTTTTCAATTTCCGCAGGGCTTCTTTTATCCAGCAGCTGCGCCGTTAACCTGCTGATCTCAGCCCTTTCCTTTCTGTAAGAATTTTTATCATAATCAGTGAACTGGTCATTGTAATATTCCCGCTGTAAAAACGTTTTTTCTTCAAGATTATTCCGGTAAAATATATTGGAAAAATTGTAGAATGTAAGACCTGTTGTTTTGATGTACGGTGAAAGATCCACAACCTCTTTTTTAAAATAGTACGTCTCTGAGTCAGCATGCTTTTCAGAATAGGCAAACCTGGCTTCCGGTTCTGTTCCCGGGAATGGATAGCCGCCGCTGTTGTCCTTTTCATATACTGTTTTTGAGTATAAAGTATAGTACTGGTAAACCCGGTCATAATAAACAAAGTATTTTTTATTCCGGTCTATCTTTTCAATACCGGTTTCACAGAAAAGCCCGGGGTATTGGGGAAAAATCTTATTGTCCAGGGTATAGTGTTCAATATCCTGTGAAAAGAAAGGATAGGTTTTATTGATGACCGCTATACTTTCAGACATCTGATCATCAGGATACGTATTCTTTACAAACAGCCTGAAGCCTGTCATATAAGAAAAGAAGAACGATGTACAGGTAAATATGATCACAAAGTACTGCAGGAACTGTGAAAACATTTTCCATTTTGTAACAGGATAAAAATTTTTGAAGGCATTGTTTTTAAACATCAGGATCAGCCATCCTACGATCATGAGGATCGAAATGATCAGATGAATAAAAATCATCCCGTCTGCAAAGTAATCATCCCTTACATCAAATTTATGAAGCGACTTAGGGTCCGCATGGGAAATATAGCCGATGAAAAAGAAGATCATGTGAATTATAAGGCCTGCCAGAAGCATCCATACGATTTTCGTATTCCAGACCGTGGGGTGTTTTTCCAGTAAATACCGGTTGTAGTCTTTTATTTTTTTCTGCATTTTCTTGGATTAAACAAATTAATTAACAAAGAACCGTCTTGTGGAAGAGGATATATTACGGAGATACACAATGTCCGTTCCAGCTTTCCCGAGGGCGGTCATCACGTCAGAAAACGATGTTTCAGGAGAGAAGTAGGCAACATATACCCCACCGTTGAAATTCAGTTTCTCCAGGTTGAAATCTTTGAAAGCCTCCAACAGTTCTTCCCTGGAACCGACGCTATCAATTTCTATAATCAGCTGATTTTCCGTATCACCCTTCAGTTCGGAGTTGTCTTTGTACTGTCCGTTTTTCAGGAAGATGACTTTATCTGAAACTTTTTCCACTTCATACAGCTGCTGCGAGCTTAAAATCAGCGCAATGGGATGGTTAACAGAATTGGCTATGGATTTAAGGTCTTCCAGAATCACCTGCTGGGCTACAACGTCAAGATTTGCGAGCGGTTCATCCAGAAGAAGGATTTCAGGTTTCCTGAGAAGCGTTCTTGCTAATTCAAAACGCATTTTATACCCGGAAGAAAGTTCGTTCCATTTCAGGTGCCTGTAATTCCAAAGTCCGAGGCGGGCAATCATCATCAGTGTCCGGGTCTCATTTTCCTCCGGATTTATGCCGTAATTCGAGAGGACAAATTTTAAGTTATCCTTTAAACTCCCGTACCATTTTGCCGTTCTCTGCGGGATATAGACCAGTTTTGTCCTGAGATCATATTCGTCCTGAGGGTCTTCGTTAAAAGAATAATGCAGTTCGCCTGTGCTGTAGGAAATCTCTTTGGCCAGGATCCTGAGCAGGGTTGTTTTGCCGTTGCCGTTCTCACCTACCAGTCCGTACACCTGTCCTTTACAGATCTCCATGGAAACAGGGCCCAGAGAAAAACGGTTTTTGCCGTAAGATTTTATGATATTCCCGGCCCGGAGCACCGGCTGTCCCAGAGCATATTCCTTAACCGGAATTTTCCCGATTTTCTGAAGAAGGTTTTTTGATTTTTCGATAAGTTCTTCGGTAGAAGTGGGAAACTGTTCTTTCCAGTCGGTGAGCTCAACGGCCTGCCGGTAAATTTCCATATCCTGGGTATCCATGGCAGAATCCAGCAATTTCCTGAATCCTAAGACCGTGTCTTTATTATCGAAAAAATGATAGACTTCGGCTACCCGCTGCTGATGTTTGGTCATCTGATTTTCAAAATTATTAATTCGCTTTTAAAGGTATGCATTTTGAGCGGTTCCGGATTCTGATTTGATCAAAATATAAAGGTGCATTTTTCGGGATGATGTTTAAATGAGTTCTCGAAGATGATGGTTATCACCGAAACTTTTATAGATTAGAACATCTGATCAGGATATTGAAACTGAAACTTTTCTATCCCTTTTTATACATCATCGACGAAAGCAAAGACAATTTTAATCGCAGTTATTTTTGAGCCTTATCAAATTATAATTCTTTAGTTTTTTAATATCTCAATTTCAGTATACCGAAATACTTTTCCAGCTTCGTTTTGGGATACTTTTGACAATCTTTTTCCTTTAGGAAACCCTTTCTCGCCTATAGTCTGTCCTGTTACTTTTATTTGTATCGGTAAATTATCTCCCTTAAATAAATTATCTGCAGCTAATAATTTTTCATTAGCCGGTTCCAGCCAATAATAATTCTTTTTATCAGGATTTTGTTTTTTATCAGATTTTGAATCACTCCATTGTGCACAAGTGCATGAAATTGCATTATAATTTAAGATCAGAGTTTCAACTTTCCTGATAGGTTTAAATGTCGATTTATCAAAAACTTCATTCTTTGTATATCTGATCGGCTTATTTATAGAATCGGCATTAACTTTTGTCTTTGAAATGGTATTATATTCTGTTATTTCTGTTTTTGTCTGATTACAGGAAACTGTAATTCCATATAGAAAAATT
>NZ_LMKA01000115.1 GCF_001421435.1 Chryseobacterium sp. Leaf201
AAAATAATATTAAAAATTTTAAATCTGTATTGAAACCACTCTCGTAAATGATTATAACAACAGCAATTCAAATCAATAAATAATTAAAAATAAAATAATGAATACAAAATCAAAAATCGCAGTTTTAGGAATGGTTGCTTTATCATTCGCATTCAGTGGAAATGTAACTGCACAGATGAAAAAAGAAAAAACAGTAATGGTAGGCGGTGCTGCCATGTACCCTTCTAAGAATATTATTGAAAACGCAGTAAATTCCAAAGATCATAAAACACTGGTAGCTGCGGTAAAAGCAGCCGGACTGGTAGAAACTTTACAGGGTGCAGGGCCTTTCACTGTACTGGCTCCTACTGACGCAGCATTTGCAAAGCTTCCGAAAGGAACGGTTGAAAGCCTGGTAAAGCCGGAAAACAAGGCAATGCTAACTAAAATCTTAACCTATCATGTTCTTGCCGGTAAATTCAATGCCAAAGAAATTATGGCTGCAGTAAATGCAAACGGCGGGAAAGCAATGATGAAAACGGTAGAAGGCGAGCAACTGACGTTCTGGACAAAAGGAAAAGATTTATACATAAGAGACGTTAAAGGCAATGATGCTAAAGTTACAATAGCTGATGTTAATCAGTCGAATGGGGTCATTCACGTTATAGACACGGTTTTAATGCCGTAATGGTTTGTTAGTTGTGAAACAGCATAAATCTTTTATGCTGTTTTTTCTCTATCATGTTAAGATAAAAATTCTCACTTAAACAAATTATATTATGAAAAAAACAATCAGTGTTTCTAATCAGGGAGCGACCCTTGATACCAACAGAAGAAACTTTCTAAAATTGAGTGGTGTGGGGCTGGCTATGGCCGGGCTTACATTGATCGGGTGTGATGACAACGATTTTGAGTTCGTTGATAATAATGTTTTCGACCTGGGTAAGGGCGACGTGGGTGTTCTGAACTATGCGTATGCACTGGAACAGCTTGAAGCGGATTTCTATACCAAAGTGGTTAACAATTTCTATACTGGGATTTCCAATGCTGAAAAACAGATCTTTACCGATCTTTACCACCATGAGGTGATCCACAGGGATTTCTTTAAGGCAGCCATTACCGGAGCTACTGCCAATGTTCTTCCTACGCTTGAGTTCCAGTATCCCAATGTAAACTTCAATGACAGGAATTCTGTACTTGCTACGGCAAAAGCACTTGAAGATACAGGGGTAGCCGCTTACAACGGTGCAGGAAAGTATATTACGAATGTAGATTACCTTGTGATTGCAGGAAAAATTGTTTCCGTGGAAGCAAGACACGCAGCTGCGATTAGGGACCTTATCAATCCGGGAACCGCAGCGTTTTCAGGGGATGATGTAATCAACCCTACTACAGGGCTTGATGTTGCAAAAGAGCCTAAAGACATTGTAGCAGCAGCAGGCGGGTTCTTTAAAACTCCGTTTACCTGGAAAGAACAGGGAATCGGTTAATTTATTCACTTCACAAAAATTTACATTATGAACATTCTAAAATTACTAGATAGATTATCTGACGACAAATTCTTCACAACAGAAGCGTCAAGATTAGAAACGCTTTCCCAAATATCCCAATTCGGTAAAAAGGCAGCTGTTGCCTCTATCCCTTTAGGTCTGGGCGCTTTAATGACTACTTCTGCAAAGGCACAGACCACTACCACTGCAACTGTACCCGGAAATGCCGGTAAAAGTGCATTAACAGACGCGCTTCAGCTTGCTTTGGTACTGGAATACCTGGAAGACGAATATTATACCAAAGGATTAGGAACGGCTGGGTTGATCCCAAGTGCAGACCGTCCGGTTTTCATGCAGATCTCAAAACATGAGACCGCGCACGTTGCTTTCCTTAAAAGTACGCTTACTTCACTAGGAGTAACGCCGGGAGCGAAACCCAACTTCAATTTTACAGTAGGCGGAGCCTTTGCTCCTTTTTCAGATTATAATCAGTTCCTTGTGCTGGCCCAGGCATTTGAAGATACCGGGGTAAGAGCATATAAAGGACAGGCAGGAAATGTAATGTCTAATAAAACAGTATTACAGGCCGCCTTACAGATACACTCCGTAGAAGCAAGACATGCTTCACAGGTTAGGAGAATGAGGGCAAACAAAGGTTGGATTGAACTGGCGAACGGCGGAAACATGCCTGCAGCTACCAACGCTGTATATGCCGGAGAAGGTGTTACCATACAGGCCGGGTTTAATACTGCCGCGGCTTTCGGACCGGAAGCAGGTTCTGCTGCTTACGATGAAATTTTAACGGGAAGTGATGCCCAGGCAATTGCATCATTGTTTATTGTCTGAGGAAATTTCTTAATGTTAGGTGTGTCCCTTTCCGGTTCTTTCGGAAAGGGATTTTTTATGGATAATTGATAAGGCAGATATTGACTGTAATCATCCGGATTATTTACAGCATTGACTGTAACTGTTTACCTTAATTAAAACTTATGTATCCAACAGCTTTATAATGAGATCTCATCGTGAGTTGGTGTGGTATTTGATGATTTATTTCTAACAAAAACAAAACGTTATGTCTTCAACATCAGAAAATAAGCAAACATCCGGAACCATGGGTAAGCTGGTAAAAATTTTCACTTTGGGAATCGTGGCTTTATTGGCATTCGGAATATCTACCACCTCACAGCGTCTTAATGCAGGATAAAATGTGGTAGTATAAATAGATTTTATAAATGACTGCCATACTATGTTTTACATAATACACATATTGATTATATTTGTGTATCGAAATAATTTTTTTCATCATTTGTGTTTTTTTAAGGTTCCTTTCGGGGAACCTTTTTTATTAAGTTACCCTTCTCTTATTACTGGATCCAATCCATCTGTCTTTTTTACATTTACAGCAGTGTCCTGCATCCCCTTCATTTTTCTCTTCCGTATACCCGCAGAATGTACACGAATAAAATCCTTTAACGCTTATCGTTTTCACCGGGTTTTCCAAAGATCCCGGCATGATAGGAAGCCCGAATTTTACTTCCCGGTCTTCAAAATAAAAAACACTGATCTCGCCCGAAACTTCTTCAATGGCCCTTTCGATCTGGCCCAGATGCGAGATGCCTCTCAGCCTCAGCTCAGCAAAAAACTCATCGCTTCCAAGATTTTCCTTCTTAAAATTTTCAATGGAAAACTCACCGTTTTCAATCAGACAGATGGATGTTCCTTCCAGCAGTTTCTCAAAAACCTTGCTTTTCCCGATCAGATAGGTTACCGAAGTATACAGGAATATAATTACCATAAAAACGATAATGGAAGATGCGATCCCTACTTCCTTATAAAACATCGGGTCCCCCGCTGCAGAGCCCAGCCCGATGATCACCACCAACTCAAAGAGCGACAGCTGTTTCACGCCCCTTTTTCCCAATATCCGGAGACCGATAATGATTGTTAAAAACATAATAAAGGTCCTCAGAACGATCTCCAGAAGAAATGACCATTCTTCCTGTCCCATTAAAAATTCCTTCCATTCTAACTGTAACAGAAATGAAGATACCATAAAATTTATTTACTATCCGGGGGTTCAAAAAATACGCCAATGAGGATATGATCTATGAACGGTGTTTCCACTCTTCTTCAAGCATCGCATAAATAACATCATCCACCCATTTGTTTTTCCAGAATAAGCTTTTAACAAAATGCGCTTCTTTCCTGAACCCGATTCGTTCCATTAAACGCAGGGAAGCAGTATTTTCAGGATCAACGGAAGCAATAATCCTGTGTTTCTGCAAATCATTGAATAAGAAATCAATACATCCTTTCAAAGCTTCGGAGGCATATCCTTTTCCATGGAACTTTTTATTTATGGTGATTCCCAATTCCACCTGTTTATTTTCCTCGCCGATAAAATGGATTCCGATATCTCCGATAACGGTACCTGTTTCTTTATCCGTAATCAGAATCTGGTACCAGGTTTCGGGCAGGTTAAATTCCTTATAATTTCTTTGAATAAATTCATCCACCTCTTCAGGGTTTTTCGGAATCCAGCTTTGGAATTTATTGGTTTCGGCATCAGACCGGTAATCGAAAATAGCCTGTCTGTCTGCCGGGATTATATCACGGAGAATCAGTCTTTCTGCTTCAATAGGTATTGTTTTCATCAGATCAAAATTAAGATTAAATCTTAAATATCAATCTCAAATTTCAACATTCACAGAGTTATGATCTTAAAACAGTTTCATTATACGATCTCCTGTTGTTTTTTTCCTTCTGACCTTGCCTTTGGTGGGATTTTTGGATATACGAATTCAAATCCGCACTATTGAAACTGATCACATTTACCAATAAAGGAATTTACTGTCCGCAGGGAAAGTTTTACATCGATCCCTGGAGACCGGTAGACCTTGCCATAATCACACACGGACATGCCGACCATGCCCGTTGGGGAATGAAAAAATACCTCTGCCACCATTTTACAAAACCGATCCTTCATAAAAGGATCAGTGAAGACATCGAATGCCAGAGTATGGAATACGGTGAAGTTATTGATATGAACGGCGTAAAGGTTTCGCTTCATCCGGCAGGCCATATTATCGGTTCCGCGCAGATCCGCTTGGAATATAAAGGGTATGTAAGTGTCATTTCCGGAGACTATAAAGTACAGTATGATGGGTTGAGTACTCCTTTCGAATTGGTAAGGTGCCATGAGTTTGTAAGTGAGAGTACATTCGGGCTGCCCATTTACAACTGGCTGGAAGTGGATGACCTGAATAAAAGAATGCAGAACTGGGTGCTTAAGAACAAAGAAAACCAGAAAACATCCGTATTTATAGGATATTCCCTGGGGAAAGCACAGCGGATAATGAAAGCGGTTGAAGGCCTCGGGAAAATCCATGTTCACTACTCTATCGGGAAACTGAATGAAGCCTTTGAAAATGCAGGGATCACCCTTCCGAAATATGAAGTCCCGGATTTCAGGGAAAGTGTAAAGCATGTACAGGATGATATCGTTATTGTCCCGCCTGCGTTACTGGACAGCAATGTCATCAAAAAAATCCCGAATCCGGCAACGGCCATCTGTTCAGGATGGATGCAGGTGCGCGGAGCGAGAAGATGGCGGAGTGCGGATGCCGGTTTTCCCATGAGCGATCATGCCGACTGGGGCGGTTTGCTACAGGCTATAAAAGCAACGGAAGCAGAAATTGTTCATGTTACACACGGCCAGACCGAAGTTTTTTCCAAATATTTAAATGAAATCGGGATAAAAGCAGATGTCGTAGAAACATTATACGGTGATGATGAGGAAACGGAAAAAGAAGCTGCTGAAGCACCTGAATCCCAGACCAACGACTGATACGTACTGAACATACAGCTACAACGTTAACAGCCGTCCCGAATAGTAGAAAATCGATTACCGGAAATTATATTTTACATTATGAAGCATTTCGCAGAACTGATCAATGCCCTTGAGAGCACCAATAAAACCAACGCCAAGATCGATGCGATCATTGATTATCTGGAACGTGCACCGGATGATGACAAGGTGTGGTTTATTGCGCTGTTTACTGGCAAAAGGCCTAAACGGAATGTCAATACCAATTATATGAAAGAATGGGCACTGGAAATTACCGGGCTGCCCTTCTGGCTTTTTCAGGAAAGCTACTCTTCGGTGGGAGACCTGGGGGAAACCATTTCACTGATCCTTCCGCCACCAACGGAAAAAATAGAACGCACACTGTCCCAGTGGATGAATGACATCATCGGTTTAAAAGGCAAGTCGGATGAAGATAAAAAAGACTTTGTCCTCCAATCTTGGAATGGCCTGGACTACACGGAACGCCTGATTTTTAACAAACTACTGGGCGGAAGCTTCCGGATCGGGGTTTCGGATAAAACCCTGATCAATGCCCTGACCAGGTTCTCAAACCAGGAATCCAGCACGTTAATGCACAGCTTAATGGGAAAATGGTTGCCGGAAGAAGCATCGTTCCAGGAACTTATTTCTGCAGAAAATATTAATCCCGACAATTCAAAACCCTACCCTTTCTGCCTCGCTTATCCTCTGGAAAAAGAGCTGGGAGAACTGGGAACTCCGGATGAATGGCTGATTGAATACAAATGGGACGGCATCCGCGGGCAGATTATCAGAAGAAATGATGAAGTCTTCATATGGTCCAGAGGCGAAGAACTGATTACCGAACAGTTTCCCGAAATTACCGAAGTGGTTCAGCAGATGAAAGGTAATTTCGTCATTGACGGCGAGATACTGGCGGTGAAAGATGATAAAGTCCTGAATTTTAATGAACTCCAGAAAAGACTGAATCGGAAAACATTAACCAAAAAAATGCTTTCTGAAATCCCGATCCAGGTTTTTGCCTACGATATACTGGAACTGGAAAACAATGACCTGCGGGAAAAACCTATTGTCGCAAGGCGCGCCATGCTGGAAGAACTGCTGCTGAATGAAAGCCCGGAACACATTAAGCTTTCCCAGGTTATCGGTTTTGAAAACTGGAATGATTTAAACCAGATCAGAGAAAACTCCCGCGATATCAACAGTGAGGGGCTTATGCTGAAGAAAAAAGAATCTTTCTACCATTCCGGGCGTAAAAAAGGCGACTGGTGGAAATGGAAAATCAACCCATTGACCATTGATGCAGTATTGATTTATGCACAGAAAGGAAGCGGAAGGAGAAGTGCCTACTATACCGATTATACATTTGCCGTAAAGAACGGTGATGCGCTGGTTACGATTGCAAAAGCCTATTCCGGGCTTACGGATAAGGAGATTATGGAAGTCAGCCGTTTTGTAAACAAAAACGCCATTGAAAAATTCGGCCCCGTCCGTACGGTGAAGGCTGAGCTGGTCTTTGAAATTGCGTTTGAAGGCATCGGGTTCAGCAGCCGGCACAAAAGCGGCGTTGCCCTGCGTTTCCCAAGGATTTTAAGATGGCGGAAAGATAAGACGGTTAATGAAATTGATGATTTGGAAGAAATTAAAAAACTCATTCAGTAATTTCTTTAAATGAGTGAATAAGGAATATCAAACTGAATAAAACAATACATAAATTGCGGGCACCGCATTAACAAATCAGGATAAAATTTGGCTGCTTTTGAAAATACCAACGGATTCACCGTCATTCAGAACTGGATGGCGGATAAAGGCATTTCCCCTTTTAAGTTCCAGGCTGAGACATGGCGTAAATTCGGAAGCGGATACAGCGGAATGGTGATTGCTCCTACCGGTTTCGGAAAGACCTATTCTGTGTTCTTAGCATTGATCACAGATTTCCTTAACCATCCCGAAAAATATGAGAAAGGGCTGAAAATGATCTGGATCACCCCGCTCCGTTCCCTTTCAAAAGATATTGCCAAAGCCATGCAGGAAGCCATTGATGAAATCGGGCTGGACTGGATGGTAGGCGTACGGAACGGTGATACAGACCCAAAAGTACGCCAGCAGCAGGTTAAAAACATGCCGGAAATTTTAGTGGCCACCCCGGAAAGCCTTCATCTGCTGCTCGGGCAGAAAAACCACCAGCGGTTTTTTAAAAGTTTAAAGGTCATTGTCGTGGATGAATGGCATGAACTGCTGGGATCAAAGCGCGGAGTAATGATGGAGCTCGGGATTTCCCAGCTCAGGAAGTATGTTCCCAAAATAAAAATCTGGGGCATAACGGCCACCATCGGGAATCTTGATGAAGCCATGGAAATCCTGATTCCGTATAATATCAGGAAAACCACCGTTACCGCCAAAGAAAAAAAGAAAATAGATATTATTCCGGTCCTTCCGGATGAAGTGGAAATTCTGCCTTGGGCAGGGCATCTGGGGCATAAGCTTGCCGATAAGGTAGTCCCGATTATTTTAAACTCCACCTCAACCATTGTTTTTACCAATACCAGGAGCCAGAGCGAGATGTGGTACCAGCTGCTGCTGAATGCCTATCCTGATTTTGCAGGGCAGATCGCGATCCATCACAGTTCCATTGATGCCCACCTGAGAATCTGGATTGAAGAAAACCTGAGCTCTGGTAAACTGAAAGCTGTTGTATCCACCTCATCGCTGGATCTGGGAATCGATTTTAAGCCTGTTGATACGGTAATCCAGATTGGTTCTGCAAAAGGGGTTGCCCGGTTTCTACAGCGTGCAGGGCGCAGCGGCCACTCCCCCTTTGAGACTTCAAAAATCTACTGTGTGCCTACCCATTCTCTGGAGCTGATTGAAGTTTCTGCTTTAAAAGAAGCCGTAAAAAACAATGTGATTGAACCGCGTGATCCACAGGTACTGTGTTTTGATGTGCTCGTTCAGTTTATGATGACCCTGGCAGTCGGAGACGGCTTCTATCCTGATGAAATGTATCCGAGAATAAAAGAAACCTTTGCATTCCGGGAAATGAATGAAGAAGAATGGAAGGGCATCATTGATTTTTTAACCATCGGCGGAAAAGCACTGAAAAGCTACGAAGAGTTCCATAAGGTAGTGATTGATGAAACCGGTCTGTACAAAGTGACGTCAAGGCGGATTGCCATGCTCCACAGGATGAATATGGGCGTGATTGTAAGCGATGCCATGCTGAAGGTAAAATTTATTTCCGGCGGCTATATCGGGATGGTGGAAGAATATTTTATTTCAAGGCTAAAGAAAGAAGATAAATTTATTTTGGCGGGAAGGGTCCTGGAAGTGGCGATGATCAAAGATATGACGGTATTCGTGCGCGCATCCAAAGGAAAAGCATTTGCTCCGAGTTATCTGGGCGGAAGGCTGCCTCTAAGTTCTAATCTGGGGCATTTCCTGCGTGAAAAATTATCAGGAGCCCTGAACCCCAAAGCCTCTGAGAAGGAGCTTAAATTCCTTCATCCGCTGTTGGCAAACCAGGAAGAGCGTTCGCATATCCCAAGGGAAGATGAGTTCCTTGTTGAAATGATTAAAAACAGGGAAGGCTATCACCTGTTCATGTATCCTTTTGAAGGAAGGCTGGTTCATGAAGTAATGGCTGCACTGGTAGCCTACCGCATTTCAAAGCTTGCTCCCATTTCTTTCTCGATGGCCATGAACGATTACGGTTTTGAGCTGTTCAGTGATAAAGAAATTCCTTTGACAGAAGAAAACCTTCAAGGAATCCTGACCCGGGACAACCTGATGAATGATGTAATTTCGAGCATCAATTCTGCGGAAATGGCAAGGCGTAAATTCCGTGATATTGCAGTAATTTCGGGCATGGTTGTACAGAATTTCCCCGGGCAGCAGCGTTCCAACAAATCACTGCAGAGTTCGGCAGGCCTTATTTTTAAAGTGCTGGAAGATTATGACCCTAATAATTTCCTGGTAAGGCAGGCCTATACGGAAGTATTCAATATGCAGCTGCAGGAACAGAGGCTGGTGGAAGCTTTTAAAAGAATTGAAAAATCAAAAATTATCCTGAAGCATGCCGCTTCCTTTACACCTTTAAGCTTCCCGATTAAAGTAGACAGCCTCCGGCAGACCCTTTCCAGCGAAGACCTGGATTCCAGGATCCAGAAACTGATTCAGCAGGCAAAGAAAGTAAGATAACGATGAAAAACTGAATACATGAAGAATGATTAACAGATCTGAAAAATGAAAATAGCAACAAAAAATATAACGGTACAAAACGAAATCTTTACTTTAACCAACCAGAGGGCCCTGTTCTGGGAAGCGCAGAAAACCCTTGTTTTATCAGACCTCCATATCGGGAAAACGGCACACTTCAGGAAAAACGGCATTGCCCTGGCCAATCAGATCATGAAAAATGACCTGGAACGGTTATCAATCCTGATCGAATACTTCCAGCCTGAAAAGTTTGTGGTGGTCGGTGATCTTCTCCATGCCGGCGACAATTCCGATGTGGACGAATTCTGCACGTGGAGAAACCGGTACCCGGACTTAGGGTTTTACCTCATCGAAGGAAATCATGACCGGATCTCAAAACCCCTGGAATCTAAATTATGCCTTAACTATAAATCAAAATCCCTGGAGCTTAATGGTTTCATGTTCATCCATGATTTTGAGAAGAAACATCCGAATCTACAGATCACCGGGCATATCCACCCTGGATTTATGATCCATTCGGCAGTAAAAAAAATCAGGCTGCCGTGTTTTGTGCTGACGGATAAACAGCTGCTGCTGCCTGCCTTCAGTGAATTTACAGGCCTGGATACAAAAAACATCCCTAAAAACGGTAAATTCTACGTTTTTACGGATGCTGAAATTTATGAAATTTAAGATCAGGCTAAATCTTTCCTCATCATAAGGTCTGTCTGCTCTTCGCTGCCCAGCCTGAAAATATGTTTGTCAAATGTCACAAAACCGTTCTTCTTATAAAAGTTGACCGCACGGAGGTTTTCCTCCCATACGCCCAGCCACAGGTACTGTTTCTTTCCCTCAAGCGCGATCTCCAGTGCCTTGTCATATAAAAGCTGCCCCACTTTCTTGCCGTGGTGTGAGCTTTTTACATAAATCCTTTCAATCTCCATTGAAGCATCATCCTGAAGCTCTGTCTGGGCTTTTCCGGCATTTACTTTAAGATAACCTACCGGGTTGTCTTCTTCCCATGCGATAAAGAAACGGGAGTCCGGCGTGTTCAGTTCCTGAGAGATTTTTTCCGTAGAAAAGCTTTCGTCAAGGTATTTCTGCATTTCATCCTCGGAATTATCTTTGGCGAATGTTTCGTAAAATGTTTCTCTTCCTATACTCTGCAGAACTTCCAGTTCTTCAGCTGAAACTTTCCTGATAATAATTGATGTCATCTGTATACTAAAATAAAATTTTGTTAAACGCTTCCGAAGCCAGGTGAACCTGGACTGCCCAGTCTTCCGCCGCTTCGCTTCCTGCGTCATCGGAGATGTATTTCAGGCACAGGAAAGGGATATTTTTCTTCATGGCAATCAGAGCCAGCGGATAGGCTTCCATATCCACGATATTGTAATCGGTCTCTGCATGGTTCATTTCAAAACTGTCTCCGGTCCCGCAGATGCCCTGCGGCAGGCCTTCTTTTAACAGCCCGTATTCCAGCACAGGCGGAATGCCTGAAAGCGGGGTTTCATACTTTTCAAAGCCCAGGCCTCTCACATCCATATCGCGCTGGATAAACTTTGTACAGCACACCACTTCCCCTTTCCCGAAACTCCGGCTTCCGGCAGAACCGAGATTGACAATCAGTTCCGGCCTGTTGCGCTGGATCTCCTGTGTTAATTCCATCGCGGCGTTCACCTTGCCGATGCCTGTAACCAGTTTATTCTTTTCGTTGAATACTTTGCCTGCTTCCGAATCCAGGGCGAAAACGAAAAGTGTTCTGTCGATGGCAAAATGATGTTCGCCGGTAATTTTTATCATCTGAGCTGAGTGTTAAATTCTTTTCAAAATTATGCATTCAGATTAAATACTGCAACCGTCCGTACTGCAGGAATTGTCCGGGCCTTCTTCTCCGGCTATTGCGGTTTCATCATAAGTCTGTATCAGCGCCTCACGGAAAGCCTCTGCAGGCTGTGCCCCGGAAACAGCATACTTGCCGTCCAGGATAAAGAAAGGAACACCAGAAACACCATGATCCCGGGCTTCCTGAATATCTCTACTGATTTCATCATCAAATTCCGCAGAGTTTAAAACCTGTCCTGCTTCTTCTTTATCAATTCCTACCGAAACTGCCAGAGCCGTCAGCGTATCAAAATCAGCAACATTTCTGCCTTCTGTAAAGTGTGCCGTGAAAAGGGCTTCTTCCATCTCACTGGACTTCCGGTATTTTTTAGCCAGATGAAGAAGCTTGTGAGCCGGAAAGGTTCCGGTAATCAGGACACGGTTAAAATTAAATTCAATACCTGAATTTTTGCCCATCTCCGTTACCTAGGCGATCATCTGCCGGGCCTGTGCTTCCGGAAACCCTTTTTTCTCCCTGAAATAATCAAAGGTTGTTTTGGTTCCCTCAGTACTCAGCGTTGGATCCAGCTGAAAACTCTTCCACTCTACTTCTACCTCATCTTTAAAGGGAAGCTGTTCAAGGGCTTCTTCAAAATTATTTTTACCGATATAACAAAACGGACACATCACGTCCGACCATATTTCTACTTTCATTGCTTTTTGTTTAAACGTACTCAAATTTAATCATAATAGCCGGAACATTATTCTTTACCGCTGCCATCTTATGAAAAGGGCATTTTTTAGAAGTCTGGATATAAATTGGAATCTTGTAAACGTAAGTGACAGGAGCTTTTATCAAAGCTGAATGGTTGACGTGGAAAGGTGATTGATATTAAAGGTAATTGGTGTAAATAACAATAAGATGTGATGTGATAGGGGTATAAATAAAAAATGGTTTAAAGATCATTAAACCACTTATAGATATCAACTGTTGATGCAATATTCAGTTTTTTCCTCAGCCTGTTTTTACGGTTCTGTATGGCTTTCGGGGTAACGAATGTGTAGGTTGCAATTTCTTTTGTTGTTAAATTGAGTTTTAGATATATACAAAAAATCAATTCCGAGTTTTTAAGATTGGGCTGAATAGAAGATAATGTGTTAAAAAAGTCAGGATCTACCAGTCTGAACTTACTTAACAGCCTTGGGGAATTTTCTTTTGCCAGGGCTAAAATTTCGTCCTGCACAAAAATCTTTTGGTTTAAATCTTCTAAATTAAATTCAGTTTTTTCGTTTTTCATAATATTCTGATCTCTTCTGTTTCTGTAGCTTATCATAGCTCCAGTATTAAGTCACTCTCAGTACTTCACTTTATCTGATTATAAAGTTTGCATACTTTCTGTTTGAAGCTTTTACTATTTTAATCATTTTGGAAATGGATCGTCTTTGCGGTACATTAAACATCTTATTTTATTTTAAAATTAAAATTGTATTACAAAAACGTATACTTTACGCCAGATTAAGAACAAAGAAATAAAAAATGATTAAAATTTCCCTTACTAAAAATACCACATGCATACCACGTGGCTTTTTCAAATCTTATCTCTTTATCTGAAACAAAGCGCGTTACATATCCGACAACAAAACTAGACTTTTATTGTCTCAGTTTTTATGATTATAATCAATAGCTTTAAAAAAATTGAATTATTTTCCAGGAAGTTTGTTATTCCCTAAGTACGCTATCAGATAGCCCGTTACAGCTGTATACAAAATATTTCCGCTACTTTCTGCAACGGAAAAGCATTAATTAGAAAGAATTGTTATTCTCTTCTTTTTGAAAATTTTTGAAAAGATTCAGATGTCAGATCAGCCCGTTTTTGGTACCATATTTAAAGATTTATTGTCACTGAAGCAGGAAAAAAAGAAGAGTTATCATTTTTTTTTCTGAATCAAAATATCAGACCCATGCTTTTAACTTTATTAATTTTCAGAAGAAAAAAACAGAATACCATTTAACTTAGAGGGAAAAATCCCGACTGATAAATGAGATAAATTTCCCGTTATCTCAATCTACTGCTCCAGCTGCTTTTGAAATTCTTCAAGGTATTTTGCAAGATGGAATCCGTCTGCAAGGCCATGGTGGGCTTCCACTGAAACCGGGAGATAATATCTGCCGTCCCGTATGCTGAATTTACCGAATGTAATTTTAGGAACAGATTCGGTTCTGTCAAGCGGGGTCGGATGAAGAATGGCCGAAAAAGAATTCCAGGGAATGGATGAATGCCGGATGAGGTCTTTTCCCAGTTCCCCATTGTTCAGCCTGATCCCGGTAGAATTCTGTACTTCACTGATTTCTTTCTGAAGTTCGGCATTGAACGTATTAAAATCTTCCGAAAAGTGCACGTAAGCAAAGCCGAAAGTCCCGTCTGCCCTTCCGATGGTGGTTCCGGCATTAACGGTATCATACATCACAACATTGCCGTCAACAATACGCAGTTTAAGTTCATCAACAGCATTAACGGCAACCATTGATGCGTGTAAGTATGCCGCAAAAAAAGAATGCCCTTTTTCTTTTGCTCCTGCATATGCTGCCGTACATTCCACTTCTGTAGTAAAACCGAAATAAGGGCTTGCCATAGCCGAAAAGAATTCAAAATGTTCTTTTCTGTTCCAGCTTTCAATATCTATCACTTTCATTGTTTTTTTTCTGCAAAATTCCGGAAGATTTACCGTTTAAAAAAACTTAACGGAGAGAAAATCGGTATTTAGGCATCCTGCTTATTGATCAGCACCTATTTTAAGGGCATTTAAACGCTCTGTACAGCATAGACTGGTCGGGTTTTTGATACCACATTTGTTTATCAACATAAGATTATTTATCTTAACCAATCATTCAATTAACAATACAATGAAAGAAGAGAAATTAGGGTTTATCGGGCTGGGAAACATGGGCCACCCGATGGCGAAAAATTTAGAACGGTCAGAATCTGTACTTTCTGTCTACAACCGGACCATTGAAAAGGCTGAAGATTTTAAGGAAAAATCCATTGTCTGCCACACAGTCGCTGAAACCGTTGAAAACAGCGATATTATTTTTACGATGCTTACGGACGACCATGCGGTGAAAGCAGTCTATGAGGAAATTTTAATGCTGGATATCTCCGGGAAACTGTTCATCGATATGAGCACCATTTCTCCTGAAACGACGAAAGAAATATCCGCTGCCATAAAAATAAAGGAAGCCGGATTTATTGATGCTCCGGTAGCCGGCAGTACAAAACCTGCGGCTGAAGGAACGCTGATTATTATGGCGGGCGGTGAAGAACAGGACATCCGGAGGGCTGAACCCTATCTGAAAAAGCTGGGGAAAAGCATTAAGCACCTGGGCGGAAACGGGAAAGGGATTGCGGCAAAGTTATCTGTTAACTATTTTATTTCGGCCATTTACCAGGGACTGGCGGAAACGGTTCTTTTCTCGGAAAAACTCGGGATTGCCCGCGAGGATATGCTGGAAATTATTAATGAGAGTGCCAGCGGAAGCGGTGCGACCAAGGTAAAAACCCCTCTGCTGATCAATAATTCCTATGAGCCTGCGTTTGCCCTGGACCTGATGCTCAAAGATATTCTGCTGGCGAAAAATGCAGGTGCCGGTTTCCCTTTGTCTGAAGCACTGATTGCAACCTACCAGTCGGCTCATGATGCCGGTTTCGGTAAAGATGACGTAATCGGGATTATTAATTACCTGAAAGATAAATCCTGACGGTAATTTATTATTTTAGCTGAACTTAAAACAATAACAATGAAAGATTTTAAGACCGTATTTTTCTTTTTGCGCCTCCCGGTTGCTGTTTCCCTGTTGGGCCACGGGCTGGTACGTCTGCCGAAACTTCAGGCTTTCAGTGAATGGATGCTGAAAACCATGGAAAAATCGGCAATCCCCGAAGCTTTAATTCTTCCGTTCAGTTATTTCCTGCCTGTCGCGGAAGCCGTAACAGGACTGTTGCTGCTGATTAATTACAAAACCAAATATACGCTGTATGCAGGGCTGGCATTAATGAGCATCCTGATTCTCGGGAGCAGCTCCATTGAAAACTGGTCGGCTATTGAATCCCAGCTGCTGCATTCATTCTATCTGTTCGGATTGTTGTGGTTTCATGAAAAATTCGGCCTCAGAAATAAAGACTGATTAGCTCTTATTTAAAGCTGTTAAAAAAATGAATCAAAAATAAACCCGGGCCTTCTGAGCCCGGGATGATAATGAAATAGTTACCTGTTTAGTTTACCTGTTTCTTTTCAGATAGACGGCCACGGGCTCTGATTCCGGGCCTGATCCTTCTGCAAAAACCTCCTTATGATGATGGAAACCCAGCAGAGGACAGTATAATTTTGCAGACCGTCTTGTACTTGCCAGTATAAACGGAGTTTCGTATCCTTTTTCATCAAAATAATCAAGGATCCATTTAAAAATATGACCGCCGTATCCTTTTCCCTGAGCATCAGGATGAACGGCTAAATAAGCGGGTTCCATACTTTTTTTGATCTTGTCAGTATCAAGCTCTAAGTCGCCGGCTTCATAAAGCCAGTAATACCGTTTTACGCCTTCCGGATCTAAAACATCATACCAGTTCTCTTTAAATTCATTGGTGTCATCAGCATCACGTCCCAGCCAGGTCCAGACAAAAACAGCTTTCTGATCCGGGCTTGCGAATACGGTTCCCCCGGAAATGAGGGTGTCTCTTACGATGGCTTCAAAATATTTGCTGAGCGATTCTTCATTTGTCTTCTCACCGAGCCAGAAATTTAAGGTAGGATCATTTAGAAAGGCTTTGGCCAGGATATCCCATTGCCAGGGCTCAGGTGTTGTGATGATAATGGGTTCGCCATGGATTACTTTGGAGGATAATTGTTCGGATGTGTTCTGCATATAATATTAGTTGTTAAAGTTATATTGAAAGGGTTATAAATTTAAATCAGGACTGAAGCACTGCATCATTATATTTTTTTTCGTTGACCAGTTCTGCGATAAAACTGTCTATTTTTTCTTTTGAAATACCGGGCATGCAGATCATGTGGGAACATTCTGAGTTTGTTGCCAGCTGCCATTTATGGCACAGTGAATCAGACGGTTTTTCAAACGTTACCGTAATCGCCATATCATTGCGATGGCTGTTTATATTGTTTTCAAGAAGCTTCTGGTGGGTGTATTCTGCTAAATAAAGGGATTCTTCAGCCCTTTTCAAGAGGCCGTCTCTGCCGAAATGCCTGATGGCGTACCATAAGAATACAGAGCTCAGTCCGTTGCGAGTGCCGGTAATGGTAGAGTCTACAGATTCTATGTAGGGTATGTATTCAGAGACATGATCTTTATTGTTTTTCTTCACAACCACAATTCCGCAGGGAATGGGCGATCCGATAAATTTATGTCCGCTGCACGCAATGCTGTCAACCCCGTTTGCAAAATCAAATGCTGCATCTTTTTCCAGCAGCGGAAGGTAAGCGCCTGACAGTGCCGCATCGCAATGAATATAGTGTGATTCGATGAGCAACTCCTGCAGAATGCTTTTGATTTTTGGGATATCGTCTTTGGCTTCTTTCATCGTTGTACCGATATTGGCGACAATGATGGCAGGCAGATGACGGTTTTGCTTCATCATATGCAGAAGATCATCATAATCAATTTCACCGTTTTTGCCGGAACAGACTTCGACTGCCGTTATATTTAACAGGCGGGCTGCTTTCGGAACGCTGTAGTGTGATTCGGATGAATAATATAATATCCCGTCCGGATACAGTTCTCTTGCCATATACAAGCCATACAGGTTGCTTTCACTCCCGCCGCTGGTAATATATCCCGAGTAATTATTTTTTGGAGCCCGGAATAAATCAGCAAAAAAATCGATGACCTCCCGTTCCATCTTAAATGAATTTACCCCGTAATTGCCTTCCATATAGGGATCTCCCAGATTAAAAAGCGGAAAACGGAATAAACTGTAAATTTCTTCATAATTAAAATCTGTCGCAAAAGGATAGCCTATTGAAAAAGCAGCTTTTTTAGCCAGCTGCTGCATGTACTCGTTTAATGTTTCTTCTTTTTGAATGATCATTATTATATTGTTTAAGGATGTAATTTTCAGGGAAGAATAATCTCAGTTGATTATGGTTGTACCATTAGCGGTAAACTTATCGCCGGGTTATTTTTCATTTGATATGAAAAGATGATCTATCAGATTCCTGTATGAATACCAACCTGCCCGGAAGTAAAAAAAGACCATAGTAAAATACTCAATTCCAGATTATTTCTATTTTTAATTAATTTAACTTTAATGCAATATGAATTATATATTAATATTAAAATGAT
>NZ_LMKA01000116.1 GCF_001421435.1 Chryseobacterium sp. Leaf201
TAAGATTTGAAACATTGGATATTACATGGAAGGCTATGCACTTTTTGGCATTCTCCTTAAGACTAATTAAAAAATTAAAAGTTTAAACAACTTCAATATAAAGCCAACTTCAGAAAAAATTATAACATCATATTTTACGTAAATAACGTTTAAATAAGTTTATAGTAAACCTAAGCGCATAATTTTTCGGTTGGGTTTAACAGATTCAAAAATAAAAATTATAATATCTACATATTTGATCAGGCCGGATCTTTAATTTGAATTAAATATAAAAATTCAACCAAGTTTAATATTAGAACATTAAGATGCAGCAAAGAAACAAATCTTTAACGAAACCAGGACAACCCTATCGGTATTCCAATACTTTATGTTATTCATTTATTCCGGCAGTATGTTCGCCTGTCGGCTTTCATCAAAAGTTTTAACACGGATTTAACTTTCCTCCGGGTAACAAATTTTTACGGCGACCGACTATTTCTATAAATAATCTTTTACAGTAATGAAGAATACTAAATTTGTATCATTACTTTTTGTCTTGTCTGCAGGAAGTATGATGTTTGCCCAAGATGATCTCATCAACAAACTCAAAAACAACCAGTCCCAACATGCCAATTTCCAGTTTACCACACTGAAAGACGTGGGGACTACTTCGGTGAAAAACCAGGGTTCTTCGGGAACGTGCTGGAGTTATTCTGGAAATTCTTTCCTTGAGTCTGAGATGCAGAGGATGGGTAAAAAGCCTGTTGATCTGGCTGAAATCTTCACGGCAAGAAATTCTTATCACGACAAAGCCAAATTATACGTCCTGAACAACGGTGCCATCAGCTGGGGCGACGGTGGCGAGCTTCATGATGTGATCAATATGTATAAAAAATACGGAGCGGTTCCGCAGGAGGTGTATACCGGTTTACAGCAGGGACAGACCATGAATAATTTCTCTGAAATGCAGGGCAAACTGAAACCCGTTTTAGACAGCCTGGTGCAGGCCGCGTCCAAAGGGAAACTTTCTGACAACTGGATGTCTTCCGTAGATGCTTTACTTGATCAATATTTAGGAAAAGTTCCTGCCAATTTCACCTATGAAGGGAAATCTTATACGCCGCAGACTTTTGCAAAGCAGGTAGTTGGGATCAATCCTGAAGATTATGTTGAGCTGTCTTCTTACAAAGATTACCCGTATTATCAGAAATTTGTAGTCCCGATTCCTGATAACTGGAGCCATGATTCTGACTGGAATGTTCCGATGAAGGATCTGACGGCCATTATTGACAACGCAGTTGACAAAGGATATTCCATAGGATGGGCAACCGATGTTTCGGAGCCTTATTTTTCTTATAAAAACGGGGTTGCCTATGTTCCGGACATGGATCCTGACCAGATTACTGCGGAAAATAAAGGGACTTTATTCACGGAACCGAAAAAGGATAAAACCATCACTGAGGATATGCGCCAGAAAGCATTAAATAACCTTTCCACTACCGATGATCACGGGATGCATATCGTAGGCCTGGCCAAAGACCAGTCCGGTAAGGAATATTATATGGTAAAAAATTCATGGGGCGTGACCAATGATTTTGAAGGGTATATCTATGTTACAAAACCGTATGTTGAGTATAAATCGACAGCGATCCTGGTTCATAAGGATGCACTACCTAAAAATATCAGAAGGCAATTGAAGCCAACGAAAAGTATAGGCCTGTAAAACTTCATCATGATTGTCTTTGATATTAAGATGACAATTCAGATATTTTAAACTGTCAGCCGTTTCCACTTTTGGAAGCGGTTTTTTTGCCTTCATATAAAAAAACTTCCCTGTTCAGAAATCTTTTTCTGCTCTGTTATCCTGATAATTCCTTTAATTTTTTAATTTACTGAGGTTCTTAAAACTATTCCAGTATCATCATATATCTACAATGCTGTAGTGAAAATACTACTTTTTCACCCCGGCAATTACCTATAAATACGTATATATTCGCCGTATTAATACAGAATCCGTATTTGGAGAATTAGTGCATATCTAATTCTCAGACAGCGTGGAACAGTAGCCGGATGTAAGTGGGTTTCATATAATAGAATTTAATGTGCTGACATGCACCTGCAGACCAAATAGGGTTCAGTACAGATGATGCCGGATGAATACTTTAAATACAGAGAAGCGTGGCTGCAAAAGCAGTCCATATTGCAGTTTTGACCAGGAATCCTAGCTGATAAACACCTGATAATAAAATAAATACACCAAATACCTTACAATTGGAATGATTTTAAAAAGATAGAAAAGAAATATACATAAACACAAGCATGGAAAATTACAAGAATATTCACATAGGCAAATTCATTAAAGAACGGGTCAGTGAAAAGGAGATTGATTCAGACAGAATCTGCAACTTCATCAACTGTACCGTACAGGAAGCAGAGCAGATGTTTAAGCATAAAAGCCTTGATGCAGACCTGCTATTGCGATGGAGCAAACTGCTGGAGTACGACTTTTTCAGAATTTATACCCAGCACCTCATTCTGTATGCACCGCCGGCTTCCCAACAGTATAAAAGCAACCCGAAATCCGAGGGCTCCGGCCTGCCGCAGTTCCGCAAGAATATATATACCTCAGAAATCATTGCTTTTATTCTGGAAATGATAAAGAGCGGCGAAAAAACAAAGAATCAGGTGATCGAACAGTATGGCATTCCCAAAACCACCTTATATAAGTGGATCAGTAAGCACAAGTGACATAAAGCTGCGCAGTACATTAAAAGACACATATTTGTGCATCGGTCATTCATAAAAAAACCAACAGCAGTTTAAGCAAAAACCCTATGAAAAAGCCATCAACAGTAAATTATAAAAAAATATATACGGATATTCTCAGAAAAAAGTTTCCCGAGAAAGAGGCATCTTGCAGGAACCTGCTGGATAAGGAATCACTTTCGGTACTGGATATTATCGAATTAAACGTAAGGATTTTCGGAAAGCCTGATCATCCCACCCAGCTGTCCAACCAAAAGCTCCGTTCATACAATACATCGGATATTTTACAGATTCTGGATTATCAGAAAAAAGGCGGCCTGAATAATACCACGACTGCGCATCATTTTAAGTTAAGCAGGAACACCATCACAAAATGGAAAAAGCTTTTCTGTTAAATGAATGATTCATGAGAATATAGTAAGTTAATTAAAAGCCGGTATCAGATAAACTGACACCGGCTTTTTGAAGATGATGGCAGGATTTCTCCGGATCATCAGTTATGTATATATAGAGTTTGTGTTTTGAACTGTCGGAATCTGCAGGATTTTATATTCCTGTCTGTCTACTGAGAAAGCAATCAGATCTTTTTCAATCAATACATTAAGTTACAACCCCAGATAAATATAGGTGTTCACTACAAGATAAGGAGACCGGTTATCCAGTGCAGTGCCTGAACCACCCGATGGCACAGAGGCTGTTCCGTTTACGGTATGGGCATGGTTTCCGGCATTGGCCGTACTGCCAGTTGCACCTATTCCACCCCATGCCTGTCCTCCCGCTGTACCGTTATAATTGCCGGATCCGTTATTATTAATAGTCGTACCTCCTAATAGAAAAGTACCTGCGGTAGGGCCATGTGAGTGAACTCCTGCTGCCACCGCAGTTCCGGAAATACTTCCGGAGAATGTTACGTTGGGAAGATTGGGCTGGCCAATCGTCAATGAATTGATTCCGCCTGTAGCTGCCAGGTTTTCTGAGGCTGTTTTGGCTTTCATCACCCGGTCTGTGGCATCCGGCAGGTTGTTGGTAAAACCAAGCGCTGTGGCTGCTGCCTGTGCTGCTGCAGGAAGTGTGGAAACAGCCCTGCCGTTCAGAAGGTACCAGCCGTCATGATCTGCTGTTTTGAAAGAATTTTTCACATCTCCTGAAGTAGAACCTGCTGTTGCTCCGTTAGCAGAAGCTGCCACCACGTTTCCGGAAGCATCTACGCCCAGCAATGCAGCACTGCCGGCAGGAACTGTTGTATTATTGATGTTGTCGAATTTCAGTCCCGACACGCCATTGGTTCCCGATCTCACCTGAAGCTTGGCTGTAGGTGCCGTTACTCCGATCCCCACATTTCCGTTTGCAGTGACAATGTAATCATCTGCCTGCTGTGCTGTGCTCGGCGACCCGGTAGCCGGATTGTTTTTCTGTCCGTCAATATGGAACGTATTCTGCGGGTTTGCGGTGTTAACCCCTACCTGACCAAAAGCCAGTGAAGATACCAGCACGATCCCCATAATCATAAATTTTTTGTTCATGTCTGTATTATTTGTTTTGTTTAGATTATAACTGTTTATCACACTTGTGGCCTGATGAATGTACCAGAAGAAAATATCATCTTTTGATCTGTGACAAAACTAAAGATCTCCGGCAGCACAGACCTATCTAAAGCTGTAGGATTATCGTGACAGGCTTATGGCTAAATGTCTACAAAGTATCTATGTTAATCTGGAGATTAACATAAAAGGCCTGCAGTATAATCAACTCTGCAGGCCTTAATAAATCTATCAATCAAAATATTTTAAATCACAGTCCTTTCCCTGCTTTTTTATGGAGCAGGTAATATGAACCTTTCTGAAAGGTTAACGCTGGCCTATATCAGGTACCTGTATTATTGTTCCTGAAGCATCGGTTTTAAAGAGCCAGTAATCTGTATTCTGTGATCCCACAGAATTTGCATTGTTATTGGTATCGGTTACATCTCCGTTTAAAGATGAAGTCGAGGTAGCTGCAACAATAAATCCTCCATCAGGAGCCTGCATTACTTTAACGGGCTGCGGCTGCGTAATACTTATTGGCCCAAGCCCGTCACCACCCGTTCCTCCGTATAATTTCTGCCACTGGATACTGCCTGTTGAAGACAGCTTAAGGAGCCAGACATCATTTGCACCATGATTTGTTCCCGTAACATTGCCGGTAGCAGAAGATGCCGAAACTCCGGCCACGATAAACCCTCCGTCTGCAGTCTGCCGTACAGAATACCCCCTGTCTGAAGCCGTTCCGCCGTAGAGCTGCTGCCATATGATATTTCCTGACGCATCCAACCGGATAATCCAGATATCATCACCCCCATGGCCGGTTCCTGTTACATTGCCGTTAGCGGAAGACGCTGAGGCGCCTACCACAATACTTCCGCCATCAGGCATGGATGCCGCCGCAATGGCCAGATCATCCTGATTTCCTCCGTATACTTTTTTCCATTGGGCAGCTCCCGTAAGATTTATTTTCATGGTAAACAGGTCAAGCGTGCTTCCTGAAGTACCGCTGGACCCTCCAAGAATATAACCGGTGCCGTCACCCGCGGCCACCATACAGTATAAGCTTTCTCCCGTGCCTGTCCCCGGATTGTTATAATTATTCTGCCATACTACATTTCCTGAAACATCCAGCTTAACGGCCCAGAAGTTCCCGTTTGAAAAACTGCCGGAAATGCCTGAAAAAATATAGCCGTCGGAAGTTTGCAGTACAGCCTTTGCAAAATCATTCCCGGTTCCTCCATATCCCTTCTGCCAGCTTATGGCTCCGGTAGCTGTCAGTTTCACGACCCATGCATCAGTACCGCCGTTAAGAGCACCTACGTCACCTGTATTGGCGGAGTTTGCCTGCACCGATCCTGCTACGATATAGCCTCCTTCACTGGTCTGCTTTATCGCATTTCCCTGTTCACCTGCATTACCGCCGTACAGGCGCTGCCATTCTATCTTCCCGAGCTTATTGTATTTTACCACCCAGAAATCCTGGTTGCCGTGGTTGGTTCCGGTAACATTTCCGTTCGCTGAAGAATTGGAAGTGCCTGCAACAATGTATCCTCCGTCTGTGGTCTGATCCATTGCCGTAGGAACATCAATTGTACTTCCTCCCGAAAGAAAACTGAAAGGGATCGGTGGTTCCTGCATAGGGATATAAGGGGTGCCTACGGCCTGTGCATAGCTGTTTTGCGTGGAACATAACAGTGACATCCCCATAAAAAACGCACTGACCCCGGTTTTAATTTTTTTCATAATCTGTTAATTAAATTAAAAACCTAAAACCCTGTTGCTGTATAAACATATACCGTAAATCCCATAACGATGAATGTATAAAGCGTTTCGGTACCTGCCGTAGTGGCGCGGTTATTAGCATATTTTACGGTAAATCCTGAAGCCGTAAAAGCAGCAGTACCGCTTGTTGTACCTCTTACACTGAGCGTATAGGTTCCGCCGTCTTTTATATTCTGGAGGGTAAATGATCCCGGATTAGCTGTTGTATAGGCCAGGTTGCTCTGGCTGTAGTCTATGGAAGTACTGCTGCCGGCATTGTAGGCATTCTTGTTTGTAGAGGCTCCGTTCACTTCAAGCTTACTGCCCACAGAGGTAGTCCCGATGCCTACATTTCCGCTTGACGGCTGCAGAAGAAGGTCTGACCATACCACTCCGGAATGAACTGCCTGGATAAAGCCTTTATCAGCCGAAGTATTATAGCCCATTACAAGTTTTTTGGCAGGATCTGATGCGCCGGTTACGATAAGCTGTGCCGTCTCTCCAAAATCAGTTTTGTTATTTGAGACATGGAGCGTTGTGTCCGGGTTCAGGGTACCGATACCTACATTGCCGCTGTTTTTCCAGGTCAGGACATTTTTAACAGTGGATGTGGAACTGTCAAACGTGTTTAAGATACCGCCTCCGAATCCCGTAAGCACCGGCCCGTTTACGGTACTTGAATAGGCCAGCTTATGATTGCTGTCACCTGCTCCCCTGAGCTGCAGTTCAAAATCGTTTAATACAAGCGGCTGTGTAGCGGAATGGTTGCCGAGATTATCACCTGCGGCACTGCCGGAGTTTATCCATACGGTACCGTTATAATACCAAAAAGTATTGGTTGTGGTATCATAAACCTGGAGCCCTGTGGCCGGAGATGCAATGGCCGTCCGGTTTTGGGTGGTCATTCTTGCTGTCAGGAAACCTTTGTTTGTAGAACTCAGTTCAAGAATTGAGGAAGCTGCCGGATTGACCGTTCCGATGCCGACTCCCTGGGCATTCGCGGTTAAACCAATGAGCACAAGGCCCGCCGAAAATAAATAATTTTTCATTTTTTTGCTTTTAATTTATATGATGATCCGGTATACTGATCAATGTTCTGTTTTGTTGAATAGGATAAGATCCGGTCTGATTGTATGAAATCATCAGCCAGCGTTTATCGGCCTTTCATCATGATGAATTACGGCTCAAATGTATAGCGTATATTTTGTCTTGCCGTTTGTTTTTATGTAATGAATCAGCTATAGGACTGTAGCAAAAAAGCCACATATTAATTTATTTTAATGGGTTGCTGATTTTAGATAAAAAATGCCCTTCTTTCTGAAGGGCATAGAATGAATCAAAAATGGAAGTGTTGTGGTTTTTCAAAGCTACGTTTCTTTGACTCTTATAATTTATGATCTACAGCATAAAACCATTTTTAACCTGTGTAAAATTATGTATCGTTACCTTATTCTATTTTATATCGTTATAAATTTTAGAAAGTTCGATAAGGTTCTTTACCTCTAATTTATTGTAGATCCTTTTTTTATAGGTACTTACCGTAGAATGGTTGAGGTTAAGGAGATTTGAAATTTCAATAAGCCCCTCTCCCTGCGATAAAAGTTCAAATATCTGGAATTCCCTTTCAGAGAGGGTATGGACTGCGCTTTTATCATCCATTGCATGGATTGCGTCATTTATTACTTTAAGAGGATAGTAATATCCGTCCAGGAGCATACATTCTACTGCCCTTATCACTTTTTCGTGGCTGCATTTTTTATTAAGGTACCCGTCTGCCCCTTCTTTGATATACGGCAATGCCATATCGTCTTCATGAGCGGAAAAGATCATAATCAGAAGGTCTTCCTGCAGTGCTTTAAGCTCTTTGATCATTCCTGTATAGGTACTTCCGGGCATTTCAATATCCAGCATAATCAGATCAAAACGTTCTTGCCGGATTTTAGATTTTACATCCTCATAGTTTTCAGAAAAATCAATAAAAACATTCTGAAAATGATTTTTAAGCATCATGGAGACCGCAAATGTAACCACATGATGGTCATCTGCAATAAGTATTTTTTTCATAGTCATTTATTTTTTATAATTATTTTGACAACAGTGCCTGTAGGCAGGTTATTCTGAAAGTGGATCTCAGCCTGGATTTTTTTAATGAGCCTGATGACCAAGTAAAGCCCCAGTCTTTCATTTTTAAAAGCCGGCAACTCCTTATCTTCCTCCTGGTTTTCATACATCTGCGTGTAATAAAGCATCTGGGCATCAGACATCCCTGATCCCGTATCTGCAATTGCAATCTCAACATCACAATCTGCTCCTGTATGCTTATGTATATTAATGATGATCTCCCCGTTTACTGTATTTTTAACAGCATTATCAATGAGGTTATGAATAATAACAGAGAGGATCACCTTGCTGATCCGGGTTTTGATATGCTGATCACAAAGATTAACGATCCCGGTATTTCGTTTACGGGCAATTTCCCAGAAAAGCATTTTCTTGTTTTCAGCCAGATCAAAGACTGCATATTCCCGCTCTTCCGGAATATTCTCTATGTTGTACAACTTAGTATATTCCCGGAGGTCTGAAGTAAACCGGAACAGCTGCTCTGATGTTTTGTGGAGCATCTCAAAAAGTTCTTTCTGCTTATCCGCATCTTCAGTTTTGTCGAGTTGATTGGTGAGATAAGACATAAAGCTTAAAGGCGTTGTTATGTCATGGCTGATGCTCTGAATAATTTTTTCTTTGTATTCAGATTCATTTTTCAGCTTGTCTCTGGTTACCCTGAGCTCGTCACCGGTATGCTTAAGGTTATTTTTCAGGTTTGTATTCCTTCCTCTCAGAAATCCGGTCCTGATGTGTACAACCAATATTATAATTATAATCAGGCTCCCCAGTACAAAAAACTTAAACCACAGGGTCTGATAGAACAGCGGCGTAATTTCTATATCTACTGTTTTATAGGCAAACATGTTTTCTGAAGTCAGATACCTTACTTCCAGGATGTAATTTCCCGGAATGTCATTATCCAGCGTATATATTCTGCTCCGGTCAATATTTTCCCATTGTTCGCGTATACTGTTTTTCAGCCTAGCCTGCAGATGGATATTCTCAGCATCAGAAAAATAAGGCATATCAATACAGATGCTCAGTGTTTTGAAATTGCTTTCCAGGGTAATCCTGTCTTTGAAACGAAAACGGAGTTTACTGTTGTATGCCCTTTCAATAAAGAGCTGATCACGCCGCGGATATATACTTTTTACCTCACCGGGATTAAAGAAAACAAAACCTTCCATGGATGGGAAGACAAAGTCACCGTTTTCCAGCATATTGGCTCCGGGATAAGCGGTATTGAATTCATTGTTCAGGAGGCCGTTTAATTTTGTATAGCGGTAATAATGCACCGGGCTGTTTCTGTTTTCTGCATATCCCAGGAGCGTTTTTTCCGGAATTTTGAACAGCCCGTTATTGGTGGAAATCCATAAAAAGCCCTTTCCGTCTTCCAGAAAAGTATGGGCACTTGCCAGGTCTCTGTTTTCATCTTCAGGCATTCTGACCGGAATGTTATTTTTAAGAAAATAAAATCCTTTATTGTCATAGGTTGTCATCCAGTAATGCCCGCTTCCCGATTTTATGATATTTTTAACGGCGATACCGCCTGCCAGTTTTTTAACAATCTTATTCTGTGATAGGGAAACCAGATAAAGGCCGTCATAACAGCCTACATAAATATGATCTTTACCACATGCTGCAATTGAGGTGATTCCGTCCGGAAGCCGCAAGGATGTTTTGAGGCTGTTGAACTGATCATTTTTAAATACGTAAAGATCACTTTTTTGTGCAGAATCAATACCGTTGACCATAAACAGTCCGTTGATTTTGTCTGCAAAACCTGCCCCATTTTTAAATAGAATGGAATCCTGTGTCCGGTATCCCGTTTTTTTCAACCGCCTGTACAGTTTCCCGAATTCCAGATATAAAATATTTTCTGAGCTGTCATAAAGCAGACGTCTTTTATCTGATAACAGTTCCTGCGCATACCTCACCTTTACAGTATCCCTGAAATATTCTGTCCCATCCTGTGAGATGACCGAATTCCTGCTGAAAGGCAAAGCAGGGTAACACACTTCACTGGTAAAAGGGATGTTCTTGCGGGAAATGTAAAAATTAGAAAGGCTGATGATGTTAAGCCCTTTGATCAGGCTACCGATATACAGTTTTCGATTTACTTCATCATACAGCACAGACCCGATATAATCTTTCTCGATATCTTTATAATGCACCAGAAAATGCAGGGCCGGCTTCCCGTTTTTTATCCTGCTCAGATAAATATTCCCTTTATTGATCACGAATACCTGATCTTTTGCCTGATACCAGTAGATCTTGGTTCCGGGGTCATTATACAGAGAGGGAGCAGCATCATAGGAAATCTTTCCTTTGCTGATCATCATGGTCCTCCTGTTTCGGGGATCGGTGATATAAATGGTATCCCGGTGTATAAAAACATTTTTCAGGATCCTGTAATGGTAGCTTGCGGCAATAATAGTTCTTTCAGCATGCTTATTTTTCTGGTATTCGATGGTGTTTTTACCGAAGAAATACCTTTCAGTTCCAAGTTCAATGATCTGGAAATCGGCAATGGGAAAAAGTTTATTGGAATCATTGTTTTTGTTCAGAAAGAAATAGATTTTATCATCATTCGGTCCATAAGAAGCTACAGGGACTTCAGGCCCTTTAAAGGTTTCCAATTTTCTCTCCGAAATCTTAAGATAATTATTCGTGTAATAATCAACAGAATAAATGGCATTGCCGAGCGGCGCAAACTCAATAAAATGATCAGTACTGAATTCCGGGTTTGTAGATAAAAGGAACTCATGGCCGTCATATCTTACCACACCTTTGTTGGTCAGGATCCATATAAAGCCATACTTATCTTTTGCAATATCCTTAACGGTATTTTGCGGGAGCCCGTTATCCACAGTAAACCACTCTGAACGATAATTCTGAGCTTCAGCTAATAAAGAAAAAAATAAAGCGAAAAAATAAAATTTCATCAAACAGATCTGTATTTATGGCTGTAGAGGCAATTTGTGGTACCAAAATATACATATATATACGGGAAAAATTGATCTGGAATTTTAATTTTTTCAAAAAAAACAGTTATTTACCGTAATTTTTTAAATAAGCAGATTATTGACGCAACAGAAATCACCCATAAAATACTGATTTAATGGATTTTGAAATAATTTCAGCTGTGGCGGTGTTTTTATATAAATTTATCTTAACAAACGGCTTTACTGAATCATCCCGTTCAGCAAACTTTCTGCGTAAATTGATACCGGAACACCCTATAAAAACCGCCCCGGAATTCCGGGGCGGCTTCGTTTAAAAATTTAAATAGGTAATCAAGATATATTTAAGCTGTTAATCATCAAAAGTGGGGAATGCCCGCAAAAGTGAATAGTGAATAGTGAATAATGGATAACCGGTACAGAAAATTGTAAAACCAAACCGGCAACGGAGCACTCCCACGATTGACGATTCACATTAATAGAGTACGCCCATGCTTTCTGCAGAAAAATCAAGAAGCTCTTCTGTTTTCCCTTCTTTTATTTTTTTCACCCATTCCGGGTCCTGTAACAATGCTCTTCCTACCGCTACCAGATCAAAGTCGCCTCTTTCCAGCCTGCGTGTCAGTTCAGATAAATCGGTTTTCTCCGTTCCCTGTCCTGCAAATGCCGACATAAAATCTCCTTCAAGGCCTACCGATCCTACCGTAATCGTCGGCTGACCGGTAATTTTTTTTGCCCAGCCTGCAAAATTCAGGTCGGAACCTTCAAATTCCGGTTCCCAGAACCTTCTTTGCGAACAGTGGAAAATATCCACCCCTGCTTCTTTCAGCGGCAGCAGCCATTCTTCCATTTCTTCAGGCGTATGTGCCAGCTTAGCGGAATAATCCTGCTGTTTCCACTGGGAAAGGCGGATGATGATGGTGAAATCCGGTCCTACTGCTTCTCTCATAGCCTTTACAACATCCACGGCAAACCGGCTGCGTTCCTTCAACGTTTTCCCTCCGTATTCATCGGTCCTTGTATTGGTTACCTCCCAGAAAAACTGGTCAATGAGATACCCGTGAGCTCCATGGATTTCCAGAACATCAAATCCAGAATCTTTGGCATATTTTGCGGAAGCAGCAAACTGCGCAATGGTATCCTGAATATCTTCCAGCGTCATGGTGGAAGCTTTTTCCATATCCACCAACGGATAATCGGCAGAACTTCTCGTGTCTCCCACATGCCAGATCTGAGGCCCCATTTTACCGCCGTTTTCATGTACGGCATCAATGACGTTTTTCCAGCCGTTCAATGCTTCTGTACCGTAAAAATCCGGGATGTTCTGCATGTTTTTTGAAGCAGGCCTGTCGATTACGGTTCCTTCAGAAATAATCAATCCTACTTCTGCTGCTGCTCTCCGTGCATAATAATCTGTAATCTGCTGGGTCGGAACACCGTTGTCAGACTGTGCCCGGGTCATCGGAGCCATTACGATTCTATTGTTAAGCTGTAAATTTTTGTATTGAAAGGGTTTAAATAATGATTCTGTGCTCATCTTTATAATAACTGTTTATAATTGTTACACAAAGTAACTAATAATAGTTCATTTTTGTATCTTACGATGGAAAAAAAGTGGTAACTTCGCAGTAACTTACATTAGTAACATAAAAGTAACACATGGTAAAAAATGAACTGATGAAATACAGCTGCCCGCTTGGCAAAGCAATGTCTGCACTGGGAAGCAAATGGAAACCGATCATTGTACTGGTGATCAAAGACCGGAAGCTGCGTTTCGGGGAACTTGCCGTGCGCATCAATGTCATTTCCCGGAAAGTCCTTACAGATCAGCTGCGGGAAATGCAGTCTGACGGACTGGTGATCCGTGAAGAGTTTAAAGAACTGCCTCCGAGAGTGGAATATTCGCTGACGGAAAAAGGACTGGCACTGTTGCCGATTTTATATTTGCTGGAAGAATGGGAAACGAAATACCATGTTAAGGATTTGAACGAGCAGGATTGTAATTTAGTTGGTAAGGAAATAGAAAAAACTGTCGTTTGACGCTATTTGATTGTCTTTAGTTTAATTCTTATTTGAAAGATGATTTAATTTTATCTGTATACTTTCGGGATAACTTCCGTTCAGATAACCTATAAAGCCATTATTTATTATTGCTTTAGATCCTGCTTTAGGAATTGAATCTTTGTATTTAAAATAAAGGGTATCATTTTTAAATTCATACGTTCCCTGATAAATATTTTTATCCCGAACCATTCCCTGAGAAATAAATTCAAAACTTTTATCATCATAGATTTTTAAATAAATCCAGCCTAATGGAGCTTCCCTATCTGCTAATAAAATGGCTTTTTTATCATTTTTACAGCTTAGTAATAAGAATATTAAATATAGAAATTTAAGTTTCATGATGTTATTTCAATTGGTTTCAAATAATATATAAATACCTCTTCAAAAAACAGTCAGATTATTTAAAGATCATCTATTCCTTAATAACCAGCATATTTGCAAAAGGTGTAATTTTCTTGTTCTCAATAATCTTCAGGCCTGCTTCGGAAACTGCTTTTTTCCATTGCTTTTCACTTAAAAAATGAAATGCTCCGATGTTAAAGAAAATAAAGTTGGTAAGATCCCGGAACTGTTCTGAAACAATGATCACGCCTCCGTCTTTTAAAATCCTTTTGGCTTCCCTGAAAAATAAAACCCTCTGTTCATGATCAAGAATCTCGTGGAGCGCCGTTATGGCGAGAATGACCTCCTGGGTACTGTTTTCAAAAGGCAGCCTGTCCGGTAAAATTTTGATTTCTTCAGGGTTGGGTGGAAATATTTTTTTGGAGGTCTCTATTCCTTTATCTATCTCGTGCCTGTTTTCGAAAATATCACAAACGGTTAGATGCAGATCAGGATATTCCTGCTCTAAAGTTTTCGACAAAGGATCAAAGCTTGCATGGACAAGAACAGCATGTCCGGTTTTGTTCCAGTCTACAATTCCTTCCAGACTTTTTAATTCATACAGATCTGAACGGTCGTATAAAATATAGGAAGCGACAAGTGAAGCGATGATATTTAACACAATAAGACCGCTCAGAATTCTCAACACTAAAATCAATGGGTGTGATTCTGCCCAGAACGACAATCCCAACAGGAGAATTGAAACCATAACTCCCAACAGTATTTTTTGCTCGTTGAAAAGAATGACCAGTTTTGTGATTTTCATAGTTATATGTTTTTACTGTAAAGCATCTGATCCAAATTTAGTCATTCTGCCATAAAAAAACCGCCTTCAAAAGAAAGCGGTTCAAATTTTATCTGAAATCCTCCATTAAAATATCGCTAGATATTTCTGAGGGTTGGTTTCATTAAATAAGGCATAAATTCTTTCTACCATATCATCAGAAGATGGCTTGCTGAAATAATCCCCGTCACTGGCGTAGGCAGGTCTGTAATCGTCAACAGATCACAATTCAGGTATTTGAATACTTTATATCTGCTGTATGGATGGGAAATAAAATACCATGTCAAAAATTTGAATGAGGAATAGAGTTGCCATTCGGCTGGTAAAGAAATAGAAAAAACTGTTGTTTGACGCTATTTGATTTATTTCTCCAATATTTTTTTTATTATTTGAAGTTTTTCTTCATTAATAAGCCCTGTAACCTCTCTAATGTTTCCCTCCTTGTCTAGAATAAAAGACATTGGAAATCTTTGAACCATTAAATAGGATTGCAGTTGTTTTCCTGCGTCTGTTATTTGAAGAAATGTATAATTCCTTTTTAGTAAAAAATTATTTACTTTATCTGAAGGGTCATGTGTAATTGCAATGAAGTTTGCGCTTGGAACAGATTCTTTCAATTCATTTAAAATAGGAATTTCTTTAATACATGGTGCACAATTAATAAACCATAAATTAATTAAGGTATTTTTCCCCTTTAAATAATCAGAATCAAAATTTTTCCCTTCCTTATCTTTATAATCTTCGATAGGAAAATGAGTTCCTAACTTTTTTTCCATATCAGGAAATGTTCTGAGCTGCGAACTTTGTGCTATTAGTAAAGAATTACACGCCAACAAAAATAAAATCACAATTTTTTTCATACAATATCATTTTTTTTTAACGAATATATTATTTTTTTATATTTTAGCAAAACAATTCACAATGTAATGAAACTAATTATTATTCTATCCCTTCTCTGTTTGGGGCTTATAAGTGGTCAAAATAAAAGATTTGCTTATGAATATACTTTCTCTAACGATTCTACCAATCTTGAAAATAAAAAAAATGAACTTTTAGTTTTAGATACATCCTCTGAAGGCTCCTTATTCTACAGCAATAAGATTAACGAGATAGATTCTTTGTACAACCTGAAAGATCCTAAAGGAAACCCACCACAATTTTATCCTTACAGAAATGTATTATTTCGTGAGATTATTATAAATAAAAGAAATGATGCACCTAAATTATACTATATGGGTGGTCCAACTAGAAATTATTTTGAAGTGACTCTTAATAATAAGATTCAATGGACAATACTTCCCGACACTAAAACTTATGAGAATTATAAAATACAAAAAGCTACTGCAAAAATAAACCATAGAGAGTGGGAAGTATGGTTTACTAGGGATATACCATTGAATATAGGACCATATATTTTTCAAGGTCTACCTGGCTTAATAATAACTGCAGAAGACCGCACAAAATCTCAAAGCTTTAAACTTGTAGGGATTTCAAATATAAATGATGTAGACTTAAATTTTATTCCAATGTTTCAGAGCAAACAGCGTGAATCTTTAAATTCTAAAGTTGTTTTAATGCCAAAAGAATTTAAGAAATTACTTATTAATAACGATGATGATTTTGTAAATAATGTAGTACAATCAACTACTAATGAAAGCGAACTTGTTTCTTCAAAGTTTTATGATTCATCAGGAAATGAAATTTCAAAGTCTGAATATATTAAAAATCAACGTGAAGCAAGAAAAGCAATTCTAAAACACAATAACAATAAATTAATTAATGATTTTAAAAGATAGGAGTAACCGAAAATCCTTTAAAGAGTAGGAAAACTAAATATAATTTTAAATGAAAACAATTAAAGATTTTCAAGAAGAAAACGGTTTAAATCTTGAAAAAGAAACCATGGGAAACATTATTGGAGGCAAATTACCAGAAGGAGGTTCAACTAGAAGAGAAGATCTTTGTACTGGTGCTCACGGAGGTGACAGTGAGGTGTCTTATTGGTCTGATAGTGGAACATTAATTTCACTTGATGGGACAACAGAAGAAGGAGGAACTTATCATTATCCTTAATATTACTATGGTTCTCATTTTATCCAACAAAAATGATTTTACGACCAATCTTGTACAAGATTGGTTGTATTATTATGGAAAAGAAGTAACAAGAATAAATAGTTTTATAAAAGATTTAAGTTTTAAAACAAATGATATTTTTATAGAATCAGATGCAGGAAAAGAAATAAGCTTGAATGGTATTAAATCATTTTGGTACAGGAAAGGCAGGATAATACAGCCTAAGAATACAAAACACCAAACAATTAAAAGTGAATTTGAAATAAGTGAAGGATATATTTCTTATCTACTGGAAGATAAAAAGGGGATCGGTCGTTACCAACAGGCTATGAATCTAAATAAGTTAATTGTTTTACAGATCGCTAAAAAGAACGGCCTAAATATTCCAAATACATTTATACTGGATAACAAAACGGACTTATTAAATCTAATTTCTGAAAATAAAGATAAAAAGTTTGTCACCAAAATGAAAACAGAGTCCTCCATGTTCCAATTTGAGGATACATCTTCAATTATTTATACAAATGTTTTAAATGAAAAAATTGTAGAAAATCTGCCAGAAAAATTTGCTTCCTCATTAATACAGGAAAAAATAATAGCACAAAGATTATGAAGTTTATAGAATTCAAAAAAAATATAAATGAAAACCCTCAACTATTTTCTTTACCAATGTTCTATATGGAAGAACAGCCAATGAATATAAGTAAAAGAAAAATTTTATTTAGTAACTTTTATAACGGAAACTATATCTTAGATCCGTTTTATAAAAATATACATCGTATGATATGACTCATTTTAAAATATTTCCAAACTGTAAAATTGTATCAGGAAAAAAGAATGCAATAATACACGATTTGGAAAGAAATACCTCGGAACTAATACCTTTGGAATTTGCGAAAATTCTAAATGACCTGGATAAAAAAACTCCAATTAATATTCTTAAGTCAAAATATACGGATAAAGAACAAAAGATAATTGACGTTAATCTAAAACATATAGTAGATAAAGAATACGGAATATTTTGTTCTGAAGAGCTTTTTTCATGTTTCCCTGAAATGTCGCTAGAATTTCAAGAATCTAGTGAAATTACGAATTATTAAGATCTTTAGGTTTTGAAAACAGAAGACAGAATTTATCCTGATCTGCTGTATTTTAATTTTTAAAGTTTTA
>NZ_LMKA01000117.1 GCF_001421435.1 Chryseobacterium sp. Leaf201
CTGTTCCCATTCCGAACACAGAAGTTAAGCCCACCAGCGCCGATGGTACTGCGAAAGCGGGAGAGTAGGTCGCCGCCAGTCTTTATTTTAAAACTCCTTCATTCCGATGAAGGAGTTTTTTTTGTTTAATACATACCGGCTGAATCTGCAATAATCAATTTTCAAACATCTCTCAACTCAGGATAATATTGATTCTAAAAATACCGACACAGAGATTAACACAACAGCATCAAGTGCTAGTAGCAAGCAATATATCTCATAGCTATGCTTAATTTTAAAGGCAATTATTCCCTATTTTTCATATCTAGCTTTCAGGCTTACTTCGTGTCACTAATAGTTTGTTTATAATAAAGCCTGAAGATTTTCCTAAATCAAATCTTGTAGAAAATTCTTTCCCTTTTGCTTAAACAATTTGGCTGTTGTATGTAGCTGCAGGAATTAGTATTCATTATCTAATCATATTCATACCAGATTCAGATTATTTTAAGTCTAATTTTCTTATGCATTCTATTTTATTTAACGTAAAAAATTAACAGCCGACTAATGGTTAATGAACCATTTAAAAAAGATATTACAGTTTATATAAACTTAAACCATATTCTAAATAATTTATTGAGCTGAAATCAGTGGAGAATCATAGTAGTGCACATTACTATCTGTACAAAGCAATCCTTATATGATATTTATTAACATACATATAAAGCAACTATAAATATACTCACATTCTGCAGAATGACTTTTTTCATGCGTTTTAAGGCTTAACTTCCTTCAGCTTAGATCTCGTGTAAATCTCAGATTAAGAGCTAAGAATGGTGCTTAATTGCATTAACAAGGTTGTAAAGATCGATGAAATTCCTGATATAAAGATTAGATCAAATAACAAAATCTTATATCAGTATACTTTAAGCATAAAAAAACCTCCAGAAAACTGAAGGTTTTGAAATTTTGTGTTAATTAGAATATCCTACCAATTCTTCTTTCTTGGAATTGTAAATTCTGTATTCTAAATATTTGAATGAGTCCCTCGGGACAACGGTTACCCATTTTTTATACTTCATAAACCACTTCATCTGGATGCTGTTAAAGCCTTTCGTAAGGTAAGCTTCCACAAAGGGATGAACGTGAAGATAAAGCTTTCCTTTTTCTTTCTGCATAATCGTTCTTAAGGCATCACCCATCCGCTCTACAATAACGATAGGCGCTACAATTTCTCCGTCTTTATTAGGATTTTCTTCCTTGGTGTCAATCTGTTTTTCGGGACGGTTTCTTTGTCTTGTAATCTGTATCAGTCCGAATTTACTTGGCGGAAGAATTTTATGACGTGCCTTATCGCGGGTCATTTCCTGTTTCAGATGTTCATACAGGTCTTTTCTGTGCTCCGGGTTGGTCATGTCAATAAAATCAATAACGATAATACCGCCCATATCACGGAGACGGAGCTGCCTGGCAATCTCTGTGGCCGCCATCATGTTTACTTTAAGCGCATGCTCTTTATTTACAGCCGTACCGGTAGTTATATTGTTCCCGGAATTGACATCCACTACATGTAATGCTTCAGTGTGTTCTATGACCAGATAAGCACCTTTTGAACTGGGAATGTTAACATGCTTCCCGAAGCTTTGTTTAAGCTGTTTTTCAACATTGTAATATTCCAGGAGCGGAATATGGGAATTGTGGAAATGGACTATGTTTTTTCTCTCGGGAGCAATTACTTCCACATAGTTTTTCATTTCTTCAACCATCTGTTCGTCATCACACGTAATGCTTACAAAATCCTGGTTGAAATTGTCTCTTAAAATTGCTGAAGCTTTGTCGTCTTCACTTAAAACCCTGGACGGAACTTTATTTTTCTGAATGTTCTTAAAAGTGCTTTCCCATTTCTGAATCAGCTGATTCATGTCATTATGAAGATCCGCTACTTTTTTACCTTCTGCCACCGTTCTTATGATCACACCGAATCCTTCAGGCTTGATACTCTCAATAAGGGTACGGAGCCTTTCTTTTTCTTCAAAGCTGTTTACTTTCTTAGAAATAGAAACTTTATTGTCGAATGGGATCAGAACCAAAAACCGGCCTGTTAAGGAAATCTGGGTAGAAATTCTCGGCCCTTTTGTAGAAATAGGCTCTTTGGTTATCTGCAGCAGGACAAGGTCATCTTTTGCAATCACCTTTTCTACGGTACCGTTTTTATTTATTTCGGGCTGGATTTCAAAATTCTTTAAGCTTGAAACGCTTTGTTTTTTGGAAATCGTATCTTTTAAAAACTTTTTGTAGGTAAGATATTGCGGTCCCAAATCCTGATAATGCAGGAAAGCGTCCTTTTCATATCCGATATTTACAAATGCGGCATTAAGATTAGGTGCCAGCTTTTTTACTTTTCCGATAAACAGATCTCCAACTATAAAATCGCTTTTGTCCTCTTGTTCATGAAGTTCACATAGTCTTCCGTCTTCCAGCAGTACAATCTTGGTAAGATTATCTTCATGCGAAACTATAAGTTCTTTCTTCATTTTTTTGTAAGATAAAAATTGTTAAGATGACAGGAAACCGTTCTGTTTTTCATTATATTAAATTTACACTTAAGATAAGAATTATATTGAACACAGCATATAATTTTGATAAAATATGCATTTTTTTCCGGTACATCTTATCGTTATAAAACAAATATAGTCGGTGAGCTTCTGAAATTTAAAACCACCAACTATATCATGTATATTGTAATCTCAGAAAAGGAGATTATTTTTTCTTGTGTCTGTTCGCTCTTCTCCTTTTCTTTCTTTTGTGAGTTGCAACCTTGTGTCTTTTTCTTTTCTTTCCGCTTGGCATAATTATAATTTTTTAGTAACTAGTTAATATTCAGTTAATGTTTTATTTTACGGTAACTTTCGTTTTTACTTTCTCCACAAAAGATTTTGATGGTTTAAAAGCGGGAATGTTATGAGCAGGGATTTCAATTGCAGTGTTCTTAGAGATGTTTCTTCCCGTTTTAGCTGCCCTTGTTTTAATGATAAAAGATCCAAATCCTCTCAGGTAAACGTTATCTCCATTATACATAGAAGTCCTGATTTCCTGCATAAAAGCCTCTACAACTTTCTGTGTCTCATTCTTTTCGGTTCCCAACTTATTTGAGATGGTGTTTACCAATTCTGCCTTTGTCATTTCCTTATTTTAATTTTAAATTTTAGGTGTGCAAATTTAGTTAAAAAAATTGAATATTAGCAAATTAGTGGTAAAATATTTTTTTATAAGAGGTTGAAAATTAATGTTTATTCTGTGTTAATCTCATATTAACTCACTTTTACATGCTGGAATTGTAATATCCGTGCTCCACACAGAAGCGGATCAGGTGAAGTTTCGTCTTCAGCCCCAGCTTTTCAGTAAGCCGGTTGATATACGTATCAATCGTTCTGGTACTGAGATTCAGTTTTTCCCCGATTTCTTTATTGCTGAAGCCTTCATAACAGAATTTCATCAGCAGGATCTCTGTCGGGGACAGTTCTTCCTGGCTCTTTTTCTGCCGGTCCATGTATTCCATTACCGCAAGGGGCTGCTGCTCCCATTCTTTGCTGTAACGGTCATAATCAAACCCGTCTGAGGCTATCTTTCCTTTAAAAATATCTTTAATGATATTGCTTTTCTTCTGGCAGTAGTAGATATTCTGAAGTTTTGAAAGGATTTCCGCCATATCTTCCTGATAAGTACCCGAATAGGTGATGATCGGGGTTTCCGGATTGCTTTTACGGATATATTTTATCGCTTCAATTCCGCTCAGTACCGGCATAAAGAGTTCTATGATAAATACATCTTCCTGTCTTCTGTAGTTTCTGCTGATCAGCTCATGGCCGTTGTTACAGTCATTCAGAAGCAGATGGAAGGGATTTTCGGTAAGGGTCTTGATCAGGATCTTTTTAAAATAAAAATCGCTGTCTGCTACAGAAAACCTCACAGTATTAGTTAATATTTTGCTCACTTTAATATCGATTTGGCAGATGATGATTAAAATTCAGATCACTAAATTATGAAAATAAGGCGAAAGTGAAAATTAAACTTACGATAATTGAAAAATAGTGGAAAATGACTGAAGAGTTAATTTTGTACATCAATTATTTTTTTATAATTTCACACACCAAACAAATCACAGATATATGTCTTCGAGCAGGGACAAAAAATTAAACAGGTCGGACGTTAGAATAGGCATTTGGAAGTTTATTCTGTCCTTTATCGTATTATCAGGTGTTTCCTTCATCTGTATATTTTTCTTTTTCAAAAGTTATGACATCCAGCGGGCAGGAATCAAAAAGGAAGCGGATAACTATCGTGAGCTGCTGACCAGAAGTGATCTTCTCAGGACGCATGTAGACAGTATCCTTTACCGGATGGACCAGCTTGATATCAACAGGGTGGAAAATGATATTATTTTGCAGAACTATATCATGGATAATATACAGGATGCCAAAAACATCATGGGGAAAGACAGTGCAGATAATTTCAAACATTACTCCATACTGATGAAACAGATCGGCCCGATGCTGGCCCTGAAAAACCAGATCATCATTGTTTCCAACAAAGAGCAGGTTGCTTTAAGAGGCCTGAACGAGTGTAAAGGAAAAATAGGGGTCATCAATACGGAGCTGAAAGTAGACCCTACCAGGAACTTTTCAGGAATCAGACGCAGAAGATAAAGACAAACACCATGCAGGGACAAATTACACTATCAAAAAAAGAAAGGCATTATCAGTTTTTATACCTGATCGCAATGCTTGTCGCAGCACTCCTTTTTCTGGGAATCCTGTTTTTAAAAGGTTTCGAATCGCCGTTTTCAGATGAAGACATTGTTTCCGTGCAGAATCTTGAAGAAAAAGCAAAATTCGACCAGAAACAGAAGCTTTCCTTTAAAACGCTGGACAGTACCTTTTCCATGATCAACAGACTGACAGACCAGCCTGTTGAGCCTTTCACAGAAAGCAATATCATCTATGGCACTAATGATGTGGCCAACTATTTTCAGAGCGGCGATAACATTAGCGATATCCGTAAAGATGCCTATCCGCAGATTGCGAAGTTTTACAAGATGTACTATGACGATAAAAAAATTATTTCAAGCAAAACCGAAAATATAAAAAATCTGGAAAGACAGGCTGAAGAATGCTCTATCGGTTTTAAAGAGAAGAAAAGCCAGCTTTTCCAGAAAGCAACCATGATGAAATCCAGAAATCAGTAACCGGCAGTTCATTAAGGCGCAGATTATATAAAACACATACCACACAATCATTTAACTATGAATTACTTTCAGAAAAACAAGAAGAACATTATTATCGGTGTTATTGCAACGTTGCTCATAGCAGCGTTGGTGGCATTATGGCTGCAGAAGAAGGTGATACACTCCGCAGACGATATTATTGGGGTTGTAAACCCGTCATCCCTTGCTGTTGGAGATACGCTTTTATTTGAGGATAAAACACAGTTTGCCAAAACCAAAAGATGGAACTTCGGAGACGGAACTACATCCGATAAAAGCAGCGGAATTCATTTTTACAGAAAACCGGGATATTACCAGGTAACACTGATTATCGATAATAAATATTCAAAATCTTTTCCGGTAATGGTTTCTGCGAGAAGCCTTCCGAAGCCTAAGGACAGCACCAGGATTAAAACGGTGATTGACGGGCCTTCCCAGGCCATGCAGTATATCAATGTACAGTTCCGTGCCATTTCAGATGCCAAACAGTTTACCTGGAGATTCGGGGAAACCGGGAATATCGATTCCAGAGAAAAACTGGCCTTTTACACTTATCAGAAGCCGGGTGATTATGTAGTTAAACTCTATACGGATGAAAATGAAGAACCTGTTTTGCACCAGATTAAGATTCTTCCGGCTTATGACGAACTGAAAGAAGAAGTAAGTGTAGAAGATGTTTATGCGAAAATTGACAACGATTTTAAAATGCACCTTCAGCAGATTGCCTATGGAAATGATTTCAATATGCACTATAACTATTTACTGAGGACTTATCTGTGTAATAATGAAAATACAGTGGTTAAAGTAAGCGACAGCAAGGTAAATAATTTTTATATGTACTGCGCAGGCCTTCAGTTTGATAAAAACACAATTATCCAGACGGTGAAAGTGAATTTTGATGATACCCAGAAGTGCGTAACCAAAGTTGATATTAACCAAAGCAAATAATTCCGTCCTGTTTCCAGGGCTTACCAATCATAAAAGATCAATAGGATGAAAAATAAATTTCCTCTAGCAGCATATTACATTGGAGTTTCGGTATTGCTGACAACAACAGCATGCCAGGTAAAGCTGCCGTCAAAAAGAACGCCGGAACCGTCCCAGTACGGACAGGTTGAAAATTCTCCGGTTGTCAACGGATTTCCCAAAAAGGCAGTGCCCTGGATTGCTATTTCAGACCGGTCCAGAAATACGGCCTATTTAGATAAAAATGATGAAAAATCATACAAGGAAGTTAAGTTTTTAGAGCCTTTAATGGTGCTGAAACACAGGGACGGGATGGTAAAGGTTGCCGAATATATTCCTGATGCCCTGATGAGGAAAGTATCGCCGAAACAGATTAAAACCTATGGCTGGATCCCGGAATCTGACCTGTTGCTGTGGAATAATTCTTTAAAAAGCGAAAAAACAGGATTTCCCGTTAAAGTTGCCGTAGTGCCCAACAACAGCGAAGTGATCAGAAGCTCTGAAAGGTATTATAAAAATGATTCCATCATGGTGTTCAATTCGCCGAGCCTTATTGAGCAGGCTGATGTGAAAATTCCTAACGGGCAGATTGTGTACATATACAAACAGGCCGAAAACAACAAGAGATTTCTGGTAGGGAAAAAGCCTTCCGTAGACATAGACAGCATCAGCACAAACCTGTACGGCTGGGTAAGTTCCAATGTGATTTCAGCATGGGGCGAGCGTTCTGCCGTTAAAATGAAAAACACCACAGGAATTACGGAAACTTCCCTGGGAATCCATGAAGGGTATCCCGGCGGAAATGATGCCGAAAACAGAACCGCCGTTTTCCTGACGGATGTGAACAAAAGAACACCGCTTGAAAATATTTTCCCGGTAAGCCTGCCGCTGTACGAACCGCCAGCTCCGGATTCCAAAACAAAATATTTCACGAACATCCTGGATTACAGCAAAAACTCTATTTTCAATGTTTTAGGGGAATCTATCTATTTTGACCGTTACCGGGAAATCACAGAAAGAAATAAAAAACTCAATATCGTTTTTACTTTGGATATCAGTGCTGCCAATGCACCGTATGCACCCATTGTAAAGTCTCTGCTTCAGGATCTCCAGCTTAGATTTGAAAAGCCGTCTTATTTCAACCAGATAAAATACGGAGTGGTTTTATATAAAAACAATTCCTGCGGAGACAATGTTGCAGTTTCTAATCTAAGTACGGATTACAACAAAATAACCACATTCATTGATCAGAAGACCAATGAAATGAACTGCCCGAGCAACAGCGGTAATCAGCCGGTGAATGAAGGCTTAACAGCTGCGGGTAATCTTCTGTCCAATGTCCCTGATGAAACCAATATTGTGGTAACGGTAGGAACTTCTGCCAACCAAAGCGGGAATATGTACGGGGTGATTAACTCTTTAACACAGGCCCAGGCAAGGTTGATTATGTTCCAGACCAGCGCACGGTCATCCGATACCTACAATGATTTTGTATTGATGGCAGAAAATGTGGTGACCAATACCGCAAAGAATATCGCCGAACTGAAAAAACAGAAGATCATCAATCAGAATGATGTCCTGACAAAAAATAATTTCAATCTGATTGAAGGGGATGAAGGTTTCTTCTCTTTAGACTATCCTAAACAGAGCATGTCCCAGGGATTCGTTATTTTCCCTAAAAAAGGGGATATTGCCACTCCGGGTTATCTTAAAAAGTCAGTGGACAGCCTGATCTCTCAGGTAACTCTGGACAATACCACCCTGGATAAATCTCTGGACGAATATTTCCATTCTTCCGTAGGGGCAGGCAAAACGGATGTTGATTTAAAGTACAAATACCTGTATCCCGGACTTACCAATCCGGTTCCCGCAGGAATTGCTGCACAGCTGATCAATTACGGAAGTCCGTTCCTGGTAAAAGGGTACATCCCGAAAGAACTGAAAGACTATAAACCGGGTCTGGAAAAAGGGATTCTTATTTCTGAAACGGAATATGACAACCTTAAACTCTTCTACACGGAAGTGTATCGGCAGACAGGTGCTGAAAGATTGGATTTTAAACAGGGAAGAGCGGTTAACGAATACATAAAACTGCTTAAAAAATATAACCCGACCCTGAAATTCCTTGATAAAAGCGAGCTTTACAAACAGCCGATGGCCTATGCAGTAGGAGTAAGTACAGGTTTTGATGTCACCGAAGAAGAACTGATGTCTAAATACATGCTGAGAGGCTGGAAAAAATCCAAGGTTGTTACCAATGAAACCGCAAGAACCTACTTCCGCCACTACAAAACGCTTGCAGACCGGATGCTGTCACACAGGAATGATCCTGCCGTGAAAATTGAGCAGAACGGACAGACGTTCTACTGGCTGAATGAATACTTTATGCCAACCCTGCTGCCCGTCGAACAGCCGGAATATACTCAACATTAATATCTTATCATATGACAAAGCGAAAATTTATTTTCGCTTTTTTTATTTTGTACGGGTAAATTTTTTATCTTTGGTAGTAACCCAAATTACAGTATTATGTCACAGCAATCATCACCTCATGACGGCAAACACTTCGTGGTACAGAAAGGCAAAGCCCAGTGTAACCAGGGTGACCAGTTCCCGCAGCACAAAGTGACTTCCCACCGGAAACATTTTTGGAATGACTCTGACGGCAATGCCGATTTTCTTGGAGTTACGGAAGATGACCTTCAGTTCAACCCCTCCGGTCCCAGCTTCGGAAAATGCAAGCTGAAGCCTTCTTCAGGCGGAAATTTACCGTGTTCTTACGCACCGGCAGGCAAATGGCAGAAAACCTATGATAAAGTAAAAATAACGGATAAAAAGATCGTCACCGAAGCTTCTGAACTCTTATGCACCGTCGGAGGTAAAATTACCATTAAAGACCATGGGCAGCGCGGGCAGATGAGTAAAAAGAATGTGAAAAATGCAGATTCTAAAAAGGTACAGCGCATCAATCCGCTGGTGAACATGCAGGATTTTAAAGAGACGGTTTTGGAAAGTGAACTGGACGCCTATTAATCTCATCCTAAAAAACACTTTTAATGTCAAAAAAAGGAGTTTCAGAAATAGCAGGGAATCCTACACCGAAAGTAGGAGAGAAAACTTTATATACCGTCACCGACTGGTATTCTTCAACACCTGCCAGCGACAGGAATCCGGCCTTGGTAACCTGGGAACTTTTCAAGAAGCGTTCTGACGGTAGCTTTACGACTACCAATATCAGGAAGAAAGGCGACGGAAATTTTACTTTCGGTGAAGTGGCTTCGAAAAATACCTACCGCCTGGAAGCGTATCTGCATGAGCCGGAAGGAAAAGGGACAACCACCCTGGATATTACCCCGCAGCCGGCAGAAATCCCAAGGATCAATAAAGTTGAGCTGTTTTATGTGGATGATTCCAAAGGAAGCGTATTCAGTTATACAGAAAAACTGGTTGCTAAGGCACAGTCGGTCAACCTCACCAATAAAAAGCTGGTTTTTACCCTTTGGGAAGATGATGCCGGAGGAAACGGACATCATGCCAAAAATCTGTTCATCGACAGCAAAGAAGCAATTGTTGACAGAACCGGAACGGCCACTGCTGAATTTGTTTTAACAAAAGCCTTAATGCAGAAAGCCCTGCAGGGAGAAAGAGACCCGAAAGAGCTGGAATTTTATGTTACAGTAGAATATTTTACAGACAGGAAACATGCCACAGGCAATGTGAATATCAATAATCCTTCACAGGTTCCGGCCACAAGACCTCAGACAAGGCCTCAATCCGGAAATACCGCATCGCCTCCTCCGGCTGCTCAATCTACTCATCAGCGCAATACACCTCCACGGGCACAGGACTCACCTGCAGAGGCGAAACCGCAGTCTCAAAAAGAAGAAAAGGGGATTGTTGATACGGTAACCGACTGGTGGAATAATCTTGAACTCTGGGACTGGGGAGAGTCACCTGGTACAATCAGCCCGGCACAGACCCCGACACAGCAGCCTGTGGGAGGACGAACAGTGAGCGTAGTACAGGATTCCGGCGTGGAAGATCTTTTAGATGCTTATTTTGCAAAAAAAGAATACACAAAACAGACAGGTGAAGTTGCTGGCAGTTTTGAATATACAATCGGAAGTGACGGAAACAGATCTGCGACAGCTGCAGAGAAAGAACGCATTGCCGGGATCATTCTCGGAAAACCCGCTGTAAAAGCATTGGCTGAGAAAAAAGAATATACCACCCTTGAAGCAATAAAAGCAGGATTAACCAAAGAAGTCTATAATAAAAATGAAAAGGTAACCTTTCAGACTTTTAAACTGGGTGCAGAACTGAAGAAAATAAGCAGTGCCCCGCTGGACACGAAACTGTATCTGGTAGCACGGACGGCGGGTCTGAACGGAAAACAGGCCACTTTGATCATCAAAGAAAAAGATGGTCTCCTAAAAGGTTCTGCAGGTACTGTTTTACCTGTTTTAGAAATTACTGAAGCTCAGATGGAGCAGGCTGCACCGGCCACAGGTGAAGTTCCGGGTACTGAGAAATCGCAGTTTACAGCAACCATAGAAAATGGTGTGGCAAAAGTTCCTATTCATCTCAGACCAAAATCTAATGACGAACTGAAAATTTGGAAAGACAAATTAACCAAAGGAAAAGAAGACGGAGAGTACACCTATAAATTTGGAGGCGACAACATTATTGCAGATGAAGACGCTAAAAAAAGGATTGCAGCAACAATCCTGAGAAATGCAAAAAATGGAAATTCAAACAACACCAGGATAGCTGAAGGGAAAGCTGCTTATGCAGATGACATCGTGGCAGCTCTTCAGATAAAAACATATAAAAAAGACGAAACGGTTACCTTTAAAGTATATAAAAAACAACCGGAATTACTTTTCATCCAGGCAAAAGCACAGGGCGAAAAACAACATGACAAGGAATTCCTGAAAGCTGACGGTGCTTATTTTGAAATTGCAAAAAAATGTCCCAGATGTGGGGTTTTGACAATGGAAGAATTGACCAGTATCTTTACAAACGCCACTGAAGAAAAGAAAAAAACGTTGATGGATGCATTCAACGGGGCCAATTCAAAATTAGGCCTTGATACCTGCCGTCAGAAAGCCCATTTTTTCGCTCAGGTAAGAGAAGAAGTGGGAACATCTATCAGTGTAAAAGATGGCGAAAATCTAAATTATGCTGCAGACGTGCTGTATAACGGAATTTGGGATGCAAGAGCCAACCGATATAGGGTTTTATTCAGCTATTATAATCATAACAGGGAAAGATCAGACAGAGACGGACGTACAGCCACGCACCCTTCTAATCCGGAAGCCATTGCAAATAATGCCTATGCCAACAGGAATGGTAACGGTGATGCTGCAAGCGGTGACGGATGGCGTTACAGAGGCAGAGGGATCATTCAGATTACAGGAAAGGATAAGTATGATAAAATTAATTCCCGCCTGACTTCTGATTATCCCGCATTCGGAATTACTATTGATGCAAATAATATCAATAATCTTAACGAGGGTACCGTAGCAAGTATGGCTTACTGGAAAGAGTACGGCTGTCAGAAAGAAGCGGATAAAGGAGTCGGAAGACCCAACCTTGATGCGATAGTAGATATTGTTAACCGCAATACGCCATCCCGTGATGACCGGTGGGGGCATCTGCAGAGTATGATTACTGTTTTTAAAGTTAATGAATGCAGCGGCGGTGAAGAATATTCTGCATGGCATCAGCCTTTAGATACCATGGTGTTGAGAGGTTGGTATTCAGAAACACAGTGGTCTCCAGGGAAAAGTGACTTTCATGGCAGAACAGGAGGGAAACATGACGGATTGGATCTTTATGCACCTGTAGGAACACCGATCTACGCTTCCATTGACGGAACAGTTACCTATCAGGAAGATCCGGGCGGATATGGACACCGGACTTTCCTGGAAGGAAATTATAAGGGCCAAAAATATTTTCTGATGTATTGTCACCTTTCAGAGTATGTTACAGGTGATGTAAAAGCCGGGGATCCTATCGGAAAAACCGGTCAGACAGGAAATGCCAGTGGCCAGGCTGCAAAGATGGCTCACTTACATTTTGAGGTCAGAAAAGAAAAAATGTCTAAACCGTCATTCAGCCCGCTTACAGAAATCCCGGAATTAGGAAGAGCCGTAAATGTTAATCCGGATCAAACAACCCAAACAGGAAATTAACATGATAAATTTAAAAATATTCTGCAGTATATTTCTCTTGGTATTCATGACGTCTTGTCAACAGAATAAGCAGGCTGACAAGAAAGTAATGCTCAGTAATGTGAAGAGCAATAGCGATATGTTAAAAAATATTCCTTCAAACCTGAAAATCGAAAAGGAAGAAAAAATCAATATTGATAATGATTCTGAAGAAGAATTAATTGTTACTGCAGTTGATTCAGTTTCTGAGAAATATTTTGAATACTGGTATAAAAAAGGAAATCTCATCCATGAATTTTCTTATCCGTTTGTTTCTGTTAATTATAAATGGTTTGCAGATGTAGACAATGATCATGAAAAAGAGATCATAAGAGCCCAGGGCTATGAAGATGGGATCGATTATGCAATTTATAAAGTGAAAGATAATGATGAGGTGGTACAACTGTATTTTAATCCGGGATTGAAGGACGACAGGTACGGAGATAAGAATTTTTGGGCTTATCCCAATGATATGCAGGAAATTATCATTGATCAGGATAAAAAACTACTGGTTTCATTAAACAATAACTACCCGAGAGATGATGAGCACACGATTCCCGATAATCAGCGGGAATTACCGTTTGTTTTTTTCAAAGGAAAAACAACGCAGCCGGACATGGAATTAAAAAACTTAAAGGCAACACAGAAAATTGATCTGCAAAATTTAATTAAAAGTGTTGCAAAAGGAAATTCAATGGAAAGTAAAACTTCTGCGGCTGTAGTTAAGCAAATCATACAGGATTTAGATGGTGACGGCATTAAAGACAAGATCGAAGTATATAAAAACACGTCTTTAAAAGATAAGTTTGATCAGGAACATTTCAGTTTACCGGTTAAAATTTTTAAAGGAACTGAAAGTGGCTTTAAACTCTGGAAAGAAAATAACAGTTTGGTATATTCTCCTGATAATACCTGTGTTTCCGAAGGTTTCAGTACTGTTGTTGTAAAAGATAATTATTTTACCATTGAAGCACAGACATGCTATGATTATAATGTCGTAGTGGATGGATTCATTACTTTTAAGGTAGAAAATAATGAAATTTATTTATATAAGTACGGAGAAGAATATTTTGATAAAAGCAATCATGATAAGGCGATACCTTCAAAAGTCTGGACTCAAAAAAAATTCAGTAAGGTTAACTTTCAGGATGTTAATGAATCATTCCTGAGAAAGCTTAAAAACAGTAATTAAAATATCATCAACTTTATTTTAATGAATAAATCAGTCTATCTTTTTCTTGTCATATTTACAAACTGTAAAGAAAGTAAAGCTTTTTCGAAACCTGTTGTAACGGCTGAAGTTAAAGATACCTTAATCTCGAAAACACCGGTTCAGAAAGACATTTACATTAATAAAGAATTTTTTGCCGGTGATGAGCTGACTGATGTAGAAACCTTTAAAACGGCTAAGACAGGTATTGATAGCCTGAGCTACAGTATTTATAAAGAGAGAAATACCAAAAACTATATTTTTTCTTTAGAGAAATTTTTAAAGAACGATGATGTCGAAAAATACAGAATTACAGACACGGTCAATCTCAAATCAGCCGATTTTACGGTACATGCAGAAACTGTAGGAAATAGCAAAATCCTGTTATTAAAATCAAATCAAAAATTACTTAAAAAGTGGACTTTTGAAACCAATACCAATACACTTCACAGTGGATCGGCAATTTTTCAGGCAGCTTTTTAAGGATGAAAAAAGAATCAGGAGATCCCCGCAGCAAAGGGATGATCAATATTCAGATTCAGAAAAATTCTGTCGGTTTTCAGCTTGACAGTTATGTTGAAAATACTAAAAAAGACCTTATTATTTTACGTGAAAAGGATAATGAAATTGTTCTCTCTGAAAAAACTAATAAAAATTCTACATTTATAATGACAAAAAAAAATAAAAAATACTTTCTTAAAAGTAACTTTATCAATAAAACCGTTGGTGAAAATGGTACGTATGAATTGTTTAAACAGTAACTGATTCAAACCTGAATTAAGAATGATATACATTTTATGACTGTGCATTTTATACTTTCTGGTGATACTTTACAAAGTACTGCTGAGCAGATCAATCCCGAAAAAAGTCGTTTTATTATCATATTCCTTGAAATGGATAAAAATGAGTTCACCAAACATATTTTGTCAGGCTTTTGGCGGTTGATGAAATTTCCTATAATTTAAGTGGGAATTTGTATTTATTTTGAGAAAAAATCAAATATAAATTATTAAATTGATAATGTTTAAATATCCAAACATTTGCTTTATTATTACAGGAGTATAGAGAAAACCAGGATTTAAAATTTCTGCCATGTCAAAAAAAGGAGTTTCACAAATAGCAGGGAATCTTGCGCCAAAAGTAGGAGAGAAGACTTTATATACCGTCACAGACTGGTATTCTTCAACACCTGCCAGCGACAGGAATCCGGCTTTGGTAACTTGGGAACTGTTCAAAAAGCGTTCTGACGGAAGTTTTACGACTACCAATATCAGAAAAAAAGGTGACGGAAATTTTACTTTTGGTGAAGTGGCTTCGAAAAATACTTACCGCCTGGAAGCTTATCTGTATGAGCCGGAAGGAAAAGGGGCTACTACCCTGGATATTACCCCGCAGCCGGCAGAAATCCCCAGGATCAATAAGGTTGAGCTGTTTTATGTGGATGATTCTAAAGGAGCTGTATTCAGCTATACGGAAAAACTGGTTGCTAAAGCACAGTCGGTCAACCTCACCAATAAAAAACTGGTTTTTACGCTTTGGGAAGATGATGCCGGGGGAGATGGACATCATGCCAAAAATCTGTTCATCGACAGCAAAGAGGCAATCGTTGACAGGACCGGAACGGCTACTGCTGAATTTGTTTTAACAAAAGCCTTAATGCAGAAAGCCATGCAGGGAGAAAGAGACTCGAAAGAGCTGGAATTTTATGTTACGGTAGAATACTACAAAAATAAAAAACATGCTACCCGAAATACCGAAATAGCAAACCCGGGTTATAAACCGCCGGCAGCGCCATCCAGACCTCCGGCAGTACCACGAAGCAATCCCCGGACACCTGTTCAGCCTTCAGGAACCGCTCCCAAAGCCAACGGTTCACCGGCAGCTCAGAAACCTCCGTCCCGGAAAGAAGAAAAAGGGATTGTTGATACGGTAACCGACTGGTGGAATAATCTTGAACTTTGGGACTGGGGAGAATCCAGAGGTACCGTAAAACCGGATCAGAAACCTACCGCGCAGAAGCCGGATGGTAAGACGGTGAGTGTAGCTCAAGGCGAAAATAAAAGCACATGTTTATGTAAAGAAACAAAATTATATTGGGGGAAGCATTTTAGCTGCCAAGAGAGAAAGAAAATTATTCAAATTTCTAATAGGTTACGATGTAAACCAGATTATTTAACATCTGCAATGGCCTTAGAAACAGGGGGGACGTTTAACCCCGCTGTAGTTAATAGTTTAGGATATACAGGTCTGATACAAATTGGGAGTACAGCTGCCACTGATATTAATAGAAGAAAAGGTACTAATATCACTGCAGGGAAAAATGGTAATTTAAAGAATATGAGTAAGCTTGAACAACTCACTTATGTAGAATATTACTTAGAGCCGTATAAGGGAAAGTTAAATACCCTTGCAGACTTTTATCTTGCTATTTTAATGCCTGTAGATTGTGGAAAAGGCGCAGATAGAAATCATGTAGTTTTTGATAAGAATATTGAATTAGATTACAGAAAGAATGGTGAGGTTATAAAAAATACCAAATGGATAAGACAAAAAGCATATTCACAAAATCCAGCATTTTTTAAAGAAGGTAAAAATGAAAATGGAAGAACTTATGTATGGGAAATTGCTGAAGAAATAGAAAAATGGTATAATAGAGGAGAGGCAAATGCAGAAACAACTTTTTCTTGTCAAAATTCTGCTGAACCAGTTAAAGTTCAGGAGCAAAATGGGAATTGGCATGATCCGGTTGATAATCCGAGACTTACAAAATATAATTATTCTGGTAATATAAAACCCTCAAGTGGAACATATGGATGGTGCAGACGAAATGCAAATGGTTCAAAAAAGTATCATTCAGGATTTGACTTTTTTGCAATACCGGGAAAAGATAAAGTTTATGCAACTCTAAAAGGAAATATTCATCAAGTTAGATATTCTGCCACGGCAGGTTGGATTGTAAGAATTAAAATTCAGAATGTAAAAGATTTATTAGAACAAGAGAAGAAAGTAAATTATAAAATACAATTTACAGATGAATTAAAAGGGATCAATATAAAAGAAACAGATGATGTTTATTTTATCTATATGCATTTAGATAGTGTTTTGGTAACAGAGGCTGATGCTACGGCTAATAAAGAGGTAGATGCCGGAACTGTTCTGGGATATGCCGGAGTTTCAGGATCAATTGCAAGTGGAGGAAGAGCACCACATTTACATCTTGAAGTAGCTACTGTTTTAGATGCCTATGGAAAAGGAGAGTCTGTAAGAACAAACCCGGCAAGATTTGTGAAATTAAATTCCTATGATACCAAAGATCAGGATGAAGCGGCAAAAAATCAACACATTTATAAAAAATAAATATGAATAATTATTCTAGAAAATTACTATTATTACAGGTTTT
>NZ_LMKA01000118.1 GCF_001421435.1 Chryseobacterium sp. Leaf201
TAATTTATTCAAATATAGTAGATTATATTAATGTTTTATAATGTGAGTTTAACGTTCTAGCTTATATTATAAACCCGAAACCGCAGGATACTGTTTATTCGCATTTCTTTTAAATTAGCTGAAAATCAAATAAAATGAGCCAGTCAAAATACACTCGCAAAGATTTTCTGAAAATTTCAGCCTTGGGAATGGGTGCGGTAATTCTGGGTTCTTCATTTACCTCTTTATTATCTTCAGAAGATAAACCCTACTTCAAGGTAAAACCCATCGGGCGGCAGTTTTCTTTGGAGGGCTATTACATTTGGTGCAGTTCCCCGATTTGGGGTGAAGACGGGAAAGTCCATCTTTTTTATTCCCGATGGAAGAAAGAAAAAGGAATGGGTGGCTGGCTCAACGGTTCTGAAATCTGCCGTGCCGAAGCAGATTCCCCTTTTCATCAATTTGAGCACAAGCAGGTAATTCTTGCCCCGAGAGGTAGCGGTTTTTGGGATGCCACGACCTGTCATAATCCCTTAATCAAAAAAGTGGATGATCAGTATTATTTGTTCTTCATGGGAAATTCCAACGGGAAAACCAATACCAAAAGAATCGGACTGGCGACTTCAAAAAGCCTCGACGGAGACTGGACGAGGCCTGAACAGCCTTTGCTTCTTCCGGGGAAAGAAGGTTCCTGGGACGACCACTGCACGACAAATCCTGCTTTTGTAAAAGGGAATGACGGTAAATACTGGCTGTTCTATAAATCCTGGAACACCGAAGAATATGTAACCCAGAAAGGTTCCGTAAGAGGAAACCGGAAATATGGACTGGCAAAGGCAGATTCTCCGGCAGGACCTTACCGGAAAGTCTCTGAAAATCCGGTTATTGATTTTTCATCGTTGCCCAACAATGCCCAGCTGGAAGATGCTTTTGTCTGGGAGCAGCATGGGAAATTCCATATGGTAGCAAGAGATATGGGGTTCTATAATCACGAATACGGCCTGCATTTAACCACGAAAGACGGGATTCAATGGACGAAGCCGGAAATTGCGTATCTGGAAATGAAACATTACATCCGTGAACCTGCTCCTCCCAAACATTTAAACCGGTTCGGCAGGCTGGAACGCCCGATGATTTTAATGAGTAAGGACGGGAAAAAACCTCAGTTTTTATTCGGGGCCACACAGGGCGGAATATCTGAAACTTCTACCACGTTTGTTTTTGAGATTTTAAAACCGTAAAAAAGGAAATAAGATTAAAATAATAATACAAAGCCGTTAACAAAAAGTGTTAATGGTTTTTTATGGTTGGCAAATAATTTAATTTTAATACTTTTGACCCCGAATTAAGATTGCAACGAGAGAATGAATTTTGAAGATTTTATTATTTCCCCAAGAAATTTCAAAACGGAAAACTGGCAGATCGGGAACCGGATCACGAAAAATATAAAGGAAGACAGCATTGTACTCCTTTTTGTTTCGGATTACCGCGGGGCAAATGGGAGTGCCGAAGTACAGGATTTTACCGGGATCAGGAAAGAGTTTTACAAATTGTCACAGCTGGATTTTGATATTCCTATGGTAGACCTGGGTGATCTGGTTTCCGGAAAATCGGTTCAGGATTCCCACTATATTCTTCAGGAAGTATTATCGGCCTGTCATTTTAAAGGAGCAGTACCGGTAATTATCGGAGGCTCGAATGATTTCGCTTTTTCACTTTTTTCAGCCCTTAACCTTCATCTGAAACATATCAATTATACCCAGATCAGCAATATCATTTCGCTGAATCAGGGAGAAATAATCAATGAATATACTTTTTTAGGCAAAATTTTAGGATCAAAGAATTTCTCTATTAAAAATTATCATCATTTAGGCTACCAGAAACATTTAAATGAAGCAGATTCCGTACGGCTGATCAAAGAAGTTGAATTTGATATCGTGCGTCTGGCGGAAATGATGAACACTACGGAAAAAACAGAGCCTTTTTTCAGAAAGGCAGATCTGGTAACCGTCAATTGTGATGCTGTTGAAAGCTTCAGCGAGCCTTTTTCCATGAATCCGCAGGTAAACGGCTTAAACAGAAGGGAAATCTGCGCCTACATGAAAGAAATCGGGCTGAGCGAAAACCTGAAAGCCGTCGGGATCTTCAATTATAATATTTACTCCGGAAACAAGCTGAACCATCAGCTTCTTGCACAGATGATCTGGTACCTTACAGAAGGAATCAATATCCAGAGATCCCATCCTAAGGAAAGGCATTATGAACTCTTCTATGTTCTGGTTGATGACCACCAGTATGCCTTCAAACGTGATACATTCAGTAATCTCTGGTATTTTGGGGATGATGAAAATATAGAAAACTGTATTCCGTGCTCCAGAAAAGATTTTGAAGAAGCCAAGAAAGGCTGGCTCAGTGCACGGTTTACCAAAATATAAAATATGGCAGATGTTCCCTCGAAAGTTTCCGTTATTGTTCCCGTTTATAATGTAGAAAATTACCTGGCAAAATGCCTGGATTCTTTGGTGGGGCAGACACATCAGCATATGGAGATCCTGGTGGTGAATGACGGCAGTAAAGACAATTCCGAACAGGTCATACAGGATTTTGCCCGTCGGTATCCTGAAAAAATAAGAGCGTTCACCAAAGAAAACGGCGGATTAAGCGATGCCCGGAATTTCGGAATTGACAGGGCAACGGGAGATTATATCGGTTTTGTAGACAGCGACGATTATGTAATGCCGGATATGTTTGAAGAAATGCTGGCTCTGGCAGAAAAGCATCAGTCAAAAATGGTGATCTGCAATATTCAGAAAGTTGACCAAAACGGGAATGTTACCCAAAAGCTGACCCAAATCCCAAATATGCCGGAACATATCGGTCTTAAGGATCATTTTTCGGTTTTTTCCGATCTGAGTTATTTTGCCTGTAATAAATTATTCAGTAAAGAACTCTTTAACGGGAAAAGGTTTAAAAAAGCCGTTCATTTTGAAGACATCCAGCTGATTCCGCAGCTTTTGCTGGAATGTGATACGATAGCGCAGACTCAGAAATTCCATTATCAGTATCTCGAAAGAACGGATTCCATTACAAAAACACATACGGCAAAAGGCCTGGACATCCTGAAGGCCGTGGAAGATGTGGAAGCTTGTTTTGCTCATTCAGCATATTCAGACAGAAGGGCAGAACTCAAAAACTTCCAGATTTTTGAAGGCGTGTATTCGTTTCTGGCGTATCTGGCTTTTGTGAAAGAAGAAAAAAATTTCAACGAAATGGCCGGGGAACTTGAGCTTTTTATTAAGAAAAGAAATATAACGTTGAAAGATATATTAAAGTATAATCGTTTTGATCAAAATTATCTATTATCTTTGCCGCTGAAAAAAAAGATATTTTATCTGTTATTTTTTGCGGGGCAGAAAAAACTGATAAGAAAATTAATTTAACACAAATGTTAAGTACTGTTGTTTCGGGAGTATCAAAGTCGGATCAATAAACTCTTAATAAAGATATGGAAGTACTTGAATAGAAAAAATGAAGAATTTTGAATTGTTCTTAACTCAATCGGGAATTCCTATTTTTTATTTTAAAATAGGGCTGGGTTTTTTATTCTCGTTTTTAATCACTTTTTTCTCCGTTCCTACCATTATTAAAATTTCCAGAAGGAAAAACTTAATGGATGAACCGGGGGTAAGGAGTTCTCACCTGAGAAAGATCCCCAATCTTGGAGGTATTGCTATTTTCTATTCGATCGGAATATCCGCCTCTATTTTTGCCTACGAACTTTTTGACCTGTATAAATTTTTATTTGCTTCTATGGTCATTCTTCTCTATATCGGGGTTATGGATGATATTGTGGTAATGAGGGCTTATAAAAAACTGGTGGCACAGATTGTTGTCTCGGCATTGATTGTGATTGGCTCAGACATCAGGATCAGAAGCCTGTTCGGTATCTTGGGAATTTATGAACTGAAGTATTTTGTCAGCGTAATTTTCAGCATCGTTACTTTTATCATACTCATCAATGCTTTTAATCTTATTGATGGGATTGACGGTCTTGCAGGAGGCTATTCTGTCATCTGCAGTGTGCTTTTCGGTATTAGTTATTACAGGCTGGGGGCGTATAATTATCCGTTGGTTGTCCTGTCAGTGGTAGTCATCGGGGCAGTTCTGGCATTTCTGTATTATAATTTATCCAATTACAGGACCAACAAGATTTTCATGGGAGATACGGGATCAATGCTGTTAGGCTTTTTACTGGCATTTACCTCCATCTGTTTTATTGATGTTTTTATTGACCGGGAGATTCCGGGTATTCCCCGGTATCACTTACAGTCGGCTCCGGTAATGGCAGTGGCCATCCTTATTCTGCCTATTGTAGATACCCTGAATGTTATCATCATCAGGCTGGCAAACAAAAAATCGCCTTTTGATGCCGACAAGAATCATATCCATCACAAGCTTTTAAAACTGAATCTTACCCACAGGAGATCCAGTTTCTATATTATTTTATATTATCTTTTCGTGGTTACCATTGCTTATTATTTCAGACATATAAATATTAACCTGTTATTAGTGGTCGTATTACTGGTAGGCTTTTTAGGGGCCTATATTCCGGATTTTATCTATGTTATGAAAAATAATAAAAACACTAACCATTAAATCTTTACTTTTGCAAACAATTTGAAAATATGATGAAGAACTATAAATACATATTCCTTTTATTATTCTCTTCCCTAATGATGACATCATGTATTACAACAAAAGATGTCCGGTACATGCAGCCTAACGAAAGTCTGGTCATTAATGAAGAGGGGCTGGTTCCTTATAATATTCCGGTCTACAGAATTACTAAAAATGATATCCTTAACCTTAATATTGTAACCACGCCGAAAGGTGATGCGGCACAGTTTTATTCTTCATTCAATACATCAGGGTCTACTGTTTCCCCAACAACAAATACCGTGGCAAACGGAGGTGGTATTTCAGTAGGCGGTGGCGGTAATTCAGGAGGAAATGGGATATTTTATTTCAATGGCTTAAAGGTGGATTCCAAAGGTGATATTAATGTTTTCGGGATCGGGTTTGTGAAAGCAGAAGGACGAACCATAGAGGAAGTAAGTGAAGAAATCCAGCAAAAAGTTAATGAAAATTTTCAGGAAGGGAAATCTGAGGTAAGGCTTAATACAAACGGAATTACTTTTTATGTTCTGGGTGATATCGAAACAACAGGAATTACCGGAGAAAAAGTTGTACACAAAAATACGCTTACCATCACGGAAGCATTATCAATAAGCGGTGGTCTTAACAGAACCATAGACAGGAAAAGCATTATTATCCACAGAAAGCTTCCGGAAGGGATTAAGATCGCAAAAATAGACCTTACCCGTGAAGATGTGATGAATTCTCCTTACTATTACGTACAGAACGGAGATGAAATTTATCTGAATACAAGATCCAAGAGCTTAAACGGACTTGGAAAAGATCCTATTCAGACTTTAACAACGGGAGTATCGGTAATCACAACGGCATTATCAATTTATCTACTTCTAAAAAACCTTTAATAGCATGATTCCAGGAAAAGATACGACAACAGAAAAAGTTGATGCTCAAAAGGAAAAATACGGTTCTTTCGCCCTGTTTGATATTGAACATTTTTTAAGAAGGTTGCTGAAGAACTGGTATTGGTTTGCCTTTATGTTTTTCATAGGCTATGCAATTTCCTGGGTATACAGCAAGTATTATGCGCAGAATATATATGCTTCCAATATTTCATTAAGTATTTCCAATAATACATCAAGCTTTTTTACACCTAACCAGTCGATTAATTTCATCTGGGGACAGGGCGGTAATCAGGATGGCGTATATCTGAAGAAAATGCTCTTGTCAAGAACCCATAATGAGTTTTTGGTTAAAGAACTTGATCTTTTTGTTAATTATTCTACAAAAGGGGTTATAAAATCTACTTATCTGGACAGAGATGATTCTCCTGTATTATTTCAGGTAGACAGAAAACACCTTCAGCAGATGGATTATCCGGTAACCTTGGTTCCTAAGGGTAAAAATACTTTTGAAGTAGTCCTTCCGGAAGATGAACAGTCCACCAATCTGTACAGCTATGAAGCCGAAAGCTTTTCTAATATCAATCCTTATCAGAGACCAGCCAATAAAATAATAAAAATCGGGGAATGGTATACATCACCGAACCTGAGATTCAGGCTGATTGCTAATCCTGTAAAATCTAAAATCAAGCTAGAAAATATTATTGTCAAGCTTTATACGGTTAATCAGTCGGTTAATGACATTGTTTCTAACATAGGAGTAGATTTTGATAAAGAGATCGGTACCATTATGATTATAACCAAGACGGGATATAATCTTAACAGTACGGTAAACTTTCTCAATATGTCTGTCAACCAGCTGCAGAAAAGAAGACTGGCCGACAAGCTGACGGTTGATAAAAACACAGATGTCTATTTAAGAGACAACCTTGAAAGAATCAGGAAAAAACTGGATTCAAGTGCTGATGTCTTAAATTACATGAAAACCAGTGAGAAGCTCTATGACATTAAAGACCGGGATGAAAAATCCTTAACAAAGATTAAAGAACTGGAGGCTAAAAAGGCAGATATCGAAAGCAAGATCACATCTTTAAATCAGATCAAGCAAAGCCTTGAAGCCCAGAGTTTTGAGAAAATGATCAGCACAACGGCCGCCGGTTTCCAGGATGGGATGTTCAGTGCTTCAGTTTCCGAGCTTAAAGCATTATATCTGAAAAGACGTGAAATGGCATTGATCTATAAGCCGAATTCTGAGCCGATGAAAGAAATCAACAGATTGATTGATGACGCTAAAATGAATTCTAATGGAGCCCTGAGGAATTATTATTCAGGATATTATAATGAAATCGGCAAAATCAACCAACAGGTGGATCAGGCGAATTCAGATCTGTCTACATATCCTGAAAAACAGAGAAGGTACCTGGATGCGGAAAGAGGGTATAGTATGATTGAAGCTACTTATAACAGCTTGATGGGAAGGCAGAACGAAACCCAGATGAGAATGGCGGGCAACCAGTCTGATATTACCGTTATTGACCCTGCGAAGAACGTAGGACAGCCACCAATCGCACCTAATATAAAAGCGACAAAATTAGGAATCATAGGCGGATTGCTGGTTCTACCGTTGTTCTTTATTTTAATCGGAGAATTACTGGACAGCAAAATCAGGAATATCAAAGAGTTGCTTAATGCCACCAGAATACCGCTGCTCGGCGTAATCGGGAATAACAGCAATGAAAATATGCTTACCGTGCTGGAACAGCCAAAATCTTCTGTTTCAGAAGCTTTCAGGGGGCTTAGGGCGAATGTCCGGTTCCTGTCCGGTGAAAACGGAGAGAGCAAAACTATATTAGTTACCTCTTCAATTGGAGGGGAAGGTAAAACCTATGTTTCTATTAACCTGGCCTCGGTGCTTGGTTTGAGTGATAAAAAAACAATCCTTCTGGGAATGGACCTCAGAAAGCCTAAAATTTTCGGAGATTTTAAAATTGATAATAAATACGGGATTTCAAATTACCTGACCGGTGAAGTGGAAATGGAGCAGATTATCAACAAAACGAGAATCCCGAACCTTGACGTGGCAACTTCAGGACCTATTCCGCCGAACCCTTCAGAGCTTTTAATGAGCGACAGGAATATCAAGTTTATAGAAGACCTTAAAGAACTCTATGACTTTATTATCATTGACTCGCCGCCGGTAGGTCTCGTAGCAGATTCTTATGAACTGATGAAGTATTCTGATGCGAATATCTATGTGGTGCGCCATGAATATACCGAAAAGTATATGCTGAAGATGATCACCGAGAAATACCATAACGGGGAAATTAATCACCTGGGTATCGTGTATAATGATTATACTGTTAAACAGGGGTATGGTTACGGATACGGTTATGGTTACGGATACGGTTACTTTGATGAAGACAAATTCTATAAAGAACCTTTACTGATAAGAATTAGGAATAAAGTTCAGCAGATATTCAATAAAAAATAATACTTTTAAGCCCTCATTTAATGGGGGTTTATTACTGTAATGATCATGTTGAATCTATTAAAAAAAGAATAATTTGGCGAGTTTGCCGTTTACTTTATAACAAATTATGTTTTTTTGTTTATTTTTAACTAAGCATTAAGATTATCTTTAATATAAAAATGTTTTATATTTGCAAAAATTAAATTTTAAAATAACCATAAATCCATATTCTTTTATGAATAGAAAATTATTGTTTAGCTTCCTTGCCGCTATAGGAACGGTGGTAAGTGTTAAAGCTCAAAGAAACGAACTTGGAGTTCGTCTAGGTATGAGTAACCTAGTTGGGGATATAGGGAGAACGAATTATCTTTTACAAAAGCCATTGGATTTAAGTAGAACGTCGGATTGGGGAGTTCCGTTTTATGGGGGAATTTTATACAGATTTAATTTTAATCCCCATCAGACCGTAAGATTGGATCTTGGGTATAACCAGATACAGTTTAATGATAAAGTAGCAAAAGAAGAATACAGACAGAGAAGAAACTCATTCGGGAAAAATAATGTTTACGAAGCAAGTTTAGTTTTCGAATACAACTTCTTCCCGGTGAACAATGAACAGAAAAATATGGTAAGCCCGTACATTTTCGGTGGGGTAGGTGCCCTGATGTTTGATGCTCCTAAAGCTACACTGGTAAATGATTTCAGAAGAGATTCAGACGGTGTGGCACTGGCTCCGATCAATGAGCTGGATTTTACCACAACACCTGTATATGCTACCGGAACAAAGACAACTATGCATATTCCTTTTGGAGTAGGTTTAAAATATAAGTTCAACTATAACTGGGCCATTTTCGCTGAAGCTACCTTCAGATATACGGTAACAGATCAGCTGGATTACAGCACAATTTTAAGCAAAGATGTAATCTCTACTTATAACGGGGATATTTTAAGCCCTGTTACCGGAGGATCACTGCTTGAGACCGATGCATATTATGTAGTATCCAAAGAAAGAGAAGCTGCATTTATAGGAGAAAGAAATATAGGGGATCTTAAGTCTAAAGACTGGATGAACACCGTGAGCTTAGGGCTTACCTACTCATTCGGAAGACCTCCGTGTTATTGTGATTAATATGTCGTTGATAAAAGATAAAATAGATCCTGAAAATTTACCAAAGCATGTTGCAATCATCATGGACGGTAATGGAAGATGGGCAAAATCACGTGGCGAAGAAAGAACGTTCGGCCACAGGAATGCCATTAATGCGGTAAGGAATGCCATTAATGCATGCAATGAAATAAACATTCCCTATTTAACGCTGTATACCTTTTCCTCGGAAAACTGGAGCCGCCCTGCAGAAGAAGTAAATACTTTAATGAATTTGCTGGTAGAAACTTTATTGCTGGAGGCCGAAGAAATCTTTAGCAAAGGATTGAGGATGCATGTTATCGGGAATCTGGACAAACTGCCGTCACTGGTGAAAGACCAGCTTCTCCGGGTGGTGGAACTTACAAAAGAAAACACAAAAGGTAATTTGGTACTGGCTATCAGCTATGGTTCCCAGAATGAAATACTGAATGCCATAAAAAATATAAGCGAAGACGTAAAAGAAGGCAGGGTAGATGTAGAAAACATTGATGAGAAATTATTCGAAAGTTACCTCTATACAAAAGATTTTCCGCCTGTTGATCTGTTGATCAGAACCAGCGGCGAAATCAGAATCAGCAATTTCCTCCTTTGGCAGATCGCCTATGCAGAACTGCAGTTTTTAGATGTTCTGTGGCCGGACTTCACAAAAGATATTTTCTTTCAGTGTATTGTTAATTATCAAAACAAGGAAAGAAGATTCGGGATGACCGGTGAACAAATAAAAATCCAGTAAATTAAGAAAAGAAAGACTACGATAAAAAATGAAGTTTAGACTATTACCCATCATTATGTTTGTTGCTTCTGCACATTTTTATGGACAGGTAACTCCGCAGGACAGCACACAGGTGAGCAATTCTGTACATGCAGAAAACCAGGCAGGAACCTACACCTTGAAAGACATCGTTGTAGATGGGGTTAAAAAATATACGCCGGCTCAGATTCTGAGGTTTACAGGATTATTAAAAGGTGAAACTGTAGATATCCCCGGACAGAAAATCAGCAACGCCGTTAAAAAACTTTGGGACACCCAGTCTTTTTCTGAGGTGGAAGTGTACGTACAGAGTATTGAAGGCGAAACCATTATCTTGCGTTTTTACCTGCAGGATCTTAAAGACCTTGGTGAAGTGAAATTCACCGGGAAAGGGATCGGTAAATCGAAGAATGAAAAAATGGCTAAAGACAACAACCTGAAGCCAGGGACTAAAATTACCCAGAACTTAGTTTCAAGTCTTAAAACAAATATCCCTAAAGACTATATCAAAAAAGGATATGCAGATGCTAAAATTACCATTCAGGATAAAGTAAATGCAGGTGACCCTAATTTGGTAGACTGGACCATTAATGTTGATAAAGGAAAAAGAATCAAAATAGACCACATCGAATTCGAAGGAAATCAGGCGGTAACCGACCGAAAGCTTAAAAAGAATGCTTTTAAGGAAACCAAGCAGAAAAGATTCGGGATCGGGGGTATTCTGAAGTCTTCAAAATTTATTGAAGGCAAATATCAGGAAGACAAACAGAACCTGATCAATTACTATAACTCTTTAGGATACAGGGATGCAACTATTGTGTCCGACTCTGTCTGGAGAAATAAAAGAAACAATTATGAAATCAATGTAAAGCTTAACGAAGGGAAGCAGTATTACATTGGTGACATTACCTTTACCGGGAATACCGTATATCCTACAGATTATCTTCAGAGATTGTTAGGATATAAGAAAGGAGATATTTACGATGCCGTAGGATTCAACAAAAAAGTTGGGGAAGACGGCGGAAAAGAAGATGATTCCGATATCAAGTCGATGTACATGAACAACGGTTATCTTTTCTCCAATGTAACACCGGTGGAAAAATCGGTAAGCGGTGACAAGATCAATCTTGAGATCCGGATCAATGAAGGGGAAAAAGCAACATGGAACAAAGTGACCTGGGAAGGGAATACCACTACCCATGACCACGTAATTCTAAGGGCCCTGAGAACAAAACCGGGGAACCTGTTTGCTAAAAGTGATATTAAAAGAACCTATTTCGATTTAGCCGGGATGCAGTTCTTTGATCCTCAACAGGTAGGACAGGATATTCAGCCGAATCAGCAGGATAATACGGTAGACATTAACTGGAAACTGGTAGAAAAAGGATCTTCACAGGTGCAGCTACAGGCCGGTTACGGAGGAAACAGTTTCATCGGTACACTAGGATTAACCTTTAATAATTTCTCATTAAAGAATTTCCTGAAGTTTAAAGACTTTAAGCCGGTTCCTCAGGGTGACGGTCAGACTTTATCGCTTCAGGCACAGGCAGGACAGTATTTCCAGAACTACGGAGTTTCATTTACTGAACCGTGGTTATTCGGAACAAGACCTACTGCACTTTCTGTAAGTTTGAATAATTCAAGAGTAAAATACTCAGATCAGTTCGGATCTTCCCAGAAGCTGAATATTTTCTCCGCTACAGTAGGATTGAACAGATTGCTTAAATGGCCGGATGATTATTTCTCGCTGTATACAGGGCTTCAGTTCCAGAAGTATGACTTTAAAAACTATCCTTTCGATTTCGGAGGAACAACAGAATATTACGGTACGGCAAATAACTTAAGTGTTAATATAGGCTTAAGCAGAAACTCTGCAGGTATCGACCCTATTTTCCCGACGACAGGCTCAAACCTGGATCTTTCGGTAAAATTGACTCCGCCGTATTCATTGTTTAGTAATAAAGATTATTCTACAATGGCTCCAACGGAGAAGTATAAATGGATGGAATTCTATAAAGTGAAGTTCAAAGCTGATGTTTACAACGAAATTGTTGGAAAACTGGTCTTAAGATCTTCTGCTGAAATGGGATTCATGGACGGATACAACAAGCAGTTGGGGGCTCCGCCGTTTGAAAGATTCTATGTAGGAGGTACCGGGCTTTTCGGAGGACGTTATGACGGTAGAGAATTAATTCCGTTGAGAGGTTATGAAAATGCTTCCACTTACGGAGGAACTTCTGAGGATATTACACCTACAGGGGGAGGTACTATTTATAATAGATTTACGTTAGAGTTAAGATACCCGATTTCATTGAACCAGACGGCAAAGATTTATGCATTGACGTTTGCGGAAGGAGGTAACGTGTGGAATTCATGGGGGAATTATAATCCATTCCAGTTAAAAAGATCAGTGGGTGTTGGTGTAAGGGTTTACATGGGAGCATTCGGGTTAATTGGATTTGACTTCGCTTACGGATTCGACAAAACAGTTACAGGAACTGAGCCTTCCGGATGGAAGACCCACTTCTTGATGAACCAATCATTATAATTCATCTTATGAAAAATTTTAGAATTGTTTTCTCATTCGTATTATTCCTGCTTTTCGGTTTAAGCAATGCACAGAAAGTGGGTGTTGTGGATACTGAATATATTTTAAGTAAAATGCCGCAGTACAAAGAAGCGGAGGCAAGGCTAAATGCACAGATCGATACATGGCAGTCGGAATTGCAGAACCTGCAGTCTGAATACGAGCGTAAAAGATCAGCTTTTGAAAGTGAAAAAGTTCTTCTCATCGGCGATCAGCTGAAGCTCAGGGAAAAAGAAGTGATGGATCTTGATAAAAATATCAAAACCACCACAAGCTTACGTTTCGGAGCTACAGGAGAAATAAAAAAACTAAGAACCAATCTGGTACAGCCTTTTCAGGACCAGATTTGGGGAGCGATAAAAACAATGTCTGAAAAAAACGGTTTGGGTATGGTTCTTGACAAAACGAGTAACAATGTAATTTTTCTTCAGAAAAGATTTGATTACTCAGATAAAGTACTGGATATCTTATTAAAAGATACCGACAAGAAAGAAAAAACGAAAACCAAAAAATAAAAGTTTAACTTTTATCAATTTTACAAATCTAAAAACAAATTAAATTATTTATTTACCAATTATGAAAAAATTAAGTGTATTATTTGCAGCGGTAATGATGGTTGTATCAGTAGGTATGGCAAAAGCTCAAAAAATTGCTACTTTAGATGTTATAGGTGTTCTTAACGCAATGCCTGAAAAGAAAAAAGCAGATACTGATCTTAAAGCTTTCTTAGATACTAAACAAGCTGAAATTAAGAAAAAAGCAGATGCAGGACAAGCTAAATTAAAGCTGTATTCTGAAGAAGCGCCTAAGAAAACAGCTGACGAAAACAAAGCAAGAGAAGCAGAATTGGCAAAAATGCAGGAAGAAATTCAGCAGATGAACGATAAAGCTCAGAAAGATTTCGTGGCTAAGCAGGATGCTGCTTACGAGCCGATTGAGAAAAAACTGAACGATGCTGTTTCTAAAGTGGCTAAAGCAAACGGATATGAATATATCATGGATGCAAATTCTTCAGCTTTCGTATTCAAAGGAGGGGTAGATGCTACGCCTGCAGTAAAGAAAGAATTGGGTGTTCAGTAATTTTTAGAAATTAACAAACATTTATAAAACTAACCACCTCTCATCGGGGTGGTTTTTTTATTTTTGCAGAATGGAAAAAGAAGTATCAACCACGGTAAAGGTTAGATTTAGTGATTGCGACCCGATCGGCCATCTGAACAATGTGAAGTATCTTGACTATATGTTCAATGCCAGGGAAGACCATGTGGAAACATTTTATGGTTTTACCTATGATGAATATACCAAACTTACAGGATGTACATGGATTGCCATTCAGAATGAAATCGCTTACATGAAAGAAGTAAGGTATAACACCTCGGTCGTAATCAGCAGCAAAACCATCGATATCCAGGACAGGACTTCCAAAGTCGAAATCCTGATGAAAAGCCTGGATGAAAAAACAATTCATGCCGTATTGTGGGTGACAGTAATTTATTTTAATGTTAAAAAAAGAAAATCCGAGGTACATCCGGAAGAAATCAAAGAAACCTTTAATAAGTTTTATGTAGATTTGGAACAGAAAGATTTTCAGTCCAGAGTTAAATTCTTAAGATCACAAAACGCAAAAAATTCATAATGAAAAAAATATTAGTAACAGGAGGGAATGGCCAATTGGGAAGCTGCATTAGAAAAATAGCCCCGGATTTTGAGCTGGATTATGAATTCATCTTCGCCGATTCCCAGACTTTAGATATTACCAATGAAAACATGGTTAACGACTTCTTCCATAATCATAAACCGGACTTTTGTATTAATGCTTCAGCTTATACGGCTGTTGATCTTGCAGAAACGGAAAAAGACAGGGCATTTGCAGTTAATGCCGGTGGGGTAGCCCATCTTGCAGAGGCGTGCAAAGAGCACCAGGCAATTTTTATTCATGTTTCTACAGACTATGTTTTTGATGGAGACACCAATTTATGTTATTCCGAAGATGATTTTACAAATCCGGCAGGGGTATATGGCGCCTCAAAATTAAAAGGAGAAGAACTGGCTTCAGATATTCATCCCGAAACAATTATTCTGAGGACTTCATGGCTGTATTCTGAATTTAATAAAAATTTCGTTAAAACCATGCTGAACCTGTTTGCGCAGAAAGAAGAACTGGGAATCGTAGCGGATCAGTTCGGCCAGCCTACCAATGCAAACGATTTGGCAGAAGCAATTATGCAGATTATCGAAAATCCTGAAAAAACATATGGCATTTTTCATTTCTCCAATTACCCGGAAGCCACCTGGTTTGAATTTGCGCAGAAAATCGCTGAGTTTTCAAAATCATCAGTAAAATTAAATCAGCTAACAACAGAACAGTATCCTACGCCGGCAAAAAGGCCTAAAAGAAGCACGATGTGTCTTGATAAAATTGAAGAAGTTTATAAAATAGAACCCAAACACTGGGAAAACAGCCTGGAAGAATGCATTGACATACTTACACAGTAATACATATAACATGAAAAACCTTATCGCATTCATTTTCATTTTTCTGGTTCAGTTTTTCTGTGCACAAAATGTATACCTCACAAAAGTTGAAAAGACGCATGACAATACAGATAAATTTTTATATAAGATCAGTGAGGCAACTGAAGGTGCAGAATATCTCGGTGAAATAGAGGTGCAGGGATTTTCAAAAGAAGATGCCGGAATCTTTTCATTAATCTATAAAAAAGCAAAACAAATCGGAGCTAATACATTTTCACTGAAGCCATTTGAAAATATTGACGGTTCGCGCCAGGATTTCAACCCTGCAAATTACCGGTTGAACCTGTATTATCTGCCCAAAGAAAAATTGACTGATCAGAAAGAATACATCTATGTATTTGCCTCCTCAGACAAAGACCAGAAAATAGCTGTAAATAAAAAGGATTACATCATTTCCCCAAGATCTTATCTTGAGCTCAAAATAATTCCGGGAGAAGTATATACCCTCTCAACAAAAAAACTGCTGGGCTCAACAATCAAAATTCAGCCGAAGCAAAACAGCTCTAACCAATATTTCCAGATCTCATCTGCAAAAGTTAAAGCTGATGAAACCGGAATAGGAGGCTTAAACTTAAAAAGCGGCGATATCATCGGATTGGAAAAATCCTTCGCAGAATTTTTAAGTACCATATATAACAAACAGAATCAGGGCAATTAAGCTCTGATTTTTTCTTGGGAGCTTATCCCGCTATCCACTCTTACTCCTCACACCGGGCTTGCCACTGCATTTTCCTTTGCTTATGCTTTCCTTGTTGCGGGGTAGCCGCTTCTATCGGGGCTAGGCTTTTGTGGGTATAAAATGGTCTTATAATCCGCTACCTTTAGCATCCCTTATTATCATCCTAATTTAATTCCCACTAGTCCTTGTCAACAATCCCCGCAGTAAAACTTCCCCTTCAAAGGAGGTGTGTCAAAAATCTTATGATTTTTGACGGGTGGTTTAGATCCTGTACTCTTATATAGTATACCTTATATTATAATAGATATAATATTAATCACGCTCACTCAAACCTCATAGGTTTTGAAAACCTATAAGGTTTCTATTAAAGTTTAGGTTATACAATTCTTTAGGTATTCTTTAACTCCGGAAACGTCTACTTCACTGAACTGTCTTCTACACTTATAAAGCCTGGTTAAAGGCCTGACTCTCCATTTAGAACCGGAAACACCTACTTCACCGAACTCTCTTTTACGCATATAAGCCTTGTTTAAAAGCTGTGGCTATTCATCTAGACCTGGAACAGCCTCACTTCATTAACATTCAGGTGATGCTCAGAAGCTTTATTTGATTGTTGTGGATAAGTCTGTCTTTGTTGTAATGATGTAGAAGTTAATAATATAAGTCTGTACTTACCCACAAAGCGGGTTTTAAGATGAACAGGAAGTAAATTTTACGTTAAATATATTTGGATGGTAGGGCTGAAGTTTCTATCTTTGCCCCACTGAAAACGAGAGTTAAGTCAGTAGCGCAGAAGGAGCTTTTAGATAAGCTGAACATTAAGGACTAATCATCTACATTATGTGATTGCTTNTGAAGTTTCTATCTTTGCCCCACTGAAAACGAGAGTTAAGTCAGTAGCGCAGAAGGAGCTTTTAGATAAGCTGAACATTAAGGACTAATCATCTACATTATGTGATTGCTTCAGGCAATTATATAGGGTACGGATCGGTAAAACTTTTTAAGATTTTAATTAAATAAAATTTGGAAAAGASAAAAAGATTTGTATCTTTGCAGTCCGGTAAAACGGGAGCGCAGGAGTAGARGAGTTGGATGTGTAGAGAAGGGTTTAGGGTTAACAAAAAAAAACTTTAAAATTTCTTCAAAAACATTTGGCTGATTAGAAATAAAGTTTTACTTTTGCACACGCAAATACGGCAAAGCCCAACGACAGAAAAGGGTAGCCGGGGAAGCGGAAGAAAAGAGATCATTGAAAA
>NZ_LMKA01000119.1 GCF_001421435.1 Chryseobacterium sp. Leaf201
ATTTAAAAAATATTATCTTTATATAAAGAATAGATTCATGGAGAAGATCGTATTTGAAAAAAATAATATAAGAAATTATGTAAAAACCGTAATTGCTGAAAAAATTCAGAAACTTAAAGATTTTATGGAATTTACCCTGGAAGCAAGCCGTGATATTAAGAAAACTCCGAAATATGACAGCATGCGTGAAGAAATGCAGGAAGAAATTTACCAGATGCAGCGGCAGCTGGGCGCGCTGAATGATCTGAAGAGAAATATGGCGAAAGTGCTGAACAATTCAACCGGAAGGGTGCAGCTGGGATCGTTGGTCATTACCAATAAAGCCCGTTTTTATATTTCCGTTTCTCTGGGTGAGTTCTTTTTTGAAGGGGACCGGTTTTATGCAATTTCCCCCGAAAGCCCGATGGCAAAAAAAATGATGGGAATGAAACCCGGTGACGAGTTTACCCTCAATAACATCTACCAGAAAATCGTAGAGGTTTTATAAATTTTATCACCACAAACTTCAAATTTAATTTGGAGTTTTATTTTTATTCAGTACCTTGCAATGCAAAATACTGATATATGAACTTTCAACAGCTGCGGACAAACAGAACGAATCAGTGGATCATCATTCATCTCCGGTATCTAATAGGATTTGCCTTTATCCCTTCCGGATTGGTAAAAGTAATGGGACACAGGTTTACGACTATTCAGACGGATAATCCGGTGGGGTACTTCTTTGAGGCTTTATACCAGTCGGGTATGTACTGGAATTTCCTGGGCTGGGTACAGCTCATTGCCGGAATACTGCTGATTACCCAGCGTTACGCTACGTTAGGTGCACTGATGTTCTTTGCAATTCTCTCCAATATCTGGATCATCACCCTCAGCATGTCATTTAACGGAACATGGATTATCACTTCTCTGATGATGTTTGCCGTAATGATACTTCTGATCTGGGACAGACATAAACTGCTTCCGATTATCAATTATAAAACAACACCCATGATCAACGAGTTTCCTGATCCCGCCCGCCCGTGGGTCAATGCCGGAATAGTATACGCGGTATGTTTTACAGCCATCTGCCTTTTAGGAGCTGTCAGAGATAACATGTATGCAAAATGGCTTTCCGGGATCTTGGTTTCAGCGGTTCTCGCGAATTTTATAATAAGCAATTACAGGGCATACAGAAGCAGCAAATTAATAGTGAATGCATAGAATCTGTTTAAATTTATTTCCCGCAGATTTTCAGATTCAGCAGGTTAAATGAATTACATACCGTAAATTTGCACTCATGAATAAAGCAGACGTTTTAAAAGAGATTATAGAACAGAGAAGAAGCATCTTTCCGAAAGATTATACGGAAACAGAGATTTCTCAGGACATTATTGATGAGATTCTGAATGCAGCAACACTTGCGCCTAACCACAAACGGACAAAACCATGGCGTTTTAAAATATTTAAAGGTGAGGAGAAGGCAGCACTGGCTTCGGAAATGCAGGCCATCTACAAAGCTTCCCAGCCAGAACACCTTTTCCTGGAAAAGAAATACAATGATATCGGTTTCAAGATCAATAAAGCAGACACCGTTGTTTCCATTGTGGTTAATTTCAGCGGAATGCTTCCCGAGTGGGAGGAAATTGCAGCAGTTTCAATGGCTGTCCAGAATATGTATCTTACCTGTACCGCAAACGGAGTAGGGTGTTACTGGAGCTCCCCGAAAATTGTTGATCAGTTAAAAGAATCCCTTACCATTGAGGAAAACCAGAAATGCCTGGGCTTGTTCTACATGGGTAACCTGGCATAATAGCCCTGACCGAGCGGCCTGTCTGAGCTCTTTTTCCTGTAAGGAAAAAAGCGAGCAGCGAAGGCAGGTTCCCGGCTCCTGAAAAAAAGTAATATTGCAAAACTTTTAATTGTATCTTTTTACTTTAAAGTTTTTTACTATCTTTGCACTCTTAAAATATTTAACTGGGACGAGTTCCCGTAAAATTCAAACATTATGTCAGTAAAAATCAGATTACAAAGACACGGTAAAAAAGGTAAGCCTTTCTTCCACATCGTGGTAGCAGATTCTAGAGCAAGAAGAGATGGTAGATTCATCGAAAAACTAGGAACTTACAACCCAATTACTAACCCTGCAACTATTGATTTGAACGTTGATTCTGCTGTAAAGTGGTTAAACAACGGTGCTCAACCGACTGATACTGCAAGAGCGATCCTTTCTTACAAAGGTGCACTTTACAAAAAACACTTACAAGGTGGTGTTGCTAAAGGTGCTTTTGATGAGGCTGAAGCTGAAAAAAGATTCAATGCGTGGGTAGAAGCAAAAGATTCAAAAGTACAAGGTAAAGTAGAAGGTTTAACGAAAGCTCAGGCTGACGCTAAGAAAGCTGCTTTGGATGCTGAAGCTAAAGTAAACGAAGCCAGAATTGCTGCTGCAACACAGGCTGAAGCTGATGCCAAAGCTGCTGAAGAAGCTGCAAACGCACCTGCTGCTGAAGAAACTACTGAAGGAGAAGCACCTGCTGCTGAGTCTACTGAAGAAAACACTGAAGCTTAAAAACAAACCTGTATGCGTAAAGAAGATTGCTATTTATTAGGAAAAATCACACGCAGACACGGACTTGCGGGTAACGTTATCCTTAAACTGGATACCGACCAGCCCGAGCTTTACAATAATCTGGAATCAATATTCGTTGAAATCAACGGATTATTGGTTCCTTTTTTTATTGAAAGGACATCCTGGAGCAAATCTGATGCTCTGAATATTGCCTTTAAAAATTCCACTGAAGCACTGGTAGACCAATCCCTGGGTAAAAACGTATTTTTACCGCTGGCTACGTTACCGAAACTTTCCGGAAAACAATTCTATTACCATGAAATCATCGGGTACAGCATCCTTGATGAAAATGATCAGGACTGCGGCGTCATCCGTTCGGTGAATGATCAGACCGCACAGGTGTATTTCGTGACCAATTTAGACGGTAAGGAAGTGGTGATCCCCATGATCAAAGACTGGATTATCGAAGTTGACAGAGATGAAAGGTTCATCAAAATGCAGCTTCCCGAAGGTCTTATCGATGTTTTTCTGGTTCCTTCCAAAAAAGATGAGTAAAAAATAAATTCTTCTCACAGGATTTTACTTATTCCACTTTTATTTTTCAACCTGTAATTTTTCTTTTTACATTTTCTATCTTTTCATACATCGTATTGAAAAACTTTTTCCTGTCCCTGTTTCCGGCAGTATTTAAAGATTTGCAGTTCTGGATCTGATGCCCGAAATAATTCAGCGTATCGCTGCATGTCTTTGCATCGGTGATCAGGATATACCCGAACATATTGACGGGCACGGCAAAAAGCGACTGTTCCGGATGATGGAAAAAAATATCATTGGAAAGATTGACCAGTTCATTTTCATACAGATGGAATTTCGGGTTGCTTTCTGTTTTCTTTTCAATATATTCGATAAGCGTTCTGAGCTCTTTCAAAATAATTTCAGCTTCATTTTTCTGTAAAAGCCCCGTATCGCCGTAAAATAAAACCTGCTGCAGGATACTGGAAATTGTATTGTCATTCCACAGTTCCACAACATTCTGTTCTTCATATTTCTTTCTCAGTTCTTTGGTATTGGTCTCAAAATAAGGAGGTGAAAACTCGAGGAAAGGAATGAAAACCTGTTTTGCATTCAGCAGGTTCATCCATACATATACCTTAAAACGGGAAAGCAGCGTATCGGAAAGAGTGTAAAAAAACGGAATATCCTTCGCCGAATAATAAACGGTCATTTCAGATACCGGAAGGTTCTCAAAAACTTTAAGGTTGTTCTGAAAAAATGACTGCAGGTCTTCTGTTTCGCTAACCGCAGAGGTCTTCTGTACCAGGATCTGATGATCTGAAGTCATGAACTGGTCCAGAGAGATCTGATAGTATTTTGCCAGTTCCAATGCTTCCTCAAAACTGAATTTTGCTTTTAGAGAGGTTCTCCTATGCGCCGCATCATAACTGATATTGAGAATGTTGGAAATCTCGTCATTCAAAGATTTACCGCCGATTTTCTTTCTGATTTCCTTCAACAAACGTTCCTGATGCATATTTTGTGATTTTCACAAATGTACTTATTTATTTTAATTTTTTTTCACATTTAATTTTGTGCTTTTCACAGATAATTTTGAGGTATAATTTTAAAATAATAACTATGAAAAAAATATTTTTTTACCTGAGTATTATATTACTGTTAAGTAGTTGCGCAACATTTAAGAATGATAAATTCATTGATAATAAATTGAAAACGAGTAGTCTGGATCTTATCAATGGAACTTATAATAATCTCCCATTTTCTGGCGATGGTTCTTATGTCAGAAGTCTGACCAATGTTTTTGACAGAAATACCAATATGTTTGATTTCAAAGAAAAGTATGAAAAAAAGGATTTGAAAATAATATTAAAAGCAATCAATCAAAATAGATTAAATGTGAAAATATATGAAGCTGAAAACTTATTATTTGATAAAAATTTAAAAGTGAAATTAAAACATGATGGATTTATCTATTTAAAGGAAAAAAGATTCATGCTTGATGGAATTCCATTGATTTTTGGTGGTTGGAATATCCAGAAATCTCGTTTTAGAATTGATGAAAACAATAATCTACATCTTCAATCCAATTACTTTTTCTGTAACGGGATATTAATTGTTATGAGTGACTGGAAAACATTTCATTATAATTTAACTTTTGAAAAAACATTATGATTATGAATACAATACCTTATATCCTGATTGCCATAAGATTTATTTTGGCACCCGTTATTATTTCTTTAGCGTATTTAAATGGTGCAGAATCCCGATTTTTAATTTTAGGTTTAATGTATTTCGGATTATTAACAGATATCTTCGACGGGATTATCGCCCGAAAAGTTGGCGTTTCATCAGAAAAATTAAGAAGATTTGACAGTCAGACCGATTTAGTTTTCTGGCTTTCATTAGGTTTTGCGTCTTATTTCCTGAATCCTGAACTGATAAAAAACGAATGGCCGGCCATCCTTTTAATTTTTGTCATGGAAGCACTCTGTTACCTCATCAGTTTTATGAAATTCGGAAAAGAAACCTGTACCCATGCTTTTATGTCAAAAATGTGGGGACTGAGCCTGCTGATTGCCTTTACCTATCTGATAGGATTCCAACAGGCGGGCTGGGCTTTCTATCTGACTGTAGGTTTAGGATTCATTTCCCATCTGGATGTTATTCTTATTATTCTGCTGCTTCCCAAATGGCAGTATGACGTTCCCAGTTCCTATCATGCCTGGAAGATCCGCAGCGGAAAACAAAGAAAAAAGACGGTTTTCTTCAATTAATCCGTATTTGAAACAGGTTTTCTGATTAAATAATTGATAAATGATTTTGTAAAAGTACGGCGTAATCATCATATTGCGCCGTTTTTTTGTAACTTTGCAGTCATTAATTTTTATACGAAAATTTATCATCGACAAAATGAAAAAGCAGACAATTAAGGAAGTCCTACAGGACTACAGGAAAGTATTACATCATGACATCACGGTTTACGGCTGGGTAAGAACGTTCCGTGCCAATCGTTTTATAGCGCTTAATGATGGTTCTACGATTAATAATTTGCAGATTGTTGTTGATTTCGAAAATTTTGATGAAGAGATTATAAATAAAATCAGTACAGCTGCTTCCCTGAAAGTAGTAGGTGAGGTGGTAGAAAGCCAGGGAGCCGGGCAGGCCGTGGAAATTATTGCTAAAAAAATTATTATTTTAGGAGATAACTTTACGGAAGAAAGAGATAAAACCATTCTTCAGCCCAAAAAACATACGTTGGAAACGTTGAGAGATCAGGCTCATTTAAGATTCAGGACTAATTTATTCGGGGCCGTTTTCAGAGTACGCCACGCCGTGAGTTTTGCCATCCACTCGTTCTTTAACCAGAACCAGTTCTTTTATATCAACACGCCGATAGTAACGGGTGCTGATGCGGAAGGCGCAGGGGAAATGTTCGGGGTAACCAACTTTGATTTGAATAACATTCCGAGAGACGAACAGGGCGATATTGATTTCGCACAGGATTTCTTCGGTAAAAAAACCAACTTAACGGTTTCCGGACAGCTTGAAGGAGAAACGGCAGCAATGGGATTGGGAAGGATTTATACATTCGGGCCTACGTTCCGTGCAGAAAACTCAAACACAACGCGTCACCTGGCAGAATTCTGGATGATTGAGCCGGAAGTGGCTTTTAACAATCTTGAAGATAACATCGATCTGGCAGAAGACTTTTTAAAGTACGTGATCCAATATGTTTTGGACCACTGTAAAGATGATCTTGATTTCCTAGATAAACGTTTTGCAGAAGAGCAAAAAGGAAAAGCGGAAAAAGACAGAGCAAAAGAAGGTTTGATAGAAAAGCTTGAAAATGTTATTGCCAAACGTTTCAAAAGAGTAAGTTATACAGAAGCTATTGAGATCTTAATGAACTCAAAAGAAAATAAAAAAGGAAAATTCCAGTATCCGGTGGAAAGCTGGGGAACAGACCTTCAGTCTGAGCACGAAAGATACCTGGTTGAAAAACATTTTGAAAGCCCGGTAGTTTTGTTTGATTATCCGAAAGAAATCAAAGCATTCTACATGAAGTTGAACGATGATAACAAAACCGTTGCTGCAATGGATGTTCTTTTCCCTGGAATCGGTGAGATTATCGGCGGTTCTGAAAGAGAAGCCAGACTGGATGTTTTAAAACAGAAAATGGCAGAAATGCATGTGGATGAACATGAGCTGTGGTGGTATATGGATACCCGTAAATTCGGTTCCGTGCCGCACGCCGGTTTTGGACTCGGACTGGAAAGACTGGTGCTTTTCGTAACGGGAATGACCAACATCAGGGACGTGATTCCTTTTCCGAGAACCCCTAAAAACGCTGAGTTTTAGATATAAAAAAAGCCTTACTATACTACGTAAGGCTTTTTGTTTATTTTAAAATAGTCATTATTATCCCAACCATTGTACAAAAATCGTGCTAAAATGTTATTTTATCGAAATTATTTATTAAATTCGTAGAATATGTTATGTTAACACCATCTAGTAAAATATGCTTAAACAACACTTACAACTCAAATTAGGACAAAAGCTGGCCCCTCAACAGATCCAGCTGATGAAACTGATCCAGCTTCACACCCTGGAGTTTGAGGAGGAACTTGAGAGAGAATTAGAAGAAAACCCGGCCCTGGAAATTGCAAAAGAAGAATCTAAGGAAGATGATTATGCTTCGCTGGAAGAATCTTATGAAAGTGAAGGTACAGACAGTATTGAAACTGATTTTGATGTTGACCAGTATCTTTATGATGATGAGCCGACCTATAAAACAGCATCCAGCAACTATTCTCCAGACGATGAAGAGTTTGACAATGAAAGCCTCTTAACGGAAGGGCAGTCTCTTTATGACTATCTGCTGGAGCAGATCCATCTGATCAATATCAGTAGTGAAGATGAGAAAATTGCAGAATACCTTATCGGTAACCTGGATACGGATGGTTATTTAAGAAGGGAAATCAAATCCATTGTTGATGACCTTGCCTTCTCTCAGGGCATTTATACAACCAAAGAAAAGATTGAAGATATTCTTGAAAATTATGTCCAGAAGCTGGATCCGCCCGGAGTAGGGGCACGAGGCCTGCAGGAATGCCTTCTTTTACAGATTGAAAAGAAAGTGAGTGCCAACAAAGCGGTTTCGCTGGCTGCCAACATTCTGCGGTACCAGTTTGACGCGCTTACCAATAAGCATTACAACAAGATTATCCAGAAATACGATATTGAAGAAGAAGACCTGAAAGAAGCCCTGGAGGAAATTTCTAAATTATCGCCTAAAGTAGGCGGGAATTTTGATACCCAGACCATTACCATCAACCAGGAAATTATTCCGGATTTTGTGATTCAGGTAAAGGACGGGCAGGTTATCCCTATGCTGAACAGCAAAAATGCCCCGACTTTAAGGGTTTCCGAAGAATACAAGGATATTTTAACTACCTATTCTCACGATAAAAACTCTTCCGAGCACAAACAGGCCGCCTTATTCATCAAGCAGAAGCTGGATGCCGCAAAATGGTATATTGACGCCATTAACCAGCGCCAGAATACTTTACTGCAGACCATTACCGCTATCGTGAAATTTCAGAAGGATTATTTTATTACAGGTGATGAAAAATCCCTCAGACCGATGATCCTGAAAGATATTGCAGACATTACCGGTTTTGATATTTCTACCATTTCAAGGGTGGTAAAAAGCAAATATGCAGATACTTCAAACGGGATTATTTATCTGAAAGACCTGTTCTCAGACAGCCTTACGAATGATGACGGCGAAGAGGTTTCTACCAAGGAAATCAAAATGCACCTGCAGGAAGTAATCAGCAGGGAAAACAAAAGAAAACCATTGACTGATGACGCCCTGGTAATTATCCTGAAAGAACAGGGATATAATATCGCAAGAAGGACGATTGCCAAATACCGGGAACAGCTCAACATTCCGGTTGCCAGGCTCAGAAAAGAACTTTAATAAAATACAGAAAAGCATTTCAATCCGAAATGCTTTTTTTATGTCCGATAAATAATGAATCTTATTTGTATTGCCGGAAATTCCGGACGGAAATTAATCTGATATTTCCTGGGAATCTATTTCCTGCAGCTGTTTCAGGTTCCGGCCGAGTTTTTTAATAATGATGCCGTAAACTACCCTGTAATATAACCAGACAATCAATACGGTAAAAACCGTGCTGATGATGATCCCTGCTATAAATCCTGTGATCATGGAGTTGGTGATCTTTATATTTTGAGTATTGACAATATAAAAGACAAAAACAGTGAAAATAGAAGTAAAGGCGATTAACAAGGCGATATTGATTAAGATAAACGCATTGACCGTCTTTCTGAACTCAATGATCTTAAGAATGAATTTTTTCAGGTTTTCTTCAATTTTGATATCCTTATAATTCTGATAGAATTTGTAAACAAAATACGCGGTTACGGATAAGCTTAAGATTTTTAACGTCAGGTAAATGTGGTCAAAATCCGTTTCCATATCCGATGTTTTCCGAATGCCCAGCTTTTCCAGGATGCTGATGAATGAATTGGATTCATTTCCCTGGATGATGTAGAACAGTCCTATCAGCGTGAAAAACAGGAATTCCGCAGCACTGATCCAGAAGATATATTTCACGTAATTCCGTGATTTTCTGTTCAGCATCTGAAGGATGTCATGGTTGCCGTATTTCTGCTGAACAGGTTGCTCCTGCCATGTTTTCTTAAAGCTGTCTAAATCAAATTCAGGCATATTTTTCCATCTGTTCTTTAAGGGTTTTCTTTAATCTGTTCATTTTTACACGCGCATTCACTTCTGTTATCCCGAGGTTTTCTGCAATATCCTTATAAGGCAGGTCGTCCAGGTACATCATAACGATGGCTCGTTCCACATTCGGAAGCGTTTTTATTACCGTATACAAAAGTGATACCTGCTGCTGTTTTTCGTCATCATCCTCTATAAAATCTGCATGATTGATGTCCAGCTCGTTGGTGGGAAGGCTTTTGCTTTTTTTTCTGAAAATGGTAATGGCTGTATTAAGTGCAACCCGGTACATCCACGTAGAAATCTTGGAGTTTCCTTTGAAGGAATCATAGCTCCTCCAAAGCTGCAGGACAATCTCCTGAAACAGGTCTTCCTCGTCTTCCAGAGAATTGGTATAAAGACGCGAAACCTTGATAATCAGGCCCTGATTATCTTTAACAAGCTGCGCAAATTCCTTTTCTTTTGAAGCCAATGCCGGTTTTAGTAATTGTTGCACGAAGATAGTAATAAAGTGTTAACTGATGAAAAGTTACGAGTTATAAATTATGAGTGATCGTTTACCTTTAAAAGTGCATTATTCATTTACGCAAATCAAATGTATTCAGCCTGTCACTCATCACGCTCAACTCATAACTAATTTGTATCTTTGCAGCCACGAGAAAGTCGGCCTGTTGATTTCCCGTTTTTTGGGAGGTAGGAAAGTCCGGACACCGGAGAGCAGCAAAGCGGATAACATCCGTCACCCGCGAGGGTAGGACAAGTGCAACAGAAAGCAGGTACAGTTCGGCTGTAGTGAAACCAGGTAAACTCTTTGCGGTGCAATGATAAGTATATCGGTTCTTTTCAGCAATGAAAATAGGAGTGGCTCGCTCTGAAAGCCGAGGGGTAATCAGCTCAAGTTTTGCAGCAATGCACGACGCAGATAAATAACAGGCATCTTACTGCCTGCAGTAAGGTACAGAATCCGGCTTACAGATTTTCTCGTGGTTTTCTTTAAGCCTAATTTTTTAAAAGGCTGAAAGAGGGAAGTTTCAATACTGTAATTTCACTTCCATCTTCTATCCTGATTTATTATTTTATTCACTTTCCAGTTGCTTTTTTGATTCCTGCAGGCTTAATTTATCTTCTTCAGAAAGTTTGGGATACTTCAGATCCATTTTTTCCAGCACATCAATAATAATCTGTATGGCTGCTACACGGGCAAACCATTTGCTGTCTGCCGGAATTACGTACCAGGGTGCATTATCTTTTGACGTCTCATTGATTGCCGTTTCATAACATTCCATGTATTGGTCGAATAAAGCCCGTTCCGGAAGGTCTGCCGCTGAAAATTTCCAGTTTTTTTCCTGTTCGTCTATCCTGTCAATCAGTCTTTTCTTCTGCTCATCTTTAGAAACGTTCAGGAATATTTTAATAATGGTCGTCCCGTTTTGTGTAAGGTGCTTTTCAAAATTCCTGATGCTTTCATACCGGTTTTCCCAGAATGTTTCATCAAAATCCTTTACAGAATCCCAGGTTTTTTCACTTAAATTATATTCAGGATGTACCTTGCATACCAGTACGCTTTCATAATGCGAACGGTTAAAAATCCCGATCATCCCTTTCTGGGGTACAGCAAGGTAATGCCTCCACAGAAAGTCATGTGCATATTCCAGGGAGCTTGGGGTTTTAAAACTGGTCACACTGCATCCCTGCGGGTTCACACCGCCGAAAACATGCTCAATCAGGCTGTCTTTTCCCGCTGCGTCCATAGCCTGAAGCACAACCAGCAGCGACTTACTGCCGTCCGCATACAGTTTTTCCTGAAGTTCGCGGAGCTTTTCCTGCTCCTGTATCAGCAGCTGTACTCCTTCTTCCTTAGTCATTTTGCCTTTATAAGCCGTAGATGCTTTCTTTATGGAAAACTTTCCTTTGATTAAAAAATCGTCTGAGAAATTGGTGTTCATAGATTTATATTTATCTATAAAAGTAAAGAACATGATTGACGTTATCAAGTTCTTTATAATGTTTTATCGTATTAATTTTATTACTTGGCTTTTTTAGGGTAAGGAAAAGCTTTGTCGAGTTCAATAGGATTATAGGTAGAAAGAATATCTTCCTGCTCTTCTGCTACGAGCTTAGTAAGTTCTTCCGGCTTGTATTTTATGCCGTTATATTCGAAAGAAGATATTTTATTATTGATATATTCCTTTCTTATATCATTTAAAGGGTCATTAAAATACTCCAATGCTTTTTTTACAACATTTTTTTCTGTAGCGGGTATTGGTTTTTCTCCGTACCGCACTTCCAGAAAGTTGGAGGTGTCGTAAGTGGATTTCAAATTACTGCTTTTTACGAGATTGAAGATATATTGTTCTTTTGTATCTTTTATCTCGAGAATTAAACCTGGAAGTCCGTGAAATTTATAAGGTCCTTCGCTCAAGGGAATATCTTTGGTAAACCAAGCAATCCATTGTCTTCCGCCAAAATCGGCAGTGGCTTTTTGAGCTTTAAAATCTTTGAGTATTTTCATATCATTCTCAAGTTTCCAGACAATATGGTTTGAGGTGGGGTAGGTATAAATATCATCGCCCACCGCAACATAATTTATAAAAATATCAGATTTTTTCTCTCTTGTTACCGGAATCTGGCTCGTCCAAGACCGATCTCGGGAGTTATGAAATTTATTCAAAGAATCTTTCTCCAAAAATTTATAATCGTAATATTTTGTATTTTCAGGATTGATATCAACGACCATAAAACTCTTTTTATATTGAGGTTCTCCTGGATTTACTTTATAATTCAGTTCATAAATAAATCGATTCGTTTGAGAAAAAAATAGACTTGCAGAGAATAAGAAAATTAAAGACAATAATTTCATGGTATTATTTGGATATATATTTTTTATATAAAGATGGAAATTCTGTTTTTATTTCTTCCAGAGCATATTGAGCCGGAATTACCTCCTTGCCAGATGTGTCGATAAAACCATACGTATCTGAAACACTTTTTACCAAAGCCATATTTTTATTGAAAACTCCAAACCTATCTATTTTTGCATAGGTTGGTTGTACGATCATTTTTCCGTTTTGTGACATAATGCCGTAGGTACCGGAGATTGTTTTTATCAGTACCCAGTCTTTGTGAATATCGGTAATGTCTTTTCTTTTTATAGTTTTTACCTGTGCAAACATACTATAAGATATGCTCAGGAAAAACAGTATTATTAGTTTTGTTTTCATAAGATCTATTGTTTATTTTGAATATTATTAACCGGTTACCAAATGCATCTGGTTGGATACCAATTCGTAATATACAGACTGGTTTTCCAGCAGTTCTTCGTGCGTACCGATCTCTGCAATTTCTCCATTTTTCAAAACTACGATCTGGTCGGCATTTTTTATCGTGCTCAATCGGTGTGCCACAATAATAGATGTTCTGTCGTTAAGATAATTATTTAAATTAGAAATTATTTTATTTTCATTAATGGTATCCAATGATGAAGTTGCCTCGTCGAAAAAGATAAAATCCGGGTTTTTATAGATCGCTCTTGCGATAAGGAGCCTCTGTTTTTCTCCACCGCTCAGCGATATCCCTATTTCACCGATTTTTGTATGATACTTCATGGGCATATTTTGTACTTTATCATACAATTCTGCAATTTTCAATGCAGTGGTTAAGTTTTCGAGATTAGGATTTTCTGTAGATAAAGTAATATTTTCTAATATAGAACCACTGAATACGTACCCTTCCTGCAAAATTACTCCACATCTTTTTCTCCATTCTTCTAAATTGATATCCTGAATGGCATTATTACCAATTAATACATCGCCTTTTATAGGAAAATAAAATCCCAAGAGCAGTTTGAGCAATGTAGATTTGCCGCTGCCGCTTTCTCCTACAATAGCAGTTGTCGTATTTTTTCTTATTCTGAGGTTAATGTGAGATAAAACATCCTGTTCGGAAGTATTTTCATAAGCAAAATCTACATTTCTCACTACAATTTCATCTACCGTACGAATGGGTTGATACTCAAAATTATCTTTGGTTTCGTTTTCTTTGCTATAAATATCCGTAAGCCTATCATAAGCCAGTTTGGTATTCTGAAAATTCTGTGTATAATCCGTCAATTGGTGAAGCGGTGCCGAAAGCTGCCCCAGTATGTAGCTTATCATCATCATTAATCCCAAGGTCATTTGAGATTCTATAACCAGATAGGAACTGTAACCTATCAACGAAATATCTCTTATTTTTGCCAGAAAAAGATTTCCGTCGTTCATATAAAAATTAATATAAGCAAGTTTGGTTTTTAGCTTCTTTAATTTGTCTTCAGATTGTATCCAATTCGAAAGTCTTGATTTTTCAGCACTGTTTATTTTTATGTCCGTAATTCCCATAATCATTTCATAAATGGTGTTTCGGTTAGCCGATTCCAGAGAAAACAGCGAATAATCGATCTGTTTTTTCTTTTTAAAAAAAATTAAAATATAAAAAAAAGAAATTATGCTGAAAACTGAAAAAACCAAAAATATCTTATAGTTCTGGTAAACCAGAATACACGAAAAAACCAAAATATTTAAAATACTTGTTACTACCCCAATTAAATGATAGGTAATGAAATAATTGATTTTATGCTGATCGTTGAGTCCTTCTATAAGATCGGATTTGAATTTAGAATCATGATAACTTACCGGCAGCCTCAAGATTTTTGCAAAATAAGATTTATTAAAGTCAATATTAAGGTCCAGGCTTATTTTAGTGTTGATAACTTCAGAAAGGCTTTGGGAAAACAGGAAACTGATAGCAAATATAAACTGAAAAATCAATAATTTTACCACAATATGCATATCTTTCGATAGGATACCGTGGTCTATATTTTCTTTCAGCAAAAGTGGCATAGCCCAATTCGCCAACAAAGTAACCAGCGTAAGAAGAATAGAAAAGTAAAATCTGTTCTTATTTTTTTTAAGAATTCTCTTTACATTGCCAATAATTGGATTTTTTTTAGTTTTTTCACTGCTTTTAATCAGTTCTATTTTTTCAAATTCTTCGGATGGCTCAAAAATTATGGCAACACCGGAAGATCCGTTTAGCCATTTTTCAGAAAAAGTTTCTAAAGTAAGGCTTACCTTTCCGAACCCTGGGTCTACGATGTGAATCGACTTTTTATCAACATTTTCCAAAATGATAAAATGCCCATGTTTTAGATAGAGAATGGCGGGCAGCGGCATTTCGTATATGTCGTCAAGACTGATATTTACAGTGGCACACCTGAGACCGTTTTTCTCAAGGAAAAGCCTCAGATCTTTAATGGAAATCCCAAGTTTGGATACCGACAGGTTTTCTTTGATCTCCCTTATTTTATATTTTTTTCCGTAAAATTCACAAATCATCTGAAGGCAGGCGGGACCGCAGTCGTTTGCTTCAAGCTGATGTGTGAATTTTATTTTACGCTTCATGGAAGAATAGCTTAGACAGTCTGTTCATAATTACTTCGTTCTTTTTCTCATTGTCATATCCCATCTGACATTTATCCAGGCCACGAGCTTCAAGATTAATCTGATGGCATCCGCCTCCGCATAGGGGCAGTATTCTGCAGTTTTGGCACGCCTTCGACTGTATTTTAAGGGTTTCCCAGGTAATTATCTTATCATTCCATTCAATATCTCCTTCATTATTCAGTACTCCGTATTTATTTTCCTCAGTGAAGTCTCTTGCGGTGCATTTGAAAACATCACCATTGTAATTGATCACTGCTTCATTTTTTTTATCTGCGTAGCAAGGGTTGGCAAGTGATTCCAAAAGTTCTGTTTCTTCACCTGCCGGGATGAGCTTATGGTCTCTATACACCTTCAGAACATCCTGCACTTTGTCTTCAATGTCATTAATCTCAATATCCTGCCATACCTGATGGAAGCTGATGCTGAGGTATTGGCGGTCTTCATCGGAGATATCGGTAAGATCGTTTACAATTAATTGGGTTGATTCTATATTTTCCGCAGTATAATTGATTCTGATTAAGACGCTTATTTTTTCTGCAATAAGTTTTTTGATTGATGAAATTATTTTATCATAAGAGCCTTCTTCTTTTTGGGCAACTCTTACTTTATTATGCTCTTCTCTACTGCCGTCTAATGTAATCTGAAAAAATTTTTCATCATTTTCATAAGTGAGGTGATGCACCATTTTATCGGTAAGCAAATATCCGTTGCTGGTAAAAGATATAGAAAATCTTATATCGGGATATTCTTCATATTTCGTCCTGTAATAGTTGATAATAGGCTCGGTAACCTTGCTGTAGTACATCAGAGGCTCTCCTCCGAAGAATGAAAGATCGAATGATTTCAGATTTTTGTTATTCATTAAAGTTTTATCAATAAATCTGAAGATTTTATCTACCCCTTCCGTATTCATTTTAGAGCCTACGATATGAGATTCGTAGCAATACCAGCATTTAAAATTGCAGTTCATTGTTGGGTTGATGATTAGTCTGTAAGTCGTATCTGCATAATCTACCTGTTTGCTTCTTTGAATAACTTCTCCAAGTTCATCTACATTTTCATCAATAATGGCATTAATATCCAGTAAATTTTGATAAATAGACGGATGTTGGGATTCGAGATCACTTACAGGAAATTTAAAATAGCTTTCCATATCTCTTTTAATAACAATACATTTGTCTTCCTTTGAGTTATAAAGAGCTGAAATCGATTCACTTAAAGGAATAATAGAATTATATCTGCTGAATTTATACATATTGGTTGGATTTGGTATTAGATTTTTTAAGATAAAATATTCTTTTAATGCAATAAAGAATTAAAATATTCCTGTTGAAGGCTGTAATACAGTACACTTTTTAGAATTGGAGCTGTTGTTACAATCTGAATTCGAACATCGTGTACCATTTATTGACCCTTGGCAGGCAGAAGATCCGTTCACACATTGTTCACCGTTAATTACAATGGCACCAGCTCCAAAGTTGGTATCAATGTTTTTTGATAATAAGATCATTTCCTGATCATTATTAATCATTTTTTGCTCCAGATTGGCAATAAATTTAGAGAATTTATTATTAGTTTTCATGATGGTTTTTTTTAGGGATTATCTACAATTACAAAAAAAGGAATTGCTATAAGATAGAAGATATTAGGTGAAGTTTAGAGAATACCGGTAGACGGCTGAAGTACAGTACACTTTTTCGTATTGATACTGGTTCCGCAATCACCGTTTGAACATTTATAATCGTTAATCGATCCTTGGCAGGCAGAAGATCCGTTGACACATCTGCTGTCGTTTACTCCAATAAAGTTACCTCCGTGAGAATGCTCCATAGAGTTTGTTAAAATCAAAGACTCATGATTGTTGTCAATCATATTTCGCTCTAGTTTGGCGACAAAACTTGAAAACTTGGTGTTTCTTTCCATGATAATTTAGTTTTGAGATGTTAATGTTTATATTTTCTTATAGCAATTCTCTATTGTTTAATTCGTGAAAATGATTTTGTTATTGTATCAAATTTACAATTATTTCAATATAAATCACTTAGATGTGTTTAAAAATGAATAATTTAAACCTATTCTAAATAAATCT
>NZ_LMKA01000120.1 GCF_001421435.1 Chryseobacterium sp. Leaf201
TAGAAATAATATTATTATAGAGTGATTTAAGTTAATTTACTGATTTTCAATATTTATTGAGCGTGTTTTACTGCTAAGCGAATTTTATGAAAGTTAAATTTGTGGTACATATATGGTATGTTGCAAGTTGTGCAATAGAGCATTTAATCAAATTCAGGTGATTTAATTGATGCAGACGGCTTACAAAAAGGACATGGAATCAAAAAGTAGAATGGTGAAATAAATAAAATTAATAGTGAATAATAATACATCTAAAATTATAAAGTTACAGGGAAATTGGTCTTATCCGGAATATCCGGCTTTCTGTAGGTTACACAAGTGGATTCTGAAGGATAAACAGGAAATCCCCCGGATCTGCTGACTGTTCTGGTCATAGATCCGGAGGAAATAAAAGCTGTTATTGATTCATTAAAAATGTCATCACTTTCTGGAGGTATTCATTTTCCTTAACTACCTTATTGTATGACTGCCGGGCATATACCGGTGACAGTTCATAATTGTCCGGCTTGGAATTGATGTCTTCATTTTCAATATAATTCAGATGGCGGGTATAGTCTTTTATCAGTTTATTGATGATTTTCCGCTTTATTTTACAGAGTGTATTGTTCTTTATTTTCTGTAAAGAGTTTAATATAAAAGATTTGTCCCCGTGGAAATTAATAACGTTTTTCACAAACGAAAGGTTGTGGCTATCCTGTAATACAGAATGTTCATCTTCAAAAATCATGATCGGTAAAAGTTTAAAAATTTGGAAATAGTTCAGGACACTTCATTATAATGATTACAGACCATTGACGGGAATAGAGAAGGACTTTTGCATAACCCTGATCAGGCAGTCCTTCGGAGACATAAAGTGCGTTACCATGATGTACTATTTTAATGATTGGTGTGTTAGATTCAAACTGATGAATCTGTTTTCGGTTAAATTTTCTAATTCAAATATCTAACCAAAAAATTAATAATATTAAAAATAATAAATATATGTATTAAAATCATATAAAATTGTAATATATTTTCAATATGTCAGTTCATAATCTGTCCTTTTTTGTGGTATCATCAGATTTATAGTTTTTTATGAAGTAGCTGATAAAGCTTTTACTGTAATCTAAGCTTTCATCAGACCGGGAGTTCAAACCAAGATGTTTAAAATAAAAAAGCCCCACAACAGTGAGGCAGAAGATCATCTGTTCAATGATTCCATGGTTATTTATTATTTTCAAGCCATTTCAGGCGCCGCTCGTCAGGCAGATGCTTTACTTTAAAATTCTCGAATGTCGCCTGGAACCCGTTTCCGTCCGGGCATGCAGCCATAAGGCCCACCATTACCGGAGAATTGTCCTGCAGATGGGCATTGCGCATCATGATGTAGTTTTTATCGTCAAAAGAATAAAATATTTCCACTGCATCAAGCCTTCTTACGGCTTTTATCCATACTGCAGAAGGCGTCTTGTCTAAAGTAATCACACTCCAGTCACTGGTTTTGTGTGTAACTACGGTACTCAGATTATATTTTCCATCCACAAACTCAACGCCGGCTTTTATGTAGTTTTCCTTGTCTATTCTCAGCATCATGCCCATCTGGTCAAAACGCACTTTGTAATTTCCCGTGATTTTTACCTTGGCTTCAAATTCGCCTCCGTACGTAGTGTATAAGAATGGAGCGTCATCCACCGTGAAACCGTAATGTGAAATCCTCCAGTAGTCGCTCTGCGGCGTAACGAACATGGATAAACTGTTGTTTTTGATTTCCCACTTCTCAGGTTCATTGAACCATGTCATTTTTTCCAATGTCTGTCCCATGCTTTTACTGATGATGCCTAACGCACAAAAACTTAAAAATATTCTCTTCATTATTCTTGTCTGATGAATACACTGCGTGTAATTATTGTTATTTTAGCAAATGTATAATTAAAAACAGGTCCTGTCCAATACTGATAAATAACCATTTTATGACGATTGTAGAAACACTGAATAAGACGCTTCTGAAGAGCCGGGCAAAGGATAAAAGATGCCGGATGGATTTGGAGGTTTATAAAAATATTGCTTTGGCTTATGTCCGCACAGAGAATTCCATAGCGGTATTAAGTGATATGCAGATGAACACAAGTTATATCTTTACTTCCGGAACCGCATCCGGACTGGGCCTTAATTTTCCGGAAAACCCTACAGTAATCAATTCGATCTGGGAAGAAGAAATCCTGATGAAAATCCATCCCGATGACCGGATGAAAAAATATGTTCATGAACTGAGGTTTTTCAAAATGCTGGAAGAAACCGGACAGGATGAACGTTCATCGTTTTGCGTAGTTTCAAGAATGAGGCTGTGTGATAAGAATGGCATCTATCAGTGGATCCGGCACCGGATGTTTTATTTTTATTCTCCCGATACAGGTAAGCTGAGATTTGCTCTTTGCCTGTATGACCGGATCGCAGAGCGCTCACAAAATCTGCTGCCGGAATTTTTAATAATCAACACAGTAAAAGGAGAGGTTGTTGCGGAAGATAAATTTGATTACAGAACGATCCTGTCGCCGAGAGAACTGGAAGTGCTGAAGTATGTAGGGGAGGGCCTTACCAGTAAGGAAATTGCAAATGTGCTTTCAATCAGTATTAACACCGTGAGCAGGCACCGCCAGAACATCCTGAAAAAACTCAACGTCAAAAATTCTGTTGAGGCATTTAACGGAAACCTTCCGAAAATTACCTAATGTCTCATAATAAGTGATTAATCAATTCATTATAAAAAGAAGACTTTTAATTATTAATTAATAAATAAATCTTGAATTACGAATATGAGATGTATTTAAGAATATTTAATAAAAAATCAATTCCATAATAAAAATATTGGAATTTTTATTTCAAAATAATCTTATATTTGTTATACCTAACAGCTAACAAATTAAGGATGAACATCAACTTCTCAACAGCAACATTTAAAGATTTTGAAAATATTCCGGGCTTCGATATGATGGAGCGCGCAGATATATATTCAGAGTTCTTAAACTATATGAAATCAAACGGACGCCACCACTACAGACTGCAGAATAATACAGGCTGCAGTTCCATAATGAATGTGGGTTCGGAAAACGTAACAAAAGAATTTATAAGCTTCGTCACAAGTGATTACCTAGGGTTTACGCAACACCCTAAGGTAAAGCAGGCAGCCATGGAAGGGATAGAAAAATTCGGGACCGGTACTGCTGCCACTCCGCTGATCGGAGGATACTATTCCTATCACAATGATCTGGAAAATACCATATCCTCTTTTTTCGGAAGAACAAGAGATGAAGCCGTTATTTTTACAACAGGGTATACGGCCAACAGTGCTACGCTGCAGATCCTGTTGCAGAAAGAAGATATTGCCATTTTAGATATGGCCGTTCATGCCAGTGTACATGAAGGGTGTATCCTCACGAACAGGAAGACGTTTCCCCATAATAATCTGGATGCGCTGGAACAGATTTTAAAAACTTCCGAAAACCAGTACCGCACAAAACTTGTGGTGATAGACGGTGTGTATTCCCAGGACGGGGATGTTGCCCCGGTAGAGGAAATGTATAAGCTTGTAAAAAAATACAATGCCTATTTAATGGTGGATGATGTGCATGGAGTCGGTATTGTTGGAAAGACAGGCCGGGGAACCCTTGAAGATCCGGGACTGCTGGATAAAATTGATATTATTACCGGGACATTCAGCAAGACATTCGGTAACCTTGGCGGTTATGTAATTACCAATGCAAGGCTGGCTGAGTTTATAAGATTTCAGTCCCGTCAGCAGATTTTTTCTGCAACCACTCCTCCCGGTTCCGCCACGGGTATTGTCAAAGCTATTGAGCTGATCGACGAAGAGCCGCAGTGGCGTGCAAAACTTTGGGAAAATATCAATTACTTTAAAAAAGGACTGGACGATATGGGTCTGGATACCGGGACTACCTGTTCCGCGGTGATACCGGTAAAAATCGGGGACCCGCATATTACCGGTGATGTAGGCAAAATGCTTCTTGAACGCGGCATTTATGCAAATCCGATTATTTATCCTGCCGTAGCAAGGAAAAACGCCCGTATCAGGATGAGTGTTACGGCAACCCATGAAAGAGAACATCTTGATAAAACACTCAATGCATTTGAGGATATCAATAAAAAGTTGCATATTGCGAAAAAATAATAAAATGCCTAGAAAAGTTGTACAGGGACCGATAAGGGATAAAGAAAAAACAAAACAAAAACTGCTTGCTGCAGTAGGGAAGATTTTAAAAACAAGAGGCTATTCCGGATTAAAAGTAAGTAAAATAGCCGCAGTTGCCGGTTTTGATAAAAAACTGATCTATGAATATTTCGGAAGTACCGAAAAACTTATAGACGAATACATCAGATCACAGGATTACTGGAGCAAAATGAACCAGGAAGGTGTTGAGGTTGATATATCAGACGGCGGTAAGGAATTATCAAAAGTAGCCATCCTGAATCAGTATGAGCATGTTAAAAGAAATAAGGAGCTTCAGAAAATTATCCTTTGGGGACTTTCAGAAAGCAAGCCGATCCTGAAAAAGGTAGCCGATGACAGAGAAGATATCGGGGAAATGCTTTTTACCAATATTATTGATCCGCATTTTAAAGATAAGTCCATAAGATACCGTGCCATTGCCGCACTTCTTGTTTCAGGATCATATTATCTGAACCTTTATACAGGATACAATGCCAGTAAATTCTGCGGGATTGACCTGAAAACAGACGAAGGCAGAAAAGAAATTGAAAAAGCAATCGTTGAGATTATTGATTTTGCCTACGAAGAAAAATAAAACGAAAAAATTTTCCTATTGACCGAGAGGTAAGTTTTTTGTTGATAATTTGAAAACTTTTCATTTTCAGATTAGAACTATATTTCTTACTTTTGGGCAATGGAAAATTTTATCGTATCTGCAAGAAAGTATCGTCCACAGGAGTTTGACACTGTTGTTGGGCAATCGCACATTACAGATACCTTAGAGCATGCAATCAAAGAAAACCAGCTGGCCCAGGCTTTGCTGTTCTGCGGGCCGAGAGGCGTAGGGAAAACCACCTGCGCAAGGATCCTCGCAAGGAAGATCAATGAAAAAGACGGATCCGTCTCAGAAGACGGGTTTGCCTACAATATCTATGAGCTGGATGCAGCTTCCAATAACTCGGTAGATGACATCAGGGAACTGATTGACCAGGTACGTTTCGCTCCGCAGGTCGGCACTTATAAAGTGTATATCATCGATGAGGTGCACATGCTTTCTTCCGCCGCATTTAACGCGTTCCTGAAGACCCTTGAAGAGCCGCCCGCGCATGCTATATTTATCCTGGCAACCACGGAAAAGCATAAGATTATTCCTACGATCTTATCCCGTTGTCAGATCTATGATTTCAAAAGGATTACCATAGAAGGGATCCAGGGACACCTGAGAGAAATTGCCCTGAAAGAGCAGATTCAGTATGAAGATGATGCCCTGTACCTGATTGCCCAGAAAGCAGACGGTGCCTTAAGGGATGCACTGTCTATTTTCGACAGGCTGTCTACGTTCTCCCAAAAGAATATTACCCTGGAAAAAGCAGCAGAAGTGCTGAATATCCTGGATTACGACCAGTATCTTAAAATTGTAGATTTCGCTAAGGAAAATAAAATCCCTGACGTACTCTTTGCATTTAACGAGATTGTAAAAAAAGGCTTTGATTCCCATATATTTATTGCCGGCCTAGGCAACCATTTCAGAGATCTGATGATGGCACAGAATCCTTCTACCATTGATCTGATTGAAGTAGGGGAACAGACAAAAGCCAAGTTTGTACAGCAGGCACAGAACTGGAATGCCCAGCAGTTAATTGACGCTATTGAAATCTGTAACCATGCGGATATCAATTACAAAAACTCCAAAAACCCAAGGCTTACCGTAGAGATTGCACTGATGCAACTGGCTTCGCTGACTGTCCATTCAGACGTTTCTAAAAAAAAAAGTTCATAATATTACCTCCGGCTGTCAGTGACAGCGGGGAAGTAAAGGTTGCTGAGAAACCACAGGAGAAAAAACCGGAAGGCGTTATTCAGGAAAAACCGGCTGTAATCCAGCATGCTGCTCCCGCAGAAAATGAAATCAAAAAAACAACAAAACCGTTATCCAGACAGGGAATTTCTTCAGGCTTCAGTATTAATGCTTTTTTAAATAAGGAAGATCAGCCCAAACAGGAAGAGGTACAGTCTGTAAAAGAAGAAAACCTTCCGCAAAGCCATTTTACTGAAACCGACCTTCAAATGGAATGGAACCTGTTCCTGAAGCAGCTTCAGAAAAAGAATACCATTGTTTTCAATGCGGTTAAAACATTCAAAATGGTTAAATCTGATGAGCATCAGATTACCGTGCTGTTCCCGTCTGATTCTGCCAAGGCGGAGTTCGATAAAATAAGCAGGGAGTTTTTCAATCATTTTAAAACAAAGGTCCATAACTTTTCCATTGAAATTCTGTATCAGAGAGACATAGAGAACCTGAAGATCGAGGTAATGACCAAAAGGAAGATTTTTGAAAAATTCGCGGAAAAAAATCCGTTGCTTAAAGATCTTGATGACCTGATGCGGTTTGATTTAACGTAATGTGATCTGCTGTTAAGGATGTATAGCAGATAGAATGTCTTTCATTAACATGCTTTGTGCCGACTTAACAAACTTAATGTATCAGAAAATCGCTTTATTAAATAAATTTTATATATTTGTCAGATAATTAACCGTCCGGAAAATCAGTTCCGGACAAATAAACAAACAGAAAAGCTGAAAACAGACGTTCTGCAATGGGAAATTCAATAAATCCATATGTGTCTCTTTTTCAACCCGCTTATTTTTTAAGCGGTTATTTCAGCTTTGTACCTGCCTGTTTTAGAAATTTCAGAAACCATTATCAATTTTATTATTGGTACTGCTAACTGAATTTCTTTCCAAAAAATAAACAGGAATAACCGAGACCTTCCCAATTCCTGTTTCCTTAATAATTAAATTTAACGGTATTTTTTGAAAAGAATTATAAAGTAACTTTATAATGCCGTTCCTATGGATATAACTCAACCAATCAAAAAAAACAAGAAATAATGGATTTAAAAGAATTACAGAACGACTGGATCAATGAATTTCCACAGCCCCTGATGATCGCCGGGCCATGCAGTGCAGAAAGTGAATCTCAGATGCTGGAAACGGCAAAAAGAATCAGGGAAACCCATGCACAGGTTCCGATTTTCCGTGCAGGAATCTGGAAGCCCCGCACTAAGCCCAACGGGTTTGAAGGCGTAGGCGTCATCGGATTAAACTGGCTGAAAAAAGTAAAAGAAGAATACGGGTTTAAGACTGCAACGGAAGTGGCCAATGCCCATCACGTTTTTGCTGCGCTTGAAGCAGATGTTGATGTCTTGTGGATCGGGGCGCGTTCTACCGTAAATCCGTTTACCGTTCAGGAAATAGCCATGGCTTTGAAAGGGACAGATAAGACGGTTCTGGTTAAAAACCCGGTAAATCCGGATCTTGCTTTATGGATTGGAGCACTGGAAAGGCTTTTGGGACAGGATATTAAGAAACTGGGGGTGATCCACAGAGGGTTTTCTACCTACCAGAAGACCAAATACAGAAATAACCCGAACTGGCAGATTGCCCTTGATTTTAAGAGCCAGTTTCCCGATATTCCGATGATTATTGACCCTTCCCATATTTGCGGAAACAGGACCGGACTGGCCGATATCACACAGGAAGCCCTGAACGTGGGCTACCAGGGTGCAATGATTGAAACCCACAGCAATCCGGATGAAGCATGGAGCGATGCCGCACAGCAGATTACACCGGAAGTCCTGGCAACATTAATCGGCAATTTAAAAGTAAGAAATACTGATCTGGCTGAATTTGAAGGCGAGATGGGCAGACACAGAACACTGATTTCCGATATTGATTTCCAGCTGATCGAGCTTCTTTCCCAAAGGATGAAAATTTCAGAGCGGATCGGTAAGCTTAAAAAAGAAAATGACATCGCGATCTTCCAGCCGGAACGGTGGAAAGTAATCCGGGAATACGCTGACCAGAAAGCGGGTGAAACAGGAATGTCCAAGGAGTTTATTGAAAGGGTTTTCAAGACCATTCATGAAGAATCTATTGAAGTTCAGAATAATATTATGATCAACAGATAAATGTTGAGAGAGCAGGGCCTGGAAGTAAGGAATTTTTCCCCTTATTTCTAAGCCCTAATTTCTTATATTTGTATGATCTTACGATATGAAAGGAAAAGTCATTAAATCCACAGGAAGCTGGTATCAGGTTTTGGATTCGGAATCCGGTAAAGTTTTTGAAGCAAGAATTCGCGGGAAATTTAAATTAATTAAAACCAGGCTTACGAATCCTCTTGCGGTAGGAGATTTTGTGGAATTTCAGCTGGAACAGGACGATGTTGCCTGGATTACAAAAATCGATTCCCGGAAGAATTACCTGATCAGAAAATCTGTGAACCTTTCAAAAGAAGCACACATCATCGCTTCCAATATAGATCTGGCCTGTTTTATCTTTACCCTGAAACATCCTGAAACCTCACTTGGTTTTTTAGACCGGTTCCTGGCGTGCTGTGAAGCCTACAACATCAAGCCGATTATTCTTTTTAATAAAATTGATGTCCTGCACGAAGAGGAAATTGAAATCGTAAAAGACATACAATTCCTTTATCAGGAGATAGGGTATGACTCCCTTGAAATTTCTTCCTATTCCAGATTAAACCTGGAGCAGCTGCAGGATATTGTAAAAGACAAGACCTCCGTATTCTTCGGGCATTCCGGTTGTGGGAAATCGACATTGGTCAATGCATTACAGCCCGGACTGAACCTGAAAACCTCTGAAATTTCCGACACCCATTTAAAAGGAAAGCACACCACTACTTTTGCACAGATGCACTTCTGGGACTTTGGTGGAAATGTTATTGACACGCCCGGTGTACGGGAATTTGCCATGATCGACATTGAAAAGGAAGAAGTACAGCACTATTTCCCGGAAATTTTCAGGAAAAGAAAAGAATGCAAATTCCACAACTGTATGCATATCAATGAACCGAAATGCGCCGTCCTGGATGCTTTGGAAACAGGGGAGATCCAGCATTCCAGATATGCTACCTACATCAAGCTGATGGAAGAGGCGGAAGAAACTGCCCAAAAATAATCCTCAACACTTTATTCATTTACGGCTCTTCATATTTTACATGAAGAAAGAATGTGTATTTCTATCAATAAAGCCAATCAACATAACTGATAAAATAAGGCATAAAAAAACCCAGCCGAAGCTGGGTAAAAACTAATAACCATGAAAACTCAAATTAAACATGAGAATCGAATTAGTAGTAACAACTTTTGTGCCAAAACAAATGTTAACATTAGTTAATATATGTTATTTTGCGTTAAAATTAATTTAAACGACAGGAAAGGATTTTTTTTGTATTTTTGCGCCATTAAAAAAATATAAATTTTATGTCTAACATTACATTCACAATGATCAAGCCTGATGCAGTTGCAGACGGACATATCGGTGCTATATTGGGTAAAATCTCAGAAGGCGGATTCAAAATCAAAGCTTTAAAATTAACTCAGCTTACGGTTGCTGATGCTAAAAAATTCTATGAAGTACATGCAGAAAGACCTTTCTACGGAGAATTGGTAGATTTCATGAGTTCAGGTCCAATTGTAGCTGCCGTTTTAGAAAAAGACAATGCGGTTGAAGACTTCAGGATTTTAATCGGTTCTACTAACCCTGCAGATGCTGCAGAGGGGACTATCAGAAAAATGTTTGCAAGAAGCATCGGAGAAAATGCCGTTCACGGTTCTGACTCTGATGAGAATGCGCTTATCGAAGCTCAGTTCCATTTTTCAGGAAGAGAGATTTTCTAAGAAATCATCAGCTTTAAAATACAGGATCCGGAGAATATTCTCCGGATTTTTTTGTATCCATATCGTTAGATACAGTTTAAATTAAGTTCATTACACTATAATATTTATTAAAGCTCTGAAAATCATTTATTTCTGGCTAAGGTGAACCTTGGGATTAGGGCAATCAAGAAATTATTTTACGAAATAAGTAAAACAGGCTCTTCATTATTCATATCTTTAAAAATCAACAATAAGCTTACGGTATATCTCAGTTTTCGTGAACTGATATTTTAATGTGGTATTTTAAGGAACAATTGTTGTAACATTTAATAAAGTAAAAATAAAACAATATGAAAATCCCGGCATTACTTATGGCAAGCCTGCTTACGGCAACAGTAACGGCTCAGACTACCAGGCCCGTTGTAAAAACAACTAAAAAAACAGTGAAGAAAACCAGCAAAGTTAAAACGGCTAAAATAAACAACCCTCAGCCAATCGCTAAAAAGGATACAGTGATCAGGAACTACGGATCCTGTCCTGCCTGCGGAATGGGATAATGAAAAGGCAACTATTATTAGGCGTGTCAATGATGGCGGAGGCAGATTTTGTTTCTGCCATTCTTCCGTTACTGGAAAGCAGCGGAATTGATGTTCTCGAATGGTCATTCGATACTTTTTATACTGTTGATGAGCCCCAATGGCTTGCTGATTTGCTTAATTTTTATTCTGATCATAAAAGGCTGCTGGGCCATGGAGTCTACTATTCGCTATTTGATGCGAAATGGACTGAACGGCAGGATGTGTGGCTTCAGAAACTTAAAGCTGAAACTGATAGGCGCAGCTATAATCATATCACCGAACATTTCGGTTTTATGAATACGGAAAACTTCCATCAGGGAGTTCCGTTACCCGTTCCTCTGCATCCTGAACTTTTAAAAATAGGAAAAGACCGGCTTCTGCGCCTCCAGGATGTTGTGGAAGTTCCCATAGGTATTGAAAACCTTGCTTTTTCTTTCTCGTCTGACGATGTCAGCGAACAGGGTGAGTTTCTGTACCGGCTGATTGAAGATATCGACGGGTTTGTGATTTTAGACCTTCATAATATATATTGCCAGGCTTCAAATTTTAATATGGAGATCATGGAGCTGGTTAATCTCTATCCCCTGGAAAAGGTAAAAGAAATCCACCTGTCCGGTGGGAGTTGGGAAAACAGTATCTATACCAAAAATAAAAGGATCCGGAGAGATACCCATGATGATGAGATTCCGCAGGAACTGTTTGATATTCTGCCCGATGTGATATCACGCTGCAGCCATTTAGAATATATTATTATCGAAAGATTAGGGCATACGATAAAAACTGAATCAGATAAGCAAAATTTTCTCCGTGACTTTAAAAAAGTAAAACAGATCATAGATAATTCAGACCCGAAAGAAAATTTACAGCATCAATGGAAAAAGAAAAATAGGGTTCTAACGGATCCGATGGAAAACCTGCTGCTGTTTGATGACCAGAAAAACCTTAATAAATTTTTATTTGAGTCTCAGGATCCTGAAACCATCAGGAATTACGCATTCCATTATTTTAAGATGCACAACTGGGATCCCGAAATGATCCACACGGCTTCTCAGATCGTTAAGAAATGGAATCCATATTAAAGTTGAGTGTTAGAAAGGGTTTTGAAAGTTTCACTGACCGGCTATTTTAATAAAAAAGGTATCCGTAGAAATACCATATTTTCAAATTCCGTATTTCTACGGATGCGTGGTACATGCTTTTTTCGCATCTTTACATCAGCATTAGAACAGGAGATTTAAGCATTAAAATGTTCAAAACTAATAACCATTAAAGGCTCAGATTTCCAGAAAGAGTAAGGCAGCTAAATTATTTTAGCTGCCTTTTTATGTATTTTAACAGAATTAATTAAAGTGTGTTTAAACAGATCTGATAATTAATTAAATCTTTAATAATTCAATTGTTCTTTCCGGGCTTTCTGCAGAGAATACAGCATTTCCTGCAACCAGGACATCAGCACCCGCTTCAAAAAGCTTTGCTGCATTGTCAAGGTTTACGCCACCGTCAATTTCAATCAGTGCAGTAGAATTATTGCTTAAAATCAGATCTTTTGTTTCAGCGATTTTTTTATAGGTATTTTCAATGAATTTCTGGCCTCCGAATCCGGGGTTTACACTCATCAGCAATACCAGGTCAAGATCAGCAATAATATCTTCCAGCATCAGCACCGGAGTGGAAGGGTTTAAAACAACACCTGCCTTTGCCCCCAGGCTTTGGATGTGGTGAATGGTTCTGTGAAGGTGTGTACAGGCTTCATAATGAACAGAAACCAGGTCTGCGCCGTGGTTGATGAACTCTTCAACATACTTGTCCGGTTCTACGATCATCAGGTGTACGTCTACAAACTTTTTGGCATGCTGCTGAACGGTTTTCATCACCGGAAAACCGAATGAGATATTGGGAACAAACCGGCCGTCCATCACGTCGATATGGAACCAGTCGGCCTGTGAATTGTTGACCATTTCAATATCTCTCTGCAGGTTCCCGAAGTCTGCGGCTAAAAGGGAAGGAGCAATAAGCTTTGTTTTCATTTTTACTTTTTATAAGATTTTAAGATAAGAGATATCAGATTTCAGGCTTGAAATTTCTAATGTACATTATTAAGTCTGGTATCTGATATCTCATCATCTTTAGTGATATTTCAGTTTCATTTCAGGCTGGATGCTCAGAAGGGTTTCATAAATAAGCTTAATTACATTTCCAACATCTTCTTTGGAAACTATTTCCACTGTTGTATGCATATACCGCAAAGGCAGTGAAATAAGTGCACTCGGCACACCTCCGTTTGAATGGGCAAAAGCATCGGTATCCGTTCCGGTTGCCCTGCTGGCTGCCGCTCTCTGGAAAGGGATGTTTTTGGTTTTAGCCGTTTCGATAATCAGTTCGCGGATGATGTGATGTACGCTTGGCGCAAAAAATACTACCGGTCCGTCACCGCATTTCTGGTCACCCTCCTTTTTCTTTTCAATCATCGGAGTGGTGGTGTCATGGGTAACGTCAGTAACAATGGCGATATTGGGCTTGATGGTGTCCGCAATCATATCAGCTCCGTACAAACCGACTTCTTCCTGAACCGAATTGGTAATATAAAGCCCGAACGGGATGCTGTTTTTATTTTCACTTAAAAGCCTGGCTACTTCGGCAATCATAAATCCTCCGATCCGGTTATCCAGTGCACGGCAGACAAAATACCGGTCGTTCATTTCAAAAAATTCATCGGGATAGGTAATCATGCATCCTACATAAATTCCCATCTCTTCCACTTCCTGTTTAGAAACAGCACCGCAGTCGATAAAGATATTCTCAATTTTAGGAACAGGTTCATTCTGGGTTCCTCTTGTATGGATAGCCGGCCATCCGAAAACACCTTTTACAATTCCTTTTTCCCCGTGGATATGTACTACTTTTGAAGGTGCGATGGTCTGGTCGGATCCTCCGTTCCGGATCACGTAGATCAAACCGTCATCCGTGATGTAATTTACATACCAGGAAATTTCATCCGCATGGGCTTCAATCACTACTTTAAATTCAGCTTCCGGATTGATGATCCCGTAGCAGGTTCCGTAATGATCTACTTCAACGGCATCAACATAAGGCCTGATATAATCCATCCATACTTTCTGCCCTTCATGCTCATAACCGGTAGGAGATGATGTATTTAAATATTTTTCTAAAAATTTCAAAGATTTCTTATCAAATTTCATAAAAAAGGAATGATTTTTGCGTTTAATTTTCGTTATAATAGGTGTAAAAATAATGAAATTTAACAAGATTACAGGTCTTTTTCTTTTCTTTTTGGGGATGAGTGTTTTCGGTCAGAAGGATTCTGTGATTGCTGTTCCGCTGAGCCAATACCCGCAGGAACTGCTGAAAACGGATGAGTTCGGAAAAAAATATTACTACGACGAACGCCAGAAAATGAAGGTGTACGAGATCAACGGGGAAACCGTGGTGGTAATGGATGAACTGGTCCTGGTCAACAAACCGAAATTCAATAACCAGCTTGACAGAAATTACTACTATTTCCTGAATAAAAAGCTCTACAGGGTATATCCTTTATTTGTAACGGCCCTTCAGCAGTACAGGGATATCCAGAAGGATATGAATGATATGGATAGTAAAGCAAAGAAGAAATATGTGAGGGACAGGCAGAATATGCTGGCTGATCAGTACGAAAAGCAGCTGAGGGACCTTACCACAACGGAAGGCCAGGTCTTTGCAAAGCTGATGAACCGGGCAACCGGAAAGAATGTATATGAAATTATTAAAGAACTGAGAGGCGGCTGGAGCGCTTTCTGGTGGAATGTAAAAGGAAAAATGGCGGATATTGATCTTAAGGATAAATATGACCCCCATGCAAACCGAACAGACCAGTACCTGGAATCCCTACTGCAGTCTAACTGGAATTCCGGATACCTGCAGCCTTATCCCGGCGCAAAAGATTTTAAAATTTATAAGTAATTATAATATAGTATAAGAAAAATTCCTGTAGGCTTTGTTTACAGGAATTTTTCTTTCAGCCTGTCAAAAACAATTTTGTCAACAGGGAGAGGAAATGGATTGTCAGTCCTGTCTATTTCCACCCATTCCGTTTTTTCAATACAGGGATCCATGATCAGGAAATCTTCTTCATTAACAATATTGACGATATAATAGATAGTGAGCAGCTGCTCATTTTCCCTGAAACGGGAAACCAGAAAATGTTCCTGTGTGTACAGGTGTTCCACTACTTCAATCTTTACATTCAGTTCTTCATCAAATTCCCGGTGTAAACAGTCTGTTATCCCTTCACCGAATTCCAGTCCGCCTCCGGGGAATTTCATCAGAGGCTCACCAGCGTATTCCTCAAATAAGGTCAGGACTTTTTTATCCTTTACAGCACATGCGTATACCCTGACGTTGATCTTATCTATCATATATACTATTTTGTAAAGCTAATTTAGTGATTTTTGCTGAAAAAAGGATGCATGTCTGAAGATGGATGATGGAAGTTTACTGCCAATTGTCTTAAGATGCAAATTCTCAGACTTCCAGCTTTACAGCATTAATCATTTCCCTTTTTCCCGGCGGTCCCTGCTTCTTTTCCACTTTAAAATTAAGTTCCTGCAATATTCTCCTGACACTGCCTTTTGAAGCGTAGGTTGTTAACAGTCCGTTAATCGCCATTGTAGAAGCAACCATCTCAAACAGGGGTTTTTCCCAAAGGTCAGGCTGCACGCGTGCTCCGAAGCAGTCGTAATAAACGAGGTTGATTTTAGGTAAGTCTATGTTTTTCAGGTCGAAAAAGTCACACTGTATTTTTTTCAGATGAAAACCTTTAACAATTTCAACGGGTTTTTCCCAATCTGCCTGATGAATTTTATGATAAATATTTTTGAATTCAGGGTTATCAAAGAGCTCGAAATACGCCAGATCATTCATTTCAGATTCATTTATGGGATATTTCTCAAGAGAAAAATAATTAATGATATGATTTTTGTCAGTTTTTAAATATTCATTAATTGTTACCAAAACATTCAAACCTGTTCCAAAACCGAGTTCTAAAATATTAATTTCATAATCATAGATAAGAATAAGTCCATTTTTAATAAACACATGTTCCGCTTCCTGAAGGGCTCCGTGATGTGAATGGTAGTTTTCATTTAAATCATTGATAAACAATGTTTTGCTGCCGTCATTGGTGGTCTTAATTTCTCTTTTCAAGCTATTTTTTTACAAATTTACTCTAAAATTTTTATATTTAGAAAATTATATTAAATTTG
>NZ_LMKA01000121.1 GCF_001421435.1 Chryseobacterium sp. Leaf201
AAGCCCGTCTCCGGGAATGATGGTGTACATCAATAAAAGCGGAGCCAAAAGGCTGGCCGTATACAACGGAAGCAAATGGTCTTACTGGAGACAATAAAAAAAGATTTTAAAATCAAAACAAAATAATCGTCTAACAAGGATGTTTATACATTATCTCAACCTGGAGCTGCCCTACTTAGTGTAAGGCAGCTTTTTTTAACGGTTGGAATAATAAATCCGGCTGAGTATTCAGGTATACTTGCGTATCATATTTTTACAAGGAAACTTTTCAGGAAGCACAGAACGCGGTGCAATCAATGCGGCAACTTTCCCCTGAAATACCCGTATACCCAGGTTCCGGAAACTGCACTCAGCAACGTAACAATAACGGCAAAAGACCCGGTTCCGATCTGCGCGAACAGAGGCCCGGGACAGGCGCCCGTAACGGCCCAGCCAAATCCAAAGATCAGGCCGCCGTAAATCTGCCCTTTACTGAATTTTTTCGAAGCGATAAATACCGGTTCTCCTTCAACTGTCTTTATTTTAAACCTTTTAATCAGCCAGACAGAAATCATTCCGGTCACGATCGCACTTCCGATGACGCCGTACATGTGAAACGACTGCAGGCGGAACATTTCCTGGATCCTGAACCAGCTGATGATCTCGGCTTTTACAAATACAATCCCGAATAAAATACCAACAATTAAATATCTCAAATTATAATGCCATTTATGCTGAAACCGACTTTCGGCAGTACAGCTGCCGGCCTGATGGTATATTTCTTTTTCTTTTGTCATGATGATTAAATTAAAGTGATAAAATAAGCGGAAAAACCACATTGGCCATAAAGAATCCGCCGGCCATAAAACAGACGGTAGCCACCAGGGACGGCCACTGCAGATTGGATAATCCCATAATGGCATGCCCGCTTGTGCATCCGCCTGCATACCGGGTTCCGAAACCGACCAAAAACCCGCCGCCGACCATGGTGATGAAGCCCTTTAAGGTTAAAAGACTTTTAAAATTCATCAACTGGACAGGGATAAGGTTACTGTAATCTGTAATTCCATAAGATGCGAGTTCGGTTTTGAGGTCCGGATTGACTGTAATTTCCCCGGGATTCATCAGGAAATAAGCAGCGATCATTCCGCCGAAGAAAATACCCAGGACAAAAAACAGGTTCCATGCTTCTTTTTTCCAGTCGTATTTGAAGAACTCAAGATCCGCAGGGATACATGCTGCACAGATGTGCCGCAATGATGAGCTGATTCCAAAGGACTTGTTGCCTAAGATCAACAGTACGGGAACGGTGAGGCCGATGAGCGGCCCTGCAATATACCACGGCCACGGTTCTTTTATTAAATCCAACATAATTTATTTTTATTTAAACTGAGTGTAACGTTTACGCTGACAGACAAAATTGCTTTTGGGAACACCGGTTTTTGAGACGGCATTAAACCCGCCTTTAATTTCGGTAAAATTACGGAATCCTCTCGCCTGAAGAATGCCTGCTGCCATCATACTTCTGTAGCCGCCTGCACAGTGAAGGTAAAAATGTTCCATCGGGTCAATTTGCAATATCCATTCATTGATATAGGCTAAAGGTTTATTGTAAGCCCCGTCCACATGTTCAGCCCGGTATTCACTTTCTTTTCTTACATCTAAGATGTTTACGTTTTTATCTTTGATTTCATTTTCAAACTGCTGTGCGGAAATCCTGCTGACGGTATCTGTTTCTTTCCCGCTGTTTTTCCAGGCTTCGAAACCGCCTTTCAGAAAACCTAGAACATAGTCAAATCCTACCCTGCTCAGTCTGGTAACGGCTTCCTCCTCACTGTTTTCATCGGTAATTAACAGAATCGGTTGTTTTACATCTGCAATCAGAGTGCCGGCCCAGGGTGCAAAATCCCCTTCCAACCCGATATTAACGGACTGAGGAACAAAACTTTCTGCAAATGTATCATGATTTCTGACATCCAGAATCAAAGCCCCGGAATGCTCCGCTGTTTCTTCAAATTCTTCAGGCGAAAAAGCGCGGAGGCCTTTAGCCAGCACCTCATCAAAACTGATGTACCCTTTTTTATTCATCGCGACATTCATCCCGAAATAAGCCGGCGGCGGAAGAAGCCCGTCTGTAACAGCTTTTATAAAGCTTTCCTTATCTTTTTGGTTGAGCGCGTAATTGGTCTTCTTCTGATTTCCCAGGGTATCCACGGTTTCTTTCTGCATATTTTTTCCGCATGCAGAACCGGCTCCGTGAGCGGGACAGACCGTAATTTCATCATTCAAAGACAGTATTTTCTGATACAGGCTGTCATAAAGCAGCCCGGCCAGTTCCTCTTGGGTAACGCTTTCCTCTTTCTGAGCCAGATCCGGCCGGCCGACATCTCCCAAAAACAAAGTATCTCCACTGAAAAGCGCTTTTTCTTTTCCATTTTCATCAACCAGTAAAAACGAAGCGCTTTCCATTGTATGTCCCGGAGTATGCAGGACTTTTATTTTGATTTTCCCGATTTCAAAAACCTGCCCGTCTTCAGCAATAACGGCTTCAAATTCAGGATCTGCCGGTGGACCGTACACAATCGGAGCACCCGTTTTTTTGCTCAGACCCACATGGCCGCTCACGAAATCTGCATGGAAATGGGTTTCAAAAATATATTTTAATGTTACCCTGTCTTTTTCCAGTCTTTCGATGTATGGCTGGGTTTCCCTTAACGGGTCAATGATTGCCGCTTCGCCTTCAGAAACAATGTAATAGGCTCCCTGGGCAAGGCATCCGGTATAAATCTGTTCTATTTTCATATGTATTTATTGTATTGTAAATTTCTATGTTCTCTACTGTTCCTCCAGCTACTTTTGTTACATAAGACCTCATCTTTTTGCTGATGATTGAAATTAAACGTAAAGTCCGCAAAGTTTTCTTTTGACTACTGACTGTTTTTAAAGTTTTGCATACCTTCAGTTTCTGAACCGGATCATCGCAGCCCGACTTGAGCGGAAATCCTTTTTTTTGCAGAGGGAAAGCTGCGGCAAAAAGATTGGGAGCGGAAGGCGGAGAAAGCTGCCCAAAAAATACTGATTAAATTAAAGGAAAAGCTCCCTGATGATAATATAAATACCCATCACCAGAATAAACCAGCCGAATGCAGGCTTCAGCTTTGCACCGTTAATTTTATCTGAGAGCTGTGATCCGATAACAATTCCCACGACAGCCATTGCAGAGACAGGCCCTAATACATTCCATTGTATTTTAACGTGATCTATTGACGAGAAAAATCCGATCAGCGAGTTCACGGCAATAATAACAAGCGAAGTTCCCACAGCAACTTTCATCGGTGTTTTCAGCAGGCCGACCAATGCCGGAATAATCATAAATCCGCCGCCTGCTCCTACAAGCCCCGTCAGCATACCGACCATACAGCCCTGCCCTGCTGCCAGAATCGTATTGTTTTTTTCTGACCGGACGGTTCCTGTGACCGGTTCCACACTTTTCCTGATCATCTTATAAGAAGAAACAACCATTAAACCGGCAAAAACCAGCAGCAGAACAATATCTTTGGTGACCGTAACCGTTAAACTGTTGATACGGAAAACTTCATCAGGAATTAGCGGCAAAAGGTAATGCCGTGTGAGAAAAATAGAAACAACGGACGGGATCCCGAAGATGACGGCCGTTTTAAAATTAACCAGGCCTTTTTTAAAATAGGAAAATGAGCCGGCCAAACTGCTGATCCCGACAATAAAAAGTGAATATTCTGTAGCCAGAAAGGCATCTACACCCAACAGGTACACCAAAACCGGTACGGTAAGAATACTGCCGCCACCACCGATTAAACCCAACAAAATACCGATAAAAACCGATGCTGCATATCCAAGAATTTCCATTTTTCAACTTTTATTGAGCAAAAATGGGGATATCCGGGAAGCTGTACCGCTACTTTTGTTACATAAGGAAATTTAAACGGAATCTGAAAGCATAATCCTGTTTCTTCCCAATACCAGCCTGCCGGAATCTTCCAGCTGCTTAAGAAGCCTGGATACCACTACCCTGGCCGTCCCAAGCTCATTGGCAAGCTGCCAGTGGGTTGTAATGATGGTTTTAGAATGGGATATTTCAGACTTTTTATTGAGCAGGGCCAGTAATCTTTCGTCCACTTTTCTGAAGGCAATGGCATTAATAATATCCAGCAGCTCTTCAAAACGTTTGTGGTACAGCCTGAAAATATAATCCAGCCATTCCGGGTATTCTCTTATAAATAATGTAACCTTTTCCATGGGTAAAAAAAGGATTTCAGATGCTTCTTCCACTTCGGCTTTTACCATGCTTTTTTCATTGTGCATCCCGCCAAGAAATGACATGATGCAGCTTTCACCTGCTTTGATGTAGTACAGTAAAATTTCACGCCCGTCTTCTTCCGTCCGGATAACCTTTAACAGGCCTTTCATCACAATCGGGATAGAACGTATGGATGCATTTTCATCCAGGATAATCTCTCCTTCCCGGTACGTTTTCCTAGTTCCGTTCCGGTACAGGGTATCCGTTAATTCTTGGGAAACACTGAATTCTGAAGAAAATATATTATCACTCATGGTATAGGAATAGGAAACGAATGTACGTTTATTTAAGGATTCTCAGACATTGTTGCGTGAAATTTCCGTCGGTAACTTCAATTCTGATTCTGATATTTTCGCAGGAAGCTTATTTTAAAGATATTGAAATCTGCCCCTTAATAAAAATCCCCGGCCCGACTTAAAGTCGGGCCGGGGGTTTTTCGCTGAATATGCTCAGGCTGCTAAAAATATAAATTCCGGGTTTTCAGGTACATGATCAGTTCCTTAGGACGGTCGGTCTGAATGATATTAATGCCTTTCCGGATATACCAGTCATAGACATCGGGATTTTCCAGAGCCTTGTCGTCATTATGTCCGGCATTGTGATGGGGCCACAGGGAATTCACCCAAATTTTCACCTTGCTTTCCTTCAGCTTTTTAAAATCAATCAGATTATTTTCCGTTGTTCCGACGGTAAATTCAAAACCATATACCTTGTAATTTTTAAGATAGGCGGAAATGTTTTCCAGGTCTTCCGGTTTTCCCAGCCTGATGATGGGCATGTAATGGATGTCTTTTTTAATGTCGCCATACTTTGTGTTGAATTCGGCATACGATTCATGGCCTTTGAACAGAATCTGATCCAGCATTTTACGCTTTTTTAACAGCGGGTAAACCTGTTTGATATAGTCGAAGCCTTTGTCAAGATTAACCAGGATTTTACCGTCCGTAATATCAAGGATTTCTTCCAGTGTAGGGACTTTCATCTGGGTTTCCACGCCCAAGCCGTCTTTAAGATTCAGGTTTTTAATTTCCTTCAGGGTGAAGTCAGACGGTTTTCCTTTGCCTGTGGTCGTCCTGTCTATGGTATGATCATGCATGACGATCAGAATGCTGTCTTTGGTCATCGCAAGATCGATTTCTACCATATCCACGCCTTTTTCAATGGCTTTTTTAACGGCCCATACTGAGTTTTCTGGGGCTTCCCGCCAGTCTCCGCGGTGGGCCACCACCATTACTTTGTCATCAGGAAATCCTGAAAGTGAAACATTTTCTTTCTTCTGCGCAAAAAACAGCGACGAAACCGTTATAAGAAGCAGGTATAATACTTTATTGTTTAACATTGTTTTGAATTTTTATTAATATCCAGGGTTTTGTTTAATGGCCGGATCTGTATTGATCTGCCCTTGCGGAACCGGCATCAGGAGATGATGGTTATCAATCTGTGCCGTACTGTATCCGGGATTATTCGCGAAATAATTCTTCATAACCGAAACGGCTTTTCCCGTCCTGACCAGATCAAACCAACGCTGGCCTTCTCCTACAAACTCAAGCCTTCTTTCCCGGTCTATTTCATCCAGAAGCACACTTGCTGCCGAAAAATTTACTTCGGCAATCCCTGCCCTCTTTTTAATTTTATTCAGATATATGTTGGCATTGGCAGCATCATTCTGCCGGGCATAGCACTCGGCCATCATAAGGAAAACATCGGCCAGCCTGATCACCACACAGTTGCTTCCTCCGTCTGCAATGGTATTTGAGGTCTTAACCAGTTTTTTACTGAACGGGATTCCGCTTGATGTAAGTCCGATATAGGCAGAACGCCTGGTGTCGCCTGTGGAATAAAGGTTATACACTTCTTTTGTGGGAAGGTTGTGCCCTTTTGCTCCTGAAACCGATCCCGACGGGCTGAACATCTGGAATGCCGTGCTTCCCTCTGAATTTCCGTTTAATCCTGAAGCAAACTGGACATCAAAAATAATTTCGGCATTGTTTTCATTGGTAACATCAAAAATCTTGGCAACATCCGGCAGCAATTGGTACCCCAAAGGTTCCACCTGGCTTAAATACGTCAGTGATTCTGCATATTTTTTCTGTGTTAAAAGCACTTTACCCAGGATTCCGAGTGCAGCACCTTTGGTTACCCTTCCTTTTTGTGCGGCCGTTGCAGGCAGGAGGCTGACCGCTTCTTTCAAATCGGTTTCTATGGCCGAATACACTTCTGCAGCCGGTGTTTTCGGCTGTCCGAAATAATCATTCACATTCGTGGTTTCTTTAAGCACCAAAGGAACATCGCCGAATATCTTTACGAGATTGAAATACATCAGTGCCCTGAGGAATTTCATTTCCCCGGTTCTGGAAGCCTTCAAGGCATCAGTCATATCCGAAATCCCCCCGATCCTGGTTAAAATAATATTTGCCTGCTGGATCCCGATGTAATTATCTTTCCAGGCACTGGCAATCAGGCTGTTGTTTGCCTGAACGGTGAAAAAGTCGAGCTCGCCGTAGGTAAAGGAATCGTTTGCAGGAACCTCATCATACGTATTATCAGAAGGCAGTTCGCCTAATGCGGGCATGGCCAGCTGATACTGTCCCACATACTGCAGTGATCCGTACACTGAAATAATTCCCTGTTCAATTTCTGTAGAATTCGTGTAAAACTGGGATGATACTTTCTGTGCTTCAGGGTTTACATCCAGAAGATCTGATGAGCATGAAGTGATGATTGAAAGACTGAGTATTGTAATGAATAGTTTTTTCATGATTTAAAATTTAAGATTAAAGCCCATAGAATAAATTCTGGCCACCGGATAATAAGCCTGGTCAAAACCCTGGGTAAGGACATTGTCTGAAGTGGCATCAATATTCATCCCTCTGTATTTTGAAAGGGTAAAAAGATTGTTCCCCACCATATAGATCTGTGCGTTTTCGATCCCGATATTTTTAAGCATGGACTGGGGTAAGTTGAAGGCTAAGCGAAGCGATCTCAATCGCACATAATCTGCATCTTTGAAGTAGAGATTTGAAGTCCTGGCTTCCTTCCGGTTGTTTGAGAAGTTCATATTGGGCATCCCGAAAAACCCTTCAGGATTGGTTACGGCATTGTAACGGTTGTCAAAATAATACTGTGATGCCATCCCGAAACCTTCCCCGGATTCTAAGGTGGTTACGGCATCTGCGTTGTAGATTTTCTTGCCGATTTCGCTGTACAGTGTGAAGCTCAATTCAAAAAGCCCGTATCTCAGGTTGTTGTTAAACCCGATAATGTATTTCGGCACGCCGCTCCCGAAACTTCTTTTATCATCCACATTAATCTTTCCGTCGCCATTCAGGTCTTCCATGATATAATCCCCGACCATGGTTCCTGTGATGTGAGGCGAACCGTTGATCTCAGCCTGCGTTTTGTAGATCCCGAGAATGTTATAGCCATACATTTCGCCGATGGAACCGCCTACTTTTGTCACGGAGAAATTATTTTCCCCGGTAATGATCTGGTTCTGCCCGTTCGCCAAGGCAAGGACTTCGTTTTTATTCGTAGAGAAATTCAAACTTCCGGAATAGGTGAAATTGTTTGCCAGGCTGAAGGTTTTTGAGGCAATCTGCAGTTCAAAACCTGAATTTTTGATCTTTCCGATGTTCTGAAGCGAAGTACTGAAACCCGACTGCTGGGGAACCGGCACATCCAGCAACAGGCCGTCCCTGTTCAGGATGTAATAATCTGCGGAAATATTTAAAACATTCCTGAATAAGGAAAAATCAATCCCGAAATTGTTTGACCTTGATTTCTCCCAGGAAATATTAGGGTTTGGTGCTGTTGCCGTGGTGTACCCCGGTGCTAAAGTATTCCCGAAGGTATAATTATCAGGATTCATAAGGGAAAGGGCGCCGAAATTCGGGATCTGGTTATTCCCGTTGCTTCCCAGGCTGTAGCGTAATTTAAGATCAGTAACGGTATTGTTTTCAGGGAAAAAGCTTTCGTTGCTCACCGTCCATCCTGCGGAAAACGCATAAAAATCTCCCCATTTTGAGTTTTTCCCGAACCGCGAAGAGCCGTCCCTCCGGAAAGAGGCCATCAGGTTATATTTATTGTCATAGGTATAGTTTACCCTGCTGAAATAAGACAGCAGCCTCCATTTGTACTGTGTAAGTGTATTTTTAAAAGCCGTTCCGCCCGCGATATTTCTGATGCTGTTATCCGGGAATGAAGTAGCTTCCGTCAGGAGCTGGCTGTTGTCTTCCTGCTGGAAAGACTGGCCCAGAATTGCATCTACCCTGTGCGCATCCCATTTCCGGTCAAAGGAAACCACGTTTTCAATTAAATAATTCTTCCGGATATATTCTGTCCTGTTGGCAAAGGTAACATCGGGTGCCGCTGCTCTGTACGCACCCACCGTGGAAGGATCGAAGAAATTATATTCATAGTTGGTATAATCCCCTCCTACGGAAAACCTGTATTTCAGGCCTTTCATCAGCTCCAGCTCCGTAAAAATATTTCCGAAAGTTTTAAAAAGAGTGTATTTCCTGTCTGTCATTTCCTGTACAGCAACCGGGTTTTCTACCAAAGCTCCGTCTGTTGCGGTATTGCCCAGAATCTGCTGGGAAATCGCCAGGCTTCCGTCATTATTGTACGGTTTGAAAAACGGATACGTTGCCGTTGCCATCTGCAGCGGGTTGTAGCTCCTGGAATTGTTTGATGCATTGATAGTTCCCGTTGCATAAGAAGGCGTCATGGTAATCCCCACTTTCCAACGGTCCGTAAGGTCAGTTGACAGATTGATGCTTGTTGAAAATTTTTCGTAATCTGTCCCGATGACCAGTCCTTTCTGATTAAAATAGCTTGTGGTAAAAGCATATTTGCTGGTACTGCTTCCTCCGGTAATATTCAGTGAAGTCTGGCTGATGGGTGCCGGCTTCATTACGGTATTTAGCCAGTCGGTATCTGTTAATCCCGGCTGCTTGGCCAGGTAAGGTGCAAGATAAGTGGGAATCAGTTCCCTGAGAGAAGCGCCTTTGCTTACCCTTGTCGCATTATCATCCAAAGCACTCCTGTTGCTTCCCTTGGAAAGGTAATTGTTGTCCCTTGCTTCTTTCAGGAACGTGGCCATGTCATAAGCATTTACCAGCTTTACGTTGTCGCTTCTCATCTGCATCCCGTAATAGGTATCAAAAGAGACATTCATTTTCCCGTTTTTTCCCTGTTTGGTTTCGATGATGATGACCCCGTTGGCTCCCCTTGAACCGTAAATAGCTGAGGAGGCCGCATCTTTTAAGATATCGATTTTTGCAATGGAATTGGGATCTATCGCATTCAGGTTAGACCCTTCCGTTAAAGGAAGCCCGTCTACCACAATCAGAGGATTGGAGCCTGCCGTTAAGGTACCGATCCCCCTCACCCGGATGGATGGTGAACTTCCCGGATTGGCGTTAGCCTGGGTAATCTGCACACCCGTGGCTTTTCCGGCAATAATGTCCCCGAAGTTGCCGGAAGCAATGCCTTTCATCTGTTTTTCATCAATGGAAGAAATAGAACCGGAATTATTTTTCCTGCTCTGTTTTCCGTAGCCGACCAGAACGACTTCATCAATTACTTTTTCCCTGGATTTTACAGTATCATTCACCATACTGAGGTAATCTGCAGATGTTGTCCTTGACAGCGTCTGAATTTTAGAACCTGCTTTCGGATTGAGACGGACCGTCACGGTATTGCGGTCTACATTAAAATCCAGTCCGGCATTTTTCTTCAGGTAGTCCAAAGATTCTTTAAGAGACCGGTAATTCATCTGTGAATCGTCTACCATCACTTCTTTCAGGTCTGAAACTGAATAAAAGAACTGCACTCCATACTGTTTTGAAAGTTTTTCAAAAACCTTGTTTAAAGGAGTTTTCCGCCCGGTGACGGATTGTTGAAAACATTTTTTAGCGGTTGCGTGGGAAAATTGTGGTACGCACAAAAGACCCAACAACATCATGCTAATTGTTGTTTTTTTCATAGCTTTGCTGAAATTAGTTGTTATTGACTGATTAATATCCAATGCATCGGTAACCCCCATTACCGCTGCATTATTTTTTTAGAATAATATGTTCATGTGTTTTTTTCTCAATGTTCAGGTTAAAAGGGAAACTTATGGTGCGGAGCACTTTTTCCAGGTCTCCTGAAATATCTCCGGCAATGATATTGTCTTTATATTCACGCGGATATTCTATTAATACATTATACGTTTTTTCAAGCTGCGACACGGCTTCGTCAAATCTCAGGTCATTAAAATCAAAGTTTCTTTCGACATCATTATCATAGAAATGTTTTTCAACCCCGTTTTTATCGGCAAGCCAGGTTTCTTTAGGCAGAAGAAATGTGGAACGGCCTTTATAATTGATTTTTACTTTTCCTTCTTTCAGGTAGACTTTATTGTTTTCTCTTTGATCGAGGGTAAACTGAGTCCCCAGAACCTGTACTTTAAATCCCCCGGCATCCACCACAAACGGAAACTCCTTATTTTTAGCGACACTGAAAAAAGCTTTTCCTTTAAAAGACACTCCCCTGTTTTCGCCTCCGAAACCTTCGGCCAGAACCAGTTCGCTCTGAGGTTCCAGCGTAATCGTACTTCCGTCCGACAGTATAAAAGCCTGTCTGGAACCTGAACTTTTAAAAACCAGTTCTTTCTGTACAGAATAGGAAGAATTTCCGTTTTCAAAAAGATAAAGGCCCATAATCGCCATAAAGGGGATGAGCACTGCGGCAACTGAGAATGATGTCCGGATGTATTTTTTAACCCGGATCTTTTTTTCGATACCGTTCCAGATTCTCCGGTCTGAAGAAGGTTCTATCTTGCGGTTTTCCCGGGTTACCGATTTCCACTGTTTTTCGAAATCCATTTTATCTGTTTCAGGTCTTTAACAGAGAATACGCAGGAAAGAAAGAATCGTCCACCCTGTTTTGTTTGATTTAACAATCTGTTCATATACGTTCACACACGGTTAAAACACAGAGGAAACGCAATTGCAGAAAAATTAACGGAAGAATTTAATCGCTGTTTGGATTTAAAAAAGCTGACGAAGATTATGAGAAAGACGCAAATCTTAAAGGAAAATTTGACACAGATGCCCTGAATTGTAATTGAACGGAAATATATTAAGTCACGTTAAAAGTCTTTTTTACATTTTAGTACGGGAATTTAAACAGGCTGTCAGAAAAAATTAAGATGGTTACGCAGGAACTTCAGGACTTTATTGACGTGCTTTTCTACGGCGGTTTTTGAAATATTGTTTTCTTTTGCAATGGTAAAAAGGCTGAGGTTCTGCATCTTGTTCTGTACAAAAAATTCCCGGCTCCGCTCCGGAACCTGCTCCAGAAGGGTTTCGATTTTTTTCAGTCGGTCTTCCTGCTGCAGTTTTTCGTCAATCTGCACATCGTCTTCAGATACATTTTCCCGGGAATTTTCAAGCGGCACAAAAATCATTTTCCTTTTCCTGTAAAAATGGGAAACTTCCTGCTTTGCAGATTTAAAGACCAGGGCTTCTACTTCTGATTCGGAACCTGTTTTCGGCAGATATTTCCAGATATGCATAAAAGTATCCTGAACGGTTTCTTCAATATCTTCTTCTTCCGAAATGTATTTTGCTACAAAAAAATATACCCTGTGCTTATATTCTGAATATATTTTTTTAAAATCGGCCATCACTTTTATGCTTTTAAAGAGTTAAAAAACTCAGTTATGCAAAACTACCCAAAAGGCCATAATGACATATTAATGGTACGTTAACTTTTGATCTGATTGAAAATATGCACTGCAGCAGCAGGCAAACAGCCCCTGAAAAAGGTTAATTTTTACAGAAACTAAAAACACTCACTTTTTATACAAACGCATCGCTTAGGCCTGCCGCAACAGGCATGGAGCCTGATTTTAAAGGCGTTTTTGATAAATAATGAACAATTTTTAAAAATCCAGGCAATGCTTACAGGCATAAATTTTTATACACCCAATGCCTGTCTTCCATCCCTCTGACCATACCGCTTGCAGAAAGATCAACACATATACAATTCATTAAAAACAAAATATGTATCTGAATATTTAGGCATAATTGATAAAAAATTATTAATTTCGGAGAGAACCAAATCCTATTCTTATGAAAAATTTAAAAAAAGTCAACAGACAGGAAATGAAAGCCATCAAGGGCGGCATTAACTGCCCGGGCGGCCAGCTGTGTTTAATCAAAGGCAAATGGCAATGCATGCCTTACGACGGGTGCGGCGGCGGAAACCAGCCTTAGAATTTCAAGTTTAACCAAATTATTATTTATTATGAAAAATTTAAAAAAAGTTTCAAGAGACCAATTAAAGCATATTAACGGGGGTGCCTTAAGCTGCTCCCAGGCATGCTGTCCGCCTCCGGGGATCAAAAGATGCCCATGGATCATCTGTGTAGCTCCTTGTGATATATTGAGTTAGATCAGGGAATATAACTATTTGAAAATTAAAACGCCCCGAAAGTCAGAGACTTTCGAGGCGTTTTAAATTAAATATGTTATTTAAAGTAAAAGCAGTTAACTTTTAAGCAAGTTTTGTGATGTGATAATCCGCAACAGCTTTAATCTGAAACTGATGCGCCAACGCGGAAGCCGCGGATGCTCCATATGTTCACTGAGCATGATAAAAGTTACCACCAGCATTGCAATATGATGACCCTCCGGCAAAAGCATCGGGAAGAGCATCAACGCCCATCCTGCTCCCACACACCAAAGGCCGTGTACCAAGCCAAATGAAAATGCATCTGTGTACGCTTTAATACCCCAGGCGGCCAATACCGGATGGCTGTGTCCTTTATTAAGGCATTTCTGCTTAACGGGTGAAAACTGCCATATCAAAGCAATCAGCCCCAGGACAATTGCCGGAATGTATGAATTGGGCATATTGGCATTTACGAGGAGAATAAAAATATTGATCAGAAAACCGATCAAAATCCAGATAAGCGCATAACCCGTTATAAAACATATGGAAACTAAAAACCTCATATGCTTAAAAGTGTGTTCACTGATGATCTGAAGCGGAACAATGAGCTTCGGAAGCATCATCGCAAAAACCATTAATATCCAACCGGCCATCATATCAGATAGAGGATTCATTTCAAGCAGCATCTTAAAAGACTGCGGTCCTCCGTTCATTGTTACATGACAGTGTTTAACCGTCATCAGGTCACCGGGATTCCAGAGTAAAAAGACCCACAGGACCACACTGATGCCAATCACCGTTAAACTGATCAGATTACGGTTGATAAAAGACATTTTCATTTTACTGCTTTTCACGGTATACACTCACTCTTCCTACCGTGATTTTGGCATCAGGCAGAATTTCATTGTCCGGCACCACTGAAACATCCAAAGAATCAATTTTTTCAATACCGTCTTTCAGATATAAATCATCGATTACATCCGTGATATCCAGAGAGAACGTAAGGCCGTTACCGCCTCCGTGTGAATTCTCAGATGATGCATTACGCAGCCCGAAAAGCGCTATAAATCCTGCATGATGATCATTTACCTTTACTTCAAGGGTATTTGCATTAATATTTCCCTTTACATTTTCAAGCAGCAGATAAACACGGTCCGGGACCTCTTCTGCAGATGCTTTCAGAAAGCTGTTTGAAACTCTTTTTAATACTTTCTGAGAAAAATCAACTTTTGTATTTGTGACCGCATTCTTTATTTCAAAAGATTTTTGGTTTGCCCCTACCAATTCTGTCTGTTTTTCGTTATTGTCCATTGTATCATCAGTTAGTTCAACGGTATCATTGCTATTGATGCCAAGTTTTTTCAGCCTTTTTCTGTTATCATCAGCCGGAAGGTTTTCTGCCTGTGTTTTAAGGTCATCATAACCGTAATCCAGTTGATTCAGGTCAGTAACGTCTGCCGGGGTATACACCCATTCCTTTCCGTCAATCACCGGCATTACAAACTCACGTTCACCTATTTTCTTCGGACCTTCCAGCCATTCTGCTGCAGTGGGATTGCTGTGGCCCTGTTCATTCCAGGCTGCCCACATCCGGTCAATATTGCAATGGTGAAGATAAAAAACAGGATCAAGTGCTGCCGTATCAGCATCTGACATGATGCCTTCACGGCCTGAAACAACGCCCCCTACATCATTGTGTACAAAATTATGGGGATTGGTCTCCAGGCTGTTTTCCGGGAAGATGGTCCCATAATGGGAGAAAGGTGTAACCGGACCACCGTAACAATTCTGGCGGCCTGTAAAATCAGTCTTACCCTGGCAGGCCTGCGTGACCCTCGGTTTTCCGTCTTTAACTAATTTAACATAGATATTGCCGTCATTATCCGGCCCGTATCTTTCCTTTACAAACAGGGGATTGGGCGTTTTATCCGGTAAGAACTGTTCGGTAAATGCCGTTGGGATTTTATTTTCTTTTTCGCCGCCAAAATAGTTCCAATAAGGCAGCGCCCAGTCTTCAGGCCCGTTAAGCTTTACGATGGCTGACCGGATCTGGATCTCAAGCGCCATCAGGTAGCCGCGGTGCCAGGGCGTAAAATACCAGGTCTGATGCTGGCACTGATTCCAGTATTTATCTGTAACGGATGATGAGGGTACAGGACTTACCGGTACCTGCGGCGGTGACTGAATTTTTCCCCAGTCTATGGCATTCGGGTTTCCGGCAATATTCTCACCGTGAATGGCGGCAAAAAACCACCAGCTGGTAGGATCGTCCAGTTTACGGGACTGCATTTCTGCCACACCCTTTGCGTACCAGAACAGATCGGAATTATCAAAAGTTCCCTCCTGATTCCACGCATTTTTTCGTAGGAATTTTTTCATGTATTGATTAGTTTTATGTTTAAAACAGTCTGTAGACTCTAAGGTTATTGTACAGCCTGTTAATGTTTATAAATCTAAGTGTTTTTTTCTACATACCCCACACAACTGACTGAAATTAATGTTTAAGCCTGTTCAATCTTATTTAAAAAACACTTAAGCTATTTAAAACTCTGATAAATACTGTTATATGAGTTCATTTTAGATAAACATCAAAAATTTCAAAATTCAGATGCTGTTCTATATACTAATAACAGTTACTATAATAAATCTTCAGTGTATACAATTTAATAGGATCTAAAATAATTATACTGTTTTTTACTTTTTAAAGAGGATAAAGTCAAGCCAAAGTTTAAATTGCTTTAATAATAAAT
>NZ_LMKA01000122.1 GCF_001421435.1 Chryseobacterium sp. Leaf201
GACGCTCTTCCGATCTTTTTATCTTTTTAAACTTCTTTTTAAYAGSAGTTTAAAAATGTCTGCCAAAAGAAAAATGAGAATAAAATTTTGCAGAAAATTTATATAATCAAACCGTACAATTCCCCAATCCATAAAAGCATCTTTTCCTAAAGAAGATTTTTTAAAATAAAAATATTTTGGAAAGCCATAAGTTTCAATAAGCCAATCCTCTGATTTTGAAGATTCAGAATATAAYAGTCCCAAAAACGTAATGACAAAAGCTAAYGCCATCACTTTCCAATCTAATAAAACTTTCCAATTTTGTTTTTTAAATCTTAAGATGACAAGATTAATTACAATAAAAACTGTCAACAAAAGCAGAAAGTACATACTTGTAAACTGATGGCCATCACTTTCCAATCTAATAAAACTTTCCAATTTTGTTTTTTAAATCTTAAGATGACAAGATTAATTACAATAAAAACTGTCAACAAAAGCAGAAAGTACATACTTGTAAACTGATTGTGAATATCCATTTTCAAATTAATTAATTTTCAGATTCTCAAATTAAAACAAACTTTCATCCACAAAATTCGGCAGCGTCACTTTCAGGTTCGGCTCTGCTTCCATGGCTCTTTTAATCGCAAAAACAGCGCCTTCATTGCGGGCCCAACTTCTGCGGGAAATTCCGTTGTTCACGTCCCAGAACAACATGGATTTTAGTCTCCGGTCGGCATCATCGCTTCCGTCCAGCAACATCCCGAAACCACCGTTGATCACCTCGCCCCAGCCTACGCCGCCGCCGTTGTGGATGGAAACCCACGTGGCCCCGCGGAAACTGTCTCCGATGACATTGTGAATGGCCATATCTGCGGTAAACCTAGAACCGTCGTAAATATTGGATGTCTCCCGGTACGGCGAATCCGTCCCTGAAACATCATGATGGTCCCGTCCTAAGACTACCGCGCCGATCTCGCCGTTTTTAATGGCTCTGTTAAAGGCTTCGGCAATCTTCATTCTTCCTTCCGCATCGGCATATAAAATCCTTGCCTGTGAACCTACCACCAGTTTATTTTCCTGCGCCCCTTTAATCCACTGGATGTTATCCTTCATCTGCTGCTGGATTTCTTCCGGGGAATTTTTAATCATTTCCTCTAAAACCTGACAGGCAATTTCATCGGTTTTCTGCAAATCTTCCGGTGTCCCGCTGGTGCATACCCAACGGAACGGCCCGAAACCGTAATCAAAACACATCGGCCCCATAATATCCTGAACATAGCTTGGGAACTTGAATTCTCTTCCCAAGGTAGGATTGTCAGACATTACATCTGCTCCGGCCCTTGATGCTTCCAGTAAGAACGCGTTACCGTAATCAAAGAAATAGGTTCCTTTTTCTGTATGTTTATTGATGGCTGCGGCATGCCTTCTCAGCGTTTCCTGAACTTTTTCTTTGAACAGTTCAGGGTTTTCCGCCATCATGGTGTTGGATTCCTCAAAGCTCTGCCCTGCCGGATAATAGCCTCCCGCCCACGGGTTGTGCAGCGAAGTCTGGTCTGAACCGATATCGATCCTTACATGCTCCTGATCGAATTTTTCCCAGACCTCAACAATATTACCAAGATACGCCAGGGAAACCGTTTCCTTGTTTTCCTGCGCTGTTCTGACCCTCTCTACCAGCTGATCAAGATTCTCATGGATTTCATTTACCCACTGCTGTTCATGTCGGATTCTGGTGATTTTAGGATTCACTTCCGCACATACCGTAACGCAGCCGGCGATATTTCCGGCTTTCGGCTGCGCACCGCTCATTCCGCCCAGCCCGGAGGTAACAAACAGCCCGCCTTTCGGTTCTTTATTGATTTTCCTGAAGGCATTGAGAACGGTAATGGTTGTCCCGTGAACAATACCCTGCGGACCGATGTACATATAGCTTCCCGCCGTCATCTGCCCATATTGCGAAACACCCAATGCATTGAATTTCTCCCAGTCATCCGGCTTGGAATAATTCGGGATCACCATTCCGTTGGTAACCACTACTCTCGGCGCGTCTTTGTGAGACGGAAATAAGCCCATCGGATGCCCGGAGTACATGGTTAAGGTTTGTTCATCCGTCATTTCAGACAGGTACTTCATCGTCAGGAGATACTGTGCCCAGTTGGAAAATACGGCACCGTTCCCGCCGTAGGTAATCAGTTCGTGCGGGTGCTGTGCCACGGCATAATCCAGGTTGTTCTGGATCATCAGCATAATGGCTTTTGCCTGCTCGGATTTTCCCGGGTATTCTGAAATCGGCCTTGCCTTCATTTCGTAATCCGGACGGAACCGATACATGTAAATCCTGCCATATGTTTCTAATTCTTCCCTGAATTCCGGCAGCAGCTCCGCATGGAACTGAGGTTCAAAATACCGTAAAGCATTCTTTAAGGCTAATTTTTTCTCTTCCTCCCCTAAAATCTCTTTTCGTTTCGGCGCGTGGTTGATGTGTGTTTCGTAAGGTTTCGGTGCTGGTAACTGGCTTGGGATGCCCTGCTGTATCTGTTGCTGGAAAGTCATATGGCTGTGTAAAAGTTCAGTTTAAGTTCTAATTTTTGATGTTTTAAAGATATTCAAATTAGAAAATATAATGCAACTAAACATAAAAAATTCCCTGCGCGTTAATTCCCCTCCTCCGGAGGGGAATTTTAATTGTTGTTATTCAGGTTGAGATGATCAATTGGCTACTGGTTCGTATTCCCCAGCATCGGCACAAATTTATAGGCCCCGAATTCTTCTTTTTCAAATTCCGTCGGGGACACTTTGGTGAAGCGGTACAGTACCTGTTCATCAGTCGGGCCCAAAGGAATGACCATTTTTCCGCCTACTTTTAGCTGTTTTAAAAGTTCTGTAGGTAAAACGGAAGCACCGCAGGTTACAATAATTCTGTCAAAAGGTGCAAAGGTCGGCAGGCCGGCAAAACCGTCCCCGAAACTCTGGAACTTCGGGTACAGGTGCATTTCACGGAATTTTTTCTTAGAAAAATCGAACAGGTCTTTCTGCCGCTCTACGGTGTATACCAATGCTTTCATTGCGAGTAGAACCGCCGTCTGGTATCCGCAGCCGGTTCCTATTTCAAGAACTTTTTCACCTTCTTTTACCTGCAGAAGCTCAGACTGCTCCGCTACGGTGGAAGGGTGCGAGATCGTCTGGTGGGCCAGGATCGGGAAGGCACGGTCTTCATACGCGAAATCCTCGAAAATGCTTTCAATAAAAAGATGCCTCGGAACCTGGTTCATCGCTGAAAGGACATGTTCATCTGAAATGCCGATTCTGTTCCGGAGATAATCAACTAAAATCTTTCTTTTTCCTTTATGTACAAACGAATCTTGCGTCATTGAGAGGGTAGTTATTAGGTTGCGGGCGATAGTTTCTACAAAAGTAAAAAAACATTCACTATTTGTCAACCTAAAAACTATCATCTCTTGCCGAATACCTAAAATTCTTATATTTACAAAAATTTAATACAGCTATGTTAAAAGCAGGTTTGGTAGGTGCCGGACATTTGGGGAAAATTCATTTGAGACTTTTGAACCAGTCGGAGAAATATGAATTTATAGGTTTCCACGATAAAGATGTAGAAAACGGAAAAAAAATAGAAGCCGAATTCGGATATAAATATTTTGAGAATTTTGATGAACTGCTGGATCAGATCGATATGCTGGACATTGTGACTCCCACGCTTTATCATTATGATTATGCCTTGAAAGCTATCGAAAAGGGACTTCATTTTTTTATTGAAAAACCGGTTACACACACGCTTGAACAGGCAGAAGAAATTTTAGAAAAGTGCCACGAGAAAGGAATTAAAGCACAGGTTGGGCATGTGGAAAGATATAATCCTGCCTTTATCGGGGCTAAAGAATATATCCAGAACCCGATGTTTATTGAAATCCACAGGCTGGCAGAGTTCAATCCGCGCGGAACGGATGTTTCGGTGGTGCTGGACCTGATGATTCACGATCTGGATATTTTATTGAGCATCGTGAAATCCAAAGTCAAAAACATCCATGCCAGCGGCGTCTGTGTAGTCAGCAAAACCCCGGATATTTCCAATGCCAGAATTGAGTTTGAAAACGGATGCGTCGCGAACCTTACCACTTCAAGGATTTCCATGAAAGCCATGAGAAAAAGCCGGTTTTTCCAGAAAGATGCCTACATTTCTGTTGATTTCCTGGAAAAGAAAGCCGAAGTAATCCGGATGAAAGATGCCCCTGAGCACCCTACTCCGTTTGATATGATTATTGAAAATGCAGACGGCGAAAAAAACCAGATCCTGTTTGAATACCCGGACATTCAGCCGAATAACGCCATTCTGGATGAACTGAATTCTTTCGCAGATGCCATTACCGAAAATAAGCATGTGGAAGTTTCCCTTGAAGACGGAACGGAAGCTCTGAAGGTAGCCCTGAAGATTATGGACCTGATCAGCTAAAATACAATTGAAAACAAAGCCTTTCCTGCTGTTATTACCGCTGTTATTCACAATCCTTTCCTGTGAACAAAATAAAAACAGCGATGAAGCAGCATGCGGTCATGAAAAGGGGCAGGCTCTGAATGATTTTGCTGACGGAAACTATATCTGGACTATTTTTTCAGGTTTCGGCGATGACTATCTTGGTGAAGAGGAATTCATCGAGCTTCTTCATCAAAACAAAATTAAAACAACTGAACCGGGCACGTCTCTTTCCTGTATTCCGTTGCCTGATGACCCGTATAAATACTGCTATGAAAAGGAAATGAACCAGCTGATTGAGAATAAGTTCGGTAAAAAATTCATTCCGTCTCTCAGACATACTGCGAAGCAGAAATTTGCCAGTGAACACCCCAATGAAATTTTTGGCTACAGCCAATGTGACCAGACTTCAAGATATCCTGATGCAGTAAGTTATAATCTTCAGTATGATAAGATAGAAGAAGCATACTTTAAACGGTATCCGCTTCCTCAGAACTATATAAAGAAAAAGACTGAAGCTTTCTTTTCAGGCACTTCTGCAACATTTATTCTTATGAAAAACGGTGAAATTAAAGATTTGTCTGTTGAAAGTACTTTTGAAAATAAAAAAAACAATATATTTGAGAAACAATTCAATAAACAACTGAAAGATTTCGTTTTACATACCCGGTGGATCCCGGCCCGCATCAGCGGAGTACCTGTAGATTCCTATATGGAAGCCAATATCGGCTATGATTAATCAACTCCTGTTACAACCTAAATAATTAAGCTATTTATTATGAAAAGAGCCATCCTATTATCCGCTTTTTTATTGTCTCAATTTGGGACATCACAATTGTTAAAGACAAGCGGCCAGAAAATTATTAATGATAAAGGTGAAAATATTCAGCTCCGGGGCCTAGGCCTGGGCGGGTGGATGCTGCAGGAAGGCTATATGCTGAAGACTGCTGATTTTGCCGGCCCGCAATATAAAATCAAGCAGAAAATCGCGGAACTGATCGGCGAAGACGGAATGGAACGCTTTTACAAAGCTTATTTAAAAAACGGTATTACCAGGCAGGATATTGATTTTCTGAAAAAAGCAGGGTTTAATTCCATCAGGCTCCCTATGCACTACAACCTGTACACGTTACCGATTGAAAAAGAACCGGTAAAAGACCAGAATACCTGGCTGAATGAAGGGTTTGCCATGACCGACGACCTTCTGAAATGGTGTGCCGACAATAAAATGTACCTGATCCTGGATCTCCACGCCGCTCCGGGCGGACAGGGAAATGACGTGAATATTTCCGATAATGACAAAACGAAACCGTCACTCTGGGAAAGTGAAGACAATCAGAAAAAAACGGTTGCCCTCTGGAAAAAGCTGGCGGAACGGTACAAAGATGAACCATGGATCGGAGGCTATGACCTGATCAACGAACCGAACATCAATTTCACCGGAAAGAACCCGAACGGAACGGATGAAATGTCCAATGCACCGCTCTGGAAGCTGCAGAAGGATATTACAGAAGCCATCCGTGAGGTTGATAAGAAGCACATCATTATTATTGAAGGCAATGCCTGGGGCAATAATTATAACGGACTGACACCGCTTTGGGACAGCAACATGGTTTTCAGCTTTCATAAGTACTGGAACAATAATGATGACGCCACGCTGAAATCTGTTCTGGATCTCCGGGAAAAGCACAACATGCCGATCTGGTTGGGGGAAACCGGGGAAAATTCCAATGTCTGGTTTATGGAACTGATCCGGCTCCTGGATAAGCACAACATCGGTTATGCCTTCTGGCCGATGAAAAAGATTGACAATATCGCCGGAATCACCAATGTAAAAATCACGCCTGAATATCAGAAGCTGCTGGATTACTGGAAAAACGGAGGCGAAAAGCCATCAAAGGCATTTGCGGAAAAAGCGCTGATGCAGATGGCGGAAAATTATAAGTTCAGCAATGTAGAAATCAAAAATGATGTGATCGACGCGATGTTCAGGCAGACCGCTGATGGCAGTACACAGCCTTTTAAAAAGCACCAGGCTCCGGGAAGGATTTCCGCAGTGGATTATGACCTGGGAAGAATAGGCTCTGCTTATCAGGATAAGGATTTTGTCAACCTCTGGGTGAGTGACCCGGCCAAAAGGTCTGAATGGAACTCCGGAAACCAGTTCAGGAATGACGGAGTGGATATTTACAAAACGAAGGACCATCAATATTACGTTGGGAAAACGGAAAGCGGGGAATGGCTTCAGTACACCATTAATGCGAAAGCGGATAAGACGTATGCTTTTGACATACACTATGCAGGCATCAGTGATGCAAAGGTAAAGATTGAAAATGCTTCCGGAAAACTGCTGGCTGTTGTTTCACTGCCTAAAACAGGAGGATATGAAGTCTGGAAAACTGTCACGGCAAAAGGAATCAGCCTTAAGAAAGGCGAGAATAAAATCCGCATCTATTTTGAAAATGACGGTGTCAACCTGAATTATTTCGAGGTGAAATAATAAAAAACCTTAAATTGCAAATCCCTTTTAGTTTCTAAGAGGGATTTATTTTTAAACGGATATTATGAAAAAAACAGGACTTATTTTTCTTTTGATTTCAGCTTTTGCTTTTGCCCAGCAATCTGTACTTAAAAAGCAGATCAACACTATTATAAAAGGTAAAAACGCAACGGTAGGAATTTCTGTCCTGAATCTTGAAGACGGATTCAGCTATGATAAAAATGCCGGTAAAAAGTTACCGATGCAGAGCGTATTCAAATTTCACATCGCCGCCGCGGTACTGGATTTAGCAGACAAAGGAAAACTTTCCCTGGACCAGAAAGTAACACTGGATGCCTCTAATCTTATGGAAAATACATGGTCGCCGCTCCGCGATAAATATTCCGGTAAAAATGCAGAAGTGCCATTGAGTGAAATCCTGGAGTTTACTGTAGCCAAAAGTGACAATAACGGCTGCGACATTCTGTTACAGTTGCTCGGAGGCACTGAAACTGTCCAGAAATTCATGGATTCAAAGGGAATAAAAGGTTTTCAGATCAAATATAACGAAACGGAAATGCATAAAGACTGGACTGCCCAATATGAAAATTACACCACTGCAAAATCTGCGGTTGATGTCCTGAAAAAATTCTATGACGGGAAATTATTATCCAAAAAATCTACGGATTATCTGATGAAGGTTATGCTTTCCACTTCTACCGGAAAAAACAAACTGATTGAACAGCTTCCGGAAAATACGCCTGCGGCAAGGAAAACGGGAGCTTCCGGAAAGAACAATGCAGGATTAACAGGTGCCGAAAATGAAATTGCCATCATAACTTTACCTGATGGCAGGCATTATGCAATAGCTGTATTAGTCAGTAATTCAACGGAAACGAATGCTGTCAACTGTAAAATGATTTCAGATATTTCAAAGACCGTCTGGGATTATTTTAATAAGTAAAATTTTAAGCTTATTTTTAAAACCGATTTTATTATGAAAAAATTAATAATAGCCACAGCATTATTCGGCAGTACATTCTTCTTTGCACAGAAAAGTGAAAACTATCTGCAGATCGGTTATGCAAGCATCTGCTGCGGAACCCCTTCTGATAAGCCTGTGATGAATTATCTTACCCAGTTCCAGAAGAAAAGCAAAATAAAATCACTGGAAGTCTATCGGCAGAGCGGCCTTGGAAGAGAGGGAGAATACAACCTGTATGTAGGAACAGACCAGCTTTCAGGAGCACAGAAAGCAGGTTTTATCACAGGATTAAAAGCCACAATCAATGCCCAGAATAATTCCAGAAAGAAAAACAGCGACGGAATGGTGAATTTTGATCCCGCTGAAACGGTAAAAAAGGCAGAACTTTCCAAAGCAAGAAATCTAACGGTTTATAAAAAATAATTTTAATTAAATAAGAAAAATGATTCAGAACATTGTAGTTATCGGAGCAGGAACCATGGGAAATGGGATTGCCCATACTTTTGCACAAAGCGGATTTACCGTAAACCTGGTAGACGTTTCACAGGAAGCTTTAGACAGAGGACTGAAAACCATTACTACCAATCTTGACAGGATAATTGCAAAGGGAAACCTTACGGAAGAAAAAAAGGCGGAAACTTTAGGAAATATAAAAACCTTTACAGCACTTCAGGATGCGGTAGGAAATGCTGACCTGATTGTTGAGGCCGCTACCGAAAACCAGGAGCTGAAGCTGAAAATCTTCGGGCAGATGGACGAATTTGCGCCTGAAAACTGTATCCTGGCTACCAATACTTCATCCATTTCCATCACCAAGATTGCTGCTGCCACGAAAAGGCCTGAGCAGGTAATCGGGATGCACTTTATGAACCCGGTGCCGATTATGAAGCTGGTGGAAATTATCAAAGGCTACTCTACTTCCAAAGAAACTTTTGATGCCGTGTATGAAATGAGCACAACATTGGGGAAAGTCCCTGTAGAAGTGAACGATTACCCGGGATTTGTAGCAAACAGGATCCTGATGCCGATGATCAACGAATCTATTGAAACGCTTTATAACGGCGTGGCAGGTGTTGAGGAAATCGATACCGTGATGAAACTGGGAATGGCTCATCCGATGGGTCCTCTTCAACTGGCAGATTTCATTGGTCTTGATGTCTGTTTAGCCATCCTGAACGTCATGTATGACGGTTTTAAAAATCCTAAATACGCCCCGAACCCGCTGTTGGTCAACATGGTAATGGCCGGAAAATTAGGTGTAAAATCCGGAGAAGGCTTCTATGACTATTCTGAAAGCAAAAAAGCGGAAAAAGTGGCAAAAATGTTTTCAAAATAATTTTAAGCGGTGAGTTGTAGTTTTTAAGTTATAAATTTGGGGCATCAACCTGAAATCTATAACCTGACAGCTGCAGTTCAATGAAATTTAAAGAAAAATACATTCAGATATTCCTGGTCATCATTACTTTAGTGATGACCATTTTGCGTTTTCTCCTCAATGAAAAAGGAAGGACCAACCCCGATTCTATCCGGTATATGCGGCTCGCGCATGTTTTCCCGACCATTGACAATACCACAACGCCTTTAGGATATCCTTTAAGCATTAAATTTTTTACACTTTTCGGTTCTGATGAATTCTGGGGAAGCAAGCTGGTAGGAATATTCTCTTTTCTCTTCATCTTATTTTTTGCCTGGAAGAAAGATTTCTTCTTTAAAGAATCGGTTGTTTTATGTGCCCTGTTCAGTTTCCTTTCTATTTTTTCCTATACGATGAGCGAAGCGCTGATCCTGCCTTTTGTCCTGCTGTTTCTTTATGTTTCATCATTGGTTATCAACAGAAAATTAGAAAAAGGAAAAGCTGTTTTTTACCTTTCCTTAAGTTTGATCGCACTTTACAACATCAGGTACAGTTCATTATTTATTATCGGTGGAACCGGGCTTTTCGGGCTTCTATTCTGGAAGAGGAACTACTCGAAAACCTTTATTATTTCAGGAATTATCGGCGGAATTTTTATCATCGCCTATAAGTTTCTTTTCATTGATTATTTTAACGAGAGTTATATAAAAGATGCACTGACGATAGGCTTATATCCTACTTCAAAGCTTCTTCCTGAACTCTTCCAGGGATTATGCACGACGTTCAATCCGTTCATCCATATTGCGGATCCGGGCGGCGGAATGATCAACTATGCCATTTACGGAATCGGTTTTCTGAATATCCTGCTGATTATTTACCTTTTCGTAAAATACAAACTTTCAGACTCCGAGTTCTTCTTTGTTTTTGTGAGTTTGGCAGGCATTGTATGTTCTTATTTTGTGCAGTATTTTTATTCTGTGAATGCTATCGATTACCGTCTGATGGCTCCTTTCAGCTTTCCCATCTGGCTGGTGTATTTCAGGAAGCTGTTCCAACTGTTCGGGATTAAAGTATACGCCATAGGTTTTTTAAGCCTGATGTCCGGTTTTCTGTTCACCTGGCTTTCCAAAGGGGATTACCTTGAAAACAGAAAGGAAATAAAAAATTATTTGCAGTCTGAGAAGCTTGACAGGGTTCCGTTGCTGTTTTATCTTGAAACTGCCGAAGACCTGGATAAGGTACAGGTAGCCGAACTCATCAGCACAGTAAATCCTCATATCACCCTCACTTTCAAACCGGAAGACAGTGTGAAAAGGACAACATTAACAAGGTATAAAGTTTTGCAAAAAATTAAGATCGACAAGAACAAATACCAATAATTTTATTATCTTTGGTTCAAAGTTAAAACATTAAAAAAAATGAAATTACCAAAGTTTTTATTAGCAGATAATTCGGAATTTCCAGAAGATTTATTCGTTGTTCATACTGAATATCCAAGATTTATCCTGAATGTTGAGGAAGAAGAAGTTGAATGGCTGGATGATCTGGAAGGAGATGATGAAGAGACCATGGCAGATGAGGCTACAAAAGTAGTGGAAGCTGCATTCAAATGGTGTGATGAAGAGTTGGCTAAGTACGACGAAGAGGAGGACGCAGAATAATAAAATTCTAAACATAAAAATAAAAGGAACTCAAATTAATTGGGTTCCTTTTATTTTATGTCTTATTATGTTTTGTCTGTTTATTCCGCTCTGTTGAATTTTAACAGCAGGAGATTGTCCTGATACAGTTCCAGGACACTTCCGGTAAGAACGTATTTATTGGCCTTCGCCATCATATCCATAAAGTTTTTCTCAACACTCATGTTATCACACGCCATTTTGGTAGATCCCATCTGCCCTGCAGAAAAGTTACCGGTGGAAGGATCAACTTTCGTTGTTCCGAAATAATTGTTGCATCCTGCATTCCCGCTTATTTTCTCGCCTTCAATATTCAGGGTCGGGATTTTTCCTTTCACATTATCGGCCAGAGCCCATTTCGTTCCCGTTAAAGGCGGCTGGGCCTTCCCTACTTTAGATGCAGATGAACCGGTCATGGTTCCGCACGAAGCCAAAACCGCTGCTGTACATATACTTAAAAAGATATTTTTCATTTTTCCTTTCGTTTAAATCAAATTTACGTAAATATTCTTTTATTAACGCGTGTTCAGGGGATTTTATTGTTTTTTTAACCTGATAGTAAAAACAAAAAAACGGGCCTGAGCCCGTTTCTGTTGATTTATTTTAATACTGATCAGTTCATCCAAAACTACCCTCTCAGCTCTGCATTGAATTCTTTCTGGAAAGATTTGATCAGCGAGTCCATAACTGCTGTGATTTCTTTCTCTTCCAGGGTTTTCTCTTCATTAAGAAGCTCAAAGCTCATCGCATAGGATTTCTTACCTTCAGGAAGGTTCTTGCCTTCATACACATCAAATAAGTTGATGCCTTTAAGATAAGGGGATTTATTTTTTCTGGCCGTCTGATACAGGTCTTCATAGTTTACACTTTTATCAATCAGCAATGCAAGATCTCTCCTGATTTTATTGAATTTCGGGATATCCCTGAACTTCAGTTCATTTTCTGAACGTAATTTCTGAGCATATTCCAATTCGATTTCAGCATAGAAACACTCCTGGTCGATATCGAAATCTTTCAGCATCTGAGGTGCTACCTTCCCGATTCTTACCAAAACTTTACCGTCTGCTTCATAAGCCAAAGCATCGGAGAACCTTTCATCCGACAGCGCGGTTTCTTTATAATTAATGGCTAATTTTTCCAGCAGAACTTTTACGTATGCTTTCAGGTTGTAGAATCCTGTTGCAGATTTCGGCTGCAGCCAGTTTTCTGCCACTTCCCTTCCGGATACCAGCATGGCAAGCTGTTTCCTTTCTTCGTATTTTTCTTTTTTATGATAAATTTTCCCGAACTCGAAAAACTTAATATCCTGGTTCTTCCTGTTGATATTGTAGATGGCATTCTGCAAAAGGCCTTCCAGCAAAGACTTTCTCATAAATGCAAGGTCATTACTCAAAGGATTCAGTAGTTTCACGGCATCCGTTTCGTCTTTTACGGAAGTGAGCGAATTGTTCATCACTTCATTGAAGCCAAGTCCCTGTAAGGCCCTCGCCCAGTTGTTTTCCAGTTCGTCCTGGTCCTGAGCACTTAATTTAACCGGGGTAAATGAGATCTTCTGCGGAGCGTCAATCTTATTGTAGCCGTAAATCCTCAAAATCTCTTCAATAACGTCAATTTCCCTTGTCACATCAGCCCTGTATGCGGGAACAGAAATTTCAAGCCCGTTCTGGATTTCATTCAGCACCTGAATATCAAGCGCTTTCAGGATTTCTTTTACTTTTTCCCTGTGGATCTTGGTGCCTAAAATCTGTTCGATCTTGGAGAACCTAATGATCACATAGCTGTCCTCTATTTTCTTCGGATATTCTTCCAGCAGCTCTCCTGCCAGCTTTCCTTCCGCAAGGTCCTGGATCAGCCTGATGGCATGTGTAATGGCCGTCCTTGTAATATTCGGGTCTACCCCTCTTTCAAACCTGAACGAAGCATCGGTATTCAGCCCGTGGAACTTAGCCGCTTTTCTAACCGCTACCGGACTGAAGTAGGCACTTTCCAGGAATATGGTTTTTGTTTCACCGGAAACGCCTGAATCTGCACCGCCGAAAACCCCGGCAATACACATCGGGTTGTCTTTCCCGTCCTTGATGATGATTTCGGAACCGTTCAGTGTTCTTTCCACTCCATCCAGCGTAGTGAATTTCGTTCCTTCTGCTACCGTGCCCACTTTCACTTTTTTATCTGCAATCTTATCTGCATCAAAGGCGTGAAGCGGCTGTCCGTAGCCGTGAAGGATATAATTGGTGATATCTACAATATTATTGATCGGGCTTAAGCCGATGGCTTTCAGTCTGGCCTTCAGCCAATCCGGGGAATCGGTAACTTTTACATCTTCGATCACGGCTCCGATATACCTCGGGCACAGTTCAGCATCTTCAACTTCAAGCGTGAACTCATGGGTCCCTTCGCTGCTTAAAGCAACGGAAGACACTTTTTCAAACCCGGCTTTCTGCTGGTTGGTAGAAAGGTAAGCATTAAGGTCCCGGGCCACCCCGTAATGGGACATGGCATCCGTTCTGTTCGGTGTTAAACCGATTTCAAAAACCTCATCGCTGGCCAGTTCATAATAATCCGCGAATTTTTTACCGGTTTCAAATTTCTCTTCATCCAGCACCATAATCCCACCGTGGTCATCACTCAGCCCCAGTTCATCTTCTGCGCAGATCATTCCCTGAGACACCTCGCCTCTGATCTTGGCTTCTTTAATTTCGAAAAAGTTTCCGGTTTTATCGTAAATTTTCGTTCCTACAACAGCAACAGGTACGGTTTGTCCGGCTTCCACATTCGGGGCCCCGCAAACAATGTGCAGTGTTTTTCCGTTTCCTACGTCTACCGTTGTTTTTTTCAGCTTATCTGCATTCGGATGCTTTTCGCAGGTGAGAACCTTGCCTACCACAATTCCTTCCAGGCTGCCTTTTATACTTTCAAATTTTTCTATCCCTTCAACTTCAAGACCTATATCTGTAAGAAACTCACCGATTCTTTCTGTTTTGATTTCTGTTTTGATAAAGTCTTTAAGCCAGTTGTTTGATATCTTCATTGAATATATTTTGAAAATTTTATTTGAATTTTTCGAGTTACAAATGTCGTGTTTTTTTGAGAAACAGAGAAATTTTAAAGGTTATAAAACAAATAGTTTTCATGCCTGTACCCTCATCATCTTACACTGAACAGGATTTTAACTTCATTTATTTAAACAGCTTCCACAACCTGAATTACAGCTTCAATTGTAAAGCCTGCAAACAAATCAGATTAAAACAACATCTTAGTACAAAAAGAAAGAGGCTTTGAATCTCAAAACCTCTTTTCTTATTTTATATTTCTTACTGTTTTATAACCCGATTACCGGCATTGACAGCATTAAGATGTTTTCATTTTCTTCAAGACCGTCAAGAGGTTCAATGATTCCCGGTCTGTTCGGCTGGGACATTTTCATTGTGATATCATCTGATCCCAGAATGGTTAACATTTCCGTTAAAAATTTAGAGCTGAACCCGATATTGATATCTTCCCCGTTGTAGTCGCAAGGGATCTGCATATCTGCTTTGTTCGCATATTCCGTATCTTCTGCATGAAGGTGAAGAATGTTGGCAGACAGCTTAAACCGCACCTGGTTTGTGGATTTATTAGACATGATGGATGCTCTTTTAATAGCCCCTAAAAGAAGGTTCCTGTTAATCGTCAGCACGTTCGGGTTTTCCTTAGGAATTACCGCTGTATAGTTCGGGTATTTCCCGTCAATCAGCCTGCAGATCCAGATATGTTTCCCGAAAGTAAACTTGGCCATGTTTTCATTGAAATCAATGGTTACGTCTTCGTTAGAGCTTGCCAGGATATTTTTGAAAATATTCAGCGGTTTTTTAGGCATGATGAATTCCATAGGCTCGGCATTCATCAGATCCATTCTCTTGTACACTACCAGCCTGTGGGAATCGGTAGAAACGAAATTGGTTTCATTTTCCCCGAACTGGAACAGAACGCCTGTCATTACCGGACGAAGTGAATCGTTGCTGGTTGCAAAAAGTGTGTTGTTGAGTGCATCAGACAAAACACCTGCCGACATGGTTACACTCTGGGCAGCGTCAAATTCCGGAAGTTCCGGGTAATCGTCCGCGTTATCCAGGGCAACGGCAAAATTATCTTTTTCATCTAAAATCTCAAGCTGACTTCCCGTTCCTTCTGCATTGTCTCTCACCGCCAGTGTAAGCGGCTGTTCTCCGTAGGTCTTGATGAAATCCTGAAAAATCTTGGCAGGAACAGCAAATTTGCCGCTGTCGTCAGACTTTACATCAAGAGAGGTTACCAGAGTCGTTTCGCCATCAGATGCTGTAATGGTAACGTTATTGCCGTCTAACTCAAAAAGATAGTTTTCTAAAATCGGTCTCGACTGAGAGCTTGATATTACGCCACTTACAGTTTGCAAAGCTTTCTGCAGTTCACCACTTGAAATAATAAATTTCATAGATTTAAAAATAAGTTTTTACAAATATAATAAATAGAAAA
>NZ_LMKA01000123.1 GCF_001421435.1 Chryseobacterium sp. Leaf201
AATTATCAAAAGATATTGAATTCTTGATAGAAAAATTTGGCTATCAAAAACATAACGCTTCTATTACAAATATCATATTATCATTATTAAGTAACACTTCTAAACCTGAATTGCTAAAATCTATTATAAAAAAATATTTATCCATTGACCAAAAAGTAGAAATAAGAAATAAAAATGGTGTCGATTTTGAAAGATTAAATTATGAAAATCTATGTTTAAAGTATAACTGTTTAGGGTTCATTGATGATTCTAATGAGTTTACAGTAAGCCATAAACAGTGGCTGCATATTACTTGGGAAAAAGATTTATTGAAATTAGTTGAAGAAATTCATTTTATAGAAGGTAAAGCCTATTATTATAAAGCATCAAACCTCCTTATAGAAAAATCAAGTTTTCTAATTGATAAAATACAAGAGATTATCAAAAGTATTAGTTTTACCTTTGATTATAGAAGCCATTGGGAAAGAAGCTATCAATTACCTGAACAAATTTTTCCTTTACTATATACAAAATTAGTAATGTTAATTAATGAGTTTGATAATGATCGATTAGATTTATTTTTAGAATCGGTGGAAATTAAATCTCCTAATCAAATGGGCCTCTATACGGAAGGCTATCGAAAATCATTGCAAGAAATAATACAATTATTGATATTAATTCAATATGACAAAAACAAAATATTGCCATTAATTAAACTCTGGCAAGAACATATTATAAATGGTGTTCAAAACAGATGGGAAAGAACAGAAGAATTGTTAAAAATTAATGAAGTATATGGAATTTTAAATTTTAAAACCGAATCAGAATCAGCATTTCAAGAAGTACTAAATACCTCAATGGGACCAAGCTGGTATAAAGAGGCACAATTAACACCAATTAATACAACTCTTAAAAATTTAAAATCAGTTCCTAATAATAACATTCTTCAAGAATTTGCTTCAATTTTAGATTATGCATCAGGTGAAATGACATTTCAGAGATATGTTCAAGATAATAAAGAAAATTTCATAGGAGCTTTAATTAAAAATGAAAAATTAAAGGAAGCTTTAGAATATTATAAATTTGAAACTTTACCTCCTCCGAAAATATTAATTAGAAATGCTGAAATTAGTTCGTTTGATGCACCTAGAGTTGGAGATGGTTATTGCTTAGGGGCAAGAAGTATAGTAGAACAAAGTGGCATTTTAGAAATTCTAAGATATTCCGAAATTGATCCTTATTTGAAGTGGGCATTATGTGAAGTTTTCACTATCAATGATGATAACTTTAGATATATAACTTATTTTGGTGGACAAATTTCAAATATTTTAAATGAAATAGAAAAACTAGAAGATGATAATATTGATAAAATAACTGAGAGTATTGCAGACTTAATCTCTAATTCTTTAATTACTATCGACGATAGAAGAAGCTTACTAATTGAAATAGGAAAAGTACTAACAATAAGCAACGTTAAAAGATTACAAGGGTATTTGCTAAATCACAATATTAATTGGGGACTAAATGAAGATCTTGAAAATAAAAGTGGAAACACTATAAAAGAAAAAAATAATTTTGATTTATTTAATGACTCAAATCCAAGCTCGGATATTGAAATGGATATAAATCAAGGTATAAATTTATTCAAGGCAGAAAGGATAAGCATTTGGATGAATAATTATTCTAATTCTCATAAAAAAACTAAACAAAAACTAAAATCACTTTTCCCAAACGATAAATCAGTAATAAAAAATATAAAAGAAAATATATTACAATTTGAGTATGAATCTTGGGACATGTGCGATGATATTATATGGTTTTTAGAAGATAAACTGAACAAGAATCAAATTGAAACGATATATAAAATAATTGCTGAACACTTTCATTTTATGGTTAGGTCTAATAGTGAAGTAAAAGAGAAATATTCTTGGTTTGATTCGAGTTTTGACGATTACAACTCAAATGGACTAATTATTAATTTCATTATTTGGCATTTAAATCATCCTGTTAGTTATATTAGAGATAAAACTTTATATATTTTGGAAGAATTATCAAATTATTCTCCTCTAGTTATTGAGCATTTGATTAAAACTTGTATTTCCAACACACCAGATTTTTCAACGGAATTATCTGGACTAATTTTAAAGGAAATTTCAATTAACAATCCTATTTTAATACAAGATTGCTTAATTAACAATCCAGAATTAGAAGATGAAATAAGCAAAATTAAACATTTTACTATCAAGAAAAATTTGTTAGATATGAGTATCAATCTCAATAAAATTGGATATAATCAATGTTATTCAAAAATTCAAAATTCAATTCCTGAATCTGTTATTCTTACAGGAGAAGTATTTTTGGAAGAAGATTATATTGCATCTATACAAGATAGAATAGATGATTTAAATAATGAAATGTTACTAGATAATAAATTTTGTTTAACATTTAATCAGCTAATGGATGAGTATTGTTACCCTTTGTCAAAAATTGAAGTAGCAAAATCTGATAAATATTTAAGTCGAAGTTTTTATAATGAAGATAGGATTATAGGAAGATACCAATGTATTTTAAGACATGCTTTAAATAATGCCATACTTCATAGAATGGATAAGAACAATATTGACCACATTTATAACATAATAAATTAAATAAAATGTTCGACAGCTGTAAAAACATACGAGATTCAAGATTAGAGTTTGAAAGAGAAATATATATTTCTGTTGATGCAATCCAAAATAAAAAAGTTAATATTACAAGTCCAAGAACAATAAAAAGTTTTTCTAAAGCAAGAAAATGTCCTAATAATAGAATTGATTTAATTTCTATTGATGAATCTTTTAGAAGTGTTGCCCTATTAACAAGAGTTAAATATTAGAATGTATAAAAGTAGAAAGGGAAATAGGGACTCAAGAGTTGATTTTGAGAGAGAACTAAATATTTTAGGTGAAAATATTATGACCGGTAAATTAAGTATTTCTAACCACTTGAGACATCTTGGAAAAGAGATTACAAAAGCTAGGTATGCTCCGAACAAAAGAATTAATTTATTAACAATAAATGAAATGATTAGAACTTTTGCAATGAGTGCAAACTTTCCTGATTTAGATAATTTTGAAACTGAAAATGAAACAAATAACGAAAATGAATAGTAAAAAATATGGAATGCCTCCTCCTATGAATAGGACAGAAATGGAGCATAATTTGAATTTAGTAATTGAAGATTTTAATAACAAAATAGATTCTGGTAATGAAGGCCTTATTCAAAATGTAATGTGGGCAACTTATCCTCATTTAAAAGAGGTTAAGAAAACGCCAAATTTTAGAATAAATTTGCTTACTGTAAATGAAAGGATTAGACTTCAGGCTAATATGCAGAAATGGATGAAGTGAGATATAAATTTTAAAATTTACAACTATAATTAAACCGCAATTATTGAAAGTAAATATTTGCGGTTTAATTTGTAAGCTAAGTTGTTTTAGATTTTCTTTTGGAGTAAGTAGAAATTTAATACAATACAAATTTTGTGTTTAGCACTTCAGTCGCACTATTTCAAAACCCATTTTACCAAGCATTTTGTTCTTTACCGAAGTTATCATTATTTCCAAAATTGGGAGTCATTCCAACGAAGATGCCTTTGTGTTTTAAGTACAGTTCGTCCATTTCGTATAAGTCAACAGGTTGTAGAATTAGGAACCCGTGATTTCTTAGAATTAGTTTTGTATGTTTACCAACATATTTCATACCTTTAAAAGATCTGCGTCTGAATGGAAAAATGTGCCAATTGAAAACATAGTCATATTCGATTTCAAATGTTATTTTAATTTTAGTCTTAGGAACTTCAAATGTAATTTCCGGGAATTCTATTTTGCCTTTTAAGTCATAATATTCTCCATCTAGTTCAAAAGGAAATACTATGTCTGTATGCTTTAGATAATCAATTAATTCAATTGGATGTAAAAAAATTTCTAATATAGGAATTGTAAACAAAATAGATTGATTTCCATATTCCCCTTGCTCAGATGTAAAGACGAGTCCCGGCTTTCCTTCAGCTTCTTGACCATATGTCATTTGATAAATTGGAATTCTAGAACTCATAAAATTTGTTTTATAGAATTGTTATTAAGTGTACTTTGTGCGTTTTGGGATTCAAACTTGTATTGATAAGAGAAATCAATAGTCGCAAAAGGGGCACAAACAACATCAACATTAAATAAATGTTGAAACGCTCGTGATCTTGTTATCAAACTTTGCCATAATCTATATACATATTGTCTCCGATTTAAAACTTTCGTGTTTAAGCTAACATATGCTGAGTCGTCGATGTCAAACTTTATAACCACACCATTTGTTCCAAATTTACCTCGGGATAATGAAGCTGCAAGCGCTATATTTTCACCAAGGTAAAATCCTCTACCTAATTCTCCACCTCCCCTTTTTACGTCAATATTTGATGGTGTTCCAACAATATTGCTAGCTGATGTCCTGTCTGTCCCGTGAAATGCAATCATATTTTCAAATTTTTAATTTTAAATCGGTTTAAGTTTGTCGCTAAAGGATGCCAGATAATTTCCTTATTTACGCATTGCGTCAATCTGATTTATATAAATTTCGTAAAGATATTTCTGTTGCTACTTGAAAATTAATTTTTAATTGTAATTAGTAGGTTGTTACAAATTTTTCACATTTTAACTTTCTTTCGATTGACAAATGTTTTGCATTATTAAATATTTTACTTTCAGTTTAAGAAATCGATTAAAGATAATTATTCTAGCATAAAAACAATGACCGAATAACGTAGATAAAGTCTACAGATTATAAATATCATAGAGTAAACCAATTTTCAGTCTTTAAAAATTAGAAACAGCTATCTTTTTAACGGTATTGATTATTTCTTTATTGAAAATTATAAAAACTTTCTATTTCAAACTTTGCTGTTAAGAGTCCTTCATTAATTTCTGCTTGTAGATTTGTTAACAATGTTCCTATACTTTCCTGATTACCATCAACCAATAGATTATTATATTGACTTTTAACTTCGGAAGAAAATTCTATAGCCCTCTGTTTAACTAAAATAATATCTTTTCTTATGTTACTAGCAAATGCAATAATTGGAGCTAAAGAAGGATCAAAAGAATCACTACTTCTTAATTTCAACGCTTGTTCAATAAAATTCTTCAATAATTTCTCATCAATTTCTTGCCAATCTGTTTCTGAAATAGGATTACCATATTGATCATAACTGGAGTCTATTATTTCATAATTAACCCTAATTGCCTCATTAGCTATGATTGCTACAGGGTGAGATAATTTACCTTCATAATTAAGTATAAGATTAGCATTAGAATCCAAAAACTGAAGTATTTTATTTCTAATATTCATTTTCTCTTCAAAAGATTCCTTGCTGAAGTTTTGAACTTTAGAATAGAAATCTTGAAAAAATTCAGGTAAAAAATCCAAAATATTATAAAGTCTACTAAAATTTTTGCTCTGATCATTTATATTAAAAAAACGAAAACCTTTATACACTGCTAACCTATCTATTTCTAGAATTCTTAAATAATCTCGGGAAGGTGTTCTTCTGAGAATATGAGACTTAAACGGTTCATCATGCAGATCTTGTCCATAATTATGGATTTTTTCACCTTTTTCATTAATGTCTTCTAATATAGAATTTAGATTGACTGTAAGCAACTCCAATTTGTGATAAGAATCTAACTTTTCGTTTCTTATATCTCTAAGTCTATCCTCTTTCAGACTTTTATCAAATTGGTCTTTTGCTTCATTAATTTGTTTTTTAAAAATTGAAACTTGCAATTTATTAGCTTTATACTGCATATAGAAAGCTAAACCTGTAACAACTACAGCTGCTGAATTAATAAATGGATTTGTTATTCCTCCGATTGTATCACCTATATAACCGGTTTCTTTTGGATCGAAAAAAAACATAAATCCAGGTCTAGTAAATAATGGTATTGCTATTATAGAACAAATTAAAAAGGTGATAGCTATCAATATTAAAAAAATGACTTTCTGTGAGAGACTTGTTTTATAATCATTATCCTCATTAATGAAGAAGCGATTGAATATCTCACCACTTATGTGATACATAAAACTGATGATAAATAGTATAAGGAATAACAAGAAAAGTAATATTCCTAAGGAATTTGTTTCAAGCATAAATCTACATTTTTATATTTTTGAATATATTATTTTAATCGTTTTTTAAGATTTCATTTGATAGTGATTATTGAAATATTTAGTCCCATCAGAATAGCTATCAATACTGAAGAACTAAGACTTTTATCACGGTTTGAATTCTAAGTATTCATTATTTCCGAAATTATTTGAACAGAATATCATCAATTGCTTTAATATCATCAATACTGCTTTCAAGTAAAACAAGCAAACAATGTCTTAGTAAATCGAATGAAATTTTAATTATTTCTAAATCTTCTGTATTTTCAAGAGTAATCTTTTTAGTTTTTTCAATTCGTTTAACCTCTCCATGAATTACGGCGCTTCTATAATCATATATTTTTTTGCAAAGCTCATACACTTCTCTAGCTTTAAAATTATTAAAAGATTTAATTTTGCAGAGTTGGGAGGCTCTTATAGAAAGTCTATATGTAATTTCTGACTTAGAATCATTAGTTAAAAGACTTTCTAATGCACTAGTAATATCAAGTATGCTATCTTCATCATTTTTTCTAAGTGATGCGGAATTTAATTTTTTAGTTGCAAACTCGTATTTAGGGATATCATTTAATTTTTTGAAAATTGTTGAAAATTGACTTAATTCCAAACTCGTAATTAATTTCACTTCTTTCAACCATCCATAATTCTCAAATTTATCAGGATATTTACGTTCAGTTACAACATACATATCACTTAAGTCTGTTTTAAAAATTCTCTTACTATCTGTTGGACGAGAAATTATTTGACAATACCCGGTCTCAGCTTGGGAAATTAATCTTAGTATGGCAAAGAGCTTTTCAATTACATTAATTGGTTGAGAATAAGCCATCACATCGTTTAGAATTTCACTTATATTTTCACTTTTTATATTGTCAATTGACCAATTTCTTAAGATAAAGGCGTGAGTTGCTGCTCCTATTACGGTTTTATGTGTAGATGTTGTGTAGCTAGCCTGAATATTTCTTGATAATTGAGTTTTATTATCCATTTTTATTATACTGATAGACTCATTTATATCAAAGTTTTCAAAATCAAATGATATATATAAAATGGGTACAATTATATCAAAGTTTAATTTTTTACTTATAATTGAATTTACATATAATTCATATTCTCTTTCAAAATTACTTTGCTCAAATTCCAAAGAATAAGAATGAATATAAGAATCAACAAAATTACTCAGAAAGAAGTAACTATTGAATAGGATATAAGCTTTAACAACATCATCAGTTAATGGTTTATTAAATCTATTAAATTCATAAATCTCAAAATATTCTTTTAAAAAAGCACTTTCTTTTATAAAATCATGATAATTTACAAAAGAATGAATTGTGAGATATTTTTCATCTTTTATGAAAATTTTAGAGAAATTTCTTTTACCACTATTTTTTAAATAAAATGATGGTAATCCATTTTTAAAAAATGAAATACTTGGATATTCATCATGATTGTCAAACATAGACATCCATGAATTATCTTTTTCATCTTCTATTTTTTTTTTAACAATATCTAATCCATCTATAAGACATCTTTTTAGTAACTCTTTAAAATCGGCTATGTTTAAATTATGATCTTTCATTATTATCATTTAAATTATAGGATATTCAAAAATATAGTTGTAGTACGCAATCTATTGACGTAGATAATTTTTTAACCATTGTCCTCAATAATTCTTTCTTCATTAGATTGTCTAGAATTTTGGCGTACTGATAAACTGACTAAAATATCTATATTCAAAATACTCTCATCAGTTTTACAAAATAAAAAAATACCAACTGCTGTCGGTATTTTATTCATTAATGAGGTTAAAAAATTGTTCAAGAGTAAGTTTTCTTGCTTTACAAATTCTATAAAGTGTTTCAACAGGAATTCTATATGTACCATCACTCTTGATTTTCCGTACAGTACTTTCTTCAATATCGTGGTTTTTAGCAAACGAGTTCTGTGACTTATTTTCTTTAAGCCAAGGAATCAACCAATTTTTAGTTATATACGAACAGATTTTCTCGTTTATGTCAATCATATAACAAAAGAAATATTTTGTTATTGAAATTTTACGGTCGAACGACCGTAATTAAATTATTTTTGTTATATTTGTAATACAAGTTACAAGAGTGTAACTTTGCGATAGTTCAAAGAAATATAGAAGCTATTGCTTAGATTCTCGCATTAGAAAACTGGTAATTTTATGTGTACGAGGAGATAAGTAAATGTGCCCACGACTTCGGCGTGGGCTCACTTATCGTACACGGGTATACCAGTGCCTCTAATGCTGTAAGCTGAGTTCCACGCCTTTTCTTTAGGAAAAATGCAGTAAGTATTTTCAATGATGCAAAGGATTCATCTTATTGATCTAAGCAGTTCCTTCCAGCAATAATTTTGCTAAAATACGCTGCTTATGAAAAGAACAGACTCTTTGCCCCGGAAGTTGAGCAATCTTCAGTTGTACGAACTGCTGAAAAAAGGCAATCCGACAGCTCTCGAACATATTCATCTACGCTACAAGAGACTACTTTTCTGGGTTGGATGGCAAGTGCTTAAGGATGATTTTGTAGTGGACACTATTGTTCAGGATACCTTCCTTAAATTGTGGCTACACCGTGACACCATTGAAACGCCTAATCATATTACTGGTTTTTTACGGTTTGTTATGAAAAGGGACTGTATATCGTATGTCACTGCGCCGAAGAATAAATTCAACCGTCTAGTTGCTTCTCTTGAAAGTTTTGAGAATTATCAGGATTATCTTGTGGGCTATGATCCCCTAACTGATAAAGAGAATCTCCTCAGTCACGAATCTGATCAGAAAAATTTCGATGAAGTCAAAAAGGTTTTACCCGTTCTGGATCCCAAAAGGAAACACCTAATTGAACTTTGCTTGGAATATGGCTTTCAGCACAAACCAATCGCAGAAGCAATGGGAAGCAGTGTGAAAGACATCAGCAATGAGGTGAGCAGAGCTATAAATGACCTTAGGAAAATTCTTAATAGAACCTCTTTTAAACAGCCACAGGAAATAGCTTTCGATAATAAAAAGCAGTCAGAAAAACTCAGTAGCCAACAACTCGATATTTTGAAAAGGAGGTTTGAGCAGAAATCTTCATTTGCAGTAATTGCCCGAGAGCTCGAATTACCTGAAAAAGAAGTACATCGGGAATTTCTGTATGCCTATCAATATCTGCAAAATCAAAACACTTCTGAAATACCTCTTTGAAATGGAAAAATCCACGATTACACTTACCCGAAGAATTCAGCTACTGATCGATCTTCCTGCAAATGAACAAAAAGAGATGTGGGAAAAACTCTATCGGTATCAGAACCGCTGCTTCCGAGCGGCTAACTTAATTGCTTCCCATCTGTATGTTCAGGAAATGATCAAGGATTTCTTTTACCTCACAGAAGAAATCCAATACAAGCTTGCTGATGCCAGCAAGGATGAAATGGGAATATTCACCCGTTCGAAAACAAATACAACGGCACGCCTGGTCTCCGACCGTTTTAAAGGAGAAATTCCTACCGATATTCTGGGAAGCCTGAACAATACGATTCAATCCACCTTTTCTAAAAACAAAGCCGATTACTGGCTGGGGTTAAAATCTTTGAGGAACTTTAAAAAAGACATTCCCATTCCGCTTCCGGTCAAATGCATCAGCAAAATGAAGTATGATCCCGAAAAGAAAGCGTTTTGCTTCAATATGTTTGCTATTCCGGTTAAAACGTATTTAGGGAAAGACTTCTCTGATAAGCGCCTGATAATGGAACGCCTCTTAAGAGAAGAGATCAAGCTTTGCACATCGCAGATCCAACTGAAAGCCGGGAAGATCTACTGGCTCGCAGTATTTGAATTTGAAAAGGAAGAGCACCTTTTAAAACCCGAAATCATTGCAGAAGCCTCACTTTCTCTGGAACATCCTATAGTGGCACAAGCCAACAAATTGCGGATCAATATTGGCTCAAAAGAGGAGTTTTTATACCGAAGGCTTGCGATTCAGGCAAGTCAGAAAAGGATTCAAGCCGGAGTCGCCTATGCCCGTTCGGGAAATGGAGCCAAGCGGAAACAAAAGGCACTGTATAAAACAGAAAATTTGGAAAGCCGCTATGTAAGCCATCGGCTTCATTTGTATAGCCGGAAATTAATTGATTTCTGTATCCAGCAACAAGCGGGCATACTTATTCTCAAAAATCAGGAAGACAAAATAGGCATTGCAAAAGAACAGGAATTTGTGCTTCGTAACTGGAGTTATTATGAATTGCAGACCAAAATAAAATACAAAGCAGAAAAAGCAGGCATCGAATTAATTATTGGATAGCTGAAAAAAATAACGAGGGTGCTTGTACACCCGCAGGGTGAGGTCTTGAACACTCACTAAATACTTATTGTATATACAACGGCGTGGGCTTCTTTTCTTTCTCAGAGGTAGCGTATAATTAAAGATATGATTTTACTTCAAGAAGAAATCTTCCGCTTGTGATAAAAAGATAAATATGTTTGAAAGATATTTTATACATAAAGGTATATGTAATTTGGGTTTAATTACTGCTTCAAATTTAAGAAGCTCAACTGATAGTTGAGCTTCTTAAATTTGAAAAAAATTATATGCAAGCCTAAACGAATACTTATGGATGATTTCTATTTTCTGAGATTCTGGAAAACTGAGGGTAAAGCGCAATTTTTAAGTAATCATAAACTTTCATCCCTTTTTGTTTTCCACCATTGTCTAAGTTCGATTATTTTAGGCTCCCCAATGTTAATTAGTCCTTTTCCTGAGTCTAATTTCTTAATTTCGGTTTCGAGTTTATATTTACTGCTTGGTGTTCCGACGAAATTACTGATTACCTTATAATCCTTGTTTTGAACATTCAAACAAATTGGCAATTTAACTTGTGAAGCAAAATCAAAATCTTTCGTTTTATAATCTTCGACGCCTTGTGATAGCATAACAACAATGACTCCTTTTGATCTTAAAAGTCTTAATAAATCTTCAAGGGCTTTTCTAGCGTTTTTGTTTTTCAAGTAAATATGAGCTTCATCAATTACGATGACATATCGAACTGGAAAAATATGATCTTTTGGCTCACAGTCATTTGTAGAACTAAAATATGAATTAAAATATCTCAACAACAGAAATACAACTAATTGACGTAATGTATCGGAAAGTGCAGGAGGTAGATTTAGATAGAGACTTTTGCTTAAAATATCAGGATTATTCGGATTGCAATTAAAAATGTTCGTAGACAAATCTCTAATTACAGAATACAAAGTATCTTGTCTAATTCCATTTTCTTCGTAGTAATTTTCCAAATCTTCAAAAAGTTCAGTGATACTAGGGTATGACCCATTTTTTCTATCAAGTAAATCATTAATCAAACCTATCAGTACATTTTCTTGAAGCACCCCCATTTTTGGGACAAATGTAGAAATGGTATCTACAAATGAACGAATACTAAACGGTCTTTGTCTTTCATCCAAGTTAATTGATAGAAAAGGATTAAAATCAACTCCACCATCATTCACAATATCTACAAACTCAGTTTTTGTTGCTTCTAGAAAAGGTCTTAATTGTTCTGGATTACCCTCTCCTTTGTAGTCAAAAAATATAAATTTTAATTCATAATTGGAGTTTCTAGAAATTTGATAAAGAATATCTTTTATTAGTTGTGTTTTCCCAGAACCAGCCATTCCTGCAATTGCAATATTTCTATTATCAAATTCACGGAGATCATTTATTTTAATTAAAATTGGTTCTTCATTTTCTGATTTTCCAATTTCAAATGCTAATAGTTCTTGAAACTCATTTACTACTGGATTTTTTTTATTTGTTGAAATATTGATTGTATTTGATCTGAGAGTTAAACCTTTTTTTATTGGTTTTAAAAGAAAATCTATGTGACTACCTTTTGTTATATCTCCATTTTCTAAACTTTCACGCCATATTTTTAAACCGTGATTCAAATGCAGTTTAAATAATTTTATGAATTCTTCCTCAAAAGTATTTTTATTATAATGCTGATCTAATATTGATTTGAAAATCGTAACATTTGTTGTATCATTGATGAACGTTCCAAAAAGAGCCTTATCATCCCTAAACTCTTTTCCATCGGATTTTGGAATAATTTCACTTTCCCAATCAAAGGACTTACCTGTTTGCAAACTTATTGCGAAAGCAATACGTGGAGCGACTCCATCATTTTTGAAACCATATAAACTTTTAAGATTATATAGTATTTCATCATTTTCTTTAGTTAATGTTATTCTCATAATTATGGAAATAGCCGTTTTTTAAATTAGTATTTGCACCATCGTTTAACAGAATATAGGACTTAGCAATATATTGCGAAATATCTCTAAAACGTTTGGGAGTAATCTCACTATTTGTTGAGAAGAGTACAACTTGTTCAGATAAAGTGGGATAGTATTTTTTAGTAATATTATCTCTATGTTCTTCGTCAAGCCTTCCCAATGGAGTATCAATAAAAATAGGCAAACTTTGAATGGACTCATTTAGAATAGCTTTAATAAGGCACGAAATATAAATTTGTTTTTCCCCTGATGATAAACTTTCCTTCCTAATCTCATTATCGTCTTGGTCAAGTAGTGTGATTTTCATTCCTTGCCCTGAAGCCAAAATTGTCACCTTAACATCTTCAATAAATTTGCTATTGTTTCCTTCACTTGAAAGCTTGTGCATTAAAGTTTTTAACTCGATGAGGATCGTTTTCTCTAAACTTTCCTTATGCTTATTTTTTTGCTCTTCTAAAAATGTATTGAGAGTATCAATATATTTTTCAGTCTCTTTAATTTTCAATTTATTTTGAGCATTAATCTCGACCTTATTTCTTAGTGTTACAAGTTCTTGATTAAATCGAGATATGTCTTTTTTTAATTTAACAACTTGTTGATTGTTTTCGCCTATTTTTCTATTATAAATTGTAATATTATGTTCTGCCGTTTCTTTTTCAGCTAAATATTCCAGAATAATATCATCTTCTAAATCAGCATCAACCTTATTCAATATTTTTATTAATTCAGATTTTCTTGAATTTATTATATTAAATTCATCAATAGTAATATGGAACAAGTCATTTGATTGAGAATTGACAAGATTTATAGCATCCGTAATCAAACTCTTTTCAGCATTATTTAAATCGTGGTCAAATTCTAATTCTTTATAATCACTTTCAACACTGTAGAGCTCACTTCCTAAACGTTTTGCTTTTTCATAATAGAAACTTTTATCTCTGAAAGACATGGTTGAATCTGTAGGATCAGGTGGCTTGTTGAAAAGCAATTCAATAAAATTTTCTATTTTTTCTGCATTTTCACTTGATGATATTTTAGAAATTTCATTGCTTTCTTGCATTGAAATATGTTCTTTTACTTCTTGAAGTTTTCCTGATAAAATTATAAATGGAATAATTTCACTTAAGTCGTTAAATTTTTCTGACAATTCAATTTCCTTAATTTTTAGATTTTCAATTTCAGAGACAATCGTTTCTCTATCGAAATTAGAATTCCCTTTTTTACTGTTTTGGGAAATTAAGCTGTCAAAGTTTCTAATTTCTTTTTTTAGTTGATCAATCTCCTTAAGTTTTTCTGCATTTTCCTCTTCAAATTTCTCAATTTCTAAGTTTGATAAATCAATTGCTTTCTCTTTATCTATAATCTGCTCCTGAAGATTCCTTGACGCACCTTCTTTTTTTAAAGTATTTATATAAAATTCGAAATCGTCAATTAGAGTTTCATAATTATCTAAGCCTAATATTTTTCCAAGTGCATCATTTATGAAACTACCTTCTTCCTTTATAGATAAGTTAGCGATTTCAGAAATTTTTTCAGCATCAAAAAACACAAATTTCGCTGCGTCTAGAGGAATAATATAATCGTTGATGAAATTAAACTTATCTGCTTCATCATCAAATATTTCAATATTCGATATCGGATCTATGATAGATAATTTTTCTTCTGTCGTAATTGTATTTCTTGATCTTGTTATTAATACCTTATCTGCATCTGATGACAGTTTACTGATCTCGGGCAATTCAATTTCCTCAACAAGGATGCTAACAGAAAATGTCTCAATTCCTTCTTTTTGTGCGGACCAGTTAATTGATTGTCCCATAAAGGAAGAGTAGTTTTTCTCTTTCTGAATTTCTTTTTTGAAATTATCATCAATCTGAGAGATTTTTTCTCCATACAAACACCACACAATGGAGAGTAAAAAATTAGTTTTCCCATATCCATTTTTACCTCCAATCAATACTATGTTTCGATCATCATCAGTAGATAAATCAAAATCAACTGTCTTATAGTATTGCCTGAAATTACTTATTTTTATATTTGAAAATTTCATTTTATAGCTTTTTCAATCACATCAACGATTTTTTGTTGATGATAGTTAACTCGTTTAATTTTTTTTGCTTTTACGGAATCTAACAAAGATTCTAAAGATTGGTAATTAGTGTTCTTTAAGGTACATATTTCTTTAAGTCTTTCGCTTTGTTGAGTTTTGTTTTCTTTTATATTCATAGGTTAAGATTTTTCATAATTTCAAGAACAGTATAATATTTTGGCATTTCACTATCAGTAAGCTTATTAATGCTATTCAGCTTTCGCTGATTATAAAAAAATAAATATAGATTTTCCTCTCCTGCTTTATTTGCAGATGGTAAACGACGTTTTAATTTGACAAAATTTATTAATTCATCATATTTCTCTTCTGAATTTGAAAGTCGCCTACCATTAATTTTAGAATATTTTTCAAAAATCTTAGTAATTAAATCTTTTCTTTCTTCTTCCAACTCACCGAATTTAATTTTTCTCTTTTGTACATTTATCCATCTATATAATTTAATTTCTTCTTCAGGTACACTAATCGATAGAGGAAGCCTATTTTCACGAGCAAGAAAAAGTAGAAAGATTTCATATCTATCATTCCAAGACATTTGTTCAATCAAATCTGACTTTTTCAATATCTCAAAGTTTTTGGGATATGTTTTTTTATTTAAACCGATATAAGAATTTTTGAAAAAGATAAAAACTTGTGATTCATCAATACGTAGATTGTAATAAATACTCTTCTCATTCGATGCCGGCCTATACTTTAATACATATTGTGTTATATCAGAAATATGTTTTGGCTCATCAGAATGCATTAGATATTCAGTAGCGATACTTCTTATTGTACCACCTTTAAAATCTTCAACCTCATTTTCCCATTTTTTTAGACCAAATATACTAGTTCTGCCAACTGGCACAAATCCATCCTTTCTTTTCATTGAAGCACTAACCTTTCTTTCATCTGTTTCATAATTTGGATGAAGTTCAAGTATTTTTTGAGTTATTTCTTCAACTTTGGAAGGTATTCCTAATTTCTCAAGTGCTTCATAAGAATATTCAAAGGCTTGTTTACTAGTATTTCTTTTAAAAACAATATTATCATCTAAATCTAGATGCAAATCAAATTCATCATTAATTATTTTTTCAGCAACTGAAAAAGCTAAATCAATTGTTTCTACACTGAAATCATTTATAAATCGTGATAAATAACTTTTGAAATTGAAAGAATATGTTTCGTCAAGCCTCTCGTTTACTCTTTCATTTATATCATTAGCAAATGATACAAAATCAATTTTTGAAAAAACTTTACTAACAATATAAAAATTATTCCAATTATGTCTATTACGACTATTTATAATCTTCGTTTGTAATATATCTTCTATATTCCCAATTAAAATAAAATTGTCGCTTAAATAGACAGCCAGAATATAAGAAATGAATTCTTTTGAAAAATTAGTTCGATTTAATATATTAATTTGGTTCACTAAATTTTCCTTCACTTCAATTAAGCTTGAGGATAAATCTATACCATAATTCTCAAATAAATCGTCATTGAAATTCTTAATGAAAGATATTTTATCGAATAAATCACTAATACAATCTCTTCTTATTTGCCTCACTCTTTCACGTGACAAATTATTCTCAGATGCAATTTCACCAAGAGTCATCTCTCTTTGATTTTGATAAATTTTTGAAGCCTTTTTTATTATTGAATTTTGACTTTCAGTAAAGAAAGCATTATTTCTCAGTAAAAAATCAGTAAGTTGGAATATTGATTCAGACTCCAAGATTTCAGTTGGAATTAGAGAAATTGCAAAAGTACGTTGTATTAAAAAATTATTTTTTAATGTTATTAACTCTCTTTCATTATTTGACTCACTAACTTTTATTATAAAGTCATTTACTATCGATACATAAACTTCAAGTTCTGGTAAAGATTTCTGTCCAATATTATCAATATTATGAACCCTGAAATGCTTATCTATTAGTATTTTTTCGGCAAAATTTCTAACACTAAAATTACCATCCAAATATTGTGATATTGCATTCTTACTCCTTATAGAAAGACTATTCGTATTAACAAAAATAAAACTGTTAATAATCTCTCTTTGTAACCTTGTCAAATTTAAAATGATTGTATCAATAGTGATCTTACTTAGTATTTCATTAACATCATTTTCTGGAGTAATTATTTGGTACTTATTACAAAGCTCACTTAGCTCTTCATTAGATTTACGTCCACAATTTCTAAGATTATAAAAAGAATTATATTTTGCATAATGCTTTTGAACATCTTCAATATTCGTCAAGCCATTATACTTACAAATATTATAAGATCGTACACTTATATCATCATTCATATAAATATCGTCTATAGTCATTTGTATTATAATTGATTAATAAGTTTTAGTTTTGTAAGATAAGAAGTATTTTTGTAAGTAAATTACGGTTTTCCTCATTTGTTTAGGATTAAAATAAAAACCACCTTTTTTTGTTAAACTGTTCGCAATTACTAAATATATAAATTCAAAAGTAATTTGTTATTTATAAGCTTTATTCGCCGTATTTTTTTTTTCACCAGCAATTCTTCTATTTATCTACGGAAAAATTCATAATTCTTCATCCTTTTTAAAAAAGGATTTCAAGACTAAAAAAACGAGTTCCGAAGTTTTTTTCACCCTTTTCGCAGAAAAGGCAAGAGTCTAGGTAGTACAAAATGTAAATTTTGTACGTACAAAGACACATCTTGCTATATAGTTTTCATAAATTAAAAATTATATTTTAGTCTACCTTAATTTAGACTAGTGGTCATAGATGATTTTAGTCTAGTTTAGGTCTGTTAATGATTGGAAGATTAGATAGCGAAGAACTTTTGTAAGAGTGTGAAAATTCAAGTGTATTTATATTTTTTTCGAGAGTAGACTGCCAATTCAAAATAGGTCTTCCAAGTGAATTTTTCCAATCTGCTTCTTCCCATTTGTGAAATTTTTGAATCAATAGATCATCTAAAATTTCTGAATAGTCTTTTAAAGTTTTTGCAAAATCCATAAACTGTTTTAGGCTAGGATATTTTGAAAATGAATTATGCACAACAATTTTCGGCTCTAGGATCTGATCTAATTCTTCAATCGGGACTTCCTTTATTTCACCAATTTTTGGTGTTGCTTTTGGCAATTGATTTCCGTTTAAAATGAACCGATTCGGAAAACCACGATTTCTGTTGTAATCTAAAAGTCCTAAAAGTTTGAGCTTATTTTTCGCCGTGATGATCGTTTGTCTGGAGAGACCAAGTTCTCGTGCCATTTGATAATCTGATAATACAATTTCCTTTCGCAGATCTTCACATTTGTAGAGGATAAAAGTGAAAACAGCTATGGTGTTTGCGCCAATTTTATTTTTTGAATTTAAATCAAAAATTTTTTCAAATAAGTTTGCATCAAAAGTTTTAGAATTTTTCATCGCTTAAATCTCGGTTTAGACTGGTTTTCAAATTCACTGGTTCGTTGATTAAGATATTCATTCAAATCTTTAAAATCTGAATATAAAACCCGACAATCTTTCGCATTTTGTATTTCACTACTAATGATTTCAACAGCACGATTTCCAGCTTCATCATTATCTAAATAAAGCTCCACTTTTTCATATTTTCCGAGTGAATTTTTAATGTTATTAATCATCGAAACAGAATTCAGAATGAGATTATCAGAAGGCTCTTTTTCTAATTTATTTTCTAAATTTTTAAATGAAAGAAAATCGAAAAAACCTTCGAAAATCCTAACTGAATTTGAATCGTTTTTAATTGTCGAAATATCTTTTTTGCCCAAACAAATTTTCGAGTATTTATTCCGAATTTCGTAACCGCCAGAATCGTTTTTGAAACCAATTCCGAAATAGTTTTTGTCATTCATTCGATAATGGATCTCTTTTAAAAATTTGGTTTGATCTTCTACTTTCCGACTTTTTAAATATTCCAAAAGTGCCGGGTGTTGAATTTCTTTTACATTAATTATCTCATAGTTCTTTGAAAAATTTTCAAGTTTACTACTGAAAATATTTTGCTTTTGAAAAGAAGAGAAATTTTGACTTTCTGCCCATACTAATACTTCACTTATTGATGCGTTCAAATATCTTTTCATTAAATCGACATTCTTTCCACCGATTCCTTCGGAGTGTAAATACCAATAGTTTAAATTTTTATTGATTTTAAAAGAAGCTTGGGATTCGCTGGTAAAGGGGTTGAGATACCACGCTTCTTTTTCCGATTGTTTCGTTGGAAGGTGTCCGAGAGAAAGGAGGATTTCTTCCAACGGGATTGTATTAAATTGTTTGCAGTTCATTTTTATATATTTATGTGTTTTTGTTTAAAAGACTTACCTAATTACCAAAACCCTGATAATCAAAATATTAAATTCAATTATTCACCCTACCTTTAATCACCTACTTACCAGAATTTTATTTTATAGGTAAGTTCAGGTAGATTTAAACAGCTGGATATACCTTAATAATAAATTGGTTTTCAAATATTTAAAACTTTTAGGTAAGTAGGTAAATGATTATATATTATTAAAATTAATTTGCGATTTTTGACCGCATGAGGTAACCGTATATTTGCCTTTGTGGATGTTTAACTCTGGGAAATTTAAAAGACGATAAAGCTCTTCCGATTTTTAAATGATTGAGGCGAATTCCGTGAGAATTAAGATCAATCATAACTTCTGTAGCGGTTTTAAATTCCTCCAAATTGTCAGATGCTTCATAGAATTTACTCACCATTTCCTGTTCTAAAGTCATTTGTGTGAATCGCTCATTGCGTTTTTCGTTTTCGGAAATATCTGCTAAAGTAAGTTCAGGATTGTAATTTTCTCGTTTGTAAGCATTGAAATAAGCTTGAGCCCAAACCTTATCAATATCAACTTCAGATGAATAATTGAAGTTGATTTTCTCGATGACTTCAAAAATAATCCAACGAACACTTCCGGATTCGTCTGTTAGAAAGTCTGTTTTGTTGGTAGAACCCACGAAACTGCAAATTCTTTCCAGATATTCAGCTTTCCTTGCATAAGGCAATCTTTCGTTGATATGCGTTTTTGAAATGTATGCTTTCAATGAATTAATATCCGCTTTCGCTAAAACCGAAAGTTCATCTAAATTGATAATCAAATTCTTGCACAATTTAATTCTGCTATCTTTATCCAAACCAATGTCTTCCGAGAGGTAATTCGTTAGTTTTTTAGGAATAAAAAATCTTAAGAATGTTGACTTTCCACTATTCTGAATGGTATTTGCCAAAACCAAACAGTGTTTATTGATTTTCTCTTTTTCTAAAGCACAAAAGACCGCTCTAGTAAACCATTTTTCAACGTGATACAAAAATTTTTCATCATCGTTAGTCTTCACATAGCTGCATAATTTTGCGATATGATTTTCGCCATCCCAATCCTCCAAACTTTCAATATATTCTGAAATAGGATTATACTGTTCTATCAAATGGCTTCTGACCAAGATTTCCAATTTATTAATAGGAATATTAATTCCAGATTGAATGAGCTCTATATACAATGAGTTTAAATTTAGATTTGCCCATTTTTTATCTTTTATCAGCTTGATTTCAAACTCCAGAGAGATGGTGTTAAATCTTAATGAATACTTCAAATTGAGATAATATAGAGTGCGATCAAAAATGGTTTTGCCTTCTGTACCATTTTGATACAGAGTATTTTTCTCTTCCATAAAAACATCTGGGTATTGTGGAAACGGAAACAAATAATTATTATATTTGTACCTTACTTCCAAGTAAAACAAAGATTTTAAGCCTAACTACTGCTATAGTTAGGCTTTATTTTTTGCGTAAAGAAAATTCTATAGCTTCTTGTTGAATTTCATCATTTGATTTATGGCTGTTTTTTAACAACCATTCATCGATTTTTTTGCGTTCAAAAAATAGAACTTTCCCGTTGGGTTTAGAAAAAGGAATACTGTGCGAATGAACTAATTTGTAGATGTAGGATTTCTTGAATCCCGTATAATCTGCAAGTTCTTCGACGTTGAGAATTTCCTTTAAACCGAAAATATGTTTTTCAATTCGGTTGAGTTTGTGCAGAATGATTTCGTTATTTTCCATTGCTTTCGTTTAACAAATTTAATGAAGCAAAAGTCATCAAAGAAAACCATAAAAGCAATACAGTCAATTACTTAAAGTCTAAATAAGAATAATCTGGATTTACAACGAGGCTTAAAAGTTTAAATAAGAATAATCTGGATTAAAATGGATTCAGTATAATTTTACTAACTAAAATATTACTCTACCTAAAAATATATTTTTTACAGTTCGATATTTAGTTCCGGGATAATCTCAGCAGCTTCCTTCATCTTGCTATCCACGATTTTAGCATAAATCTGTGTAGTTCTCAATTCTCGATGTCCCAATCTTTTTGAAACCGTGTAAATATCTGCACCATTTTCCAGAAGTAAGACAGCATTCGTATGTCGAGCTGAATGAAAAGTAATATGTTTCGGAACAGCAGCTCGATTGCACCAGCGGATAATTTCTGTATTGTAGGTCATTCCATATTTTAAGCCTTTGAAAACTCTTTCTTGGGCATCTTGTCTTTCGCCCAACAATTCTCTGGCTTGTTTTGAAATATAAAGATATTCTACACCCTCTGTTTTTTCTTGTCGGAAATTGACTCTAGAAATATCACCTTCATCACGAACTTCTTTCCAAATCAAAGTATTTATATCCGACCAACGTAATCCGGATAAACACGAAAAAAGAAAAGCTTTTTTCAAAACCGGATATTTACATTCCGCTTTTGCTAATCGTTGTAATTCATCAAAAATCAAATATTCTCTTTGACTTTCAGCTTGTTCAAACGATTTTATTTTCGAAGCATAATTTATCGTCAAATACCCATTATCGAAAGCATTCCGAAGTGCAGCTTTAAACTTGTTGAAGTAAGAATACTTGGAGTTTTGAGAAAGAGGTAAATCACTCTTACTAATTGCATCCTTTTCAAAGTATTTCCGAACTTTTTTAATGAAATATTCATCAATTTCCTCAAAAGTTAAATTCTTTGGAACTACTTTTTTCAAATGCTGGTAAGTAGAGAACCAATTACCATAATTATTTGACGAATCGAGCGTTCGTTTTTCCTCAGCAAGATCAGCAAAGAAATTTAAAAATACCCGTTTAGCTTTCGCAGTATTTTTCAACTCAAATCTTCCTTGCGCAAATTCAGCTTTTCGAATTGCAATAACATTTTCTGCAAATTCCAAAGCTTCTTTATTTTCTTTTTTTTCTTTGGCAGTTTTTGGATCTGTAATTAGATAGGTGTCTAAATTCTCAAAATTTCTCAGATGCTTTCTTTTTCCGTCATCAGTAATTTCAGAACCACGGTAAAACTCGATTGACAGACTAATCCTTCCGTCCTTTAATTTTCTTTGACTAAGTGATATTTTCATAAATTCTGTTTTGTACTACTTTGTACTACTTTTCACTATTTTCGAGGTATGAAGTAGTACAAAAGTGGTACAAATATACAAATATAGTCTAATAAGAGAAAATAAAATCTATATAACTATCTGATAGTCAAACAAAAGAAAGAAAAAGAAATCAAAGAAAAGCTAATTTATTTCCCGATACAAAACTTAGAAAAAATATTCCCCAGCACTTCATCGTTCGTTACTTCACCGGAAATTTCACCCAGATGTTCCAGTGCGTTTCTCAATTCGTAAGCCAATAGTTCGGTAGAAATCTGGAATGAAATGGCTTCATTGACTTGATGTACTGCATCCAGGGATTTCCGTAAAGCTTCGAAATGACGCTGATTGGTGATTACAACATTATTTTCAGAGGCTTTGAGCTGTTCCACATAAGAGGAGAGTTCATTTTTAAGATCCTGGATATTCTGGTTTTCAACGGCTGAAATTTTAATAAAATCAAACTCGTTTGATAGAGCATTCCTGAAGATTTCTTCCACTCTTTCATATTGTGGCGGCGTAACTTCATCAATTTTAGTAGCACAGATAATCAACTTAAGGTCGTCTCTTATCAAGGATTGTATCATCTCAATATCTGCGGTAAAATCTGCGGTGGCGACATCAGCGAGGTAAACAAGGATCTGTGCATTTTCCACTTTCTCCCGGGCTTTTTTCACGCCGATGGCTTCAATTTCATCTGTTGTTTCACGCAATCCTGCCGTATCGATAAGTCTGAATGCATGTCCTTTGATATGCAGTACTTCCTCTATAGTATCGCGGGTTGTGCCGGCAATATTGCTGACGATTGCCCGCTCTTCTTTCAATAACGCATTCAGCAAGGTAGATTTGCCGGCGTTTGGTTTTCCGATGATGGCAACCGCCGTCCCGTTTTTAATAGCATTTCCGTACTGGAAGCTTTCGATCAGGGAATTAAGTTTTAATTCGATTCTGCTCAGCAATTGGGTAAGAGCAGATCTGTCGGCAAACTCCACATCCTCTTCGGCAAAGTCCAGTTCCAGCTCAATCAGTGAAACAAAGTTCAGCAGGTCTGTCCGCAGCAATGATATTTCATTCGTGATTCCGCCTTTCAGCTGACTGATCGCCACCTTTCTTGAAGCTTCGTTTTCAGATGCGATGACATCGGCAATGGCTTCTGCCTGGGAAAGGTCTATCCTCCCGTTGATGAAAGCACGCAGGGTAAATTCCCCGGCTTTGGCCATCCGGGCACCGTTTCTAATGAGGGTTTCCAAAATACGTTTCCCGATGTGCGGCGAACCGTGAAAAGCAATCTCTACGGAATTTTCCGTTGTAAAGCTTTTCGGAGCCAGGAAAATAGAGATCATCACTTCATCAATCGATTCTTCACCATCCATAAAATAACCGTAATGGATGGTATGGGATTTCTGTTTTTCCAGGTTTTTGGAAGGAAAACTCTTCTGAACTATCGGTAATGCTTCATTTCCGGAAACCCTGATAATCCCCAGGGCACCTACGCCATTGGCCGTAGCCAGCGCACAGATGGTATCGTTATTCATAATACAAAGATAGGAGTTTTAAAAGAAATTTTCAGAGCCAAGAACTTGCTTTCACTATTCGCTTTTTTGTACCCCGGCTGTCCCGGTTTTCTGCAAAAAGAGCTCAGACAGTTTTTCAATAAAGGCTAAACTCTGTGCGGTTGTTTAAGATATTCTCAGCCCTGTATACACTTATATTTGTATTCAATTATAATGGATATCTGTGTTTCAAAATCTTTAGTTGTACTAAATTACAGATTAGACATTTAGAAACCTTTCTTCAGACAACAGAATGTTAACAGTCCTGTACATCGGAATAATCAATCTGAAAAAAGTTATAGAAACAAATGTCCTGCAGAAATCATGCAGGACATTATTAATGTATGTAATGAAAATATTTTGTAACTAAACATTTAATGAAAATTATATTTCAAAGTCAAAGATTATGCATTAATTTCATAACGTGTATTTAAAGCGGACTTACCAGGTCCAGGAACCATTCTTTCACTTCACCTTCCAGATAAGGAGCTAACTTTTCTTCACAGGTTTTGTGATAGCTGTTGAGCCACTCAATTTCCTGTGCAGAAAGGATTTCTTTAACGATGGTATCTTTGAAGAACGGACAGAACGTTAAGGTTTCAAACTCATAAAAAGTTCCGAAATCCGTTTTCTCCGCTTCTTTTACGGCAATCAGGTTTTCGTGGCGGATCCCGTATTGTCCTTCCACATAAAACCCGGGTTCATTGGAGCATACCATTCCCGGCAGAAGCTCCTGCGGGTTCATGTCTTTCCTGATGTTCTGCGGGCCTTCGTGAACATTCATAAAGCTCCCTACACCGTGGCCGGTGCCGTGGTTATAGTCTTTTCCGTGCATCCACAACGGCAGTCTTGCAATGGCATCAAGCTGTACGCCCCGCGTTCCTCTCGGGAACTTTACCATGGACAGACGGATCAGTCCCTGCAGTACCAGGGTAGAGTTTGTTCTGAATTCATCAGATACGGCACCTAATGCCAGTGTTCTTGTGATATCCGTGGTTCCTTCCAGATACTGTCCGCCGGAATCCACCAAAATACTTGAATCATTGGTTACCTCCTGGCAGCCTTCGCTTTTCGCAGAATAATGCATAATTGCACCATTATCTTTGTACCCTACAATGCTTCCGAAACTTTCCCCCACGAAGTTTTCTCCTTCCGCACGGAACCCTCTCAGCTTTTCACCGATGGAATATTCAGTCATGGATTCTTTTCCGGCATTATGGGTAAGCCAGTACAGGAATTTCACCATGGCCACACCGTCCCGTACCATAACGGTCCTGAAACCTTCCAGCTCAGTTTCGTTTTTCTGGGCCTTCATCAGATTGCCGGGAACCGCAGCTTTGATAAACTGGTTATCTTCTTTTAACATTTCGAAAATCGACTGGTTGCTGTTAGGGGAAACCAGAACTTTTTCATTTTTAAATCCTTTCAGGCAGTTAAAAAACTCTTCATAAGGCTTCATTTTCACCCACGCGTCATCCATTTCTTTTCTTGAGTCCACTTCAAGCTTTTCCAGGTCGGTAAACAGCAGGGCCTCGTTTTTGGTGATTACGATATATCCCAGGAATACCGGGTTGCTTTCCACATCGCTCCCTCTCAGGTTTAAGGTCCAGGCTACATCGTCCAGGCTTGAAATGATATGTACCGTAGCTTCCTGCGCTTCCATTTTCTGGCGGATTGCAGCAATTTTATCAGCAACGGATTTCCCCGCTCTTTCCACAGGATGTACGAAAACCGGATTTTTAGAAGGCTTACCTCTCTCCTTCCAGATTTCTTTTAAAAGAGGAGCGTCAACCAGTGTAATGCCTTTTTCATTTAGCTTCCCGGTGAGCAGTTCCCAATTGGCATGGGCTGTTGCGAGGGCATTGACCGCTACTTTACCGTCGGCAGGGATTTCAGAGATAATCCAGTCGATATAATTGGGTGTACCTTCAAGCCCGTCTTTAAACAAATCAATCCCGGAACCTTCAAGCTCCTGGGCTGCCTGGGTATAATATCTCCCGTCCGTCCATAAACCTGCTTTATCTTTGGTAACCACCACGAATCCGGCGGAGCCTAAAAACCCCGAAAGCCATGCTCTTTCCTGCCATTCTGCGGGAAGGTATTCACTCATATGCGGGTCTGCAGAATATACGATAAATGCATCAACCTTATTTTTCTGCATTTCTTCACGAAGCGCAGCTATTTTTTCCTTTGAAGTCATTTTTTAATAATTTTTAAAGACGGGAAGTTACGAATTTTTAAAGTTTCAAAAGAGATTATGCAGGTTTTTTAAACGCTGTCCCTGTAAGTTTTGACAATTACTTTAAACCATATTTTTTGCCTACAGTGAACTTTTCAACATCATCAGATTCAGTTATTTTCCGCTTTAATTATTCCGCTCCTACTCCATCGGTTTTTAAGGTCCTTCTTATATGAACTCTCAAACAGGCTATTGATCTTGGTTCTGACAAGCAATATTATTAAACATTAACACTTTGGAAAGGTTATTGCTAAATCATAAATATGGAAAGCCAGAATTACAAAAACCACAGAAAATTTTATCCGCCTCATCATTTTATCTATCTTCCTCTACTGTTAATCTTATTAGGCACGGGAATTTATAAAAGTATGGATGATGAGCAGAACCAGCTTTTGTGGATTCTTTTTTCCGTAACCGTTTTTCTGATCCTTTTCCTTGCCATTATGGTACGTCAGCATTATGCGGTAGGACTTCAGAACAGAATCGTACGCCTGGAATTCAAACAGCGGTATTATGAGATATCCGGACAGAGATCAGATAATATTGAAGAAAAGCTTACATTCAGCCAGATCGCCGCCCTGCGGTTTGCCTATGATGATGAGTTTAAAATCCTGCTGGAAAAAGCATTAAGGGAAAACACTTCCGGAGACGATATTAAAAAATCCATCACCCGATGGAGAGGCGATTATCACAGAATCTAAATAAAATAATTACTAAACATTTAAAAACAGAATATTATGAAAAAATGGAGCTTATACAGTTTAATGACACTGGGTTTATTAACGCTTACAAGCTGCGAGGCTGTGGAAACAATTTTTAAAGCCGGTATGTGGTGGGGAATCATTGTGGTAGTAGGGATCATCGCTATTATTTTATGGCTGTTCTCAAGAGGCAGGAAATAAATTGATCTTATGGAAAATTCAGACTTAGAAATCATTTCCCATCTGAAGCCCTCGAAAATTGTAAAAATTATGAAAGATCCTGTTGCTTCTGCAAAGGCGGTACATCTTATTTATACCTCCGATGCAGAAACAGCCGGTATTACCCGTAAAAAAAACGGTAAAAAATTCGCTTACTATAAAGACGGTGAAAAAATCAGGGATAAGGAAGAAATTACAAGGATCAATAAACTGGTAATTCCTCCGGCCTGGGAAAATGTATGGATCTGCGCCCTGGACAACGGCCATCTTCAGGCTACCGGAATCGATTTAAAAAGGAGGAAACAATACCGTTACCATCCTTTATGGAGCGCGCTGAGAAACCACACCAAGTTTTACAGGATGCTTCAGTTCGGGTATGCTTTACCGGAAATCCGCCTTCAGGTGGAAAAAGATTTAGCCTTAAGGACTTTTGAGAAGAGAAAAGTACTGGCTTTAATTGTCAGCCTGATGCAGCGTACGAATATCCGGATCGGGAATAACGCTTATGAAAAGCTGTACGGCTCTTTCGGGCTCACGACTTTAAAAGGAAAACATGTCCAGATCAAAGGGCAGAAAATTAATTTTTCCTTTAAAGGCAAAAAAGGGGTTATGCACAACATTGACCTGAAAAGCAAGAGGCTTGCCCGCCTGGTACAGAAGTGCAAAGATATTCCGGGAAAGGAACTCTTTCAGTATATTGATGATGAAGGAAACCGCCACACTGTTGATTCCGGGATGGTAAATGAATACATCAAAGAAATCAGCGGGGAAGATTTTACCGCCAAGGATTTCAGGACCTGGTCCGGAACGGTGAGTGCCTTAATTGCATTCAAGGAAATCGGGTATGCAGAAACCCATGCAGAATACAAAAAAAAAGTAAAGGAAGCTTTGGAAATCGTTGCGTCCCATCTTGGAAATACCAGTACCGTATGCAGAAAATATTACGTGCATCCGCTGGTGATCAACCTGTATGAAAACAATTCCATTAAAAAGTACCTGGACGAACTTGAAAAGATAGAGGAAAACGATGGAAAAGCAGATTTGACACACGAAGAAAAACTGGTGCTTAAAATACTGGAAACCGAAAAAATGTAGTTTTTGATTCAATTCAAAAGCTGCATTTTATTTATCCGTCTGATATCTCTTATCACTGCTGTTATATTCTTGAGGCTGAACTGCCATTCTATTCCCTTCAAGCTTGTTTAAAACCGCATGAACATCATTCTTCATATTTATTTAAAGGAACTTTATCTCCTCCATTCTTACACTTTATACACAATAAACTTTAAAATCCACAGAAAGAAAAAGTTGTTTTCTCCACTTGATATTTTCATTATCATGAGGGTATTCCTGCAATTATAAGGACGAAGTATTTACAGAAATTGTTCCTTTGAAAAGTAAAGCGTAAATTTGTATAAAGTATTTAAATTAAAACATATACATATGTCTAAAGCAATATCGCAGGTACCCTTTGCAGTTAATGAACCGGTAAATTCTTACGTACCAGGTTCTTCAGAAGTAAAAAGTCTTATCGCCCAGTACAAAAAAATGTGGGCTGAAAAGATAGAAATCCCAATGGTAATTGACGGAAAGGAAGTAAAAACGGGCGATAAAGTCCAGTTACAGTCTCCTCAGGACCATAAACACGATTTCGGTTTTTACCACAGAGGTACGATGCAGCATGTGGATGATGCCATAAATGCAGCACTGGCTGCAAAACAGGCATGGAATGAACTGGGATGGGAACACCGTGCCGCTATTTTCCTGAAAGCAGCTGACCTGTTGGCAGGCCCTTACCGTGACGTGATCAACGCAGCTACCATGATCGGACAGTCGAAAAACGTTCACCAGGCTGAAATTGATGCAGCTTGCGAACTGATTGATTTCTTAAGATTCAACGTGGAATTCATGACTGAAATGTATTCTGAGCAGCCGGTTTCCGACAGCGGAATCTGGAACCGTGTAGAGTACAGGCCGTTGGAAGGCTTCTGTTTTGCCGTAACGCCTTTCAATTTTACGGCAATTTCCGGCAACCTGCCTGCCTGTATGGCAATGCTTGGAAACGTAGTGGTATGGAAGCCGTCTGACAAGCAGATCTATTCTGCAAAAGTAATCATGGATGTGCTGATGGAAGCCGGACTTCCTGCCGGCGTCATCAATATGATTTTTACCGATGGTAAAGAAACGGCTGAAAAAGTACTGGCACACAGGGATTTTGCAGGACTTCACTTTACCGGTTCTACCAAAGTATTCCAGGGAATGTGGAAAATGATCGGTGACAATATCCACAACTACAGAACTTACCCGAGGATTGTGGGTGAAACCGGAGGAAAAGACTTCGTGATTGCCCATCCGTCTGCCAATGTAGAAGCAGTAGCTACAGCTTTGGTGAGAGGTTCTTTTGAATATCAGGGGCAGAAATGTTCCGCGGCTTCCAGAGCTTATATTCCGCAGTCGCTTTGGGCGGATGTGAAAAAAGTAATGGAAACCCAGATCAGTTCGATTAAAATCGGTTCTCCTGAAGACCCTTCCAACTTTGTAAATGCAGTAATTGATAAAAATTCTTTCGAAAAATGCAAAGGATATATCGACAGAGCCAATGAATCCGGTGAAGCCAACGTGGTAATCGGCGGAAAAACTGACGACTCCAAAGGATGGTTTGTGCACCCAACGGTAATCGAAACAACAAACCCTCAATATGAAAGTATGGTGGAGGAAATCTTCGGTCCGATCTTATCGGTTTACGTTTACGAAGACAAAGACTGGAAAGAAACGCTTGAATTAGTAGATTCCTCTTCTCCTTATTCTTTAACAGGATCTGTTTTTGCACAGGACCGTTATGCCATCAACGAAGCTTTCAAGGCATTGGAAAATGCTTCAGGAAACTTCTATATCAATGACAAGCCAACCGGTGCCGTAGTAGGCCAGCAGCCTTTCGGTGGCGGCAGGGCTTCCGGAACCAATGATAAAGCGGGATCTAAAATGAACCTGTTAAGATGGACTTCAGTAAGAAGCATCAAGGAAACCTTTGTTTCGCCTAAAGATTACAAATATCCTTATCTTGGGTAATCTGATTATCAGCATATAACAGATAATGGATCATTTCTAAATTATGCATTAACTGCATACAGTCTCCGGAATATAAAATTCCGGAGACTTTTTTTATCCATGAGCAACAGGCATATCGGAAAAATGATCACCCTGTTCTGCCATAACCTCCGCTGGCTTCACAGAATGTTTTTTTGGAATAGTTATTGATTGTTACTGACCGCATACCAAAAAAATAAAATATTATGAAAAAATTATTGCTAGCAGCTGTTGCACTTGGATTAGTGACCATAAGCTGCGGAACCAAGGAATCTTCCATGTCGACGGGTAGTACAGACTCAACGGCAGCAGTAGACAATACAATGCAGAGCACACCGGCAACCACCGATTCGATGACGACCAACAATACGATGTCTAGTCCGGACAGTATGAAAATGGGAACTGATTCAACGGCTACTGCAACACCGGCAAGGTAAATTCAGTTTTACCTGTAATTGAAAATCCACGAATTATTTTGTGGATTTTTTTGTTTGCGGTAATTTTATCAGAATTGAACATAGTAAATGGCTCTAGTAAACCGTATTGCCAGGATTTATAATATTGAAGTTTAAAAGCTATCTTTTATCTTTTATCTTTTATCTTTTATCTTTTATCTTTTATCTTAATTGATTATATTTGATTGTACGAAACATTAAAAAATTGTTATGAGAAAATTATTAGCAGGAGCTGTTTTAGGCGCCCTTTTTCTGGGAAGCTGTGCTCAGGATAAGCAGAAAAGGGAAGAGTTTAAAGACGAACGAAATAAAGAATATTTAAGAAACGATATGGGTGAAACGGCAGCTGCCCACTCTGAATCTGCCACAGCCGACAGCATGAAAATGAAAGCTGACACGGCCGCAACAAAATAAACACAGCCGCAGAATCTTATTTCTGCGGTTTTTCATTTTTAAACCCACCTTACATTCAGATCATCTTCAGTTAAAAATCATGGTTCCGGGATTAAAATTCAATAAAAACACATTTTCTCTCTATTTTTTTTAAAATATATTTTAACTGAAATTGATAATACACATTACTTTTTCAATGGAATCCAAACAGTTAAAGGATTTATTACCGCCACCATGTTATTTAACTTAAACCTGGAAAAATAATCTAATCCAGGCTGTAACTATTTTTACGATATACAGACTTATGTATTACCATAATTATTACATTTGTAATCAATAAAAAGTATTATGAAAAAACTGACAATATTCTCCGCCCTTTTTATCGGAGCCATGACGCTGGCACAGGGGATTAAATTTGAAGACACCAACTTCTCTTCTATCCTGGCAAAAGCCAAAAAAGAAAACAAACTGATATTTGTAGATGCCTATGCTTCATGGTGCGGACCGTGCAAGCTGATGGTGAAAAATGTATTCCCTCAGAAAGCCGTAGGAGATTATTACAACTCACATTTCGTGAATGCCAAAATTGATATGGAAAAAGGCGAAGGTGTTGATCTTGCGAAAAAATACAACGTAAAGGCCTTCCCTACTTATCTTTTCATAGACGGGAACGGTGAAGTGGTACACAGAACGTTAGGGTATGTGGAGGAAAATGATTTCATCCAGTTTGCAAAAGATGCCGGCGATCCTGCAAAAAGATTAGGAACATTAAAGCAGAAATTCGAAGCCGGTGAAAAAGATCCTGAGTTCCTTAAAAACCTGGCCGGGCTTACCATGTACAATGATGCTGAATTTGCAGCCAAAGTAATGGAACGTTATTTCAACGGTAAAACAGAACTGGATAAGGAAGATGTTCAGATGCTGCTTTCCGGTACACAGAGCACAGACAGCCCGCTGTATAAAACCTTTCAGGCAAAAAAATCAGAGATCACCAAGATCCTTCCGGCAGACAGGTATGAGTCATTCGACAAAAATATCAAACTGAATACGATCATTAAAAAATCGTACAATACGGAAACGAAAAAATGGAATGAGCCGTATTTCATGACAGAGACGCAGAAATTCATGACAAAAGACGAGGCGATAAAAATCCTGACCAGGGTGAAAGCCGGAAGAGCACTGAAAGATAAAGATATCCCGACCTATGAAAAACTGACGATAGACCTTTACAGAGACCCGTCAGCAGTAAGTTCAGAAGAGTTGAATTCAATTGCATGGAACTTTTTCGAAAATGTAACCAATAAGGAATCCCTGCAGAAAGCGGTAGCCTGGGCACAGGAATCGGTAAAGAAAAATGAAAATTCTGCCAATACCGACACCCTGGCTAATCTTTACAATAAGATCGGGGATAAGAAAAATGCCAGAATATGGGCTGAGAAGTCGGTACAGCTGGCTAAAAGCACAGGAGAAGATGCTTCTGATACGGAAAAGCTACTGAAAAGCTTACAGATTCAATAATATAAATAAAATCCGCAGACTTCTCTGCGGATTTTATTTTTTCAGGTTAAAGTAAAATATGTACCTAATTTGAAAGACTTTTAAAACCGTAAGCAGCTTTATGGTCATCAATACAAAGAACCGCCGTCTGTAGCAGACGGCGGTTCTTTGTATAATAACAATTGAATTATTTCGTACTGAATAAAGGTTAGTATTCAAACAGAACGCTTCCCCATGTAAATCCGCTTCCGAAGGCAGAAAGGAGTACCAGGTCTCCCCTTCTGATTTTTCCCAGCTCAATGGCTTCGCTTAATGCAATGGGAATGGAAGCTGCGGTTGTATTTCCGTATTTCTGGATGTTGTTATGAATTTTTTCATCCGGCAGCCCGAATTTCTGCTGCACAAACTGGGCAATCCTGAGGTTGGCCTGATGCGGGATAAACATATCCAGGTCTTCAATGGTTTTTCCGGCTTTGTCCAATGCCTCCTGCATGGTTTCAGGGAACCTTGTTACCGCATTCTTGAATACGAAATTCCCATTCATGATCGGGTATACTTCTTTATTGGTTACCTGTTCAGGTTCTTTTCTCATCCTGTCGCTCCATCCGAATTTGGATCCCGGAAACTGCGTACATAGCTCGTCTGCAAATTTCCCTTCCGAGTGCATGTTAACTGCCAGGATATCTCCAACATTATCATCTATAGTAGCAGAAAGCACCATGGCTCCTGCCCCGTCCCCGAAAATTACGGAAACACCTCTTCCTTCATCGGAAAAATCCAGTCCGAAAGAATGAACCTCGGCTCCAACTACCAGAATATTTTTATAGGTCCCGGATTTAATGAAAGCATTGGCCACACTCATGGCATAAATAAACCCTGAACACTGGTTTCTTACATCCAGCGCCCCGATGGTATCACATCCCAGCATATCCTGTAGGAGCACTCCACATCCCGGGAAATAATAATCCGGAGAAAGGGTGGCAAAAATAATATAATCAATATCCTGAGCCGTCAGTCCGGCGTTTTCGATTGCTTTTTCTGAAGCTTTAAAACCTAAGTACGCAGTGGTTTCCTGGGAATCATTCCGGTTTTTACGGTGTCTTCTCTCCCTGATCCCCGTTCTTTCCGTAATCCATTCGTCATTGGTGGTCATTAATGCAGCTAAATCATCATTCGTAACAACGTTATCCGGCACATAGAATCCGATTCCTTTTATTGTACTTTTAATCATATAGTTTTTTAATTTTAACAAAGATAAACTTATTTAATACATAGTTTTTTAAAATAATGCTATTTTTACGGTATGCCAATTGATACGATTTACAGAGATTCCCAGTGCGAATGGGTGGATGTGGAGGCCCCTACCGAGGAAGACATCAAATATTTACATGAACGGTATGAAATCAACCATCTTCTTCTGGAAGACACCCTGGATCCGAACCACTTACCGAAATATGAAGAGAGCGGGAACATCCGGTTTTTCCTTCTCCGCGAAAGCACTGAACTGGAGCGCAAGAACCTCAATACCATCAGTGACATCAGCACGAAAATCGGGATTTTTCTGTTAGGGCGTACCATTATCACCGTTCACCGCATGAAAACGAAGAGTATTTCTGAAACAAAAAGGCAGATCTCGGGCAGTAAGGAAGATATGACCCCTGAAAGCATTGCTTTGAAAATCGCTCTGCTGATCATGAAAAGTTTCGATGATGAATCGGTCAGCCTGTTTGAAACCATGGATAATATCGAAAACGAAATTTTCCTGAAAAACACGAATCATACCAATCAGATCAAAAGATTATACAAGCTGAAGCGGAAATCCGGCCTGAACTTCAGGGTGCTGACCATTTCTGCGGATGCCATTGATAAATTCAAGCTCCTTGGACTTCAGGAATCCGAATTTTTTGACCTCAAGGATAAACACAAAGATGTAGTTGCCGATTTCGACCATCTTAATATCCAGATTACCAACCTTATTTCCATGTTCCTGGCTCTGTCTGACCAGAAAGCCAACCAGGTGATGAAAGTACTGGCGATCTATTCGGTTTACTTCTTGCCGATTACTTTTATTGCCGGGCTGTACGGAATGAACTTCGATAACATGCCGGAGCTGCATCAGAAGAACGGATACTTTTTCACCCTGGGATTGATGGCGATTGTCGTGATCTGCACCTTTATCTATGCACGCCGGAAACAATGGTAGATGAATGTCCGTGATTTGGAAATATTGGATTAAATTTATATATAATTAATGATACACTGAAATTTCATCCTGTTCATTATAAAACTTTAAAACACCAAATACACCGGCCATGAAACCTGAAACCCTGAAATCCATTCTTGAAGACCCGATGCTCTCGCCTCAGTCCCGAGAAAAGCTAGAAGCCCTGTATGCGAATATTTCGGCTAAGGAATTTTCTGATGTGCTGGGTGCGGACGGCCATCAGTATGTGGAATTTGTGCAGGAAGGCGGCGGGGTCTGGGGAAGTGCGCTGGTAGGATATCTGTACGGACTGGAAATTTTCGGGATCCGGTTCCTGAAAGTGGCAGGTACGAGTGCCGGGGCCATCAATACCATGCTGATTGCGGCCTGTAAAACCAAGGAAGAAGCCAAAAGCGGTATCATCAGAGAAATCCTGCTCAACTGGAACTTTGCCGATTTCATGGATGGCAAACCCTATGTAAAAAAGACCATCCGAGCGATGCTCAAAAATAAAAATTTTCTGAAAATCAATATTTATATCTCCATTGCCGTTCTTGTATTCTTTGGGATCCTCGCATTTGTTTTTCCTACGAAAGCCATCTGGGAAACGAAAATCCTTTTTGCCGTTCCCTTACTGCTGGTAATCATCGGGGCTGCATACCTGGCAAAACTTTATGCTGATCTGAAGAAAGGGAATTCAGGGCTCAATCCCGGCACTACGTTCCTGAACCGGATGAAAGAGGTACTGGAAGGGTTCGGGATTAAAACCGTTGCCCAGCTCAATGAAAAATTTATACAGTCGGGTAAGAGTCTTAATCTGGATTACCGCTACGGAAACGGTACGGAATATTATGATATCGCCCTGAAAAGCATCGAAGAGATCCGGGAAAACAACAAAAAGCACATCGACGAAATCCGGTACCGCATTTTTTTTGACAGTACGGTAAACAACGAATATTATAAAAAAGACCCTTTTTATCTTTTAAAATCCGAATACATTGTTGTTACCACCGATATCAATGCCAAAATAAAGGTGGAACTGCCGACGATGGCCAATCTGTACTGGTCTGAAGAGGAACTGAAGCACATCAGCCCGGCAGAATTTGTTCGTGCTTCCATGTCGGTCCCGTTCTTTTTTGAGCCGATGCAGAAAAGAATCAATAAAGAGGATGACTCGGTAAAATATGCCTGGAAATTCTGGATGAACACCAAAGAGGAATCAATCAATCCGGTCGGTGTTTTCATCGACGGCGGGAGCATTTCCAATTTCCCGATGGACCTTTTCCATACTGCCGATATTTTTTATCCGAGGATGCCTCTGTTCGGGGTACAGCTCACCAGTGATGCAGATATCCTTTCTGAAAAAGGAAAAACCAGCGAAGAGATTCTTGAGTCTCCCCTTACCTACGCCGGAAACATCATCGATACGTTGAGAGGCTTTAATGACAAAACGTTTCTGACCAAGCATACTTTTTACCATCTGTTCAGCATCCAGACTGTCAACTGCGGCACCAGCAGCTGGCTGAACTTCTTTATGAAACGGGAAGAAAAAGAGGAACTTTTCAACCGCGGCTTCCAGGCTGCCCTGGATTTCCTCAATAATTTCGACTGGGAGAAATACAAATGCGAAAGGATGATGCTGTCTATGAAAGAGAAAAAGATTTTAAAAGAGGAGGATACGCCGACGGTGGGGTAATCACAATATATCAATTTAATTAACCAACAAAAATCATGATCAATAAGATAGACCTGAGAGAACCACTCAACATTCTGAATTCCGAAGCAACTACTCCGCAGGAAGTCTTTCAGAACCAGACGCTGCGCCCTGTTTTAAAATTACAGAATGACCTTTACGGTTCTTTATTTACCAGCTATGCCATCCGCCAGAATGCAGATTTTAATGCTTTATCTGCAGCGAAAAAAAACAGTTTTATAGAACAAAGCCTGCAGAAAGACAGCGTATTGAAAAATATCTTCATCGGAATGACCATCGGGATGTTCACCCTTCAGGAACTGGAAGTTTATCATTCTGACAGCAAAGTTTTCAACAAAAGAATTATTACGATGCTGATTGAGAGATTGAAGAGTCAGATAAAATAGGAATAATAACCAGGGACTACAAATCTGATATTGAGAATAATTTTTATATTCGCTGCAATTAAACTAAACTATGAAATATATCTGTGAATGCTGTGGCAAAGAAAAAGAAGACTGGCCTGCAATAGTTTACAATTCGCCTTCTCCCTATCTTGATATTTCGGATGAAGAAATGGAAAACGCTGAACTGAGCCCGGACTTTTGTGTTATAAGATATTCTGATGAGACCTGTTATTTTATCAGGGCAGTCATGGTACAGGAAGTCAATGAAGCCTGTCAGGATCTTGACTATGGCGTTTGGGTATCATTAAGCGAAAAAAGTTATAATGAATACGTAGAAAATTACGGCAATAATGATTTTGAAGGAGGATATTTTGGATGGCTGGCAAACTATCTTCCTGATTATGAATTTGATGACCCAATCCCGGCAGATGTTGTTGTTGATAATAAAACAGGCAGACCCTTTATTTATCCGCATGAAAGTTTTGAGCATCTTTTTGTTAAAGATTTTTATAGCGGTATTTCAGAAAAAGAGGCAGAACGAAGAATTAATAAAGTGCTGAATAAATAATATGAATTGGATTATATCAAAAATAAATTTTTGAGAATAAGCACCAAGCTTACAGATACTTAATGATCATTATATCTACTGAAACAAGATTCCATTAAGTTTTCATTTCCTCAGCCACCCTTTAAAAACCTTTGTCACAAAAGGCATCACGACCCAGGTCAGCAATCCGACCATGCAGGCGGCAACCATAAAAATCCTCAGCAGAACGTTCCCGTCTTTCATCCAATGACCGATGGTGTAATTCAGGAAAATACTGGTGGGAAAAACGCCGCATAGTGTTACCAGAGCCATTTTCCAGCGTGGCGGTGCGGTTGGCGATCGGAACCACGCTTCCAGCCCTGTCAGATCACGGTAAACAGCATCTTCAGTGAGCATGCCTGCGTATGCTTCCCACTTTTTAAACAGTTCCGAATTGTAGAAGGCATCCTTTTCAGTTTCGTCTTTAAACGTCCGGAGGATTCCGATTTCATTTTTGCCGTCTTCTTTCAGGGAAGTAATCATCATGGCACCATGGACACCGTCCCGTTTAAATGATTCTCCTAAAAAATGCTGTAAAGCCGCTTCAAATTCTTTTTCTTTTCCGGGAATTACCTTTCTGGTAATGGCAACGTGAATGGGTCTGGACATGGCAATAAATTTTACATAAAAATAATTATTAAATTTAAAACCATCACCAATGAATTCAGGATTTGAAAAAACGTATGATCCGATGTCATGGATTATAATACATGAAAATCCAACTACTCTTTCTTCTACATGGATTCATGATTTAGAACTTTCTGATAAACCGGATAGCTTTTATCACGGGAATTACTAACATCAAAACCATACTATGATATTAACTTAATCTTGTGGTTTTATAATCTGTAATACAAACAGATAAAAGCATATTTGTGCAATCAGCATTAAAAAATTATCTATTTTTGCCAAAAGATTAAATCTGTAATTTAATTTTAATAACCTGTACAAATTCAATGCGAAAATTTTTTATTATTTCATCTATTTTGTTTCTTACCAATTTTCCTGCTCAAAACTGGACCCAAACTGGTAAACTTACTCCCGTTATAAGAAGAGGTGGTGATTCATTTGGCTTTGATCTGCTGTTGAAAAATAATGTTTTATACAGCTCGGCATACGGAAACACTTATGATTCTGATGAGCAGAACAGCACCTTTAAGGCAGGAAGCTTTTATATTTTTGAGCGTCTGAATAATTCCTGGGTAAAGAAAAATAAACTTGTCCCCAATGATCGCGAAAACAGTGATGAATTTGGGAAAAAGTTCGCTTTGGGTGACGATAATAAATTATTTATCAGTGCGTGGCAAAAAAAATCAGGAACAAGTTTCGGAGTAGGAGCGGTTTATCTTTTTAATAAAGACAGCAATGGAAACTGGATCCAGACACAGAAAATCACTCCTCCAATAGCAACTGCCTATACTCATTTCGGAAACAGGTTAAGTGCCGACTCTAATACATTAGCAGTAGGATCACAGAGTTCCAATGTTACTATTTATGAATATAACAGCAATACTCAGAAGTTTAATTTTAAGCAGACATTTCCTTCCACTTATAATGCAGATACTCATGTTTATAATAACAGGGTATTTGCGGGTGTTTCAACACAGAACGTGAATGGAACTGCAAATGCCGGACAAGTAATTATTTATAAGAAAAATATAACTTCGAATATTTGGGAAATTAATCAGACCATCAATTCTCCTGTTACCGGTGATACCCAGTTTGGATTTACTACGTATGCCAATGGAGATTATCTTTTTATAACTGCAGCTTATTATGCAAGGTTTGTTGCCATATATAAGTTTAATGCGGCAACAGATCAGTATACGCATGTTCAGACCATCAGCAATGGATCGAGCTATTTCGGATCAGAAATTTCTATGGAAAACGATTTGCTTGCCATTGGTGCGCCCGGTGCTACTAATACAGCAGCAACTGGTGGAGGTGCCGTATTTCTATACAAACTGGAAAATAATCTCTGGGTACAAAAGCAGAAAATCTATAATAATGATTCAAATCCTTATGATGGATTCGGTTACGGATTAAGCGTAAATAATAACAGTATTGCAGTTGGGGCACCTGATCATGATTTTGACTCTACAGGAGGTAATATTAGTGCAAGTACAGGGGCTGTTTATTTCTTTAATGATCTTTCCAGTTTAGGAACAAAAGAATCCGCTGCACCTACCTCTTATCAGATCTATCCTAATCCGTTCATTGAAAATATTTCAATCCGATTAGACAAGAAATATGATTACCTTACAACAGAGATTTTTGATATGTCAGGAAAAAAAATATACACAAACAGTTTTTCACACAAACAAGGTTTAGATCTGAGCCTGAAATCACTTATATCCGGTACTTATCAACTAAATATATATTCAAAAGACAAAAAAATTATCACGTCACGAATAATCAAAAAATAATAAATTACATCTTATCGTATCAGATAAAGAAAAATTCTCAATCGCATTCATATTTCATTATTAATTTCGATCTGATATAGCGGATTCTAATACATAATCTCTCTACCCTTTGTTCCACATCGGCTCATGCTCTAACACCTTCTGATAAATCAGACAGTTTTCATCATGGGAGCCTTTCAGATAACCGATACTCATCAGGAATTCATTCACGATTTCCCCGCCTGTGAATTTGAAGGTTTTCTTGAACAGCTTCATCCATTCCGGTAATGTTTTCGGGTGATGGTGTTCCAGCCATTTCTCGAATGAACCGAATTCTTCCTGCAGCCCGGCAATGGTTTTTGCATTTTCAATCGCCGCGTTTACCTTCAGCCGGTTCCTGATAATGCCGGGATCATTCAGTAACCTTTCGCGGTCGGTTTCTGTATAGGAGGACACTTTCTGAATATCAAAGTTATCATACGCTTTTCGAAAGCCATCTTCTTTTTTCAGGATTGTTTCCCAGCTTAATCCTGCCTGGTTGATTTCCATCACCAGTCTGCCAAACAGTTCGTTGTCATCATGAATCGGAAAACCGTAATGGTGGTCGTGGTATTTTTTATGCAGGGCCTTTCTGCTTTCAGGCTGCATGTTTTCTATGGCTGAACAGTAACTCATTTCAGTATATTTTCGGTTTTCGTTAAAAACGTGTCTAAGGCATCTTTAATATCCATTCCTATACGGTCTGCCAGAATGATCAGCCACCAGATGTTTTCTGCTAATTTATGCTTAAGTTCTTCTGCTGAATCAGATTTTGGCCATGTTTTTTCATGCGACATTATATCTCTTCCAACTAAGGCTGCATCTGTCAGAAAAGCCAAAGCGTCCTGTTCCACTCTCCATTTTTCACCCTTTTGCCGGCTTTCCAGCTGATGATATTTTTCTCTGATTACAAGAGAACGCCGTATTATTTCATCTAAATTATTATGATTCATTTATATTATTTTTGAAGTGATTGCCTGAATCCGTTGGGAGTCAGTCCGGTTTTCTTTTTAAATAATTTACTGAAAGACTGGGGATGTTCAAAACCCAGATGATAAGCCGTTTCTGAGACAGAAAACCGCCCGTTTGATAAATATTCTTTTGCTTTTTCAATCAATTTATCGTGAATGTGGTGCTGTGCATTCTGTCCGGTGTGCTGACGGAGCATATCGCTTAAATATCTTGCTGTAAGATTCAGTTCAGAAGCCAGGTACTCTACTGTGGGAAGGCCCCGGAGGCTTTTCCCGTCATCAAAATAATCATCCAGGATCTTTTCCATTTTTGTTACCAGATCATTATTCACCCCTTTTCTGGTGATAAACTGCCGGTTGTAAAAGCGGTTGCTGTAGGTGAGCAGCAATTCAATCTGTGAAATAATAACATCCTGACTGAATTGGTCGATCCGTTCATTCAATTCTCCCCGGATATTATCAAAAACAGCTAAAACGGTCTTCTTTTCTTTTTCTGAAAGATAAAGTGCTTCTGCAGTGGAATAGGAAAAGAACCCGTACTTTTTTATTTTCTGAATTAAAGAATACGGCTGCAGAAAATCGGGGTGAATGTGAAGAGACATTCCGCTGTAATCGGCTTCTTCTTCATTCATTTTAAGAATCTGGCCGGGGGAAACGAAAGACATGCCCCCTTCCTCAAAATCGTAATATCCCTGTCCGTATCTTATCTTTCCGTTAAATTCTGTCTTAAACGAAATTTTATAAAAGTCAAGCTTAATCCCGTTTTCAAAATCTTCCGGATCAAAAACAGCTTCTCCGTAATTTATAATGCTGATCAACGGATGCAACGGCGCAGGTTGTCTCATCGCCTGATGCAGTGCGGACAACGATCTGAAGTGAACCGGGGGTTTTACTGTTTTCATACCGTAAATATAATATAGATTTGTGACAACAGGCTGGCAGGAGGAATTAATTACAAATTGGAAAACTAACTTTTAATATTATATTTCTATTTAAACATAAATTCACCTTTTACTTTCTGCACGTAATTTTCGATTCCGGTTTTATTTCTTTCATCATATAAAGCATTGGCATCTTTTCCGGCAATGTATCTTAACTGTAGCTTTCCATCGGTGGCTGCTCCGAAAATAACAGCGGCAATATCTTCAGGCTTTGAGTAACCGGCAATCTGTTCCGGACTATACCCTTCCTGAACTTTTGAAATTAATTTCCCGTAAGACTCATGAAAAGACCCATCCAGCGAACGTCCTGCAAAGTCAGTCTGAATCCCACCCGGAGCGACCACTTTTACATTTATTCCAAACTGGGCCAATTCATATCCCAGACTCTCTGAAAATCCGTCAACTGCAAATTTTGTGGCACTGTAAACAGAACAGGTTGGAAAACCCAGCAATCCGAAACTGGAAGTTACATTGATGAAAGTACCTTCTCTTTTCATCCTGAAATCAGGGATAAAGGCTTTTGTGACCCGGATCACGCCCATTAAATTTGTTTCCAGCTGTTTATGAATCTGCTCATCTGTAAAAGCTTCCAGGGGCCCGATTAATCCGTAGCCTGCATTATTTAAAACCACATCAACGGCATGGTTTTCCAAAACCTCAGCAATTGTTTTCTCCAGCCCGTCTTTTTCCGAAACATCCAGCTTTAATACGGTTACATTTTTCAGTTGTGTAAGTTCTGTTTCATTTTCGGGGTTTCTCATCGTTGCAATGACATTCCAGTTTTTTGACTGAAATAATTTTGCCGCTGTTTTTCCTAAACCTGATGATGCTCCTGTAATAAAAATTGTTTTCTGCATTATAATTTGTTTAAAATTGATAAGGCAAATGTCTGAAGAAATGAGAATTCCTGCGTAGCCTTATTGAGTTTGTATGTAGGCATTTTGACGAATCTCAATGACAAAAACCCATGTCCCGATTCTTTTGCGTATTTTAGTTCTCCATTAACACCAAATAATCAATATGAAAAACTCAGTTATCCCATGGTTGACATTTGTATTTATCTGCTGTGCAGCATTAATCCATGCCCAGAAAATTTCTGATGGAGAAACCATTGATGTAAACGGTATGAAAGTCACGTTTAACATTACCAATAAAGAAAGCATACAGGCAGGCGGGAAAAATTTTGACCGTTACAAAGTTTCGGCATCTGTAAAGAATACCTCTGATAAGTCTTATAACATACGGATGTCTTCTTTTCCGCAAATTGTTACCAATATCAATATTGCAGAGCTTGACTGTATTAATGCCACAGGCGCAAAACTCACTTCCAAAAAAATCCAGCTGAAAATGAAAGCGCAGATGGTCAATGTTTCTTATTCTGCATATGATAAATCGGGGAAACTTACCTCCTACACCATTCCTGTAACCGGAAGTTATTATTTTGATGCGGGAGATACCATTAGTGATAATGCTGTGTTTATTGTTCCGCAGGGAGAAAAACCTGATGTAAACGTAAGAAGCCTCAGATAAAAAAATCCTCCGAAAGTTTTTCGGAGGATTTCTGTTAGTATAAGTAAAATTTAGTGCATCGCTTCACTTAAATCGATCTTTTCTTTGCTTTTCCGTTCCCTGATAAACAGGATAAACGGAATACACACAAGGAAAACCACACCCAGATAAAGGAACACATCCATATAAGACAGTACGGTTGCCTGTTTGGTTACGGATAAATCCAGTATTTTATATGCGGCATTGGTTGCTGCATCGGGGGTCATTCCTTTTGCCGTGAAACTTGCTTTAAGGCCGTTCAGTCTTTGCTGGACTGCAAAATCGGTTTCGTCAAGATGGGTAATCAGGTTGACCCTGTATTTCTGACTGGCATTGGCAATAAATGTGGTAATGGCCGCAATCCCGAAAGACCCTCCGAGCTGTCTCATCATCCCTGTAAAAGCTGCTCCCTGACCGATTTCCTGCCCTTTCAGTGTACTCAAGGACAGTGAAGTAATCGGGATGAATAAGAGTCCCAGACCGGCACCCCGCACAATCAGCATCCAGAAGAACGCATCTTTGCTGGTATCCGGTGTCAGGATTTTATACCCCCAGAAACTGTAGATGAAGAAGATAAACAACCCTAAAGAAACAAGAATCTGTTGTTTTGCTCCTTTTGAGAGTAACCTTCCGATGATCGGCATCATGAAAGCCGTTGTCAGGGCAGCCGGGATCATCAGGGCTCCTGACTGAAGTGCCGTCCAGCCCAAAATACTCTGCGTATACAGCGGAACAATAAATGTAGAGCCGTACAGGCCGAACCCGAGTACGAATGACATCACCGTCCCGATTCTCAGGTTTCCGTTCTTAAGTACGCGGAGTTCTACAATCGGGTACTTGAAGGTAAGCTCGCGCCACAGGAACAGTATAAATCCTAAAACTGCCGAAATGGTAAACGTAACGATCATTCCGCTTTCAAACCAGTCTTCTTCATGCCCTCTTTCCAGGATAAACTGCAGTGAGCCTACGGTAATGGCAAGTAAAGCAATCCCGATCCAGTCTACATCCGAAACCTTCCGTTTTTCTGCATATTTCGGGCTCTTTACAAACTGTAAGGTCATCAGAGTAGCTGCAATCCCAATCGGGATGTTGATATAGAAAATATACGGCCAGCTGAAATTATCAACAATATATCCTCCCAAAGGCGGACCTAAAGTAGGACCGATGATCACCCCGAGGCCGTAAATGGCCTGGGCCATGCTTCTTTTTTCAATCGGGTAAGATTCCGTGATGATGGTCTGTGAAGTTACCAGCAGGGCTCCCCCGCCGATTCCCTGCATGAGGCGGAAAAACACCAGTTCCCAGATATTCGTCGCATTCCCGCACAGGAAGGAAAAGATGGTAAATATAACAATGGAAGCCGCGAAATAGTTCCTTCTCCCGAACTGCTGCGAGAGCCAGCTCGTCATCGGTACCACAATTACGTTACCGATTGCGTATGCCGTGATTACCCAGCCTACCTCTGAAAGTGTGGCTCCAAGGTTCCCTTTCATCTCATTCAGGGCAACATTGACAATGGTGGAGTCCACAATTTCAAGCAGCGCACAAAGGATAGCCGTAATCGTAATGATAACTCTCCGTGCTCCGTATTCTACTAATGAATCTTGCATAGTTTTTAATGTAAAATGTATGTGCGTAAATGTATTGATGAATTAACCGGAGATTCCGGATCAGGAAATAATGAATAACCCGGAATCATGAATACACCGTACATTAATACTGGATACGTGTTTTATTTAAGGGAGACTTCTGCTTTCACGTTCATTCCTGTTCTCATTCTTTTTGCTACATTCTTGTCAAGGTTCACAAAATCGATTTTTACAGGAAGCCTCTGCACCACTTTTACGAAATTACCGCTTGCATTGTCCGGAGGAAGGATGGAGAATGTAGCCCCGGTTGCTGGGGAGAATGAACTTACCACACCCTCGAATTCCCTGTCCGGGAAGGCATCGATTTCGATTTTAACTTTCTGGCCTTCCACCATTTTATCCACCTGCGTTTCCTTAAAGTTGGCCACTACCCATTTCTGGTCGTTCTTAACCAGGGCAAACAGCTGGGATCCTGCCTGCAGGTACTGCCCGGCCTGAATCGGAACTTTTCCCACGTATCCGTCTTCAGGAGCAAGAATTACGGTATAGGACAGGTTTAATTTTGCATTTTGCACATCGACTTCCCTTTGTTTCGCCACGGATCCGGCAACACTGATCTGCTGGGAGCTGGCTGCTGTCTGGGAAGAAGCAATATTAGTCTGCTGGGCAATCTGGTTCCTCTGGTCCACTAAAACCTGAAGCTGCCGGTCAGCGGTCTGTTTTGCTGCCAGAGCCTGTTCATACTGCTGTTCTGTAATGGAATGGTCTTTTACCAGATTTGCGTATCTTTTTAAATCCTGGGAAGTTTTCCATACATTTACTTTGGCCGCTTCAATCTGTGCATTGGCTGTGGTAACTGCCGCCTGGGAAGATCCTATATTTTTAGAAGTTGCCGTAGTGGACGCTTCTGCATTGGAAATGTTGCTTTTTGCCGTTGTTAAAGCAGCTTCAGCCTGCTGAAGGGCCATCTTCTGATCCCTGCTGTCCAGAATAACCAAGGTATCCCCTTTTTTCACAAACTGGTTATCTTTTACTTTTACCTGGGTAACATAGCCTGAAATTTTAGAAATAACAGGTGACATATTGGATGTAATCTGGGCATCGTCAGTTTCTTCATGAACCTGCCCGTAGGTATAGGCATTGTATCCGTAAATTCCTCCACCGATTAAAACAACCGCCAGGATGATCGGGAAAACCAGGCTTTTCTTCTTTTTTGGTTCAGCCGCTTGTGTAGTATTATTTTCCATTTTGGGTATCGTTCTTAATTTTATTTGATTGTTAAAGTTCCTGTTGTCTGTAATAGTTTTCTGTAGGCCAGCGCGGCGTCTGCCTTTGCATTGATTACGCCTACATTGGCAGCAATCTGTGCGGCATCGGCATCCAGTAATTCCGTCATGGTTGCAAGGCCGTTGTCGTATTTATTTTTGGTGATCCTGTAATTTTCATTTGCCTGCTCTGCAGATTTTTCAAAAACAGCGATTCTTTTTTTGGAGTAATCCGTATTTTGGTATTCCCTGTTCACATCAAGCTTAATGTTGTCATTCAGCAGCTCATTGTTGGCAGACAGCTGCATTTCCCTTGCCTGCGACTGCTTCAGCGAAGAGTTTTCTTTCCAGAGATTGGACAGATTATATGAAACCCCCACGCCCACATTCACCGCATTGTAGATGGTTAAGAATTTAGGAATATCTGCTGCCACATAACCTCCCGTCAGTGCAATGGAAGGCAGGTTTTCAGCTTTTGCCGATTTCGTTCCCAGTGCCGCTGCCTGTCTCTGTTTTTCCAGGGCCTGAAGGTCTTTGCGGTTTTCCCTGGCCGTACTCAGATAAAAATCAACCGCTTTTACTTCTTCTGCTTCATCAATATAATTCTGGTCCACTTCAATTTCCGTGCTTTCAGGAAGGCCTAACAGCAAATCCATATTGATATTGGCAATGTTGTAATTGTTTCTGGCTTCCAGCAGCTGCAATTCGATGTTCGAGGTCTGAAGGTTTGCCTTCAACCGGTCATTTCTGGCAATTACCCCGTTATTTTCAAGCTTGAGGAAAGTTTCGTCCCTTTTTTGGGAAGCGGAAAGGTTTTCTTCCAGCACTTTAATGGACTGATTTGCTTTGAATAAGTTATTGTACGCTTGGGCAACATTATAAGCAATGTCAACCTTGTTGTTTTCCGTGCTTAATTTGGAAGCCTCCACCAGGTATTTTGCAGATTCGATGCCGTACTTTATCCTTCCGCCGCTGTATACCGGAACGCTGAGATTGGCAGATCCATAGGCTACCTGATGTACTTCAGGGCCGCCCTCCCCGGTTACACCCGGAAGTTTGATGTTGATATTCGGCTTCAGCGGAAGGTACATATAGCTTCCTGAAACTTTCAGTTCCGGCAGCTTTCTGTTTTTGGCTTCCAGCAGGTCTGCCGTAGCCTCCTCGATCTTCGCGGCATCAATCTTAAGGCTCTTGCTGTTCCGGATGCCCAACTGCACGGCTTCGTCAAGAGTAAGTGTTTTTTTCTCCTGAGCATGTATGCTTGCAAAACCCGCAAAGAGGGCCAGTGCAATAACTGAGTTATTCATTCTCTTCATAACCTAAAAGGTCTTTTAATAAGTATTTTATGTGTGTATTAAGCTCTGTGTAATATTTTTCTTCAAAAACGTCTTCAGCATCTTCATTGTTCAGGAATTCCTTATACATTTCCTTGCCGTTGGAGGCGTAAAACAGGGTTCCGCTTACCGTGGCATGAATCAGGTAGACCGGCGGGTTTTTCTTGAAAATCCCTTTTTCGATACCGCTTTCCACTATTCTTGAATACATGGAAATAAACCCGATTTTGGTCTGCTTCAGAAATTCCACAATCTGCGGGTTCTGTGTATGAAGCTGTTCGCGCTGCATAATCCTGTAAAAACATTTATGATTCCTTACCCTTCCTGCAAACTGGTCGACAATCTTTTCCAGCTTTTCCCATTCATTAAAATCCGTCCTTTCTATAATATCCTTTGAAAAAAACTGTCCTTCATTTACCCTGTACTCCACCAGTTTTTCATAAAGTTTTTCCTTGGAACCGAAATAATAAGAAATCATCGAGATATTCACATTGGCCGCTTTTGCAATTTCCCGGGTAGAGGTTCCTTCAAAACCATTTTCGGCAAAAAGCTTTTCGGCAGCAAACAATATATTTTCTTCTTTTGAAATCATTTTTTATATTCTCATTTTTTCAGAGAGCAAATTTACGACAGATTTTGCATAAATCAAACGATTGATTGATTTTAATTACAATTTTAATTTTATTTTAATATTTTCGTCTATAAGACTGGATGATAGAGTATTAATCTTATTTCTAAGAAATAAAAGATCCGCGATTACAGGAAATAATCGAATCAGTTAAAGATCAAGTGCGGTTAAATGGTATAAAAGATCTGTTTTATACTTTTCTGATTATCTAAGCTTATGAATTTTTATGAATGTACCTTGATAATTTGATTCCCAGGTCGGTCCAGATGATTTTAGGATTGCCGTTTCTTGTCAGATGCAGATCTGCTGTGCTGATTTCTTCCAGGATGCTTTCAATATTGGCTCCGCTGATAAATTTTGAAAAGCCGGCCCAGTTGAAGCCGTTGGCATCTATTTTTTTATATACCAGACCTTCAGACTGATAATTCTGCAATAAAGCGAGCCTGAAAATTTCGGAGCAGTAGTTCAGGAATGATTTCTGCTTCTCGCGGTTCCATCCGGCGATTTCCCTGGCCCAGAGGATTATGTTTTTTAAGAAAGCGGGCTTTTTCTTCACCATGAAGGCATCACGCACCCACTGGATAAAAAGTTTCTCGAATTCGTCGCTTTTGCTCCCTGATTTTAAAAAACGGACGGCATCGTTCAGGTTTCCCTGAGCCTGATGGATAATCTCGCCTAAGGCAGCATCAGGAACATCAAAGTTCTTTTTAAGATATGCTTCTATATCTTCATCATCAATTCTGGGAACTTCTACGATCTGGGTTCTGGAAAGAATGGTCGGGAGCATGTCATTGGTAGATTCCGCAGTTAAAAGGATAACCGTTTTCGCAGGAGGTTCTTCTAAAAATTTCAGGAATTTGTTGGAAGCTGCCGTATTCATTTTATCGGCTCTCCAGACAATCAGGATTTTGGTTCCGCCTTCAAAGCTTTTTAAGGAAAACTTCTGGTTCTGGTCATCAATTTCATCGGCAGAGATAAAAAGCTGTTTATTTTCAGATTCCAGAAAAGCAGTCCAGTCATTATAGCTGGCGTAAGGAAAATTTAGGACCATTTCCCTGAAATCCTCAAATTTACTTTTGCTTAAGGAATTTTTGTTATCCGTAAAAACCGGAAAGCTAAAATGTAAATCCAGATGGTTGAGGTGTTCCACTTTCGAGGCAGCATGCTCATTCTCGCGGCTCAGCACTTCTTTTGCATAGGCCAGAACCACGGGCAGTGTACCGTAGCCTTCCTTCCCTACAAAAAGCTGGGCATGGCTTACCCTGTTTTCGGCAATACTTTCTTTCAGAAGTTTTTTCAGATTTTCCTGTCCGGCTATGTTCTCCCAATTCATGGCTCAAAGATAAAGAAATTTGCGAAAGCTGAAGTTTGCGGAATATGAATTTTGCATCAAAGGGAAACGGTAATTTTTACGGATCCTGTCAAAAGTTAACTGCCCGTCAGCAGCCTGCCTGTTTAAGACAAATCACTGTAAAAGCCTGTAAGCAAAGCTGATTGATAATCAGCCGGTAGCTATATTCCCCCCTTAACAAACTTTAACCTCTTATAATTTTTACAATTCATTAATATTTAAGATATTTGCGCATTATTTTAAAAATAAAGAATGAAAAAAATCTTTGTACTATCATTTATATCAGTTGGGTATTTCCTTAATGCGCAGAATATAAGCAATTCACCATACGCGACTTACGGAATCGGGGATGTAAAATATGATAATACGATTGAAACCACCTCAATGGGAGGTATATCAACTGCTTTTATAAGTGATTTTACAAGTAATTTCAACTTTGCAAACCCTGCAAACAATGCTAATTTCGACCTTACCAGTATCAAACTGGAAGCGACAAATGAAAACAATTACTTTAAAACAGATTATAACAATACGAAGTCTACCAAACACTCTACGTATTTATCCAATATCTCACTGGCATTCCCTCTGTCTCCAAAGCTGAAAATGGGACTTTCCTATCAGCCGTACAGCTCAAAAAGCTACGAGATTCTGCATACTGATGAGCTTAAAGACACAAATGGTGTAGTCTATGCTAACAGGTTCAACAGATTCAGAGGCAGCGGAACAATAAACACCGCCCAGATTGCTTTAGGCTATAAAGTGAATGATAAATTAGCAGTAGGTGCAAGAGCCAATTACTATTTCGGAAACCTTTATGACCTGAATGAACTTGCGCAGTCAAATGCTGAGCTGATCAACGGATACGAAACCAAAAACAGTATCAAGAATTTCAATTTTACGTTAGGTGCAAGCTACCAGACCCTGAATACCAGTACAGACAGAAAGTTCACTGTTGGTGCCACCACTACTTTCGGGAATACGAGTAACATGACGACCGATTACGTAAACAGCACGTATTTCTATGGTGACGCAGCACAGACTGTCAAAAGCAATGAGAGCATTATTGAGCGGCAAAGCACAAGTTCTAAAAACCTTCTGCCTCTGCAGGCTTCCATTGGTGTAGGATACGGTGAAGAAAACAACTGGTTCTTATCTGTACAGGGAGACTATAAAAAAGGAGAAAGCATTGCTTATTTTGGCAACACTTTAGATCTTCAGGACTCTTACAGGATTTCTGCCGGAGGATGGTATCTACCGAATTACAACAACTTCAGAAACTATTTGTCAAGAATCGTTTACCGATACGGTGCGTTCTATGAAAAAGGAAGCTTAAAGCTGGCCGGACAGAGCATTAATAAGTTCGGGATTTCCGGAGGTGTGCTTCTGCCATTTAAAACCAGCAGCATTACCAGGATGAGCGGACTTGAAATCGGTGTTGAACTGGGGAAAAGAGGGACGCTTAAAAACAACCTGATCAACCAGAACTACATCAACCTGAAAGTCGGTTTCAATTTTGCTGATAAGTGGTTCAGAAAGACTTTATATAACTAAGATGTCGTTTTTCAGAAACATATCATTATCATATCAAAAAAATATAGCATGCCTTTTTAGTTGTGCTATATTTTTTATCACTACTTCCTGTGAAGAAGACCTTACCAAAAACGCAGGCAGACAGAGTAAAAACTTCCCTTCACAGATCATCAACAACGCCAATATTATCCAGAGGGATTCCGGTTTTGTCACCATGCGGGCCAAAGCCCCGATTATTGAAAAATATGAATTGATCGACAGCCCTTACACGGTAGCCAAAAAAGGAATTGACATTCAGTTTTTTGACAAGAAAAAACCGAAAGTTCCCGGAACCATCAAGGCGAAATACGCAAAATTTTACGATTACAAACAGTTCTACGAAGCCCGGGGCAATGTACGGATTACCACCAATGAAAACCAGCGGTTTGCCATGCAGAGCGTTTTCTGGGACCAGCGTAAAAAACGGATCTACACGAAGGATACGGTGTATGTAACCATGGAAGACGGCTCCACGCTGATCGGGGCCCACGGAATGACGGCAAAAGACGATTTTTCTGAGTATGTATTCTACCAGAATTCCGGAGACTTCACCACAACTAAATTATCTGAAAACAAAAAATAATCTTATCTATGACCTTCCATGCAATCGGGCTGATGTCCGGAACGAGTTTAGACGGTCTGGATATCTGTTTTGCCAGGTTTGAGAAAGAGGGCTTATCATGGAATTTCGAGATTATAAAAGCTGAAACCCTTCCCTATCCTTCTGCGTGGGAAGAAAAACTGAGACATTCCATCCATCTTTCGGCAGAACAGCTTTTGGAACTGCATTCGGAGTATGGTTTTTATCTGGGAAAAGCAGCCAATACCTTTATTAAAAAACACCGGATTGAACACATCGATCTTATCGCTTCGCACGGACATACGGTTTTTCATCAGCCAAAAAGAAAATTCACCTTACAGATCGGTGACGGAAGAGCCGTTAAATTAGAAACCGGCCTGCCTGTTATATATGATTTCAGAAGCCAGGATGTGCTGATGGGAGGAAACGGTGCGCCATTGGTTCCGATCGGTGATCAACTGCTGTTCTCAAAGTATGATGCCTGCCTTAATCTTGGCGGATTTTCCAATATTTCTTTAAACAACAAAGGTCAGAGGATTGCTTTTGATATTGCTCCGGTGAATATCGTCCTGAACCTGCTCGCAAAAAGCCTGGGCAAAAACTTTGACGAGAACGGCGACCTGGCCAGATCCGGAAATATTGATAAGGAATTATTGGTTCAGTTAAACGGACTGTCTTTTTACCGGCAGCCTCATCCTAAATCTTTAGGTATTGAATGGTGCAACGAACATATCTTCCCCTTATTTGAGAACATAGAAATACCTGATGCACTGGCTACTTTTACAGAGCATATTGCCGTGCAGATTGCAGATGTGTTTAATAAGTATGGGTTAAAAGACGTATTGTTTACTGGTGGCGGAACCTACAACCATTATTTAACCGAGAAAATAAAATCCCTTACGACTACTGAAATTGTTATTCCCGGAACCCAGATCATTGAATACAAAGAAGCACTGATCTTTGCTTTGATGGGCGTTCTAAGGCTGAATAATGAAATCAATGTGCTTTCTTCATCAACAGGAAGCAGCCATGACCACAGCTCGGGAGTTATTGCATAAAAAAACCTTCATTTCTGAAGGTTTCGCTGTATTATTTATAAGCTTCAATCTTGTCCGTTAAGGTATTGATGAAGTTCTGGAGCGGTTTTTCCACCATCATTTTGATAAACGGATTGAATTTCCCTTCAAAAAGCATCTGTACTTCCGTCTGGTTTTCGCTGAGCGGATTTATTGTTGCCGTTAATGAAAAATCAAGGCTTGAACTTGCAGATGTTAAAACGGCTTTTTCGTCAGTGACTTCGTCTATTTTCAAAGCAATTTCCGGCATTCCCTGTAACCCGAATTTAAATCCGTCTTCTCTTGTTTCAAACTTCTGAAGACCGTCCGGCATAAAATTTTTATAGTTTTCCGGGGATTTCAGGAGTTCTACCAATTCTTTAGATGATTTATTGACAATAATCTTTCGTCCTTCTAAATTCATTTTTTATTTTTGTATTTAAATTCTTAATTATTACAAATGTATAAAGTTTTTGTGAACGAAAAAAAATTATTACTGTCTAAGCAGTCTGAAAATCTTGAAAAGACGATTGGATATGAAAATGCCATGACTTTAGAGATTGCGCTGGACCTGCTTGAAAATACATCTGTAAAAGAATTAAACGTATTCGGAGAAGATATTGACGGGATCTGGGCAGAATTCCGGAGCCTTTTCAGGATTATTGAAGCTGCCGGCGGTGTGGTGAACAACCCTGACGGTGATACGCTTTTCATCAGGAGACTGGGAAAATGGGACCTTCCGAAAGGCAAAATGGAAAAAGGTGAATCCCGAGAAGAATCTGCCATAAGGGAAATTGAAGAAGAAACAGGCCTCCGCGATGTGGAACTGGTCCGGTTTATCAATACTACTTTTCACATCTATGTAGAAAGGAACGGTGACAAAGTTCTGAAATGCACCCACTGGTTTGAAATGAATTTCAGCGGCGAGGACACTTCAAAACCACAGACCGAAGAAGGAATTACCGAAGTAGCCTGGAAAAACACCGCTCAGATTGAGGATGAAGTATTTCCAAGCACGTTTAAAAACATCAAACTGATCATCAAAGAATTCTGGGATACCAGAAAAAACTAAATAAAATCAAGTGATTTTTCCAGGGCAACCCCTCTGGAACCTTTTAACAATATATTTTCAGAACGGATTTCATGCAGCTTCAGGTATTCTGTAAGTTCTGCTGTACTTTCAAAAGCGGTTGCTGATGAATTAACCTGCCTGAAGTTTTTCCCGACAGTAATAATCTGGTTAAAACCGAGCTTTTGGGCATAGTTAAGAATATTTTCATGCTCTTTTTGGCTTTCCTCTCCAAGCTCAAGCATATCGCCGATAATAATGGTTTTTGAGCCATCGAAAGTAATGAAGTTATCCAGGGAAGCAATCATTGAACTGGGATTGGCATTATACGTATCCAGAACCAATGTCCGTCCTTCTTTTTTTACCACCTGTGAACGCATGTTGGTTGGCGTATAATGTTCAATGGCTTTTTTAATATGTTCAAAATCGATTCCGAAGTGGAGGCCCAGGCTTGCTGCTGCACAGAGATTGGTAAAATTGTATTCTCCGGTCAGTTTCGATACGGCTTTTATGCCCTGATATTCCAACCCTACAAAATGGTCTTCCGAAACCAGTTCAAACTGGTAATCCGAAGTATCTTTCCCGAAGGTAACGGTTGGGGAATAGCCTTGTGTCTTTTCTGCCTGAACCGGATCATTTTCATTCACAATGATAGTCCGCTGATGGCTGATAAGATAATCATACAATTCAGATTTTCCTTTAATAACGCCTTCAAACCCGCCGAAGCCTTCCAAATGGGCTTTCCCGAAATTGGTAATATATCCGAAATCCGGCTGTGAAATGGAACACAGAAGCTCGATTTCCCACTGATGGTTGGCCCCCATTTCGATCACGGCCATTTCATGTCCGGACCTGACGGAAAGAATGGTCAGCGGAACCCCGATATGGTTATTCAGGTTTCCTGACGTATACTGAACACTGAACTTTTCAGACAGAACTGCATGGATCAGTTCTTTCGTCGTGGTTTTTCCGTTGCTGCCGGTAAGCCCGATAACCGGAATCTGAAGCTGTTTCCTGTGATAAACCGCAAGTTCCTGAAGAAGCTCTAACGTGGAACGAACATAGAAAATATTTTTGTCTGTATTTTCAAAGTCCTGATGTTCTACAATGACAGCCAGGGCCCCTTTGGTTATCGCTTCATCTGCAAAGGCGGCAGCATTGAAATTATCACCTGAAAATGCAAAAAAGAGATCGTTCTTTTCAATTTTCCTGCTGTCAATCGTTACGTTTGCGGACTGTAAAAACAAAGGGTAAAACTGTTCTGTATTCATGGTTCAAAAATAAAAAAACCTTCCAGAATTCCGGAAGGTTTTTGAAAATTATTTTGATAATATTATTTATCTTCTTGTTCTATTCTTATCGTTAGCTCTGGCATCCTGGGCTACACGGAATCCAATCCATCCGTACGCTTTATCCTGGCTCTTGTATCTTCTTTGTCCCGGATCCAGCCAATATGCCGTATCCTGCCAAGAACCTCCTTTTACCACTCTGATATCATTAGTAATTTCAGATGTTCTTTCTTTTCTGTCTTTCTGTAAGATTACTTTTCCGCCTCCGTCTACAATAAACCTTGATTTAGGCGCATTGTACATGTCGTATGAGCTGGCAGAATCAGATGCACTTCTGTAATCCAGAGAAGACATTCTGTCTCCGTCTCTGTAGTTTCTGTAATCTGCAATGGTTTCTCTTTCAAACTGACCCGGTAAATTTCTGTAAACCAGTCTTCCGTCTGCTAAAGTATCATATTTGATATTGCTTTCATCTACCATTTTGTAAGTTCCGTCTCCGTTTCTTACGATAGCCTGAGGCATGTTTCCTCTGTAGTAATTGAAGTCACTGAAGTCTTCATCGATGATTGGTCTGTATACGTCAGCCGTCCATTCTGACACGTTTCCGTACATACCGTAGATTCCTAAATCGTTAGAAGGGAACTGTCTTACGTCTGAAGTCTGAGCTGCTCCGTCATTTTTCCATCCTGCGATCCCGGAGTAGTCACCGGCTCCCATTTTGAAGTTTTCAAGGAACATCCCTCTGTCTCTTCCTTTGGTACCTCTTAACTGTTCAATTTGAGGTTCTTTACCTAAGTATCTGTTGTATTCTCTGTTTTTAGCAAGGCCTAAAGCTGCATATTCCCATTCCACTTCGGTAGGAAGTCTGAATTTCTGAACCATTGCAGAACCCGGAGCCCTGTTGGCAGACAATAGTCTCTGGTTGGTTGTTTTCATACCAGATTTCTGCTGCATTCTTTTCTCATTGATATATCCCTGCATCTCAGGATCATTCGATTTGAATTTATCCATATTGAATGCCGTTCCACCCTGGTTGTTGGATTCGTTGATATATAAATCTTTAGCGATGATACCGGCTTGCATTAAAGCTTTCTCATTGGCTCTGTCTGACAACCATTCGCAGTATCTGTTAGCCTGAGTCCATGATACCCCTACTACAGGATAGTAATCAAACTCCGGAGAACGGAAATACGTCTCGTTGTAATCATTTCTAGATAGTTTGTTGTCCCACAATAAGGTATCCGGCAGTGCACCGTTATAGATTTCCTTAAAGCTCGGATCGCTTGGAGGGAATACATACTTCAACCATGTCAGGTATTCGCGGTATTCGTAGTTAGTAATCTCAGTTTCCCCGATAAAGAAAGAACTTACCTGCATTCTGCGTGGCGAGTTATTCCAATCGTGCATAACATCATCTTTCACTAATCCCATTGTAAAAGTTCCACCTTCTACATATACCATTCCCGGCCACCCTTTCTGCTTTTGTTGCTTTCCTGCAAAAAACCAACCTTGTTTTTCGTTTGGTTTCCAACCTGTTTTGCTGACAAACTTTTTCGTTCCGCCACCATTGTTAGATCCTCCGCAACTGGTTAATGCAAGTGTAGAACTTAATGCTATTAATGAAAACAACTTTAGTTTTTTCATAGTCGATATAAATATTTTCAAAGTACAAAGAAAAAATAAATTATTCAATAAATCAAGTAAACATTTGATTTTTTTGAAAAACGTTAACAAATTAATTTTATTGTATCACAATTTAATTATAAAATTTTCATTTATTTTGTAATTCAGAAATTTCAATCATCAGTATGAAACAAAAAATCTCGATTTTATTCCTAATAAGCTTTGTATCAACGCTCTGGGCTCAAAGAATCACCATTGAATGGGATGGCTCCAAAATCCGGGACTACGGTGACACAAAATTGAATCTTCCTAATTTCAAAAATGAAGGATTTTCATTCAGCCAAAATAACATTTTTATAACAACCAAACAACAGATCGGGGAAAAGCAGGTGAAAGTTTCTAATCCTGTCTGGGAAAATGTTTCATCAAGAGATCTGTTCGATATGAGCAAAGACCTTCTTCCTGAATACGAGGTTAAAGATGCAGTGCATTATTACCTTGAGGGGGAAAGTTATGCAAGCATTAATGTATCGCTGTTCAAAAAAGTAAAGGGACAGGTCCAGAGATTATCTTCTTTTGAAATTTCAGAGACTAATCTCTCGATCAATGCGGGCAGCGCTTTAAAGGTAGGCACCACCAACAATCCCCTTTCAACCGGGAATTTCTATAAAATAAGGGTAGACAAATCCGGGATTTTCAGGATTACCCGACAGTTCCTGCAGGATAACGGCATCAACCCTTCTTCCGTAAATCCTAAAAATTTGAGAATTTACGGAAACGGAGGCATTATGCTTCCTGAGCATAACCAGGACACCAAATACAGCGCGCTTCAGGAAAATGCCATTCAGGTAGTGGGAGAAGATGACGGCGTCTGGAATGATAATGATTATGCCCTGTTCTATGCCCAGGGGCCGAACGGCTATAATCTTTATAACACTTCGAACGGAAACGGTTTTAAGAGAACAGATACCCGAAGTGACACAACTGAGCACTTAAAAAACATTTACGAAGACTATTCATACTACTACATCAATTTTGACAAGGGGCCCGGCAAAAGGGTTCTGCCTGTAGATGTAAATTTACCTTCTACGCCGCTGATCACGAGATACGACAATTACCAGTTCATCAACAATGACCAGAAAAACCTGATGAAGGTAGGAAGAACCTGGGTTGAAGATACCCCTTTTATCACTGATAAAACAGTTACCTTTACTACAGCCACGCCAATTCAGGGGGGCGATGTGATCCGGTACAGAGCTCAGGTAATCGGCTATAAATCCCAGAAGAATACTATTACGGTTAATATCAATAATCAAAATTCTGTTTCATCGATTGTTCCTCAGCCTGATCAGAGTTCCACCTACGAATTTTACCCTGTACGGTATTCCGGTACGGTTACAGGAATAAGTGGAACCCAGCTTACGTTCAATCTTAAGCCCGATATTTCAGTAAACCCTAACGGGACTTTCTATCCGGATTATTTTGAAGTGCAGTATAAAGACAACCTGACTTTTAACGGGACCCAGATGAACTTCAGGGATTTCTCACTGGCAAGCGGAAGCAATACCACCTACGGATTCAGTGTATCCAACGCCTCTGCTGCAGAGCAGATCTGGGATGTTACCGACATCACCAATGCCAACAGAAGGGTGAATAAAGCAGCCGGAAACGCGACGTTTAATTTTGCATATACAGCAGCCAACACAAGTTTCAACAATGAATTTGTAGCTTTCAGGGCCGACGCCGCTTTCAGTCCGCAGTTTGTAGGAAGGATCAACAACCAGAATCTTTCCGCATTACAGAACGTGGATTACCTGATCATTACGGTTCCTGAAATGATGGGGCAGGCACAGCGTCTGGCCAGTTACCATCAGACGAAAAACAATTATAACGTACAGATTATAGACACGGATAAAATCTATAATGAATTCGGAAGCGGAAGCAGAGACCTTACAGCCATAAGAGATTTTGTAACAAAACTGAACACGCCGACCGGTACTTTAAAATATGTATTTATCTTAGGGGATACTTCCTACGATTTTAAAAACAGGGTAGCCAACAACTCAAATGTAGTAACCAGCTACCAGAGTGAAAACTCCATGGATGTGGTGAGGTCTTTTGTTACGGATGATTATATCGTGATGACAAAACCACAGACCAACCAGTTTATAGAGTCCAACCTACCCGATCTTCCGGTAGGAAGACTTCCTGCAGGCAATGTAACGGAAGCTTCCAATATGATTGACAAAACCCTGGCATATTACAACAGCCTGGGCGGACAGTCTACACCTTTCGGGGAATGGAAAATGAAACTGGATTTTGTAGTGGATGATGATAATGACACCGGCACACCGTTCCATACGATTATGAACAATTCCCTGGTTACGGTTTTTGAGCAGAACAACCAGAATCTTAAAGAATACAATGTAAGAAAATTATATCTTGATGCTTTTCCTGCACAGAGTACCGCAGGCGGACAGAGATACCCACAGGTTAACCAGGCCATCTCCAATGATATCGGCAACAGCCTTTACATTTTCTACTTCGGACACGGAGGGATTAACGGATGGGCGCAGGAAAGGGTTTTAACTTTATCTGAAGTTCAGAACGCCAATAACTTTTCCAATGTATACAGCAGATTCCCGTTTGTATCAACCATCACCTGTGAATTTACCCTTTGGGATGAGCCAGACACTTCTTCGGCCGGAGAACAGTTTATCAAGCTGAAACAGGGAGGCCCTGCAACCATGATTACTTCCAGCCGTGCCATTGACGTAGGGTACGGTATTGATTTTACGAACCTGTATACCCAGAATATCTTTAAGCTGACCAATGACGATTTTGAAACATTGGGTTACGCCCACCTGAATGCAAAAAAACAAAGGGGTGCTTCATCCGAACATTTAAAGGTAAATTTCCTCGGCGATCCTGCCATGAAGCTGAGCAGGCCTAAAAGATTACTGGTAATTGATAATATTGAGACCCCGGTTCCGGGACTGATCAGAGGTCTGGATTTTGTGAAGGTGAAAGGCCATGTCAACAATCCGAACGGAACAGTTAACACCAATTTCAACGGAAGGGTTGTCATCAACATCTTCGATAAAAAATTAAATAAGAATACGCTAAATAATGACGGAGGCCTTACTCCGGTTCTTCAGTACACGGAAGAAGGAAGTGCCATTGTAAAGGCATCGGGAACTGCCGTAAACGGAGTGTTTACCGTAGAATTCTACGTTCCGAAGGACATTAATTATGCGGTAGGGGAAGGAAGAATCCTAGGATACGCAGATAACAAGGCAGCAGACGTATTCAATAACCAGGCAGTACAGGTAGGCGATATCAACCCGAACGGGATCAATGACAACGAACCGCCGAAAGTAAAATTATACATGAACAATACCAACTTTGCAGAAGGCGGTATTACAGACCAGAACCCGATGCTGCTGGCATGTGTTACAGACGATACGGGAATTAATTCCACAGGGTCTGGTATCGGTCATGATATTACAGTATATTTGGACGGCCAAATTATCAATACCGTTGTGCTGAATGATTTCTATGCATCAGGTGAAGGAAACGGGTGTCTGAGCCCGAGCCTGGCAGACTATCAGAAAGGGAATGTAAGCTACCCTTTCAGGAATCTGGCGGTGGGACAGCACCAGTTGACATTTAAAGTTTGGGACATAAACAATAATTCAACAACTGCAACGTTAAACTTTGAGGTTAAGGACGAAGCCGATCAGCACCTGGTCATCAACAGACCGCTGAACTGGCCCAACCCATTTACCAACAAAACGTATATTCATTTTGAACATAACTGTGATGATATCCTTGATGTGAATGTCCAGATTTATACGATAACAGGAAAACTGGTAAGAACGTTATCTCAGCCGGTGGTGGCAGAACCGTTCCTGCAGGGCTTCAGAACGCCGCGCCAGGCGATAGAATGGGACGGAAAAGATGATTTTGGGGCTACTGTTGCAAAAGGTACGTATATTTTTAAGATATTTGCAAAAAGTCAGAATCAAGAAAAATGCAAAGGAAGTGCTACAGCTGTAGAAAAAATGGTACTTTTGAAATAATTTAAGATCATAACAATAATAATATCAACAAAAAACTGATAATATATAAAAGACAACATATGAATTTAACTACTAAACTGCTTTTAGGGATTGGGTTAAGTGCTGGTTTTTTAGGCTATTCACAAGATTTAGGCCTTGTAAGACCGGTATTAACCGGAGCTCCTTTCTTAAGAATCGCACCGGATGCCAGAGCCGGAGGTATGGGAGACCAGGGTGTCGTTACCTCTCCTGATGCTTTTTCACAATTCTGGAATGCTGCGAAATATCCTTTCAGCAGAACAAGTTCTTCCGTGGGATTAAACTACACGCCATACATGGGGAAACTTACCAATGATGTGTTTTTATTATACGGGGCGTTCCATAAATTCTTAGGGCAGGAAGAAAGATCCACCATTTCCGCGAGTATCTATTACTTTAACATGGGGGAAGTGGATTTAACTCAGTTAGTAGGAAATGAAGTAACTTCTATGGGTACTTCAAAGCCAAATGAATTCTCTATTGACGTTGCCTACGGACTTAAGCTTTCAGATTCTTTCTCTGCAGCTGTTACCGGTAGATTTATCCGTTCAGATTTAGCCGGAGGGTTCAATACAGATACAACCCTGAGGCCGGCAAACTCTTTCGCGGTAGATGTTTCAACATACTATACTTCACCCAGGTTTTCCGGTCTCGGAAGCATGGAAGGTAAGCTGAACGCCGGTTTTGCCATTCAGAACGTGGGTCCCAAGCTGGATTATACAGGAAATGAAGAATCAAGATCTTATCTTCCGACCATGGCCAGATTAGGGGTAGGTTATGATATGTACCTTGATGACATGAACCGCGTCGGTTTAAGCGTTGAAGGCTCTAAAATCCTGGTTCCGGGATCTGAATTTATCGGGAATGACCCGAATACGAGACAGCCGATCTATGCAATCCCGAACGTAGGCCCTATCGCCGGGATCGGAAAATCATTCAAAAACCCGAACTCAATCATGTACAGTGGAGCTCTGGAATATTCTTATGACAACGCATTTGCCGTAAGGGGTGGGTATTTCCATGAAAGTGAAGAGCAGGGAGCAAGACAGTTTGCAACGGCAGGTATCGGATTGAAATACCGTTCATTCGGACTTGATATTTCTTACCTGATCAACATGTCTAAAATCAATACCGCTTTGGATAACACGCTTCGTTTCGGGCTTACCTGGAACATCGGTGATGAAACTTCCAACGTAGATTATTAAAAAACTTTCAGCCATGAACATTCAGTGACCGGCTTTAATTAAATAATAAAGTAACCTTTATTGGTTACTATTGAAAAGCTCCATACAATGGAGCTTTTTCTGTTTCATACACTGACAGTTGTCATTATTATATGCTACCGGCTGTTTGAAATATCAGAAATTTATAATGAGCTTGGTACGTTGAATTTAGCATTGTATTTGTTAACCTGTTGTTGAATTACCGCCATCATCCTAGCCCCGATAGAAATGAAAATCCTTTTGTTGGAAAACAAAAGATTGCAATGGATAGCGGGAAACAGCTTCAAAAAATAAGACTACTTTATTCCTTCCCGTTTTTTTAAGACTTTATAAACTGGTAATTTAAACCTTCAGCGCAGATTCAGGCTGATCTTTTTATCCTAAACCGCAATTTATCTTTCATTATAATATATTCATAAATTATTTAAAAATAGATACAGCTTTTTCATTTTTCAATAATTATTTTTGTACGATGAACTATTCTGCAGAGCTTAAAAAATTTGTAACCAGCCAGTATGTGTATTCTGCCATCAGGATTACGCTGGCTACCGTTCTGCCGTGTCTTGTTCTTGCCCATTTCGGGATCCTGAAAGAATACTTCCTTTTTCCGCTCGGGACCAGCTTTGTGGCTCTGACCGATCAGCCGGGCCCTTTTATCCGCAGGAGAAATGCCCTGGCCTTTGCCATTATCTGCTTTGTCTTTGTAGCGATGGTTGCCAGCCTGGTGATGCATGTTAAAATCCTTGTTTTTGCCGAACTCATCGTTTTCGGAATGTTTTTTTCCCTGATCGGAGTGTACGGACAGAGGCTTGCCGCAGTTGGCTCCCTGTCCCTGGTTGTTCTGGCGATCTTTATTGACGGCCATCTTACAGGCGCCAATATTTTCAAAAGCCTGCTGATCTTTGCTTCCGGATGCACCTGGTTCCTGTTGATATTTTTAGTGGTTACCACCATCCAGCCTTATAAGCTGGCCAGCCAGATGATCGGAGAAAATTACCTCCAGCTGGCGGAATTTTTAAAGATAAAAGCCAATTATTACCAGAAAAATCCTGATTTTGATAAGCTGACCACTCAGGTGATTGCCAAACAGATCGAAATAAAAAACCTTCAGGAAGAAACCCGGGAAACTGTTTTTAAAACAAGGACAATCGTTAATGAATCGACCACCACCAGCCGTCTGCTGATGCTGATGTTCCTGAATTCCATGGATCTTCATGAAAAGCTGATGACCTCGGAAAGTGATTACCAGAAATTACAGCAGAGTTTCGGGGATACCATGATCCTTGTGACGGTGCATGACTATCTGAACCTTCTGGCCGAAGAAATCACCAACATCGGTATTTCCCTGCAGATCGGGACCAGAGCGAAGCCTACATTTGACTTAGAAACTGAGCTGAGAAGCCTCAACCACCACTATTTCGAACTCAGGAACAAACGTATTTCCCCTGATAATTTTGAGAACTTTATGGTCCTGCGCCAGATCCTGATGCGCATCAATGAAATCACAAAAGAAATCAACGAGATCTACAAAGTTTTCTCACAGAATGTAAAGCTGGCTAAAAGCCTTTCCACGGGTCTGGACCTGAAAAAATTCATGCCGAATGAAGAAAAACTGAACATTAAAGTTTTAAAGAATAATATTTCCTTTTCTTCATCCCATTTTAGGCATGCCCTGAGAATTACCATTGCCCTGCTCATCGGATACCTGTTTTCCCTGTTCCAGTTTTTGGGAATAGGGCATACGTACTGGATTTTAATTACGATTGTCGCGATCCTGAAGCCTGCCTACTCTATTACCAAAAAAAGGAACCTGCTGAGGCTGTACGGAACCATTGCCGGTGCTGTAATTGCCTATGGGATCCTTCATTTCATCCAGGTGAATGAAGCGTTGTTTACCATCCTTTTGCTGAGCATGATCATGTGCTTCAGCTTTCTGAAAGGAAAATATTTCTGGGCGGTTCTATTTATGACCATCTACGTATTCCTGAGCTTTAATTTTTTAAGTCCGGGCAACGTGAATATCATTTTCAGGGACCGGATTGTAGATACGGCCATCGCTGCAGCCATTACGTCACTGGTTGCCTATGTCGTGCTGCCGGTATGGGAACATACCCAGAACCTGGACCTGATGAAAAAATCTGCAGAATCCAATCTGCTGTATTTCCAGAGTGTGATCTCCAAATTCCTGGAAGAAAGCTTTGACCTGGAAGACTATAAGGTAAAGCGAAAAAATGCCATTATTTCTCTGGCCAATCTTTCGGATAACTTTCAGCGAATGATTTCCGAACCTAAAAACCAGCAGAAAAAGCTGGAGGTGGTCCATCAGTTTGTCGCCACTTCCCACCTGATAACCGCCTATACCGCATCTTTGTCTCAATATGTAAAAAATGACGAAAAATACCCTGAAATCGATGCTGAAGGCTGGAGCCGGAAAATCGAAGCGGAAATGCAGAAAGTGGTCAACCTGTTAAACGGAGATAAAATTACGGAGGTCCTGAATATGGAAAGCCGCATTGAGCCGGAAGATTCTTCCCTTGATGACCTCATCCTGAAAAGAAGAACGGAGCTGATTGAAAATGAAAGCTATGACCTCCGGGATCCGGACAAGATTTCACACGTCACCGAACTGAAAAACATCCATGATGTGCTGGAACTGATTTATGACGTAGCGAAAGAACAGAGAAAAGTAATCGAAAAATATAAAAACGAATCACAGTCGGAGCTTAAAGAAAGCCTCGAGCCTGCTCCTCAACAATCGTAAAGCAGAAGTCGTCGAAAAATTCCACCCTGGCCTTTAATTCATCGGAGATCCGGTCATCATGCACCCTGCATTTGATGTGATGGAGGTGCTTAAGCTCAAAAGGCCGTACTTCATAATGCTTTTTTAACGACCAGTGCTTGGAATGATGGATCTTATACATGCTTTCCTTTACGCTCCAGATAATGGTGTAATACGTCACTTCGTTATCGAAAGGAATAAAGCCTCTTTCGTTTTCATACGTGAATTTATCAATCACCCTTAAAATTTTAGGATTGAATTTTTCAATATCGATCCCGATTTTATTTTTTGAGACAGCAATGGCCGCAAACGGAAAAGAATGGGTAATGGAAATTTCCGCATCTTTCGGGGAAAGAAACGGCTCGCGCTCTTTATATAAAATTTTAGAATCCGGTTTTAATCCTTTCAGCAGCTTGCGCACCATTAAAACTTCAAGAAGCTTTTTCGGATGGTAGTCTTTTACTTTTTCGGCATTTTCAGGTTCTAAAAGCTGATGGATATCCAGCTCTTCCGTTTCATCATACTTCCATATGAGGATGGTGGCATTGTCATCAGAAAAATCGCGGTAAAGAGGCATGGGATTATTTTAAGTGATAAAATTAATAAAAAGAAATGTAATATCTGTTGCCGGATCAAGCCCGAACTTGCGAAAAGAGTCTTATAAATCATTCCTTTCATCTATCAGACAGATATACCGTAACTGAGACAGCCGTTTTTATATATAAATTATTAGTTGTAATTTTGCACTGTACAAACAGAAACAAACATATTCATTCATATGAGTACTACGACACAATACCTTCCTTACAAAGTTAAGGATATTTCCCTGGCAGAATGGGGAAGAAAAGAAATTACCCTTGCAGAAGCAGAAATGCCGGGCTTAATGGCAATCCGTGAAGAATACGGACCGTCTCAGCCGCTGAAAGGAGCAAGAATTGCCGGATGTCTTCACATGACGATCCAGACTGCGGTACTTATTGAGACCTTAGTGGCTTTAGGTGCTGAAGTTACCTGGTCTTCTTGTAATATTTTCTCTACCCAGGACCACGCAGCAGCAGCAATTGCAGCAGCAGGAATCCCGGTATACGCATGGAAAGGCCTTAACGAAGAAGATTTCGACTGGTGTATTGAGCAGACATTATTCTTCGGGGAAGACAGAAAACCGTTGAACATGATCCTGGATGACGGCGGAGACTTAACCAATATGGTTTTTGATAAATATCCTGAATTCACAAAAGATATCAAAGGGCTTTCTGAAGAAACCACAACCGGCGTTCACAGGCTGTACGAAAGAATGAAGAACGGAACATTAGTGATGCCAGCCATCAACGTAAATGATTCTGTAACCAAATCTAAATTCGATAACAAATACGGATGTAAAGAATCTGCGGTAGATGCGGTGAGAAGAGCAACAGACGTTATGTTAGCCGGAAAAAGAGTTGTGGTGTGCGGATACGGAGACGTTGGTAAAGGAACCGCAGCCTCATTCAGAGGAGCAGGTTCTATTGTTACCGTAACTGAAATTGACCCGATCTGTGCGCTTCAGGCTGCTATGGACGGTTATGAAGTGAAAAGACTGGATACCGTAGTGGATAATGCAGATATCGTTATCACCACTACCGGTAACTTCAACATTGTAAGAGGAGAACACTTCCTTAAGATGAAAGATAAAGCCATCGTTTGTAACATCGGACACTTCGATAATGAAATCGATATGGCCTGGTTAAACAAAAACTACGGCCACACCAAATCTGAAGTAAAGCCGCAGGTAGACATCTATACGCTGGAAGAAGGCAAAGAAGTCATCATTCTTGCAGAAGGAAGACTGGTAAACCTAGGCTGTGCAACCGGTCACCCGAGTTTCGTAATGTCCAACTCATTCTCTAACCAGACACTGGCGCAGATTGAACTTTGGAACAACGCTGAAGCATACGGAAACGAAGTATATATGCTTCCTAAGCATCTGGATGAGAAAGTAGCCGCCCTTCACCTTAAGAAATTAAGCGTTGAGCTGGAAACCCTTTCTCCGGAACAGGCCGAATATATCGGAGTGGATGTAAAAGGTCCTTTCAAACCTGAATATTACAGATACTAATTGCAGTTAATTAGCAGTTAGCAGAAATATAAGCTCTCCGGTTTTTTCCGGGGAGTTTTTTGTTTTCAGGAGCTTATTCCGGCTATCCGCTCATACTCCTCATGCCCGGCTTATCCCTTCCATTGCGGGGTAACCGCTGCTATCCGGGCTATGGAACGGTCCGGCTTTTTCATCACCTGAAAGTTCCCGCTTCACCAAGTTGCCCTGAAAGCTACCTCAACAGTTCCGGAAACTTCTGGATTCTTGCCTAAAAAGGAAGTCATCATGCATACATCTCCTGTTTTTGCACCAACTGTCCTGCACAATAAAATATCAGCATTTCAGTTGTGGCAGGCAATCAAATAAAAAATGATATATTTGAGGCCTTTAACAAAAACATTATAATCAATGAAAAAGCAAAATGTATCAAATGCATTTATTGCGGCATCCTGGGTTGCACTGGCTGCAGGGATGATCGGTTTTATCGTGGGCCTCGCCAGAGCAGAAATGCAGCTTAACGAGAAAGGGTATTATTTTACCGTTCTTCTGTACGGCCTGTTTGCTGTGGTTTCCCTGCAGAAAGCCGTTCGTGACCGGCTGGAGAATATTAAGGTGACGGATATCTATTACGGGATCTGCTGGTTTGCCACAATTTCCTCCATCGTTTTGCTGGCCATCGGATTATGGAACGCCACCATCCTTCCGAGTGAAAAAGGCTTTTACGGATTTGCTTTTTTACTGGCACTCTTCGGAGCCATTGCCGTCCAGAAAAACACCCGGGACAATATGATGAACCAGGAATAAAAATAAGAACTCTCCCATCCGGAGGGTTTTTTTGTGGAAATCTTTTTATGTATTCATGTTAATTTCAGCTTTTTTATAGGAATTTATCATCTTTTTTTTTAATTTTATATTTCTGTTTTATCATTTCACAAAATATTTAACATGTATAAAAAACTACTAACCACCTTCGTACTCATTTTTATCGTTCAGATGGCGTACGCGCAGAATGAGTTTATTACCACCTGGAAACCCGGTAACCTGCAGACCCAGTCTTATCAGGGCATTCCTGTAAATTCCACCAACACCCAGATCTGGCTCCCTACTGAGGGAACAGACTATACAATCGCCTGGGAGGAAATAGGATACCCTTCCCATACCGGCGTGCTGACCAATGTAACTTCATCGTATCACACTCTGGTTGATTTCGGGACTTCTTTAAATCCTGATCCTGCAAATGCCACGTACAGGGTAAAAGTAAGCAACGGAAACGGACTATTCCACAGAATAAGATTTGTAGATTGGGATCTTTTCATAAATGGCAACGGTATCATAGGAGATATTCATAAAATATTAGCCGTTGAACAATGGGGGCATATCAACTGGTCCACCATGAAGCAGGCATTTCAGGGATGCTTGCTGATGGATGTAACTGCAACTGATATTCCGCGGCTGTCTGCGGTAAGCGACTTTTCCTTTATGTTTACGAACTGCTCAAACTTTATCGGAAATCCCACCATCAATAACTGGAACGTGTCTTCAGCAACCAATCTTCAGAGTACATTCCAGGGATGTTTTCTTTTTAATCAGCCTTTGGGAGACTGGAATACTTCAAATGTAATCAACATGGGCACGCTCTTTCTTATGGCAAAGGCTTTTAATCAGCCTATCGGAAACTGGGATACTTCAAAAGTAGAAACAATGACCGCCACATTCAATAATGCCCGTGAATTTAATCAGCCTCTCGGAAACTGGGATCTGTCTAATAATCTTGATTGTGAATTCATGTTTTCAAGTGCGGTAAAATTTAACCAGCCTATCGGGAACTGGAACACTTCTAAAGTTATTGAAATGAACCGGATGTTTAGCAATGCAACAGCTTTTGACCAAGACATCAGCAGCTGGAATACAGGCAATGTAACCAATATGGAAGGTATGTTTGCCAATGCGGCAAGTTTTAATAAAGCTATTGGAAACTGGAATGTGGGGAAAGTCATATATATGAACTATATGTTTGACGGTGCCTCTTCATTTGACCAGAATCTATCCGGCTGGAATACCGGAAAAGTAATTTCCATGCAGAACATGTTCAGCAATGCCGTTAATTTCAACCAGAATATAGGCAATTGGAATGTCAGCCTTGTCATCGGTATGGGCAACATGTTTAACGGAGCCTCAAAATTCAATCAGAATCTGGGATTGTGGAATCTGGGTTCTTTACAGATAGCAGGAGGAATGTTGCAGAACACTGCGCTGAGCTGTGAGAACTATGACGATACCCTTCAGGGCTGGAGCATGAACCCTTCCACTCCGAATAGTATTAATATTTCACCTGTTTCTCCTCTTACCTATTCTCATCCTGCGGCAGTAACGGCAAGGAATTATCTGGTTTCCGCAAAAAACTGGACCATTTCCGGAGATACTTACAATGCCGAATGCCGGTCCACTTTGGGAACTTCTGAAATCCATGCCGAAAGTGCGGCCGGAATTTACCCGAACCCTGCAACCGATTTTATTTATGTAAGAAACCTGGAAGTGAAAAGCTATATGATCATGGATCAGAGCGGAAGAATTGTGGTGAAAAACAGTGCACAAAATAATCAGATAAATATCCAGAGCCTGGTTCCCGGAAATTATATCCTGCAGATCAATACCGCTACCGGAGTACAAAATTTTAAATTTATCAAAAAATAAGATAAAAATTAAGGCTGATGCTTTTTAGCCTGTAAATACTGAGCGCCTCACGAAATCCGTGAGGCGCTCAGTATTTATTGTTGATTTTAAATTCACTGATCAAAATGATTCGGATGTTTCGCTTTGATATCATCTACGGTTCCCAATACTTTATCTTTCAGGGAATCCTGGTATTTCTGAAGATTTTCAGCAACCGATGCATCCGCAGAACCTATAATTTTGGCTGCCAGAATTCCTGCATTCAGGGCACCGTTCAGGGCTACCGTAGCTACCGGGATCCCGCCCGGCATCTGGAGAATTGACAGGACAGAATCCCAGCCGTCAATAGAGTTGCTTGATAAAATCGGCACCCCGATTACCGGTAACGTTGTGCAGCTCGCCACCATCCCCGGAAGGTGCGCCGCCCCTCCTGCTCCGGCAACAATAACTTTCAGCCCTCTTTCTTTTGCCGTTTTTGCATAATCAAACATCCTTTCAGGGGTTCTGTGTGCTGAAACTACAGTCAGCTCATAAGGAATGCCCAGCGATTTCAGAAAACCCGCAGCCTGTTCCATAACCGGCAAGTCGCTCTGACTTCCCATAATAATTCCTACCATTCTTCCATTATATTAGATGGCCAAAGATAAAAAAATTAATACGCCCGATGCAAAAAGGCGCAAAAGTTGTTTTGCTATCAGAAATTCAGGAAAGGAATTCTTTGATTGGCCTCAAAGTGACTACCTTTGTTAATTACACGAACATATTTTGAAAGATTATAAACTTACTTTAGCAATCCTTACCGTTGCCATTGTCTGGGGAACTACGTTTTTATCCATAAGAATTGCCGTAGAAACAATTCCGGCATGGTTCGTGGCAGGAACCCGGCAGTTCCTGGCCGCTGTTATCATGCTTTGTATCCTTCTTTACCGCAGACAGTTCCAGTGGATCGGCTGGAAAAATTTAGGCTATCAGATCGTTTTTTCTACACTGATGCTGATTGTGGCCAACGGGATGACCACATTGGCCGAAGAATCCGTAACCAGCAGCCTTACCTCACTTATCAGCGCCTGTTCGCCTATCATCGTTTTCCTGGGCAGCGTAGCCCTTGGATTACAGAAGTTCAGCTTCAAAGCACTCGCCGGCGTCCTGCTGTGTTTCAGCGGAATTCTTTTCATTTTCTGGGACGGGATTGATGATCTTGAAAACCCGGAATATGCCATGGGAGTGTTCATGCTGTTCATTGCGATTTTGGGCTGGGCATCGGGAACTATTTTCACAAAGAAAATGAATATCCAGAGTAAAAATATTTCTTTAAATCTTTTTTACCAGTTCGCTTTTGCCGGTATTGTACAGCTTGTGTTTGCATTCACCCTTACAGACAATTACAATTTTGAAAACTGGACCGTCCAAAGTATTTCTGCAATGATCTATCTGGCCATTTTTGGTTCTGTTGCTGCTTTTTTTGCCTATCATTATGCACTCACAAAGGTTTCCCCGGTTCAGGTTTCCATATTGGCTTATGTGAATACGGTTATTTCTATTTTCCTGAGCTGGCTGATCCTGAACGAAGAAATTACAGGTAAATTTGTCCTCGCTGCAGTGCTGATTATTCTCGGAGTCTTCGTCATCAATTATAACCGTGAAATGTTCAGAAGGAAGAGCATCCCGTAAGTTGAGCGTTATCTTCGAAAAGAGAATTTCATCTATTCAAAATTATTGCACGCAGATTATGGTGATCAAGCATATTTTTATGCAGATTAATTGTCTGGATTTAAATAACAGGCTTTAATTTTTTTAATTAGATTACCAATATAGAAACCTAATGCTGTGTGTTAACAGGCGTGACATGCTTTATTTAAGATAAACGCAAAGCAGAATATGTGGTATCCTGCTTTTATATTTCCTCATTTTTTCCTATCTTGTCTGTGCCAAAATTACAATATGCTAAAAAACACAGTGTTTATTATCCTTACGGTTTTAGTTTTTTTAATCAGCTGTAATGATAAGAAAAAGGAAAATGACCTTGAGGTAAGGGAAAAAGAATTATTGGAAAAAGAAAAACTATTCGCTCAGAAGGAATCTGAATATCAGGTGCTTTTAAAAATGAGGGACAGTATCTTCACCAAAAAAGATTCCGTGACAGTAGTAAGCTGGCCCGCAGCCGTTGCCGGGTCATGGACGGGAAAGGTAATATGTACAGAATCCAACTGCAGCGATTATGTTGTGGGCGACCAGCGTACCGATACCTGGGAATTCGACAGTGATTCTACCCAGCTGATGACCAAAATCATCAACAACAATAACCTGGTGCGGATCTATTCCGGGAAGTTTGAAAACAATGAAGCCAAGCTGAACTTTAAGACCGATTCCACTTCCAAAAAACAGGTGGAGATGAATATCCTGCTGAATGACATCACCCCAAACAAGATCAGAGGCACCCGGACCATCGCTGTTGACAACAGCTGTACGGCAAAGTTTTCTGTAGAACTGGTACGCACCACAAAATAAACACGTATGATCTTACTGAGCATCCATAACCTGAGTCTTCCCATCGAAGACCCGGTCCTGAAGTTTCTGCTGGTTTTAATTATTATTCTTGCAGCTCCCCTTCTTTTAAACAAAATAAAGGTCCCGCATCTCTTAGGGCTTATCATTGCAGGAGCCGTCATCGGCCCGAATGGTTTCAATATCCTCTCCAGAGACAGCAGCATTGTAGTTACCGGCACCACGGGACTTCTTTATATCATGTTCCTTGCCGGACTGGAAATAGATATGGGGGATTTTAAGAAAAACAAATGGAAAAGCCTCGGTTACGGCGGCTATGCCTTTATCTTTCCTTTCGTGTTGGGCTTTTTAGGCTCTTATTACCTGCTTGAGTTTTCAATACTGACCTCAGTTCTTTTTGCCAGCCTTTTTTCTTCCCAGACGCTTATTACCTATCCGTTAATCAGTAAGCTGGGAATTGCCAAGAACCGGGCTGTTAATATTACCGTAGGCGGAACCATGATCACCGACATCGCGACACTATTAGTCCTTGCGGTTGTTGTAGGGATGGTGCAGGGTGATGTAGGAACATCATTCTGGGTAAAACTGTCTGTTTCGTTTTTTCTGTTCAGCATTATTGTTCTCACGGTATTTCCCGTCATCGGAAGATGGTTTTTCAAAAAAGTAGACGATAAGATTTCCCAGTATATTTTTGTACTGGTGATGATTTATCTTGCTGCCTTACTGGCTGAACTTGCCGGCGTGGAAGCCATCATTGGAGCATTTTTTGCCGGACTTGCCCTGAACAGGCTGATTCCCCATACCTCATCCTTAATGAACCGTGTGGAATTTGTAGGAAATGCCATTTTTATCCCGTTCTTCCTGATCAGTGTCGGAATGCTGATCGATTTTACCGTATTCTTCAAAAGCTTTGAAACCCTGAAAGTTGCCGGAATTATGCTGGTGGCTTCCATTGGAGGAAAATACATCTCCGCAGTTGTTGCGCAGAAAACCTTCAGATTTACAAAAGAAGAAGGAACACTGATTTTCGGGTTGAGTTCTGCCTCTGCGGCGGCTACTCTGGCCACGGTTATGGTAGGGTATAATATCATCCTTTCTGAAAGTGAAAACGGAGAGCCTGTAAGATTACTGAATGAGCATGTGCTTAACGGAAGTATTCTGCTGATCCTTATTTCATGTACGGTTTCATCGTTTGTATCTATGGCAAGCGGACAGAAAATCGCTGAAATTGATAACGAAGATACCGTTTCCGGAAATAACCATGAGGAAGAAAATATTCTTTTAGCCGTTAACTATGAAAAGACGGTAGAAAAAATGGTGAATCTGGGAATACTGATCAAAGCCCACTCCAATACGGATAATGTATTTGCCCTGAATGTCATCAATGAAGATAAAAACGAATCTTCTGTAAAAAATGCTGAAAAACTGCTCCATCTCGCAACCGATGCCGCCGCTTCTGCAGACGTAAACTTTAAGACGCTTAAAAGATATGACAATGACGTCATCAACGGAGTGAATAATGTCATCAAGGAACAGAAAATCACGGATCTTATCATCGGACTCGAAGATGAAAAAGGCTTCTCCCCTTCTTTTGTATACAACCTGTATAACGGCTACCTGCAGAACGATGATGTCAACGTGCTGGTTTACCATGCGGCCCAGCCTTTATCAACCATTAAGCGGTATGCGGTTATGATTCCTGAAAAAGCCCATAAGGAAGCCGGTTTCTTCCACGCGCTTTTACGAGTATGGAATATAGCCCGGAATTCCGGAGCAACACTGGTCTTCTATGCTTCGGAAAACATCCTTGATATCCTGCAGAGGATTATTAAAAAGGCAAATATCGAAGCTGAGTTTATTATTATGAATTCCTGGAAAGACGGCGAGAATACGGCTTCCCAGATAAAAGAAGACGAGGCCCTTATCCTTTTCATGGCGAAAAGAGGCATGCAGTCTTATATTCCGAGAATGAGGCTGGTGCCTGAAATGCTGAATAAGAATCTGAACAACAATAATTACCTGTTGATTTTCCCTTTTTCGGAGCTTAATAAAAATGATCAGGAAAAACGTTCGGTAGGCAACCACGATGATTTCGTGGAAATCGGGAACGTGATCAAGAAGATTTTTAAGTAAATTATCCTTGTCAGGGTTTAAAAACCCTGACAAGGATACTATTTTTATTCTGCAATCACCCTCACCATTCCCTTCACAGTCACCAGTTTTTCCATCAGTTCCTCACGGGAATCTGCCAGTACATTGATGTGTCCCATCTTTCTTCCCGGTTTGGTTTCCGTTTTTCCGTAAAGGTGGATATAGGTTTCAGGTAATTTTAAAATGTCTTCCATGCCTTCATACACCACTTTCCCGGAATGGCCTTCTGCGCCTACCAGGTTCAGCATTCCGCTGTAGATAATCGCATCCGTATCGGCAAGAGGTAAATTTTTCACCACCCTGTACATCTGCTCAAACTGCGAATTGGCATTCCCTTCCTGGCTTTGGTGGCCGGAATTGTGCAGTCTCGGCGCCGTTTCGTTTACCCAGACTTTCCCTTCTTTATCGAGGAAGAGTTCGATGGCAAATAGTCCCGGAGAATTTACTGCACTGAGGAATTTTTCTGTGATGGAATTAATCTGTTCTTCAGTTTCTTCACCCAGGAAAACCGGACAGATATTGAAATCCAGTAAATTCAGTTTCGGGTCGGCCACCATTTCCGTCACAGGGAACGTTTTTGTTTCGCCGCTTTCATTTCTGGCTACGATAACGGAAAGTTCTTTGTCAATATCAACCAGCTTTTCAATAACCGAATCATCAAGCCACAGATTTTTCATATCTTCAGCAGTGCGGATCACCTGTACCCCTTTTCCGTCATATCCGCCCGTATTCATTTTCTGTACGAAAGGCAGCGGCATTTTAATTTCATCAGAACTTCCGTCCATCACTTCAAATTCCGGGCTTGGAATATCATGTGATTCATAAAATTTTTTCTGAAGGATTTTCTGCTGGATGGTTTTGATAATGTTGGAATTCGGAACCACTTTTATGCCCTGATTTTCGAGTTCGGCCAAAGCATCGGCGTTTACATGTTCGATCTCAATGGTTACCACATCTTTATCTTTACCGAAATTCAAAACTGTTTCATAGTCATTAAAACTCCCTTGCGTAAAGTAAGAAATGGTATGGCAGGGTGCATCAGGAGCCGGATCCAGGGTATAAAATTCGTCATCGTATTTCAATGCTTCCTGAATCAGCATCCTTCCCAGCTGTCCGCCTCCTAAAATTCCTATTTTCATTTCCTTTTATTTTATATTAAATCTGAAATTATTTTTGATATTCTATCTGTTAATTATCTACTGAATTTTATCAATTTTCAAATACCCGAGGCTTACAAAATTCTCCTGATTTTCTTCATCTGATTTTACCAGCGAAATCGAATACTTCTGCTTTATTGATGCAGGCAGAATTTCCTTTACCGGAAAAATATCATCAATATCTACCCCCAGCTTTTCATCAATATGGCTTGTCGCCCCTTTGAATCCCATCGTCTTATAAAATTCCGTGCCTTTTGCTTTTTTTACGGCATCCGCCATGGCATTTCCCACCGCGAGGTGCTGTTCATGGAATTCTTCGAAAAAACCTCTTTTATAGCCTCCCAGGTTAATGAAATACAGCTGCTCTTCAGAAGTAGGCTCACCTTTTTCAACAATTTTCACTTCATATCCGTCTACAAACTTCACTTCCTGATAACAGTCGATATGGATTTTCCCTTTTGCCTCTTTCCAGAAGTCTTTCATTTCCTCAACCAGGTCTTTCAGGCTTTCTGCAATCCCGAAAAACACATCGTGCTGCTCAATATTCCTTCCGGGCGGTGTAGCTCCCAGGATGACATAAAATAGTTTCATATTCATTAAATTCCGTTTATGCAAAAATACGTCAAATTTATCTTTTTTAAACTTTGGCAGACTGTTACAATAGTTTTATATTTGTACCATGTCAGAAATCATTATTCTCTTCCTTGGAGCAATTTCGGCAGGACTTTTGGGTTCACTGACCGGTTTAGGAGGCGGAGTTATTATTATCCCTTTATTAACGCTGGGTTTCGGCGTTCCCATGCACTACGCTATCGGTGCTTCCCTTATTTCCGTAATCGGGACCTCTTCCGGGGCGGCGGTTGCTTTCGTAAAAGAAGGTTTTACCAATATGAGGATCGGGATGTTTCTGGAGATCGCCACCACTGCCGGGGCTATTGCCGGGGCACTGGTTTCGGGGATGCTTAACCCGAATACCATTGGGATTATTTTTGCAAGTATTCTTCTTCTGACTGTTATTTTAAATTTAAAAGGAAAGCCGGACCACCAGGAACCTGTGATAAAAGGAAGCCTGGAGGAAAAGTTAAAACTGTTCGGGACTTTTCCTGACAAAGGCATTATGAAAAGCTATTCCGCCAGAAATACCGTTCCGGGATTTTTCATGATGATGTTTGCCGGTGCCATGTCCGGACTTCTGGGAATCGGTTCCGGTGCTTTGAAGGTTCTGGCAATGGATAATATGATGAAGCTGCCTTTTAAAGTTTCCACGACTACCAGCAACTTTATGATCGGGGTGACGGCAGTGGCCAGTGCACTGATCTATTTCCAGCGGGGTGAAATTATCCCGGTGATTGTTGCACCTGTTTTAATCGGTGTTGTAGTAGGAAGCTTTATCGGATCAAAAACGCTGATGGTTTCCAAAACCAAAAAACTGAAAGTATTTTTTGCCATTGTAATCACCATCCTTTCGGTGTATATGATGTATAACGGAATTAATAAAAGTTTCAGATAATGAAGAAGAATTTCACAGATGTAGATCTGAACCGTTCGGTAGGTAATTTGCTGAGGCTGGGCGTTATTCTTTCTGTTATTACCTCGCTGGCCGGTTTTATCAAACTTTTTACGGAAGGCTTTAAAATGCCCAAAACCTACAACAGCCTGAATATGGGGACTTCTTCTGAAAAGGTATGGGGCCAGTTCTGGAGCTCCCTCTGTAAAGGAGAAGGAATGGCCATTATCCAGCTGGGGATTTTACTGCTTATTTTTACGCCTTTGGTAAGAATTATTTTCGCTTTAATCGGGTATTTAAAGGAAAAAGATTATGTGTATGTAATCATTTCTTCTATTGTACTGGCCATTATGGCGGTAAGTTTCTTTACGGGTTACGCCCACTAATTTACACTTCATAAAATTCCATCGGAAGCCGGTCCGGATCCTGGGTAAAGAAAAATTCTTTCCCTGTGAATTCGTCTGTGCGTATCTCTTCGCAGGATAAGCCTTTCTGTATCAGTTCCTGTCTTTTTTCATAGATATTTTCAACTGAAAAGGCAAGATGCCTTAAACCGCAGGCTTCGGGCTGTGACGGTCTTTCCGGAGGGTTGGGAAATGAAAACAATTCAATAATATAATGATCCCCGATGGCCAGATCCAGTTTGTAAGACTGCCTTTCTTCGCGGTATACTTCCCTGATAATCTGCAAGCCTAAAACTTCGGTGTAAAATTTTTTAGACACCTCATAATCTGAGCAGATGATGGCAATGTGATGTATTTTCATTTCCAATTTTATTTTAAGTCTTTACAGTTGTCTTTTCTTCTGGTATCAATCAGATACTGGATTTTCCATATCCCGTTCTGTTTAACCAGCTGGAAACTGTTGGCTCCGCAATGGGAAAATTTCCCTTTGAAGTAAAATGAATACGGTACAAAGACACTCGCAAGGTTTCCGTCTGTATGAATCGATTCAATGATAAACCGTTCATCCAGGTCATCTTTTGCGAAGCCGGAAATGGAAGTGATGAATTTTTTCAGGTCTTCCGTTTTTACGCCATCTTTGGCAATGGTCTGCAGAACGGCCGTTTCCGAAAAAACTGATTGCAGCAATTCCGGATCGGCCGATTTCATGGCCGAAAATAAATCTTTCACCGGTTTTTCAATTTCCGGATTCTGCTGGGCAAAACAAAAACTCCCGGACAGTAAAAGTACAGCAACTATTTTCTTCATGCTTTTTTTTGGATTTTAAGAACTAAAAATAAGGATTTTACCTTCATCATTTTACATCCCTTATCAACATTATATAAATTTCATTTGAGCAGTAATAAAAAATAATCTAAATTTATAAAATTATTTATATTTATGTGGACAGCTTACCTGATTCTGACTATATTATTGCTGATTTTAACCATCCTTCCAAAAATTCAACATTCTCACTGGATATTCCGTACTCCTGAGTTTGGCAAGATACAGATCACCTTTTTTATCCTGCTGACATTTGTGCTGGGTTTTTTCGCAGACCGTCCGGCGGGTTTCTGGTATTATCAGGGATTCCTGCTGTTTTTATTTGTCTATCACGGCATTACGCTTATCAAATACACACCGCTCTACCCTATAAAGAAGCATTTCTGGCGCCAGCAGTCTTCCAAAAGGCTGAAATTTATTTCCGCTAATGTGTACCAGTTTAATGAGGAATATGACAGGTTTATTGAACTGATTAAAAAATACAAGCCGGATTTCTTTTTAACCATGGAAAGCAACAAAGGCTGGGAACAGGCATTGCAGTCTTTGGAAAAAGAATATCAATATCAGCATAAAGTGACCCTGGAGAATACCTATGGGATGCATTTTTATTCCAAAACTAAAATCAGGAGCGCAAAGACGCATTATTTTGTGGCTGATGACATCCCTTCCATTGAAGCCCACATGGAAACCGATGACGGTTTCAAGTTCGTTTTTTTCGGTGTCCATCCGCCACCGCCGAGCCCGACAGAAGAGGAAACATCAAAAGAAAGGGACGGCGACCTTTTAAGTACAGCCAAACGCGTGACAGAAATTGATGAACCTATTATTGTAGTGGGGGATTTCAATAATGTAGCATGGTCTAAATCATCCATCCTTTTCAGGAAAACAAGCCACCTGATCGACCCAAGAATCGGGAGGTCTTTTGTATCAACTTTTCATGCCAGGTACCAGCTGTTGAGATTTCCTATTGACCTGATGTTCCACAGTGAAAATATTTTTATTGAAGATCTTAAAACCCTGGAGAATTTCGGCTCAGACCATCTTCCGGTATATTGCGAATTTTATATTGACCACCACAACACCGAGCAGGAAGAACGAATCGATACCGCCACCAGAGAGGAAAAAGAAGAAGCAGAAGAAATGATTCAGGAAGGCAAAGAAGAAGACGGCGAACGTGATCAGGTGGTGACAGAAGGATAATTTTGATGCTGTAGTGATTACTTAGATTCCTACAGAATGACAATGATACATTTATTTTGTCATTCCGCAGAAATCTAAGTATTAGAATTAAGTCCGGTTTATGTATGAAAACTAAACGATCACACTAAGAATATTCTGTTTTATTTTAGAAATTCATTACATCCTTTACCACGCCGTTGTTCTGGGTATGCTGCAGTAATTCGGATTCAATAAAAATCTTAATCTGCTCTTCAGATCCGTTGTCCGGGAATAAAAGGTGAACATTGGCACCGGCGTCGAGGGTGAAGAATAAAGGTAAACCCGTTTCTTTTCTGAAGGCCCAGATTTTATTAATAACTTCCAGGGTTCCCGTCTGCATCAGAATGAAAGCAGGATCGCTCATCATCATCATGGCGTGAAGCGTTAAAGCCTCATGTTCTACCAGCTTGATAAAGCCTTCCAGATCTCCGTTGGCTAAGATTTCCTTCATCGGTCCAAAATTTTCCCGTGCCTCCTGAAATCTCCGTTCTGCATAAGGATTGGTATTCATCAGTCCGTGTCCTACAGTTGAAGAAACCGATTTCTGGCCTTCATGGATCAGTAAAACCCAGTCATTGAAACTCCTGAAAATATCATGGATTTCATCATTCGGATAGGGTACCGCAAACAGGTCGCAACTCCCTTTGATCTGAGATTCACCCCAGACTACCAATCCGCCGTATAAGCTTCTGCAGGCACTTCCGCTGCCCAGCCTTGCCAGGAAGGATGCCTTTCTTAATGATTCCTCTCCGGTTGTCTCTCCTGAAAAAGATCCGTCCAGATTCATCAGACATTTGGCAATCGCCCCGAAACCGGAAGCCGAACTTGCAATGCCTGAACTGTGAGGGAATGTATTTTCTGTCCTGATGATGTATCTGCCCTGCAAAATCCACGGAAGGTACTGATCAATATTCCTGAAATATTTTTCAATCTTTTCAGCAAATTTCACTTCTTCCTGCCCTGCCAGAAAAGTCTGTACGGAAAACGGCTCGTCAGCAAAAAATTCCATTGTGGTATTGGTTTTACAATGGTTTAAAGTATAGCTGATGCTTGGGTTTGCCGGAATCTGGTTGTCATATTTCCCCCAGTATTTAATCAGGGCAATATTGGACGGACAGCTTTCTGAAACGGTCTGATGATGTAAGGTATATTCTTTTTTTCCTAAAAATTCCTGTGTTGTCATAATTTGGTTTAAAATGATAAACTTAACGGAGTAACTATAAATATCAGAGCTTTATGATCAGCCTGAATTGATCGTTGCCATTTAATACATTTCCTCAATGATCTCCGAATATTTTTTGAGGACTACATTTCGTTTTACTTTCAGTGTGGGCGTGATCTCTCCGGTATTGATATCAAATTCTGCAGGCATCAGCGTAAATTTCTTCACCTTTTCAAAATCCGACAGCTCGTTCTGGAGCTCTTTGATTTTTCCTTTATAAAAATCATGTACGGTTTCGTTTTTCACGACTTCTTTCCAATCGGTAAACGGGATATTATTTTTTTTGATAAAATCCTGTAAAAATTCAAAGTTCGGGACTACCAGTGCAGAAACGAACTGCCTTCCCTCTGCAATCAGCACAATCTGCTGGATGAAATTGTTGTTGGTGAGCAGGTTTTCAATCTGCTGCGGTGCAATATATTTGCCGTTTGATGTTTTCATCAGGTCTTTCAGCCGGTCTGTGATCGTAAGATTCCCTTCTTCATCAATCTTTCCGGCATCACCGGTTTTAAACCAACCGTCTGCCGTAAAAACATTCAGCGTATCTTCAGGTTTATTGTAGTACCCTTTCATAATCCCTTTTCCCTTCGCCTGGATTTCATCATCTTCACCGATGCGGATTTCTACGCCGGGAAGCGGTTTTCCACTGGTTCCGTGCCCGAAGCGGGTTAACGGAAAAAGAGTCAGGGTTGCTGTTGTTTCGGTCAGCCCGTATCCTACCGTCACATGAATTCCCACGGATTCAAAGAACCTGGTGACTTCAGGAGACAAGGATGCCCCACCGCATGGCAGGAACCACAGCCTGCCGCCCATTCTTTCTTTTATTTTATTGAATACCAATGCTCCTGCAACAGATTCTTTTATTTTTAATCCTGCCGGAACCGGTTTTTCATTTCTTCTCAGTTCGGCCGCCTGCCATCCTGTTTCCAGTGCCCAGCTGAAGATCTTTTTCTTTAAAGATGAACTCTCGCCGGCCTTTTCCAGTACGCCTGCATAAATTTTCTGAAAAAACCGCGGAACAGCACACATCATGGTTGGTTTTACTTCTTCCAGGGCTTTGGGTATATTTTTCGGATCTTCAAGAAAATATACCCTTGCTCCGCCATACAGGCACAGCAGGCTCCAGCTCCGTTCGAAAACGTGACTCAAAGGTAAAAATGCCAGCGAAAGCTCTTCTTCAAAATTTTTAAATTTTAAAAACTCAAAGTGGGCATCAAAGGCATTGATGAAATTACCGTGCGTCAGCATCACGCCCTTAGGCGTACCTGTTGTTCCCGATGTGTAGATCAGGGTGGCAACATCATTGATATCTTTTTTGCAATACTCCATTTCAGGAGAAGCTTTGGCAATAAAATCTTCCAGGTAAAAACTGCTGAATTCTTTCTTTATCCAGACAGCTTTTTTAGCAATGATGATGGTTTCAAGACCTGTTTTTCCGGCTTTCAGAATCTCAAGGCAGGCATCATACTGGGCCTGGTCCCCCACCAGGATAACCTTCGCTCCTGAGTCACTGATGATGTATTCTGCCTGATCTGCATTGTTTGTAGCATAAACCGGAACCGTTATGGCTCCGGCAGCCATCGCCGCCAGGTCAAAAATCATCCATTCGGAAGAATTATCCGCATAAATGGCCACTTTATCATGCTCATGCACGCCTGCACTTTTCAGGGCATTGGCAGTCTTAGAGATGATTTCACTGAATTTCTGCCAGCTCAGTTCTTTCCATCCTGCATCTTTCTTTTTAAAGCCTATGGCAGATTTTACTGCATGTTTTTCTATATTCTTTTGAATAATTGCCTCTGCAAGATTCATTTTTTCAACTTTTTGTCGTTTATATAATTTCTAAGATGGAAATCCACCGTTTCTTCCAGCGGAATAAACTCATACTGTAACCTTTCTCTGATCTTCCGGTTGGAAATATGGTTCATTGCGGAAACGGCTTCAACATTCGCCCTTGTTGCCATTCTCAAAGGAGGAATCAGCCATCCGAAAAGCGTATTGGCTACAATTCCGAGGTTCAGGTAAGGTTTTGAGAGGATTTTCGCTTCCTTCAGGCCCAATGATTTCCTGATCTGTTTTCCTATTTCAGCGTATTTTTTACTTTCGGAAATAATAACAAACCGTTCCCCGAATATATTTTTTTCCATCAGTTCCACGGAAATCCTAGCTACATCCCTTACATCGGCATAGCTTGTGCCTCCGGAAAAAGTAAAGCTGTTCTTTTCAAACGTAGGAAAGATATCGCCGCTGCTGTTGCCCCAGTTTCCGCTTCCGATGATCATTCCCGGGTTGACGATTACAGTATTCAGCCCTTCTGCAGAAGCCCGCCAGACTTCCATTTCAGCGAGGTGTTTGGAAATGGCATAAGCCGAGTGCTCTTCTTTGGGATTAAAATCAGAAGTTTCATCCAGCTCGCCGTTTTCATTGGCAAGATCCAGCACGGCAATGGAGCTTACATAAAGGAATTTTTTCACAGATGAGCCGTCACAGGCATACAGAAGGTTTTCTGTGCCTTTTACATTCACGCGGTATATTTCTTTATTGTCTTTAGGGTTAAAGCCTACTTTTGCCGCGCAGTGGTACACCTCATCAACTCCTTCTACAGCAGCCTGCAGCGACTGAACATCATTGAAATCAACATCTATCCATTCAATTTTATCAAAGAAACCTTCCGGGTTTTCCGTATAAAATGCAAAGGAGTGTTTGACTTCGTTTAAATTGCTCTGCGGCCTCTTGGCGGCGCGTACGGTTTTCCCTTTTTTTAAAAGTTCCAAAACAATTACCCTGCCCAAAATTCCGGTAGCTCCCGTTACAAAAACCATCAGTTATTTTTACTACAATTGACTAAATTATGTTCATATTCTATGCCATGCAAATTTGCGATTTTTAAAGGAGATTTCAATTTTTAATTGATGGGAAATGTTAAATAAATTGCATTCAGAACTGAATTTACAGGTAATAACAGCACCGTATTTCTCCGGATAACGGCGAATGATGGTATGTTCCATCCTTACGGTTAACAAGAAAACGGGCTGAAGCCCGTTTCTGCTGATTACAAATATATCAATTAAAAAATTCTCTTATTTAAAATGTGCGGTTCCTTTATACCAAAACCATATTGTTCCTTCGTGGTGCTTTATCGCACAGAAGGTCTGCAATGCTTTTTGAAATCCGGTTATCTTCGGTAAGGTTATCAAGCCAGAAAAACTCTCCGGCTGCATTGATTTCGATAAAATAATATTCATCTTCAGGAGAGACGATCATATCAATGGCTCCGTAATCCACATGGTAGACATCCAGAAGCTCCAGTATCTTTGCTTCAATATCCTGAGGAAGTTCTGTGGGAATCCATTTATCAATCAGGTTAATCCCGTCTTTCCGCCAGTCTGTTTTTGCTGCTTCAGACTGTTGGGAATCAATTTCAAACGCGTAAACATCACGTCCGACAACCGTTATACGGAGTTCTTTCTTTTTTTCGATTTTTTTCTGGAACTGCATCGGACAGTATAAAAGCGTATCCAGTTCTTCCAGTTTGTCTTCGTTTACCACGTTCGTGAACACTACATTTTCCACCCCGTCTTCATAAATTGCGAAACCGGTCTGCATTTTAGCCACCACATCGCCGTGTTTTATAATAAACCTTCTGGCTTCGTCAGGGCTATTGGTAACAGCGGTTGCCGGAATTTTCAAACCGAGCTTATCTGCAATTTTCAACTGTTCTTCCTTGCTGTCCAGCCTTCTGTAAATACTGGGCTTTCCCAGAGAGTAAGCATCCACCGATTCCAGGAAACCGAAAAGTGTATTGCGGATTTCACCCATCGCAGCTCCGAAAAACTTGGCATCCATCTCATCCTTCACTCCTTTACCGATATTGTAGGCTCTGCGATACCAGACTGCGCTGATATCATCCAGCCGGTGTTTTTTATCCTCGGTTTCCAGAACCGTAATCCATTCGCCATCCTCAAAAGTGGTTGACAGTTTATTATGTAAAGGATAAAGATCAACATTAAAACGGATGATCTCAAAGCCGTTTTTATCAATATATTCCGTTACTTTTTCAATGGAAAAGTTATCTCCTGTATGGGTAATTATTAAAATTTTATTCATTGGTTTATTTCATTCTTTTTATAAGGTGGTCGGCAATTCTCTGTGCAATCGGAAACCCAAGTTCTTTCTGAAGCATTCCCCACTCTCCCTGCGGATTTACTTCAAGGAAATAATAATTGCCGTCTCTCGCTCTGATCATGTCAATGGCACCGATATAAAGCCCCATTTCTTTCATCATTGATGTAAGGTTCAGCTTTATATGTTCAGGAAGCTCATAGGCTGACCATAAATAGGTTCCCTGGGTAATACGCCAGTCTGCATTTTCGCTGTTGTTGATCTTTCCGGTAAAGAATTCCCCGTCCAGATACACAATTCTCAGTTCATATTCTTTTTCGAGATACGGCTGGAAAATCATCGGGCAATAGGCAATATCTTCTATGTCTTCCAAAGATCCTCCGTCAATAATCTGGGTAGAAAGCAGGTTTTCGCCGCCCATTGATTTTGAAAGGGCCCCGTGAAGTTTTGCCACCATTTTTCCGTTGCAGTATTCATGAAAGAAAGCAGTGATTTTTCCGGCATCATTGGAGAAAATAGTTTTCGGAACCGTTAAGTTATTTTTTCCGGCTATTTTCAGCTGGAGCATTTTGTTCCCATCAATTTTATTTTCATTTTCAAAGGGATTGATCCAGGGCACATCTTCCATTGCCGTAAAGAGGTTATAGCGGAGGCTGTTGTATTCTTTAAGGAAAATTCTCCGGTACTCTTCATCCATTTCCTCCGGAAGGCTGATCTGCCATGATTTCCTGTGCCAGACCGCATTGATCTGTTCCGAACTGATTGTGTTTCCGGCTTCATCAGTGATCTCAAAGCCGAAGTCGTTCACACTGATTTTCTGTAAATGGTTGAGACGGTCTGAATTGAGCCTGAAGAAAGGGATATTCTTTGATTTTAAATAGTTAAAAAAAAGATCAATATTGTAAAAATCCTGAGAATGGGTGATACAAAGAATCATTTGCCGTTTTATTTTATTAAAAAAGGAAACTTAGAGTGTAAGTTTCCTTTGTATGATTTTGTTAATTTCTGACTAACAATTCATTATACTACCGGAGAGTCATCATCGCCATCAGAAGGATACTTCATCGTCTGCATCATATCCAACGTTGGTTTTGTTACGGTATCTACAGTAGGCTTCGTGATAATACCTGTTCCGTCACCTCCTTTTACTTTCTCAGGATCCTGAATCTGTTTTTCAAGGAATGCTGCGAAAAAAGGCTTCTTTTTTGAATTCTTGTTTTTCATAATATTTATTTTGATTAAAATTATAGTTTATAATTGTTCCAGAGTACCGTCTTCATCACTGTCTGAAGGGTATTTCATCGATACCACATCCTGTCCGGGTGAAGTTAAACCGTCCACAAAGAGTGAAGTGACACTATCCCTCAATGCTCCGGTTGTCGTACCGCCGTCACCTCCTTTTACTTTTTCAGGGTCCTGAATCTGTTTTTCAAGGAATACTGCGAAAAAAGGCTTCTTTTTTGGATTCTCGTTTTTCATAAGCTTCAGATATAATTAATCAAGATCCTGAGCGGCATCACTGTCAGACGGATATCTCAGCGTAACAGCATCCAGGCTCGTACCGGTTACATTATCTCTGAGTACCCCAGTTACATTATCTTTTTTGGCATCCGTTACATCGTCTGCAAGTACTGACGTTAAAGGACTCGTTCCCCCTTTTATCTTTTCAGGATCCTGAATCTGCTTTTCTAAGAATGATGCGAAAAACGGTTTCTTTGTTTTCTTGTTTTCCATAGTATTAATATTTAATGATTTAGAGAAGTCTAAAGTATTAAAAAAAATTCACACCAGGAAGAATAAAATTAATTTTAAGAAAATTTTAACAAATCCAAACCAATAGTACCATAATTTTAATTAATATTCAAGAATTGTTTCACAATGTTAGCAAAATCAACAGGATTCTCTGCCTGTACCCAATGTCCTGCATTTTTTACCGTTGCAAATTCTGCTGCCGGAAACTGCTGCTTAATCGCAAACTGATCCTGCGGAAGGATATAATTGGACTTCTGCCCTGCAATGAATAATGTTTGTCCGCTAAAGACCCCAAACCTGATGGCATTGGAAACAAAATCATTGTATTTTTCAGAAAGTGTTTTAAGGTTGAACCGCCAGTTCAGTTTTTTTTCGTCATCCCAGTATAGGTTTTTCGCAAGAAACTGAATGGTTGATTTCTCAGGGATATACTGGCTGAGCACGGCTTCCACGTCACTTCTTGAAGCTACAGTATTGAAATCCACGGTTTCCAGTGCTTTAATAATCCCCTGGTGGTGCGGAGGATATGCTTTCGGGGAAATATCTACCACAATCAGCTTTTCCACTTTTTCAGGATATTTTATGGCAAACTGCATTACGGCTTTTCCGCCTAAAGAGTGTCCTAAAATATGTGCTTTTGCAATCCCGTAATGATCCATATAATGAAGGATATCATCTGCAAGATCATCGTGGGACATGTTTTCAGAATGGAAACTCCTTCCGTGGTTTCTGAGGTCAATTAAATGAACCGGTAAAAATTCCCCGAGGTCTTTCCCGAAGGTTCCCCAGTTGTCCAGCATCCCGAACAATCCGTGGAATACCAGCAGAGGTGCTGATGAAAGGTTTTCACCAAATATTTTTGAATTTAAAATCTCCATAAGTTTTGTTTTAAAGATCGTGGCCTGATTACGGAAGCCGGAAGTGAATAATACGTTTAAGCTCCGCCTGTTTCTTGTTTTCGCCTCAGTTTACCATTTTGCCAGTCTTTTCAGATAGGCCTGAACCGTATTTTCCAATCCCATATACAATGCTTCAGAAACCAGGGCGTGCCCGATGGAGACTTCCAACAGGTTAGGAATATTATCTGCAAAGTATTTTAAATTGTCAAGGCTCAGATCGTGCCCGGCGTTTATACCCAATCCAAAATCCGCCGCAACCAATGCGGTGTCATAGTAAGGTTTTACCGCTGCTTCTTTATTTAATGTATAATTTTTTGCGTAGGCTTCGGTATAGAGTTCTATCCTGTCTGCCCCTGATTTTGCGGCATATTCCACCAGTTCAGGATTCGGGTCAAGGAAAATTGAAGTCCGGATTCCTGCATTTTTAAATTCTGCAATGATTTCCTTAAGAAAGTCCAGGTGCTTTTTTGTATCCCAGCCTGCGTTTGAAGTAATGGCATCATCGGCATCAGGAACCAGGGTTACCTGTTCAGGTTTTACTTCCAGCACCATATCGATGAATGGCCTGTGGGGATTCCCTTCTATATTGAATTCTGTGGTAACAAGCGGCTTCAGGTCATACACATCTTTTCTGGTGATGTGTCTTTCGTCCGGTCTCGGGTGAATGGTAATTCCCTGGCCTCCGAATTCCTGAATTTTAACGGCAGCTTCCGTTACGCTTGGCGTCTCACCTCCTCTCGCATTTCTAAGGGTAGCGATTTTATTTATATTTACGCTTAATTTTGTCATGGTACAAAAATAAAAAAACCCAACTTAAAGTGGGCTTTTTTAGTGTAACATTTTTAACTTCCCTGTGTGACCAGCCTTACAATGGTCAGGGCAACATTTACCCCTAATCCGATAAGGGCTAAGTTACAGGCAGATTTGGCAGCTACCGGCTCTTTATCTTTTTTAACAAAGTAGATAATAGCGCCTGCCAAAGGAATACAAAATGATAAAATTTTCAATCCGATGTGAAGGTCTTCACCCGACTTGTTGGGTTCATTCTGGAAATTCTGATTTAAATCGTTCATAGTTTATTTTATTATGATATTAATGTTTCAATAAATTTATAGGTGTAATAAGTAATCCTTTCACTAAACCCGCTGATGCCGATCCCGGCCAAAAATCCCGTAATACACCGGATCACATTCGTGCTTTCCCTGTTAAGGTAAGCCTGGGTAAGGCCGTCAATAAGCGTGGGAAGAATAAGCAGAACACTTAAAAACATACCTATCTGATAGAACCAAAGCATAGGAATCATAAGAAAATATCCAAGGTAAATACCTGTACATCTGGCACACACCGGAAACTGTTTCTTTTTATAAAAGAAAGATCTGGACGGCATCCTGTGGCAATCTACCCATTGAATCTTAGTCATGCGGCTAAAGTATGAAAAATATCTATTCTTGACAATTTAATTGGAACAACTTGAGATTAAATTCTCCAATATTCCGTTTGAATTTATATTTTCACCTGCATTACTTCGAGTTCAAATTCTTTGGAAGCCACCAGCAGATGGTCAAAAATATCTGCCTGGATCTGTTCAAAACGCACCCATTCTGTATCATTGGTGAAGGAATAGATTTCCAGGGGAAGGCCCTGCGGCGTAATATTGAGCTGGCGGACAATCAGCGGTCCTTCTTTATCAAGTTCCGGGATTTTCTCTATATATTTCTGGGCGTAATACCTGAACACCCCGATATTGGTAAGCTGCCGTCCGTTGATAATCTCCTCGTTATGCGCCATGTTTTCTTTTTCCTTTCTCAGCTCAACAGATTTCTCGCTGAGGTAATCTGAAATGAGATTGATATTCTTCAGGCGTTCGATATCTTCATCGTTAAGAAACTTAAATGAGTTGATATTGAAAAAAATCGATTTTTTAATCCTCCTTGCGTTGGTTTCAGAAATAACCTGGAGGTTCTTAATTTCCGTGGTCATTAAATCATAGGTAGGAATGGTGGAGAACGTTTTGTCAAAATTATTGATTCTTGTGGTCAGCAGGCTGATCTCAGCAATATTTCCTTCCAGGTTGTATTTGGGAATGCTTACCCAGTCGCCCACCTTCAGGTTTTTGGAAGTGGCCACATGAATCCCGGTGACAAATCCTAAAATGGTATCCCGGAATACCAGGACCAGGACTGCAGTGATGGCTCCTAAACTCCCGACGATCGTTGTTCCTTTGATACCGAAAACCACACAGATTCCGACCACGGAAAAGATAAAGATCCCCAATATCTTCATTGTCTCAGAAACTGCATTCAGTGCCATGATTTTATAAAAATCCTGTTTGATCACAAAGTAATTCCTGAAAGCCGTCAGTCCGCGGTACAGCATTCCGGCAAAAATCATCACCAGTCCCAGGTTTACAGACCTGATCAGAAACTGGGTTGTTTTTACCAGTGCCCCTGAAAATATAGATTCGTGGATACTTCCGACGATTAACAGTGCAAAAAGATGGGCAATGGAATTGGTGATCCTGGATTCATAAACAGAATTGATTACAGGATATTTTTCCTTGTTATGGAAAATACGGAAAATACTGTTGATGATAATTTTAAAGATAAAATCAATAACCAGAAAGATTACCCATAACAAAATTATTTTTACAATGATGTGGAATACCCAGTCAAGGCCTGAGGGAGAGATCCGGCTGATGTATCGGTACAGCGGATCACTCAATTCCTGCAGAAAATCTTTTGTTTCTTCTAATTGGTCGTTCATTACAGCAAATTTAGGAAATTTAAGGTGGCTTTTAAATACAATTCCTGTATCAATTATCATCCCAAAACCCATAATGTTACAATTCCCGGAAAATTTTCCGGGCAAAAAATCAAAACCATAAATCCTGTCAACACCTCATCAATAATACAAAATCAATCTCATAACGAACAAATCAATAAATTAAACTTAAAAAAAATAACCTTTTATTCAATTTAATATAAAATAATTACTAATTTTAGCATAAACTAAACAAATCAAAATCAATACATTATGAGAAAACACTACTTCTTTATTTTGTTGTGTGTATTCACGCTTTTAGCCAATTGTTCAGGAGACGATGCTGCGCTGGCTTCTGAAAACACGAGTACCACCGTTATGAAAACCGGCAAAGTTACCGGCAAAGTAATGTCACAAAACGGAACCAAGCCTATCGGCGGTGCTTCGGTTTTCACTTTTGATGACAAGTATAAAATTTATTATACCACGTCAGACGCAGAAGGTAAATTCACATTGGATGCTCCGGCAGGAAACCATACTATTTATATCCAGACCGGTAACGGCAGCAACTTCCGGACAGAGATTTCCGCAACGGTAAAAGACAGCGAAACTTTAAACCTTGATGCCAGCCAGACCAAGCTGAACCAGGTAGCAAAAATTGCTTATGTAAAAGGAACGTATGATAAAATAGAAGACATTATCCAGACGTTAGGCTATACCGCTACTGAAATCAGCAATAATGATCTTGCCAACCTAACCACGGTTGCACAATATGATATCATCTTCCTTAACTGCGGCTCCAGAAACAACTATTCTGCAAACCCGACGCTTTACTCTGTAATCGATGCCAATTTAGCCATCTTCGTTGCTAACGGAGGAAGTATTTATGCCTCAGACTGGGACGTTGCCTATCTGGTTGGCGGAACCACCAATACCACTAACTGCTCGCTTCCGGGAGGTTTTGTTCCTGATTCAAAATTATGTTCTAAAAATACCGGAAGCTCAGGCATGGTAAACGCTACAGTGAACAATACGGGGCTTACCTCAGCTTTAGGATTCAACACGCTTAATATTGATTATGATCTGGGATCATGGCAGAAAATAACCAATTATGATCCGGCCTATTGGGAAGTCCTGGTTAAAGAAACTTCATCCAATGATGCCCTGATGATCAGGACGAATCATTTTACAGCAACAGGCACTCCGGTTACGCCTATCGGAAACGCACCGACGACAACTTTTGCAACGGTCTGCATTACGCTTCCGGGGAATATCCAGATCAGCCTTTCGGTTCCGCAGGTATTGGTTCCTTACCTAGTTGCCTTGGGAGCAACAGCAGGGCCTTGCTCAGGATCATCAAACAGCGGCTATATTTATTATACCACTTTCCATAACCACGCTTCGGGAAATATCGGAAATGCCGGCGTTATTCTACAGTATGTAATTTTAAACCTTTAATAAAAACTTCAACTTAAACATGGAGGCGGCTTTTATAAAGCTGCCTTTTTTTATATCTTGCATCTAAATAAAAAACAATGGATACAGCATTAATTAATATTCTCTGCCTCGTTCTCTTATTCCTGGGGATGATCGGCACTTTCCTGCCGGTACTGCCCGGACTGTTACTGAGCATCTGCGGCCTGCTGATTTATAAATTCGGGACCGATGCAGACCTGCCGATGATCTATGTGTGGGCATTCGGAATCCTGACGTTGCTTTCGGTTATTTTAAATTACGTGATTCCTGCGAAGACCAACCAGAAATACGGCGGGACACGCTGGGGAAGCATCGGCTCTGTAATCGGGACTATTGTCGGGCTTTTTTTACCGATTCCGCTGGGCTTTTTGGTAGGGATGTTTGCCGGCGTATTTATCGGTGAGCTTCTTCATGACAGCAAGGACATGAAAAAAGCATTAAATTCCACCAAAGGGGCTTTCATCGGATTTATTTACGGAACCGGATTCAGCCTTGTGGTAGGTTTGGCTATGTTTTTGGTAGTGATACTGGATATGCTTGCCGTTATTTAAAACTAAACATTATGTTTCATAAAATCATCATATACAGCCTGGGCGTATTTTCTCTTCTGAACTGCAATGCCCGGAAAACATCTGCAGATGCCGGAAAGACATCCGCGTCAACCGAAACAGCTACAGCTACTGTAAAATCAAATCCTATGAACAGTGAAAAAGTCATTTACTTCAGGGAAGGTGAAAACAAATTTCTGAGTGAATACCAGATGAATGTCACGTTCAAAGGTATTTCGGAAGACAGCCGGTGCCCGGAAGGGGTCAACTGCATCTGGGCAGGCGCTGCCGTTGCGCAGGTTGAAGTAATGGGAACCGCTACCCGGCCGATGACATTAAACCTTGCGACCACAGACAACAAAGGAAGAAACTACAGCCAGTCTGCAGCTTTCAACGGATATACGATTTCTTTAACCGAAGTAACTCCATATCCAAAATCGGCAGAAGGGACGCAGGCTTTGAAAGGAGCCTACCAGATCGGGATTACCATCACAAAATCAACAGGGGAAACATCTACCACGAAATAGGTTTCTTTCCTTTTGAAACAAGATATTCATTAATTTTTGAGAACGGCCTGCTTCCGAAAAACCCTTTGTGTACAGAAAACGGGGACGGATGGGCAGACTTTAAAATAAAATGCTTAGCCGGATTGATCAGTTCGGCTTTTTTCTGTGCAAAAGCGCCCCAGAGTACAAAAACAACATTTTCTTTTTTATCTGAGATTTCTTTGATGATAAAATCGGTAAATTTTTCCCAGCCTAAATCTTTGTGTGAATTCGGGGAATGGGCACGGACCGTGAGCGTTGCATTCAACAGCAAAACGCCCTGTTTTCCCCAGTCGTCAAGTTCTTTTGATGTTCTTGCAACTCCGACGTCATCTTTTAATTCAATAAAAATATTTTTAAGGGAAGGCGGTGCTGCCACCTTTTCGGAGACGGAGAAACATAATCCGTTGGCCTGATAGTCGTTATGATAAGGGTCCTGCCCGAGGATCACTACCTCAACATCATCAAAAGGCGTCAGTTCCAGTGCTCTGAAAATCTGGTTTTTCGGCGGGAACACTTTTGTACTTGCATATTCCTGCTTTACCTTGTCCCAAAGCTGGGTAAAATACGGTGTGTTTTTTATCGGGGCTAAAATTTCTGTCCAGGTCATGGGTTCAATTTGAAAATTTGAGAATAAGTTAATCTGATAATTAAACGTTACAATTTAAATACCATTATATTTTTTGCTAAAAACCAGACTCCCCAGGAAATCTTTATCATTCCGCTCCTCCTGCAAGATAAAATTATGCTTTAAAAGAAGCTTTTTTGAGTTTTCATTGGATTGATCGGTCATCGCAACAATCTCCTGCAAATTTAACTCATTAAAACCAAAATGTAAAACGGCAGTCAATGCTTCAGACATGATACCCTGCCGGTGATAATCCGGCAACAGTTCATAACCGACTTCCGCTGTTTTCCGGTCTTCAGAAAAATTCCAGAGGCAGATGGTCCCGATAAGATGAGCCTGATCCTTTAAAGAGATCCCCCAGTAAAAAATCTGATGATTCCGGGTTCTTTCTTTGATGGTTAAAATAAACTGAAGCGCATCATAATTGTTCTTAGGTGAGTTTCTCTGTACAAACTGATTGATCATTTCATTGCTCCTGATCTTCAGAATATCTTCAACGTGGCTTTCGTTGATTTCTTTTAACTGCAGTCTTTGGGTTTGCTGTTTCATTTAGATTTTATTTATTCAATAAAAGGCAGATCATATTCAAATTCGTTTACCACTTTCCCATTTTTACTATCCAGGTTAAGTATTCTTTCTACACCTTTACTTTTATCATTATAACTTATAACCCATAAATTTGAGCTCTTCCCTTCTGGGAAAAATTTTCTTATCTGAGTTCTTACTCCAGAACTTTGCCTTTCCAGAGATATGCTGTTTTTTCTACAATAATCTAAGACCATTTTATAAGTAAAATCCCATCCTTCATCCGTATTTTCAATTGAAACAAGTTTTCCTTTTTTATCATAATGATACCATTGACCAAGTTTGAAACCGAACCAACAGTAAATACCCTTTGTCTTCAGAATATGATTTGGATAAAATTCTTTATAAATTCCGAACAGTGGATTTATTGAATAATCATAGCCTGAAAAATAGGATTCTTTGTAAGACCTGCTGTAATGAACCAGATTACTTCCCGTCTTGTCATTAACAATAAAATCATTTTCTCTGCTAGTAATATATATCTTATTTTTTCTGTTTTTCTTTATTTCATCTGAGAGTAAAGCAACATCAAATTTTTCCGGCCTAGCATTTATAATGGGAATAGTATTCTTTTTTTGAGCATAAGAATTAATTATGGCAAAAAATAACAAGAAATATCTGAAATTTTTCATTATACATTTTGTAAATATCTCAAATATACACAAATTCACATTTTCTCACTAAATTTGTACTGTGTATATAAATAAAGAAGATTTAAACGAATTAGAGTTTCCGCAATTGCTCGCGGAGATCTCTCCTTTTGCCTATTCTCCGAAAACACGGGAAAAGATTCTTGAACTTCGTCCGATGAATATTGACGAGGCTGAGCTTTCTCTGAAAAAAACTTCCGAATACCTGTCGAGTTTTGAAAGTTCCAATGCGATTCCGTTTGATGAATATGAAGATATTGAAAATGAACTGAAACTGATGCTGATTGAGAATTACCGTCTTGAAAACAGCGCTTTCATCAAAATAAAAACCCTTACGGAACAGATCGGGAAACTGCAGAAGTTTTTCCCTACCATGCCGGACACCTTCCCTACTTTAATGAATGATGCGTCCGTTCTGGAATTCAGAAAAGAGATTATTGATAAGGTAGATAAGGTTTTCAACCGGTTCGGTGAAGTAAAAAGCGAAGCTTCCCCGATCTTAAAAACATTACGGGCTGAAATCCAGGCTGCAAAAAAGGCGATCCAGGAAAATTTCAACCGGGTTTTATTCAATTACGGACAAAGTGATTTCCTGGATGATATCCGTGAAAGCAATATTGAAGACATAAGGGTTTTAGCAGTAAAATCTGCCTATAAAAAAAGAGTTCCGGGACGGGTTTTAGGACTTTCAAAAACAGGATCCATTACATATATCCAGCCGGACAGTGTGGTAAAACATTACTTTAAGCTTAAGGAAAGCGAAGAAGAAGAAAAAAAGGAAATTGATAAAGTCCTGAGGAAGCTGACGGCAGAATTAGCCGAGTTCCAGCCACAGCTCTGGAGATATCAGATGTATATTTTTGACCTTGACCTTACGCGCGCGAAAGCTAAATTCGGCGAACTGGTCAACGGGGTTTTGCCGAAAATCAACCGCCATAAGACCTTAAGGCTGAAGGAAGCTTTTCACCCTTTGCTGTTTTTAAGGAATAAAGCGGAGAACAAAACCATTTTTCCACAGACACTGACGTTAACGGACCATAACAGGATTATCTGTATTTCCGGACCGAATGCCGGAGGAAAATCCATCACCCTGAAAACCGTCGGGCTGCTCCAGCTGATGATCCAGAGCGGGATCCTGATCCCCGCACATCCGAAATCCGAGATGTTTTTCTTTGATAAGGTGATGACGGATATCGGGGATAACCAGTCTATTGAAAACCACCTTTCCACCTATTCTTCAAGATTGAAGAAAATGGGCGGCATCATCCGTGAAGCCGATGCCAACACCCTTCTGCTGATTGACGAATTCGGAACGGGTTCTGACCCTGAACTGGGCGGTGCCCTGGCAGAAAGTTTCCTTGAGTTTTTCTATGATAAAAAAAGTTTTGCCATCATTACCACGCATTACACCAATATCAAACTGGTGATTGAAGAACTTCCCAATGCCCAGAATGCAGCCATGCTTTTCAATGAAGAAACACTGGAGCCTCTGTACAAGCTGGAAGTGGGACAGGCAGGAAGCTCCTTTACTTTTGAAGTGGCGGAAAAGAACAAGATCCCGAGATTTATCATCCATTCCGCAAAGAAAAAAGTGGAACATGATATCGTTAATTTAGATAAAACGATTGTCAAGCTCCAGCAGGAAAAATATGAGGTGGAAAAGCTGAAATCTGATCTGGCGGAACGGAAAGAATCGGTTGAAGACAAACGTGATAATTTGCAGAAACTGAATGACCAGCTTCAGCAGAAACTGTTCAACTTCCAGAAGTTATATGAAGAAGAACACCGCAAACTGCAGTTCGGGACCAAGATTGAAGGCTTTATTGACAGCTATATCAAAGGAAAATCCAGGAAAGATGTGGTGAAGGATTTTATAAAGATCCTGGAGCAGGAAAAATTCAGGAAAGTAGGAGCTGATAAAGATGAGAGCAAGCGGCTTCAGGTAGTGAAGAGAAAAATCACGCAGCAGCTGAAAAAGGAGGATGTTATTGAAAAGATTTCTGAAACCAATGAAAAGCTGGAAGAAAAGCGCAAAACCGACCGTGCATTATGGCTGAAAGAAGGCCAGCGCGTCCGCATTACCGGAAGCACCAGCGTGGGAACCATTGAAAAAATCTCAAAAAACAAAGTGGTTGTGAATTACGGGATGTTTAAAACAACAATTGATGCAGATGAACTGGAAAGGATTTAACGGGTAATGGTAACGGTAAAAACGCAGATTACATTCAGGGATTTTTTACTGTTTCATCTGAAAAATTCACTGATCAGATTTATGGTGTTCTCATTGATTACCCTGTTCGTTTTTATTGCAAATTTTTACAATGCTGAACGTGACGATCATGAAATGTACAGGCAGATTATCATCTGGTGGTTCATTTTTTCCATATTTCTTGTCATCCGTTCTTATTTCAGTGTGAAAAAAGCTTTTTTTTCCAATAAGAATGTTCAGGAAACGATTATTTATACTTTTACAGATGAGAAAATCTGTATAGAAGGCGAAACATTTGATTCAGATTTGACCTGGGCCGATGTGTACAAGGTAAAAGAAAACAAAGACTGGTTCCTGATTTATCAGAGCGCACAGGTTATGAGCATGGTTCCTAAAAAGTATTTTACCCGTGAACAGATCCCGCAACTCAGGAATATAATTAAAGCCGGTCATGTAAAAGCCAGACTCAGGAAAGATTGATTAGACAACTTAATAAATAACGAAAGAGAGCATCACTGATGTTCTCTTTTTATCTTAATTTTTATATTTTTACCGGAAACGAATAATTTATGAAGCCTTTAAAAGCACTTTCAGACCTGCTGCCGATACCAAGCTACACGGTAATCATCCTGTGTTTCTTCTTTCCTTTTTTTCTGATCAAATGTGGCGACACAACGCTGATGTCCATAAAAGGAACCGACCTTGTTACCGGAATTTCCAAAAAGGCCATGGATGAAAGAATGAAAGAAAGCATTAAAAAGAGCTCACCGTATGCCTCTTCATCAATTGATGACGGGCATGAAGATGCTCCAGTAAAAGATGAATATGCCCCGATGGATGACCATCAGGAGACCGGAAAAGACAAAAAGGATATTTCACCCAGTCCGTTTATTATTATTTCTTTCGTGATGGCGGTTGCCGGAATTATCATTCACCTTCTAAAAAACGTACGGAAAAAACATCTTTACCACCTTATTTTTTCTGTGACCGGGCTTATTGGCTTCCTGCTTTTTTACTTGGGCTTCCAGTCTAAAATGGAAGATATGGGAAACAATAAACTGGGCATGGGCCTCGAAGGGAAAATCTCTATCAGCTATGGTTTCGGGACGGCATTTTATATAGCATCCGTTGTATTCTTTATGCTTATTTTATTTTACGGGATCTTTATCTACTTCCTGAAAAACAGTCCGGAATCGGTTTATGGTCTACAGAAGCAGGATGAAGAGCCGCATGCAGATCACTAATAAAGACGGCTCGAATATTCAGCCTCATCGTGAATAGAATTAAATATCTCAATTCTTAAATTCCTATACACTGAATGATTAAAAAACTCAGCATCCTCAGGATTTTTTATGTCAGATTACTGATTCCTGCTGTTATTGCTTCCCTGCTGATGTGCTTTTCACTGGGTTTCAGCGCGGGTAATTTCGGGCTGTGTTTCCTGTTGTTTCTGCCCTGCCTGCATTTCCTTATTTATGAACTGCGGTTCAGAAACGAATATTACTTTTACGCCAATTTCGGGCTTTCAAGACTGTTTCTCTGGATCTTCACCTGTTCACTAAGTATCCTGGTCAACAGCATTACTAAATTTTTATGAGCAGACTGCACGCAGACAGCATTACAAAATCGTTCGGCGCAAAGCAGATCCTAAAAGATATGTATATAGGATGCGAAAGCGGAACCGTTATCGCATTACTGGGAAGAAACGGCACCGGCAAATCTACCCTGCTGAAAATCATTTTCGGGACGGTAAAAGGCGATTCGCAGTACATCCGGGTTGATGATAAAATCCTTCAGAATCAAATGGACAGAAAAGGAAGGATTGCTTATCTCCCGCAATATTCTTTCCTGCCGAAAGGGATTAAGATTAAAAATTTAATTCCGCTTTTCTGTAATCGGGAAAATACAGGTAAACTTTTAACGCTTGAATTAATGAAGCCTCTTCTCAACGAAATCTGCAGAAATCTTTCCGGTGGCGAAAAAAGAATAGCTGAAGCGTTACTTATTCTCTATTCGGATTCAAAATTTATTCTGCTCGATGAGCCGTTCAGCGGGCTTTCTCCGAAACTGACCGTTGAAATGCAGAGCATTATTAAGGAACAGACAGAACACAAAGGCATTATTATTTCTGATCACCGTTTTCAGGACGTGCTGGATATTTCGGATGAGGTTTATCTGCTTTCTGATTCGTATTTAAAACAGATTAAAAATTTAAAAGAATTGGAGCAACATAATTATCTCCCGAAAAGCATTTAATTTATATATTTGAACGGTTAAAAAAATTTCATGATGATTTCCGTAAATAAAACATTGTACTTATCCGTTTTCAGTCTTTTTTCCATGGCTCTTGCAAAAGGACAGAACAAAGTTCCTTTTGGTGTTGTAAAAGCTGAGGAAGGATATGCGATGGTACGGGTTCATAAAGACGATTACAGGAAAATTATTGATAAGATCCGCATGAAAACGGGCGATGTCTTTATTTATGAAAAACCGGCTCCCGGCGAAACGGAATGGATCTGGATTAAATATCCTGAAAGGGATGATACGGACAAACCTTTTGTAAGGTATGACAGCATTACCAAGGAAGGTATGGTGAATAAAAACCGTGTGGTCTTTGTGGATAAGCTCCCGCATTTTACGCCTTCAAAATCCAAAAACGGAAAATCACTGATCTTCACAGATGATTCCAATCCTAAAATTCCGGGAAACCAGAGAACGAAAGTCATCATTGATATTTATCCCTCGTATGCACACATCAAAAAACAGACAAAAGATGCGGATGGAAATATTACTACCATTGATAAAGTAAAACCCTGGGGTGTCGGTAAAGAAATTCCGGAAGGCATGACGGAAATTAAATCCGTTCGCGTACAACAACCCGGAAGAGGTTCTGTTTTCGTAAGGGACGCAATTAAAAACATGTTTCAGCCGACAATGGATTTTAACAACATCGGTGTAACGGCCATTGACAATGACCATATTTTCCTTTATATGATCAACGGTTCCGGTGTAAACAGGTATACTACGATCTGGACCATTAAACAAGGGAAAGTGGAAAGCCAGATCATCTACAAAAACCCTGAATAATTCATCCGTAATCATTATTTTTGCAACCGTAAAGTCAGCAGCTTCTAAGCTCCCTGGCTTTTCAGAAACCGGCTCTGCTTAACCGCAGATTAAAAGGGAATCGTGTGAGAATCACGAACTGTCGCGCAACTGTAAGTAACTGAAGTCTTTATTAAGAATCCACTGTCTTATTCCATAAGATGGGAAGGAAATAAAGATGTTACAAGTCAGGAGACCTGCCTCTTTCTTATATACAAAAAACTTTCGCGATCTGAAGTTTTATTGACCTTATGGTATGTTTCAGGAATTCCGGTTCCCGGAATGTTCTTATTCTGTTTCAATATATCTTCATTTCGCCTTAATTAATAATGAAATATGACTACAGAAGAAAGAATTGAAACATCGGAAACCCGAATCTTTAAAGCCGTTTTCCCCAATACCACCAACCATTATGACACGCTTTTCGGAGGAACTGCGATGCAGCTGATGGATGAAGTGGCATTTATCACCGCGACCCGGTTTGCCAGAAAAAGAGTGGTTACAGTAAGCAGCGATAAAATCGATTTCAAAAAACCGATTCCGGCAGGTACCATTGTTGAACTGATCGGGAAAGTTTCCCATGTGGGAAAAACCAGTATGAAGGTGAACGTAGAAATATATACGGAACAGATGTATTCTTATGAAAGGGAAAAAGCGATTGTTGGCGACTTTACTTTTGTAGCGATCGACGAATCTAAAAAACCTGTCCAGATATTGTAATTACTTCGGGGCGGCCGCAGGCCGC
>NZ_LMKA01000124.1 GCF_001421435.1 Chryseobacterium sp. Leaf201
GAAGAGTGAAAAGTTTGTGATATAATTGAAGTCTAATAAAAAACAGGCATTCCGTAACACACTTTTTAGTTGATATTAAACTCTCAAAAAACGATTAAAATAGTTAATTAATAATAGTAATAATGAATAACTTCTTAACAATTATAACTTTCATTTTTCTATCAGCAGGTAATGGACAGAAAAAAATAATTGCATCATATTCCGCTATTTCTTGTCCTTGTGCGCAATGGAAAGTAGAAAGCGAAAAAGAAAAAATCTATTTGGAAAGAGAAAACGAAAAAATTCCAGACGTAGATAAACTTTGGGATGGTAAAACATTACCGTTTAAAGTTTATTTAGAAGGTAAATTTAAATCTGAAAAAGGTGTTCCAAAAGTTTTTAAAAATAAAGGAGAGTCAAAACCAGCCAAAATTTTTGTCTACAATAAACTTGAAGTGCTGAAATAATAGAACATTACCTAAAAACTATTTACCTAGATTTGAATTTTTGACAATAGAAAAGTTTAATTTGAATCTGCCAACAGAAGAGTGAAAAGTTTGTGATATAATTGAAGTCTAATAAAAAACAGGCATTCCGTAACACACTTTTTAGTTGATATTAAACTCTCAAAAAACGATTAAAATTGTTTGTCATCAGTTTTTTTCAATTTATAAGTAGGACTTGTGGTCTTAGATGTATCCATCCTGTTGATACTCTTAAGTTTTCATCGTACTTTGCCTTGCATGATGCCAGATGTTTTTTCCGACTGTTAAGAATTAATCCTGGTACATTGGCGGCATATTTTATACTTTGTAAAAAAAGGTCCCGGGATCTTCTGCAGCTTTTCGTTTTACGAACTAAGAATTGATCCTGGCGCAATATCCTGAAAAGGTTTAGTTCGACAAATCATTCCGGATCTACGGTTGGCTAGCTGCTTCCGGAACCATTTTTACGAACCAAAGCAATAAACAATAAAACAATTTTTAAAATGATATAACAACTAATTAAAACATATAATACTATAAGGGGAGAGCAGTTTTTACTTATACCGGCTACTATTTGTTATAAATGGTGTGTAGCTTAGCAACACGGGGAACGTAAAAAATTCTAAGACAATCTAAATTTTCTTCAAGCAAAAATATATTTAAAATATAATGCTCTGGAATGTAAAGAGGAAATAGACTGGGGGTATTAAACCAATAGGGGAGTTTTAAGTATTGAAACTCTTAAGCATCTTTGTCTGAAAGAGAAGTCTTTCTGCATAATTTTATTTTCTTTGATGATCCGGATGCATAATTTTTTACGAAAATGTTTTTTGATTTCTATTTATTGCCGCTGGAATCCATCAGATAAATTGTGAATAATTATAATATATACTTTACCTAAGCTACATTTCCATAAACAGATTTTTACTTATCCACTTTGTCCTATAGCTTTTTCCTGAAAATTACTTCTTTTGAAGTAATTATTCTGTTTAAAATTTTTCATATTTTTGCAAAATAATAACTGGGAAAATTTAAATTATACATAATCTATGAGAAATTTACTATTACTATCTTTATTTTCAGCAGGCCTTTTCTATGGACAAAACGGGCAAATTGATTTAACTTTTGGCACTAACGGAGTTCGTTATGATGCACCGGGTGGCAACCCAAATATCCAGGTCACAAATGATGGCAAAGTCTTTTTAATGATTAACAACCAGATAAAAAAGCTAATGAATAACGGTACATTAGATACTGCTTTTGGCAATATGGGAATTATTTCAAACCCAAACCCTTACAACAGCATACATCTCTACCCTAATGGAAAATTGTTAACACGGGAAAACTACACGGCATATACTTCCAGAGTGAAAAGATTAAATGCTGACGGCAGTACAGACACTACTTTTGGTACTTCGACAGCTAATAATGTTGATTTTACTAATTCAGGGTGCTTTCCCTCGCCCTGTATAGAAAGCCCGCGTGTTCATCTTTCCAAAAATAACAACAGTGACTCCTTTTTCATTCTGGCAAGTGACGGGTATTACATGGGAGGCCGTGGAGTTATAATTTTGAAAAATCAAACTGGAACAAATGGCTTTACAATTTCACCGGTGTACACCCCTGCAGCATCGGGAGGAACAGGAATCCATATTACTACAGGTGTCTCAAAAATCTTTAAATCTTCTGACGGAGATTACTTTGTGGGTGGAGGTTTTGCCAGAATCAATAATAATTCAGGGGTGAGCCATTTACAGGGTTCAAAGGCATTTGTAACAAAGTATTATCCTCAGGGCACTCTATATAGCAGTTTTAATTTTACTGCTTCTCAGGGCTCAAGCTCTGGCAGCAATGCCGGTGTAGATTATGATATGGATGCACAGGATAACATTTATACACTGGCTGTAGACAATAACTATAACACCGGAGCTTCATTATACTATTACCGGATCTATAAAACAGATAAGTATGGCAACTTAGACTATTCTTTTGGCAACAGCAATTTTACAGGGTATCTGAATGTTTCTGCAGCTTTTTCATCGATAACCGCATACAAAACTAATTTTCGAAGAATGTTCATACAGCCGGATGGTAAGATTTTATTGGTAGGGAATGCTACCTATATAAATTCTACGACTAATCTGGAGCAGGATAAAGAAATAATGTTGGCCCGTTTTAATTCCAATGGTACTTTAGACAGCACATTTGGAACAAATGGTTATGTTGTATTTGATATTGATCCTACAGCTGATGAACCCTTTATAGAAGCAGGAACTAATTCTGATATGACAGAAATCTATGTAAGTGTAAATCTTAGAACTGCCAGCACTTATTCTATTAAAACTGCTGTCGTAAAGTTTAAAAACAATTCCGCCTTAGGTACTAAAGAAGTTACTCCTGTTCAGCAGGATTTATTATGCTACCCTAATCCTGTAAAGGATATTCTTAAATTCAATACTGAAGGAAATGTATTGATCTATGATATGAACGGGAAACTGGTACTATCAAGAGACAATGTAGACGGGAAAAAAGGCATTGATGTTTCTGAGCTCATATCTGGAAACTATGTTATCCAGGTGAAAAATACAAAAGAAACGTACAGTTCTAAGTTTATTAAAAACTGATAATTTAAAATCGGGGATGTTGATATCGTTGATTCTTTAAAATAAAGTTCAAATAAAAAGTTCTCTAAATTTTAGAGGACTTTTTCGTTTTGAAGTAATACACGTATTTTTAAAATCCTAAAAGAAAATGTTATGAGAAATTAAACATCAGTTTATGTTATATGAAAAAATTATAACCATAAAATCAAGAAAGGAAATAATCTTAAAAAACGATGAAACATATGAATTGGATAGTGAACTATAAATACATAGATTTATAAATATCCAATTGATACTAAAATTATTGAAACAAAACACCGGTTCCAATCTCAAAACATAATTTGGCACTAAATATGATTTATTTACAACATATTATTAATGTTAAATTTATTAGCTATGGGAATTAAACCAGGTCCGAAAAAAGTTGCGGAATCTACTGATAAGTTAGATCAACGCCAGAGAGATAATAAGGAAACACCCAAAAACAAGACTTCGCTAAAACCGCATAATCATAAAAAAGGTGATTAGGATATCGAAACGATATAGATGAAATTCTTAAAAATAATCCCGACGCCAGCCGGGATTATTTTTTATTACTGTAACATTATCTATTCTCTTACCACGGACATTCTTGGGTTTCAGAATCATGGTCTTTACTTATAAACTTTTTTGAAGGTATGTTTTTATTTAGAACGGTATGAACAATCGTAGTCGCTGCTTCATCAGGCGTACCGGTGCCTTGATTATTGGTAAGGTCAGTTTTTATAAATCCCGGATCAATCAGATGAACCCGGAACTTCGGGAGTTGATTGCCAAGAGAAATTGAATACATATTCAGTGCAGCTTTGGATACGGCATAGACCATAAAAAAATTGGCATTTTCGTAATATTTCCATTTCGTGTCGCCGTGGAGTGTCAGTGATCCAATACTTGAACTGATATTAATAATGTGTGGTTCCTCTGATTTTTCCAATAGGTCTGTAAAAGACTGAACGACTCTTAAGGTTCCGTATAGATTGGTATTTAAAACTTTTTCAAACTCTGAAATTGTGGCATTGAGAGCATCTTGTGGTATACTTCCGGTAATGCCGACATTATTGATCAACACATCCAATCTTTCTGTCTTTTTACCAAGCCTGATTCGGGCATCTTTTACAGACTCATCATCGGTAATATCAATTGGTACAATTTCACAGTGTGATAACCCCTCTGATTTTAATTGCTCCAACGCCTCTAAGCCCCGATGCTCACTTCGACACCCGAGATACACATAAAATCCTTTTTGAAGAAGTTGCTTCGCGGTAGCGAAACCAATTCCTTTATTGGCTCCTGTAATGAATACTTTTTTCATTTTTTTTAATTTAAAAGTTTAACATTACAAAGTTGATTTAACAAAAAATAGAATCTTTTCACATTTGTGAAAAAGTGATTAACGGATACTTTTTCTCACTCTGCTTAAGGATGGCTGTTTCATTCCCAAATAAGATGCTACGTAAGACAAAGGGATACGGTTGACCATATTTGGATAATGTTCCATGAAAGACAAATATCGGTCGGTAGTATTTCTTGCAATGAGAGAACTCCTTCTTTCCAATTTTTCCGATTTATGTCTGATAATTATTTTTTGAATGATGTCACTTAATCCGGCAACAGATTGTAATAACCCGTTCCAGTCTTTCTTTGAAAAAACAATGAACGAACAGTTTGTAATGGCTTGGAGATTTGCGATAGGAGTGGAACTTTTATCGGGATTATCCCAGTCTGAAAGCCAATGATTCTCTTCCACAAAGTAATGTGTGATCTCATCTCCCTTATCGTTGTCGTAATAAACCCGCAGGATTCCCTCTCTAACAAACCCAACGTGTTTTGAATTTTTTCCTGTTTCCCAAAAATAGTCACCTTTTTCAAGTTCTAAATTTTTTGATTTATCTTTGATTAATTCAATTTGTTGCTGGCTGAGATTTCCAAATTCTAACAGGAAATTTATAAATTCACTCATTTTGCAAAGTTATCAAATCTCAAAAAACGATAAAATGTACAGATCCATAATAATTTAATTCTACTATTATTATATTCAGGCGGGCCATACATCTCCGTCCTGTGCCATTATAGCTCAGAAAGGTTCCCCAAACAGAATTTTTCAGTCAGCCTGTATGGCAATACCATCCTCAGGAACACCGTAAAAAGTGGTAAAATCCCCTCCCATAACAATCTTGCCGTCCGCCTGCAAGGCAATGTTATACACTGCTCCATCAAAGCCTGCTCCGATACTGAAGGAAGTATCGAAACTGCCGTCAGTGTTCAGACGCAAAATCCGCTTGCAGGTAATTCCTTTATACGTTGTAAGCCAGCCCCCGGCTACAATTTTCCCGTCCGGCTGTATAGCGATAGCCATAACCATATTATCAGATCCGGCTCCAATGACAGATGAAGCATTCAGGCTCCCGCTGGTCTGTGCATATGCTTTCCCGTTTACCACAGATAGGATTAGAATAACACCAAAGAATAGATATTAAAGAACTTCATTACATGCTATAGAACTAATTCTATAATATTTATTAAAAAGAGCAATGATTTTAAAAATGAAAATAAATATCACCTATAGCAAATTGAAGAAAATGCCGATCTGAAGGCACTTTGCGGTTAAGAAAGAAATTATTAAGTAATGTTAACATCCAGTAGTGGTGAAATAAAATACTGAAAATCAGTAGATTATACATAATTATGTATTCTGAAAAGGTGTACATTTATCGCCTGACACAATTAAGTGTTAATAAAAAATTAATAAAAACTAATGACAAAAACAAAATTATTCATTATTCCAATCTCCTTCTTTTGTGCATTTTCGCACGCTCAAACAGGGAATGTAGGGATTAATACTAAGACCCCGCGCGTTAAGACAGATGTGGCGGGAACTTACAGATCCGGTAAAATTATCAGCGGTACAACGCCTGCTATTACTGCTGCACAGAAGGACCGTTATCTTCTTCTAATCCACAGTGCAACAGACAATACGGTGAAAAGAATTAATCCCGTGCAGGCAAACGCTCCGGGAATTGCCAGTTTAATTACTTTTAGATTGACCAATGTCAACCGTGACTGGGTAGAAGGCTTCAATACCAGGATAAATTCCAGCAATTATTCTTTAATGGTACTGTCCGCTTATTTTGACCGTGACCTGATCGGATCTGCCATTGCAGTTCCAACTTATGGCGTAAAAAATAATCCTTCCACGAGCGAATGGATTATTTATGCTGACTATTCTGATATAAATACCACTACTAACGGCACGTGGAACATTGTATGCGCAGTGTACCCGAAAACCTATGTGAAAATATTTCCGGAACATGGGCCATTTGACCTTAATAATGCCGCCTCCGGTACTGATACATCACCAATTCTTCAATAATAATAAAATATGAAAAAATATATTCTTATCCTTGCCTTTTTATCAGCAGCAAGATACTCATCCCAGGTCGGGATCGGGGTAGCTTCCCCTGTTGAAAAACTTGAAGTTGCCGGAAGTGTGGCAATTGGGCAGTCGGTTACCATCAGTCCTACCGACTATGTAAACAATCCGGCGGGGTTTACTATTTTAGGAACAGATCCTTTATCCTCTATAGTCGGCGGAGAGGTCTTATCTGTTGGGAATCTATATACCCCTTTGACTATACAGCCTTATTCGATTACTAATATATACCGTGATGATCTTAATGATCTCAATCTTAATATTCCTACCGATAAATATTTTGTGAAGATCGCCAACTTTGAGGCTATACCTAATTCAGGAAATAACGGAATCTATTCTCCGGTTGCCAATCCTGTCACCAATACCGACAGGGGACATTTTACGTTGAGCATTTTTGAATCCGGAACGAACTGGCATCTGAATATCGCATATCCTACCCTTAATACAGAGAATACCTCGGACCGGTACAATTATAATTTCGATATTATTATTTATTCCAAAAGGTTTTACAAAGATCTGGGAATCGTTACATACGATCTTCAGGGCTCAAATTCAGGTGCAGCTCCTGCAGCTCCAAGCGGAATCTAAAAAACAATACATTATGAAAAATATTTTAATCTTAATAGGAATTATATTTAACTGCTCTTCTATCAGTGCACAGATCAATGGGGTAGGTATCGGGACTAGTACCCCAACGCATACACTGGAAGTTAATGGGAATTTAAAACTGAGCGGAAACCTTTACATGGAAAATCCCGGTACCTATACCGGTAGTTCTTATGATGCTTATCTTTTGGTTAGAGACAATAATGATAAGGTTATCAAGAGATATGTACCGGCAACTTCTGCCTTTAGTGCCATTAACAGTGCGGTATATTATCTGAGAAACGTTAATCCGGGAGGTCTTAATGATTTCAATACAGGTGTATCAGCAACGGATTACTACATGGTGATAGGAGGGTTTATTGTAAGGGGAGAGAATGATAATTCTGTAGTTAGCCTTACCCAGCCGGGAACTTTAAATCATTATGTTCCCCTGTATTCTGCAAGGTCTTTTATACAGAATGGTATATGGCATATAAAATTTACGCCCAACAACGGTAGGGTATTCAATCTTAAACTGGATATAAGATTAAGTGTCAGCATTTACAGAAGAGATATGCTTACTACGGTAAATATGCCTATAACCTATAATATGAACGGCAATACCTCCGGTAACGGCTCTGCGCCCGTGCCTGTTCTGCCTTAATTTATTATAGTTTATGACTTTCCGTAAAAAATCAATATGAAATCAGTTCAAAGCTTCATTTTGAAGGTTAACGTTGTACAGATTTAGAAATTGGTCAGAAATCAAATGAAAATTAAATACATCCATTCTCTATTTAAGACAGGTATTTATATTATATCGGTGTTCTTTTATACCGAAAATTTAAAGCACCTGTGATTTAATTGTGGTCCAAAATGCATTGGCTATTAATATGTTATAATGTTGGATTCTACTTTTAACAGACTGTCTTGCTAAAGTTCATTATTCATAAATACTTTCAAAATGTTAATTAATGAAGAATTATTATATCTGTACGGGGCAGTTGCACAAAGCTTTCAAAAACAGGAATTTATTTTCCTTGAGGGGGATTTACCGAAGAACTATTATCAGATCCTCAAAGGCAGAGTCAAACTATTTCACAATAATGAAGACGGAAAAGAATTTATTCAGTCAATCTTAACAGAGGGCCAAAGTGTCTGTGAGTTATTGCTTTTTATTGATTACAATTACCCCGTTAGCGCTGTTGCTCTTAAAAACAGCACAGTTCTAAAACTTTCGAAAATTAATTTTAATAAACTACTGGACGAACATCCTGTAATTTCCGGAGATATCAATGTTTTTTTTGCCGGCAGGTTATATCAAAATATTATTATGCTTCAGAATAATGCATCGTTAAATCCTGAAACCCGTCTTAAAGGTATTATGGGGTATTACAAAAGTTTTAGTCAGAACACTACAAAATTTTCCTTTGAAGTGCCTTTTACAAGGCAGGAATTAGCTTCATTTACAGGCTTGCGGGTTGAAACAGTTATCCGGGCTTTTAAAAAGATGGAGATCAATCAAATTATTAAGATCGAAAATAGAAAAATTTACTATTAGATAAAATATTAACCTATTAATAAAAATTCATACGCTTATGTGTAAAGACGATTTTTCGGATCTTATTAAAGCTGAAATAGAAGCATTTTATAAAGTCAGCATAACGGACCGTACAGGGGAAAAGCAGCTCGTTTATATTCTTTCGCATCGTTTATCAGGCATGTATACGAAAAAATTATATATCAGTTTCTTTTCTGGAAAAGTGATTAATTACAGAATCTCTTATTTTATTCTGAATATAAAGATTTTCTGAAAAGGATGAATTTTTTACAATTTCATTATCATATTCAGTTACTGCTGAAGCAAGCAATAATACGGAGGAAATTACTGTCTAACCCAGGAATAATTTAAAAAAGCCTAAATCTGAATATAATGAATTATTTCAATACTATAATAGGTAAATAGTATCCAGTCCTCGGATTATGATCTATTAATCTATAAAATATGAAGAAATATACCAACATGGAGTACTTTATAATTTTTAATTTATGAAGCTGCCAATTGAATTAGAGGATCAATATGTAAAAGGAGTTCTCTATAACTGTTCCTTAGAAAACCTTCCGGATGAACAATGGAAGCCCATTGAAGGTTTTGAAAATTATGAAATATCCAATTATGGAAGGGTAAAGAGTCTGAATCGTCTTACTCATACATCATCTGGAGTAGAACACTGGGTTTGCGAAAAAATCCTAAAGTTGCTTTTTACCAAACAGTATAATAATTATCTTAAAGCCGATATTTACAATGTGCACTGCGGATTATCTCTGGAAGGCCGTAAGTATACAAGATCTGTCGCACGTTTGGTATATTATCATTTTGTTGAAGAGTTTGATATCGGGGATCGTTCATTTGTGATTTCATATAAGGATAATAACGTATTTAATAAACATAGCAGTAATTTAAAGAAAATTTCAGCCAAAGAGAAACGTCTTATTACCTTTCTCAAGGATCGGTCAAGAAATGTGCATGTTGATTATATGAAGCCTGTCAGTCAGTATACTGTAAAAGGAGAATTTATTGCTGACTTTGAAAGTATATATTCAGTAGAAGAAAAATTGGGTATTGCTTGTGAAAGTATTATGGACGTTATAAACAAGATCATTTTAACGTCTGGAAGCTTTCGATGGTTTTTGCAAGATCACCCTCCCGTAAAAGAGGATTTTTATATGGTCCAGTCTTCAGATACCTTACATAGTTTACTTAATAAGTATCTTTGGAAAAAACTTGGTAAGCCCATTATTGACAAAAATAATCCTCCTTCCTGTTTTAACTTATCAATTAAAAATCTTCCCGGAGAGTATTGGGTTCCAATTCCAATTCCCGGTTTTGAACCTCGATTTCTCTTATCTAATAAAGGTCGGGTAAAACGATTAAGTGGTTGGATTTCGAGAGAGAAGCCTTTGTTTTTGCAGGAAAAAATATTATCTCAGAAATTGATTAATAATAGTGGAAAAACGTACTCTCTATCATGTACATTAAATAATGACAGAAAATATGTCAGGATTGTAATAAGTAAATTACTCTATTATTGTTTTGTAGAAAAATTTGATTTATCAGATAGAAATTTGATGGTTGTGAATCAAAATGATCCTCAATGGGATATCCATATTTCGAAACTTTCATTGCATACGGCTAATTACGTATTAAGGGGAAGTAAGAATTAATCATACCGATTATTCATAATCTCAAAGAACGATCAGAAAGAAAACCATAAAAGAAGCATTCTGGTCTAATGCTATACCAGGATATTTTCATAAATCACGTCTTTCTTACTAAATCATAACAAATTGCTGATCTTCTGTGACCGGCGTCATAAGGGGGGTATCTATTTAAAAAGTAAATTCGTATTTACCTGCTCTGACCAGGCAAAATCAACACTCCAACACTTTATACTATATTCGTATACGATGTTTGTGTGAATTTTTAATGGGACATCATGTTTATAGAAGAAGATTTACTGATCGCTTTTGGAGGTGACATTATTGAACTTAAAAAAATGAATTGCTTCTTAAAAATAATAGTGTTCCTGCCAATTATTACCAGATACGAAAAGGAAAGATTAAGCTTACGAATCTCCAGGCGGGAAACAGGGAGTTTATCCAGAGCCTGCACCTGAAGAGGGGAGTGTGTAGGGGAAATTTTTCTGTTCTCTGCGTAACATTACCCTTTAATTGCAGTTGCGATGGAAGATTGTACGGTCCTGAGGCTGGAGCGCGGGGCACTTTTTAAGCTGCTGAAAGCTGATTTCGAAATTCAGCTAAAGCTTTTTCAGTATATAGCAGAACGGATGCATTTCAACTTTATTTTTTTAAACAGCTGATCTTATATAAGAATGAAGAGCTACAAAAGGAAATTGCAGTTCTACGTGCAAAAGAATAGACAGTAGTTTTCAACGTGAAGTCAGAATCGTAATTTTATAATTTACAATAAAACTATTTTATTTTTCGTATATTTATAGAAATGAATATTAATACTTTATGAAATAAGTTGTAAACATTTGTAATTTTTAAATAATATAAAATGAAAGATGTTTATCTGAGCGAGAGCGACGGACATAGCATGGGCGTGCGATCTCCAGAATCGATCAGGATTGCCTATCTGATCTTAGTGCATCGTTTGCCGGATCAATTTAAAAGACTTTTCAAGGCTATTTATGAGTCTACCAACTTTTATCTTATCCATATTGACAAAAAGGCAAGCCAGAAAATTGGAGAGGAAGTCAGGAGCTTCTTAAAGTCATATCCTAATGTACATATCCTTGACAGCGAAAATGTAACATGGGGTGGTTATAGTATGGTGCAGGCTGAATTGGATGGAATAAAATACCTGCTGGAGATGAATACAAAGTGGGATTATTTTATCAATCTTAGCGGACAAGATTTTCCATTAAAATCACAGAATGTTATTAAATCTTTTTTGTCTGAAAATTATGGTAGAAACTATATTAAGATTGCCAATCAGGAAGAAAGCAGGCCCGAAACCATGAATAGGATTGAAAACTATTTTGAGGAGCAGGAAGATAAAATCTCAGAAAAAACTCATAAAAGAGATTTTATGAAAGATGTGGTTCCTTATATCGGTGGACAATGGATGATCCTCACCCGGAATTGTTATGAATTCATGATCAACAGTCCTGAAGTAAAGAAGTTTGAGGACTATTATCTTAATACACTGATTGCCGATGAATCCTTTTTTCAGACGGTTTTGATGAATACCTCATTCAAAGGCACACTCATTAATGATGATAAAAGGGCTATCATCTGGATTCCTGACGGTGATATCAAACTGCGCCCCAAGACCTTTACAACATCTGATCTTGGCTTTCTTCAGAAAGGAGATCATCTTTTTGCCAGAAAGTTCGATGATCAAGTGGATGGCCAAATCATCGGTTATATTAAAAAAAATTATGATGAACCCTTAAAATCAGTAGTTAAATTAGCTGATATAAAAAGTGTCCCTATTATTTTTAATCATTTAAATTAGGCACAGCTTTATTAAAAAACTTACAAGATCATCGTGAACAGTATCAAATATTTACCTCTGATGTTGCTAACGATGATTTTTATTTTCCTTAATCTATTTTTGGCACCTCTAACAAATGAATAAAAAGTATTAATACAATGATTAATTTCATTGTGATAAGTAAATTACTCTATTATTGTTTTGTAGAAAAATTTAATTTATCAGACAGAAATTTGATGGTCGTGAATCAAAATGATCCTCAATGGGATATCCATATTTCGAAACTTTCATTACATACGGCTAATTACGTATTAAGGGGAAGTAAGAATTAATCATACCGATTATTCATAATCTCAAAGAACGATCAGAAAGAAAATCATAAAAGAAGCATTCTGGTCTAATGCTATACCAGGATATTTTCATAAATCACGTCTTTCTTACTAAATCATAAAAAATTACTGATCTTCTGTGACCGACGTCATAAGCAGGGATCTATTTAAAAAGTAAATTCGTATTTACCTGCTTTGACCAGGCAAAATCAACACTCCTACACTTTATACTATATAGGTATACGATGTTTGTGTGAATTTTTAATGGGACATCATGTTTATAGAAGAAGATTTACTGATCGCTTTTGGAGGTGACATTATTGAACTTAAAAAAAATGAATTGCTTTTTAAAGATAATAGTGTTCCTNCAATGTTTTGTCCGGTTGATATACACTTTATACTATATAGGTATACGATGTTTGTGTGAATTTTTAATGSGACATCATGTTTATAGAAGAAGATTTACTGATCGCTTTTGGAGGTGACATTATTGAACTTAAAAAAAATGAATTGCTTTTTAAAGATAATAGTGTTCCTGCCAATTATTACCAGATACGAAAAGGAAAGATTAAGCTTACGAACCTCCAGACGGGAAACAGGGAGTTTATCCAGAGCCTGCACCTGAAGGGGGAGTGTGTAGGGGAAATTTTCCTGTTCTCTGCGTATCATTACCCTTTAGCTGCAGTTGCTATGGAAAGATTAAGCTTACGAACCTCCAGACGGGAAACAGGGAGTTTATCCAGAGCCTGCACCTGAAGGGGGAGTGTGTAGGGGAAATTTTCCTGTTCTCTGCGTATCATTACCCTTTAGCTGCAGTTGCGATGGAAGACTGTACAGTCCTGCGGCTGGAGCGCGCGGTACTTTTTAAGCTGCTGAAAGCTGATTTCGAAATTCAGTTAAAGCTTTTTCAGCATATAGCAGAACGGATGCGTTTCAACTCTATTTTTTTAAACAGCCTGCTGTATGATAACGCTGCTGGCAGGCTCCTGACCATACTAAACTTTGTAAAGGATACCCATCATCAGCAGGAACAATACTGCTGTAAAATCCCGTATACCAGAAAGGACATTGCTTCACTGACAGGCCTGCGTATAGAAACTGTGATTAGAACCTTCAAAAAAATGGAACATGCAGGCATTCTTAAAATAATAAGAGGGAAAATTTTTTATTAACCAATCTGAATTTAAAAGTAGAGCTTGAGCAAGCTTAATCTTAAAAAACAATTAATGGCTGTATTTATTTTTTTGAATTGCTGAATGCTTGGAGTATTACTATGGACAGTAATAAAATAAAACAAATTAAATATATTAGTTATATAATCTATATAATTGAAGTCTCAAAAAACGCTACCTTCATAAAGTCAAAATGGGATAAAGAAAACTACTGAAAAAGCACAACGAGCTGGAGAAAGTACGGCGACAGCTCAAACTATATTTTAGTTTTTATTTTTATGTTAAATAAATTATTAGAGAATTGTTCCTATCTTTAAGATCGAATTTAAAACAATTACTATGAAAAAATTAACGAGAGAAAAATTAAAATCAACTTTCGCAGCGGGAGGTGTAGGTGGTAGTACTGGCGTAGGTATAGAAAACAATTACTATGAAAAAATTAACGAGAGAAAAATTAAAATCAACTTTCGCAGCGGGAGGTGTAGGTGGTAGTACTGGCGTAGGTATAGAGCCAACAGATCCAACAGGACCAGCTTGTGGAGGATCGCATTGTCCCAGTAACGATTACATTTGCTGCTATCATCAAACAGGAAGCTATTGTACGAGCAGATCTTGCGACGTTAGAGTCAACTAATAATGATCCCTCATTTTAGACTGCACCCAAAAGTTTAGACAAAATTAAATAATATTTTGATAGGAAAGAGTTCGGTACTGTACCGGACTCTTTCCTTTTAGATTAAGTCTTATTCTTTCGTGA
>NZ_LMKA01000125.1 GCF_001421435.1 Chryseobacterium sp. Leaf201
TAATATACCATATCATTTTATATAAAATTAGCCATAATTAGAGTTATGGTTAATTTTATTCAACATAAACCCTTTAATATTGCGTAACCACAAAGAATTTAGCATAAATTGGTTAAAAATATTTAATAACAGAATTGCGGTTTGCATAATATTTGCTATCTTTCAGCTGAAAACTACTGAGATAACATTACTGATTTATTAACTAAATTTTTTAGAACATGAAGACCAAAATTTGTAGCGCATTCTTGGCTTTGATGGCTGTTCCTTTCTTCGCTCAGACCGGAGTCGGGATTAACACCACAAACCCGCTGGCCACTTTAGACGTTAACGGAACTGTAAAAATCAGGGCTACCCCTGCGGCTCCTTCGCTGCCGGGATACCAGATTCTAGCGGTAAACCAGAACACGGGCGGTGACTTTCAGGTGTCACAGGTAAATCCGCAGCTTATTGTCAATTCTGCAATCAGCCAGATCAACGCCACTACCGGTGTAAGCACATCCGTGTATGCAGCACGTAAAACCAGCGGTACCACCCTTATTGACCTGGGTGTTCTGCCTAACGGGTTCAGGCCCGTTAACTTTGTAACTGCAGAGCGGACATTAGGTACCACTGCCGTATTTTCTGATACGGATAATGCTTATGTTGTCCCTTCCAACGGAGTTTATGCTATCGGCTTTTCGTTCCGTTACGGCACCGGCCTGCAGGCATCCTTATTATCCAGTGCTCCCGGGGTTGCCGTGTTAAGAAACAGGACCGGAACCTATACTTTAATTGACTACAGAAGCTTCAGCGGAGCCAACCTCGGACTTTTAAATCTTACGATTTCAGAAGCCAGTGTCAATAACCTATTTACCTTCCAGGCAGGAGACCGGATTTCTTTCGGACTTACCAGTGCTTCAGTACTTGATGCAGGTTTGATAGGAGCCAGTACAACCTCTTTCTACATTTATAAAGTATCAAACTAAACAGTATGTAACGTAATTTACACCATAACATTATCATAATCCACCGTACATTCCCGTACGGTGGATTATTTTTTTAAGCCTGACAAACGCTTTGGAGGAATTATGGTATTTCTTCACATAAGAAAGCGCCTGTTTTACAAAATAAGGAGCCGCGCTGCTGTAAACGGGAGAGAAATCTCATATTACTCTACATTTAAAAAGTAGAGTAATTCAAACTAAATAATTGAATACCAGAATATTAATAAATTAAAATAAACATACCGCATGATGTTATTTAAAATTATAATATCACTATAAACCCTGTGGTACTGCATCTGAACAGGTATTATGCTAAAATGTTTAAAAATAACCCGTTAATAAAATTGTGGTAGATGGTAATATCATTATCTTCCGCACCGAAAACTGTTAAGACAGCATTATTACTTTATTTAAATTTTTAACATGAAAACTAAAATCTGCAGCGCGCTTCTTGCTTTGATGGCGCTTCCGTTATCTGCCCAATTTGGTATTGGGATTAATACAACCAATCCACAGGCTAGTTTAGACATAAACGGAACGGTAAAAATAAGGTCTACCCCTGCCGCTCCTTCGCTGCCGGGATACCAGATTCTTGCTGTTAACCAGAACACAAACGGTGATTTCCAGGTAGCACAGGTAAATCCACAGCTTATTGTCAATTCTGCAATCAGCCAGATCAATGCCACTACCGGTGTAAGCACATCTGCGTATGCAGCACGGAAATCCAGCGGCACCACCCTTGTTGACCTGGGTGTTCTTCCCAACGGATTCAGGCCGGTAAACTTCGTTACCGCAGAGCGGACACTGGGCACAACCGCCGTATTTTCTGATACGGATAATGCATATGTAGTTCCCAGCAACGGTGTCTATGCTGTAAAATTTTCATTCCGTTACGGAACCGGTCTTCAGGCATATTTACTAAGCAGTTCTCCCGGGGTTGCCGTGTTAAGAAACAGGATAGGAACCTATACCTTAATTGATGCAAAAAGTTTTGACGGAGCCAACCTGGGTTCATTAAACCTTACCGTTTCAAATGAATCTACTGATAATCTCTATACTTTCCAGGCAGGGGACCGGATTTCTTTCGGGCTTACCAGTGCTTCAGTGCTTGATCCGGGATTAATATCAGCCAGTGTCACATCTTTCCATATTCATAAAGTATCAAACTAAACTTTTAAATATGAAAACTAAGATTTATATCACATGGCTTGCCATTGCGGCAATCCCCCTGTCTGCACAGAATATAGGGATCAATACATCAAGCCCACAGGCTTCTTTAGATATTAACGGAACTGTAAAAATCAGGGCTACCCCTTCGGCTCCTTCGCTGCCTGGATACCAGCTTTTAGCGGTAAACCAGAACACGGGCGGTGACTTTCAGGTGGCACAGGTAAACCCACAGCTTATTGTCAATTCTACAATCAGCCAGATCAATGCCACTACCGGTGTAAGCACATCCGTGTATGCAGCCCGTAAAACCAACGGTACCACCCTTATTGACATGGGTATTCTGCCCAACGGATTCAGGCCGGTTAATTTCGTTACCCCAGAACGGACACTGGGTACAACCGCTGTATTTTCCGATACGGATTATGCTTACGTTGTTCCCAGCAACGGAGTATATAATGTAAGATTTTCATTCCGTTACGGCTTCGGTATTCTGTCATCTGTGCTCCCGGATTCTACCGGGGTTGCCGTGTTAAGAAACCGGGCAGGAACATATACCTTAATTGATGCAAAAAGCTTCGACGGGATAACCATAAACTCGCAGGAAATAACCCTTTCAAATGAAACCGCTGATAACGATTTTACTTTCCAGGCAGGAGACCGGATTTCTTTCGGAATTACCAATGCTTCAGTGCTTGATCCGGGATTGATAGGAGCTAGCCAGACCTCTTTCCATGTCTATAAAGTATCAAACTAAAAGAATCTGTAATGTAACGGTTACATCATACCAATAATAATCCACCGTACAGGAATGTACGGTGGATTAATTTTTCAGGGCCTAACAAACATTTCATTATATTTGGGATTCCAAAACAAACGAAGAATGATGTATTTCCTGATCATTATATTAATTATTGTCATTTTCGTCATTTTCAACCATCTGAATCACAGAGTACAGAAACTGGAAAAGGAAATTTCCGACCTCAGGAAAGAATTTACCGGCAGTACTGTCCGCCAGATAAAAGACATAAAAGAAACGGAAGAACCGGATATGGAATCGTCAGTTCCTGTACAGCATCAGGAGCAGGAACTGCCTGCTACATCATCCGCTCTTCCGCTGGCAGAAGACCTACCTCATCAGCCAAAGAAAGACCATCTTGCTGTTATTGCTGAATTTCTGAAGCAGAATGCCTTAACCATCGCCGGGATTTTTACACTCGTCCTGGGGATCGGGTATTTTGTAAAGTATGCCATTGACAGGAACTGGCTGGGAGAAACGGCAAGAGCGGCCATTGGTTTTGTGGCCGGAGCAGCCATTATTACCGTCAGCCATTTCCTGCGGAAGCACTACGCTGTTTTTTCATCCATTGTTACGGGCGGAGGAATTGCGGTCTTTTACTTTACAGCGACCATCGGGTTCAGGGAATACCATCTATTCTCACAGAACACGGCTTTTTCCGTCATCTGCCTGATCACACTGGTTTCCCTCTCACTCTCCTATTACTATAAAAGTGAGACTTTAATTATTTTCTCTTTATTCGGAGGGTTTCTCGCTCCGCTGATGATCAGTACCGGAGCAAGCAACTATCTTTTTTTATTCACCTATATCACCGTTTTGAATATCGGGATGCTGATCATAGCGTTCTTGAAAAACTGGAAGAGCGTCGGATGGATTGCGTTTGTTTTCACCAGCATCTACCTGTTGTTCTGGACTGTTGAAAAGACGGAAATTTCCGGTGTTTATTTTTACCTTGTCGGCTATCTGATTTTCTATTTATTTGCTTTACAGGATTACTTTAAAAAAGACATTTTACCGTCTTCTGATATTTTAATGCTTGTGCTGATTAATTTTACCAGCATCACCGGACTGGTGTATATTTTTAATACGCTACAATACGGGCCTGTCATCATTTTTCCGGCCGGTTTTGCACTGGTTAACCTGGGACTTCTTTTCAGGGAGTACTCCCGGAAGAATTTCGGGGTGCCCTACTCTGTTTTTACAGGAATTGCTGCGGGACTTATTACTGCCGCATTTGCCTTACAGTTTCAGGCACATTTAATTACGAGTGTATGGGCAATTGAAGCCACATTGCTTATATTTATCTGGAAGAAAACGGGCCATACCATTTTCAGATCATGTTTCTATGTTCTGTTCCCATTGGTTATCTGTGCACAGATCATCAGCTGGACCGAATATATTGATGCCAAATCTTTGGCTGTACTCTTAAATCCTGTATTCCTTACAAGCTTTATCACGGTGGTAACCACTTTCGTCAACCTTATTTTACTGAGAAAATCTACCGGAAATAACAAGGGCACTCATCTTGAAAATATGTTTACCATCATAAGCTACCTGATTATTTATTTTGCCTTCCTTTTTGAAATATTGTATCATATAGCATCAAAACCTCAGACGGTGATTTTCAGTATGGCCATGCTTTTCAGCATCTGCTATATTTTTCTGCTGCTGCTGTTCCGGAAAAAGCTGAACATCAGAACGCTTCTGGAAATACCGCTTCTTTACCTGTTTTTGGTCTTCATCATAATCAATACCTCAACCGCAGGCACCGGACTGGTTTCTGATTATCTGATTAAAAAAATTCCTGCGGATTATTATATGGTATATTTACTGTACAGCATTCCTTTTATATACACCTTAGTGAAAATCCTGCCGGTTTCAGACTTTTTCAGCACAAGGATTTCCTACTGGCTCATTGCCGCCGCTGCCGTTACTGCAGTAAGTTTTGAAGCTTATCACCTGTATATAATTGTTAATGCAGATTCCGGTGCAGACCTTACCATGCTCGGCAAGCATTTCAGCCTGCTGTATCTGCCTATTATCTGGGCCGTTGCTGCCAGCCTGCTTATTTACAAAGGTTTGAAAACACACAGAACGGAATACAGCAGGGCCGGATTTTCACTCCTTGCCCTTATGATCCTGAAATTATATGCTTATGATGTATGGGAAATGGACAATGTTTCAAGAATCATCGCATTTATCATATTGGGAATTATCTTACTGTTCAGTTCGCTGATCTTTCAGAGATTAAAAAAGATCATCAGCAATATAATGGATAAGAAAAATGAACATTCGCAGGAAAACCCTGAATAATGATAACAAAAGTGTATCATTTACCATTATTGATTAAATAATCGTAAAATTTTATTTACATTTTGCAAAAAATAACTATATTTATCCAGTTTTTAATCGCTATTTATTCCCAAACATTATGAAAAAATTACTCTACTCTTTTTTACTGCTGTCTTCTGCCACTCTGTTTGCCCAGAAGAATCCCCAGGCAAAATTTGCAGTTGCCAATGATATTGTAGGAACAGTAGATATGTTTACTGCCAATCATAAAAATTCCATCCAGAGTACGCGTACGTATAAAACAGCAGCGGAACTTCCGCAGAACCTGAAAAAGTTCAGTTATATTGCAGACAACGGGTTGGCAGAGTATAAACTTAAAAGTGGGATCGGTGCCCTGGACAGGCTTGCATTGTCTGAAGTCAACATCCAGTTCGGGCTTCCGAAAGACACCCCGGTTCTGATTGACGGATATGAATTTACGAATACGGACACGCTGGTTTACGGAGACATCCTGTACAATATGCAGTCTGTGGACCATAACGGTAAAAAAGCCGTATCCATTACCACCAGGAAATAATTTCTCAGATCATATTTAAATGAAAGGATGCTCAGCTGAGCATCCTTTTTAGTATTTGTTATTCCATTTTTTCTTCAGTTCTTCATAAATCTTTTTCTCCGTGGCATTGTTCCCGGGCTGATAGAGCCTGGTTTCCCTGATCTCTTCCGGAAGAAAATCCTGATCCACGAAATTCCCTTCATAGGAATGGGCGTATTTATACTCTTTGCCGTAATCCAGGTCTTTCATCAGCTTGGTCGGCGCATTTCTCAGATGCAGCGGCACAGGCAGGTTCCCGGTTCTTTTCACCAGCGCCAGTGCCTCGTTGATGGCCATGTATGCAGAATTGCTTTTCGGGGAAACTGCCAGATAGACTGCTGTTTCACTTAAAATAATCCTTGCCTCAGGATTCCCGATGACATTCACAGCCTGGAAGCAGTTATTGGCAATTACCAATGCATTGGGATTGGCCAGCCCCACGTCTTCCGCAGCAAGAATCAGCATCCTGCGGGCAATGAACTTGATATCTTCGCCTCCGGCAATCATCCTGGCCAGCCAGTATACGGCACCATTGGGGTCGCCTCCGCGCATGGATTTGATGAATGCGGAAATAATATCGTAATGCTGTTCGCCGTTCTTATCATACAGCGCCATGGTTTCCTGCAGGACTTCCAGCACCGTTTCATTGGTGATTTCAGATACGGAAGAGTTCCTGTACTGGTTCAGGACCAGCTCTACGGAATTGATCAGTTTTCTTGCATCACCGCCGGAATACTGGATGAATGCCTCTTTTTCTATAATCGTAAAATCTGTTTTTTCATCTTTATTAAATCTTTCCAGGGCAATATCAATGAGTTCTTCCAGCTTTTCATAGGTGAGTGATTTCAGGATATACACCTGGCTCCTGGAAAGCAGGGCCGAAACCACCTCAAAGCTTGGGTTTTCGGTAGTAGCCCCGATCAGAACAATCCAGCCCTTCTCCACCGCGTGAAGCAGGGAATCCTGCTGGGATTTATTAAACCGGTGAATTTCATCAATAAACAGAATCGGGGATTTTCCGGAAAAAAGGTTCTGTTTTTTGGCATCTTCTATAACGTCACGCACATCTTTCACGCCGGAAGAAACGGCAGAAAGCTTGTAGAATTTCCTCCCTGACTGTTCTGAAACAATTTCAGCAAGCGTGGTTTTCCCCGTTCCCGGAGGTCCCCAGAAAATAAGGGAATTCAGAGAATTATTTTCGAGCATTTTCCGTATGGTGCCTTTTTCACCGGTAAGGTGCTCCTGCCCTAAAACATCGTTCAGTGTTTTGGGCCTTAATTTTTCAGCTAAAGGAATATTTTGATCCAAGGTTGTTCAGATTTAATTGACTGTATTTTTAAGCTCCGGGACGGCTGCAGATTTATGGATGGTTTGCCTCTTGGTTTTATCATTCGACAAACCCCGGAATTTATCCGACGAACAGGCCTCTGCAATCCCCAAACTTATAACAAATTTAAACTAATTTTCAATTTTTTAGCCTATTTTTGCACTGTTTTGAAACTTATACCCAATAAAATAATCACTTTCCCGCTGGTAATACTGATCAGATTTTACCAATGGTTTATCTCACCCTTATTGCCTAAAAACTGCCGGTATGAGCCTACCTGTTCGCATTATATGGTAAAAGCGCTGCAGGTTCACGGTATTTTTAAAGGGTTCTGGATGGGAATAAAAAGAATTTCAAGATGCCACCCGTGGGGAGGAAGCGGCTATGACCCCGTTCCGCCGAAACACAATCATTAAAAAAAACAAACTATTAAAAAAATAGAAATGAGTAATATTTTTTTCAGATTTTATCTCGTATTCTTTGCGCTGGTTACCCAGTCTTTCTTTGCGCAAAATTACCCGGACGGAATGTCTGACGCTACTTTAAAGGTGAACTCCGCCGATATTCCCGTTAAGGTATATTCCACTACAGAACTGGGCGACCTCAATGTATTTCCGGACAGGAAAGTAAACGGAAACGTCCTGATCATCCTGAACGAATCTAATTTCGAGCCTGCCTATTTTAATTTCAGTGCTTTGACACTGGCTAAGTTTAAAGATGCGAAATATCAGTTTCTGGATAAGAATTTCAAACCTGTGGAAACTGCCCCGACCAAAGAAAACATTACAAATTTCAGGTATGCAGTGAAAACAGACAAGCCGCTTACTGCCGGTGATTCCGTAAGCCTTGAAACCACCTATAAAATCTGGGACCCTTCAAAAGGAATTGAGCTGGGGCCCATTACACTGCACTTTTACAGCCTGATGTTCATTTTTGCTTTTGGTTTCGGCTATGTTTTAATGAACAAAATTTTCAAAATTGACAATATTAACCAGAAATACCTGGAACCGCTTTTTACCTGGACCCTGATCGGGACTATCCTGGGTGCCAGAATGGGCCACGTGATTTTTTATCAGCCTGAGCTTTTCAAAGAGGACTTCTGGAGTGTATTTTTACCGATAAGCACCAAAAACGGATTTAAATTCACCGGATTTTCCGGACTGGCAAGCCACGGTGCTACCATTGCCCTGATTTTCACCACCCTGTATTATTCATTTAAAATCATCAGGAAAAACCCTTTCTGGGTATATGACCGTTTGGGAATTGTGGTCTCTTTAGGAGGTGCTTTTGTAAGGCTGGGTAACTTTTTCAACTCTGAAATCATCGGTAAGCCGGTAGATCCCAACTCCCCTTTCGCCATCCTGTTCCCGCAGCAGAGCAGCGAATACGGCCTTACGGTACCAAGGTATCCGGCGCAGTTATTCGAAGCTTTCGGATATGTCTGCCTGTTTGTTTTATTATGGATTCTATACAGAAAAACCAATAAGAAATACCAGCAGGGATGGCTTTTCGGCCTGTTCTTTATTATCCTGTGGGCCATCAGGTTCTTTGTAGAATTCCTGAAAGAACCTCAGGGTGACGAGTTTATCCAGTTCGGAGGATTGAATACGGGCCAGGTACTTTCCATTCCTTTCATGATTGCAGGGGTGGTTATTATGATTATTTCCAAGAAGTTCACCATCACGAAAGAGGAAAACGAAAAGCCGGATTAGGTAGCTATTTATAAAATTCTGAGACTGCCACTCATACGGCGGGTTCACAAAAAAGCAGATTTGTATCATTACAGATCTGCTTTTTTTATGGTTATATTACTTAACCCATACTGCAATTTCAAGTATCTGGCGGGAATAGCGGGAAGTTGATCCGTTTAAGAAAGATATTCGCTGATGAAATATAAAAATCTGTTTTTATTTTTTCCGGTGTAATGAAAAGTACTGCAGGATTGTTTTAATAGGATGAGAACCTATTTATTGCTGCTGTTCATTTCGTTACAGCTTTCCGCTCAGCCGGCTAAAGCCCCTGTTGATGAGATCATTCAAAGAGAAATGAAAGAAAGGAAAATCCCCGGAGTACAGCTGGCAGTTGTTCAAAATGGCCGGATCGTTCTCAGCAGATCCTATGGAACCGCGAATTTACAGTATAATATCCCGGTAAGCAATGCCTCTGTTTTCCCGATCAACTCCAATACAAAAATTTTCACCGGTGTTGCCGTGATGCAGCTGGTGGAACAGGATAAGATCAAGCTTGAAGATCCTATAAGCATCTATCTGGATGACCTTCCTGCTGAATGGCAAAAGATTACTGTTGACCAGCTGTTAACCCATATTTCGGGATTGCCCGAGATCCTGAAGCTCCTTGATCCGATGACGGGGAATATCGGCCCGTTAAAGACCGAGGCCGCCATCTGGGAAAAGCTCAAAACACTTCCCATGGAATTTAAAACAGGGGAACAATTCAGCTACAACCAGACGAATTATTATTTGTTGGGCAAAATTATTGAGAAACTTACCCGTACGTCCTTTACCGATTTCTTCGAAAATAAACAGTTCAGAACTGCACATCTTAAAAACACGGTATTCGGAGATTCGAGAGATCTTATTCCAGGTTACGCACCCTCTTACCGCTACAACAGCTTCTCTGACGGCAGGAAAGGTGAAACCCGACTCACCAATACCTATACCGAATTTCCGGATTTTATCCGCACCGGAGCCGGCCTTAACAGTACGGCTGAAGATATGGCAACCTGGATCATGGCTCTGCAAAACGGCAGGTTATTTCAAAAGGCATCAACCCTGGATAGGATGTGGTCACCAGGTAAATTCAATAACGGAACACCTACCAGCTGGGCACGCGGCTGGGGAATCACTAAATTACGGAAAAACCATAAAGCGATTGGAATGTCCGGCGGAAACCGATCAGCCCTGCTGGTCTATCCGGATGACCACCTGGCGATTATTGTATTAACCAACCTGGCAGGAAGCGCTCCCGAAGATTTTATTGAGGAAATTGCCGGATGCTACAATCCGGATATAACGAAAGCAGATCCACTCACCTATTTAAGAAAAAGCCTGCAGGAAACAGGGTTTGACAAGGCTATAGAATTCGTGAAAAAAGAACAAAAGGCAAATCCTGAATTTGATCCTAAAGAAGACGAACTCAATAACTGGGGATACCGGATGATGGCAAACGGTCACCAGAAAGAAGCTTTGGAGATTTTCAGGCTCAATGTTCATCTGTTCCCGGAAAGCTGGAACGCCTATGACAGTTATGGAGAGATATTGCTGAAAATGGGAGACAAAATCAAAGCCGTTGAAATGTACAGAAGATCGATTGCATTAAATCCCGACAATGAAAATGGGAAAAAAGTCCTGAGTGAGATCATTTCGAAATAAAACGTCATGAAGAACATTTTTCACCGGACTTCAGGTAAAGCTGCCGGCATATTATTTTTTTAAATAAAATCCTTTTACACTTAATTCCCACTGCCGGCAACCTTAACAGCGGCTGAACCCTGTTGTACGATTCCTATTTTCTGTTATCCCCGATTTATTACAGCATTCGTGCTACTTTTCTTTCCAGTTCTTCAAATACACTTCCGAATGAGTGAATGACATCCGTGGGAAGCATTGCTTCTTTGGAAAAATTTTCACAGGCATACTGCGCTGCTTTTCCGTGAAACCAAACCCCTAAAATAGCTGCTTCTTTTTCAGAATACTTCTGTGCAAGGAAAGAGGTTAGAATACCGGTCAGGATATCCCCGCTTCCGCCTTTTGCCAGCCCGGAATTCCCGGTGATATTATAAAAAACCTGTCCCTGCGGAGTAATGACCTGTGTGTGGTGGTCTTTCAGGACAATATAAATATTCAGTTCCTTTGCTTTCTGTTTGGCCAGGTCCAGTCTTACAAAAGAATTTTCGGTTTCCCCGAACAGCCTTTCAAACTCTTTAGGATGCGGGGTAATAATGGATTTTTCAGGAATCAGCGCTATATTCTGTCTGTCTTCTGAAATAATATTCAGGGCATCGGCATCCAGGATTAAGGGCTTTGAATATCCTTTTAAAAATTCCAGAAATTTTTCTGCTGTTTTTTCACCGGTTCCCAGTCCGGGCCCGATTCCTAAAACAGAATCTTCATCGGCTTCAAAAGTTTCCACAAAATCAGTTCCGCCCTCGATGAACATCGCTTCAGGATTCACCGTCTGAAGGATTTCATAACCGCATTTCGGTGCCAGGGTAAAAGTAAGGCCTGTCCCGGTCTTTAAAGCTGCTCTTGTTGCGAGAACTGCTGCCCCTATTTTACCGTAACTTCCTCCTACAATGGTAGCTTTCCCGTACGTTCCTTTGTGGGAAAATTCATTTCTGGGCTTAAAAATATTTTTAACCATGTTATGAATGACAAATTCATCAGTCTCGGTTTCAGAAATATAATCTTCGCTCAGGCGGATATCCATAATATGGACTTTCCCTGTGTATTTTCCGGTTTCGGGATGGAGGAACGTCCTTTTCCAGAACTGAAAACTGAGTGTATAGTCTGCCTTGAAAATAGTGGGATTATAAGGAGAAATCTTATCAGCAAAAAGCCCGGAAGGCATGTCTACTGAAATTTTAATGTTATTCTGCAGGTTCAGCAGGTCAACCAATTCCTTCAGTTCACCCTGCAGATCCCTGGACAATCCGGTTCCGAAAAGCGCATCGATAATTACCGTCCTGCTGTCAAAACGGTAGCTTTCCGCCTCTTTAAAATCCCGGATCGATATCCCGGAAATTTCCTTCAGGCTTTTGAAATTACTCTGGGCATCGGCAGAAAACCCGGTTTTGGGGCTGGTAAAAACATCAATATCAAAACCTTTGAGATAAAGCATCTTGGCAATAACAAAACCGTCTCCGCCATTATTTCCGTTCCCGCAGAAAATGGCAAAGTTCCTGTGGTTGTTACAGTTTTCGGAGATCCAGTCTACACAAGCCTGTGCTGCTCTTTCCATTAACTGCAGAGAGGCAACAGGTTCATGTTTTATGGTGTACTGATCACAATTACGGATCTGTTCTGCTGTGAAAATCTTCATTGGCTTAATTTTACAAGCAATTTACAAAAGAAATTTTAACCTGCCATAAAACAAAAACAGAACAACTGATAATGTGGTACCTGTGTTTTACAGATATTATGTCTGTTTTGTTATAAAATGGCAGAAATTATATTTTCCTGCACTTTAAAATACTATTTTTGTAGGATAACACATTAAAAATTAATTATGGGATTTGTAAAAGAATTTAGAGAATTTGCATTTAAAGGCAACGTTCTGGATCTGGCAGTTGGTGTCATTATAGGTGCCGCATTCAGTGCCATTGTAAAGTCATTTGTGGATGATATCATCACTCCGCTCCTTCTGAATCCTGCTTTGGAAAAAGCCAATGTAAAGAATATCGCAGAACTTTCCTGGGAAGGTATTAAATACGGCAATTTCCTGTCATCCGTTATCAGCTTCATTATTGTAGCTTTTGTTTTGTTCATGCTTATTAAGGGAGTGAACAGCCTGAACAGAAAACCGGAAGCAGCACCGGCGGCACCGGCAGGCCCTACGGAAGATCAGAAATTATTGATGGAAATACGGGATTTACTCAAAAGTAAAAACAACATATAAAAATAAAGCACTTCAAATAATCTGATTTGAAGTGCTTTATTTATTCAGATACGGTAGACCGACGATCAATGGATCTGTAAAATACTTGAGATCTGCTCAGCCAGTGAAAGGCCGATTCTGTCCTGGGCTTCCAGTGTTGATGCCCCCGTGTGAGGGGTTAAAGATATTTTTGAATGGGTCAGGATATCTTTTGAAGGTGTAGGCTCATTGATGAACACATCCAGACCTGCAAATTTCACTTTTCCTGAATCCAGAGCCTCAATTAAAGCAGTCTCGTCGATAACACCGCCTCTTGAGCAGTTCACGATTGCCACGCCGTCTTTCATCATTTCAAATTCTTCTTTACCGATCATATACCCGTTTTTCTGAGCCGGAACATGGAGCGTGATAAAATCTGAGTGCTGCAGAACATCCTGAAGCGGTTCTGTCTCAATATCCACATTGATGAACTGCTTATTATAAAAAGTAACTTTAATGGTTGCCTTTCCTACATTGCTGTCTGCTGCCACCACTCTCATTCCCAGCCCAAGGGCAATTTTTGCCACTTCCTGGCCGATCCTTCCCATGCCGACAATACCGATTGTTTTTCCTTTCAGTTCAATACCGGCAGCGTATGATTTTTTTAAAGCAGCAAACTCCGTATCCCCTACTACAGGCATTTTCCTGTTGGAATCCTGTAAAAACCGGGCTCCTGAAAACAGATGGGCAAAAACCAGCTCAGCCACAGATTCTGAAGATGCCGAAGGTGTATTGATCACATGGATCCCTTTTTCCCGGGCATAATCCACATCTATATTATCCATACCTACACCGCCTCTCCCGATAATTTCAATGGAAGGGCAGCTGTCAATAATATCTTTTCTTACCTGGGTTGCACTGCGCACCAGAATGGTACGGATCTTATGTTCATTGATATAATCTACCAGAAGCTCCTGCGGAACTTTTGCGGTAATTACTTCAAAACCTTTTTCAGTAAGGGCATCAATACCGGATTGATCCAGGCCGTCGTTTGCTAAAACTTTCATAAACTTTTATTGATTTAGAAATTGTTAAATGATTAATTAATCGTTTAATCTGTGTATTAATTTTTTAATCTTCTTCTCTGAATACCTCAATGGTTACCTGTTTTTCAACAAGATCCGTGAATTTCCCCTTGTAGCGTGTAGCTCTTACCAGATGGTTGTCTATCCAGTGGTAGTTCCCGCCCCTCGGTTTTCCGCATAAAACACTGTGGTAACGGAACCCGTGTTTGTCCAGCCAATCGGTGGTAATCTGCTTCAGGTCTTCGGTTCTGGAAGTAAAAAAACAGATCTGATGCCCTTCATCATACCATTTGTTAATGGTTTCCAGTGCGTCAGGAAAAGGCTCGCAGGTCACCATTCTTCCGGGTTCTTCGTTAGGAACATCTTCTGTAATGGTTCCGTCGATATCTATTAAATAATTTTTGACACCATCCTTAAGAATCGGACTGATGTGCTCTTTATACTCTAATTCCATCATAAAAATATTGAATAACAAAGTTATGTTTTTTACGCTAAAAAGGCTTGTTAAACTTAATTTATATTGATTTCCTTAATTAAAATCTATTAT
>NZ_LMKA01000126.1 GCF_001421435.1 Chryseobacterium sp. Leaf201
ATGATTATTTAAGATAAAAAAATAAAGACATATATTATTAATATTTTGTGGTTCGTGTGAAGTAAAAAGGCCCTCAGAAATGAGAGCCTTTTACTATTTAATATATAATTAAGCAATTACTTTGCAATGCTTCTTGAGATAACGATCTTCTGGATTTCAGAAGTCCCTTCATAGATCTGGGTGATTTTTGCATCCCTCATCATTCTTTCCACGTGGTATTCTTTTACATATCCGTATCCGCCGTGGATCTGTACTGCCTCAATAGTCGTATCCATGGCTACCTGAGAAGCGTATAACTTCGCCATTGCTCCGCTTTCGGAAATATCTTTTCCGGCATCTTTTTCTACCGCTGCTTTATAGCAGAGCATTCTTGCCGCCGTGATCTGGGTTGCCATATCCGCCAATTTAAATGCAATTGCCTGGTGGTTGATGATCTCTGTTTTGAACGCTTTTCTTGTTTTTGCATATTTCAAAGCCAGTTCATAGGCTCCTGAAGCAATTCCCAATGCCTGGGATGCAATACCGATTCTTCCTCCGTTCAGTACAGCCATCGCAAAATTAAACCCGAAACCGTCTTCACCGATTCTGTTTTCCTTCGGTACTTTTACATTATTGAAGAGCAGAGAATGTGTATCACTTCCTCTGATTCCCAGTTTATCTTCTTTAAGCCCGATTTCAAAACCTTCCCAGCTTCTTTCCACAATGAATGCGTTGATTCCTTTATGTTTTTTCTCAGGGTCAGTCTGTGCAATAACGATATAATAGCTTGCTGTTCCGCCGTTGGTGATCCAGTTTTTAATCCCGTTCAGCAGGTAGTAATCCCCTTTATCTTCAGCAGTAGTTTTCTGCGAAGTGGCATCAGAACCCGCTTCAGGCTCAGAAAGGGCAAATGCGCCGATCACCTGTCCGCTGGCAAGAGGTGTAAGATATTTAACTTTTTGCTCTTCGGAAGCAAATTTTTCAAGACCTGCACATACCAATGAATTATTTACAGACATTACAACAGCCGCAGAAGCATCTATTTTTGCAATCTCCTCCATCGCAAGAACATAGGACACGCTGTCCATTCCTGCCCCTCCGTATTTAGGGTCTACCATCATTCCCAACAGCCCCATTTCTCCCATTTTCTTTACCTGCTCTGTAGGGAATTTCTGATCGCGGTCCCTTTCTATTACACCGGGTAACAGTTCGTTTTGTGCAAAATCCCTTGCCGCCTGCTGAATCATCAGCTGTTCTTCTGATAAATTAAAGTCCATAAAAATTGAATAATTAGATGGTCGCTAATTTACACTTTTTGATGAAACCTGAAAACAGAATTAAAGGTTCGTCATTAAAATCCAAAAATTGTGTATTAAATAAAATTCAACATATCATTAAATAAATTAAAACATTACTAAAATACAACGGATAGTATTAGGAAGCCTCTTTAATCTTCTGTACATATTGCTGTAAATGCTAATTTTCAGTTTTCACTTTGACAATTAAAAAAAATGCTTATATTTAAAATCCTAACCCGTATTTTAAAAAATCATGACTATTAAAAGATTATTCGATATACCTCACTATGCTTTAGAACAATACCCCAAATCGGATATGTTCGTTACGAAGTACCAGGGTGAATGGAAAAAGACTTCCACCCAGGAATTTATCAATGAAGCCAATAAAATATCACGAGGTCTTTTGAAGCTTGGTATAAAACCGGGTGATAAAATTGCTTTGATTACCACCAACTCCCGTACGGAATGGGCGATTATGGATCTGGGACTTTCACAGATCGGTGTGGTTTCCGTACCGGTATACCCGAGTATCTCACCGGAGGATTATGAATTTATTTTTACCAATGCCGAAATTAAATACTGTTTTGTTTCGGATAAAGATCTTCTCCAGAAGGTTATGAAGGTAAAACATAATATTGCATCCCTTCAGGGTATTTTCACGTTTGACCAGATCAGCGGTGCCGCCCACTGGAAGGAAATCCTGGATCTCGGTGAGGATGATTCTACCCAGATTGAAGTGGAAGACCTGTCCAATGCCATTAATGCTGAAGACCTGGCAACCATTATTTATACATCAGGCACTACAGGGAAACCGAAAGGCGTTATGCTGACGCATCACAATATCGTTTCGAATGTCCTGGGCTCTATCCCAAGAATCCCGAAAAAGAAAAGCCTGGATTATAAAGATACCCGGGTATTGAGCTTCCTTCCCATCTGCCATATTTTTGAGCGGATGCTGTTCTACCTTTTCCAGTACAATGGTTTTTCAATTTATTTTGCGGAAAGCATTGATAAAATGGGGGAAAATGTAAAAGAGGTGAAACCTCACTATATGAGCGTTGTACCGAGGCTGGTAGAGAAAGTATATGATAAAATTTATGCTACCGGTTCATCTGCAGGCGGCTTAAAGCAAAAAATATTCTTCTGGGCTCTGGATTTAATCTCCAAGAAGAAAACGGTTTCCAAGCCGTCCGGTTTACAGGAAATCATTGCCGACAAACTGGTATTCAAAAAATGGAGAGAAGGCCTGGGAGGCGAAATCATCACGCTGGTTTCAGGTTCTGCCGCTCTGTCCACAAGACTGAACCTGATGTTCCAGAATGCCGGGATCCCTATCCTGGAAGGGTACGGACTGACGGAAACTTCGCCGGTAATTTCCGTTAATACGTTTGGAAAAATGAAAGTGGGGACCGTTGGGCTGCCTTTGGATAACCTGAAAGTGAAAATTCAGGAAGACGGTGAAATTACCGTGAAAGGCCCTTCTATTTTTAAAGGGTACTTCCAGAATGAGCAGATGACGCAGGAAGTATTTACCGAAGACGGTTATTTCAGGACCGGCGATATAGGGCATGTTGACAGTGACGGCTTTTTACAGATCACCGACCGTAAAAAGGAAATGTTCAAGACGTCCGGCGGAAAGTATATTGCACCGCAGACCATAGAAAATTTAGCTAAAGCCTCCAAATTCATTGAGCAGATCATGGTAGTGGGAGACGGTGAAAAAATGCCCTGTGCTTTTGTGCAGCCTGATTTCGAGTTTGCCAAAAACTGGGCCGCGAGGAACAACCTTAATATCGGGTCTACCCCACAGGAAATTGCAAAGAGTCCTGAATTAAAGGAGCGGATAAAAAAAGAGGTTGACAGCATGAATGAACATCTAGGAAACTGGGAACAGATCAAAAAGATCGAGCTTACCCCGGAAGTATGGAGTATTGATGCGGGACTGCTTACTCCAACGCTGAAACTGAAAAGAAAAGCAATTAAAGAGAAGTTTATAGACCTGTACAATAATATGTATGAGCATCACGGATAAAAATATAACCGCTTCAGGAATGGAGCGGTTTTTTAGGTCTGATATAAAAAAAGCTGTCTCAAATTATGAGACAGCTTTATATTTTAAAATTGAAATTAAATTAAAACTTAATTACAGATTTCATTCTTTCGTTTTCTTCCATTACCAACTCGTCATCAACAAGGATTTTCCCTGAATGCTCATCAATAATAATTTTCTTTCTCTGGGCGATTTCCATCTGCTTCTGAGGCGGAATGGTGAAGAATGATCCTTTCGGAGCACCTCTTTCCAACCCTACTACAGCAAGTCCATTTGGAGAATTGGTTCTGATCCTGTTGTAAGAAGCCAATAATCTTTCATCGATTTTGGATGCATATTCCTTAGACTGCTCAATAAGGTATTCCTCTTCTTTCTGAGTTTCGGAAACAAGGCCTTCCAGTTCTTCTTTCTTGAATTTAAGGTGATTCTTAAGATCGTCGATCTTTTCATTCAGCTCATCCAGCGTTTCGTTCTTGTGACCGATCTTAGCCCCGAACTCCTTGATTCTTTTTTCAGCAAGCTGAATTTCAAGCTCCTGATACTCAACTTCTTTGCTTAATGCTTCAAACTCTTTATTGTTTCTTACATTATCCTGCTGAGACTTATACTTTTCAATTAAAGTTTTTGCATGACTGATAACTTCATGCTTCGTTTTGATCTGGTCATCCTGCTCTTTGATATCTGCATGGAATTTTTCAGCTCTTTTTTCAAGACCTTCGATTTCAATCTCAAGATCCTCTACTTCGATTGGCAATTCTCCTCTTGTATTTCGGATTTCGTCCAATCTAGAATCAATGATCTGCAAATCGTATAAAGCTCTTAACTTTTCTTCAACTGAAATATCGTTGGTTTTTGCCATATTTTTAAATGAAATAATTTACCGGGTTTGTTTTCTCAATAGATTTTGAGATTGCAAAGGTAGTGAATTTTTGTGAAAAAATTTCAAATAATTGTTGAGTTACAAATTGTTCTGACTCGAAATGTCCGATGTCACAAATCAGCATTTTTGATTCTGCAAGGAAAAAATCATGGTATTTCACATCTCCTGTGAGGTAAGCATCGCATTTCTTAGACACCGCAGACCGGATTCCGCCTGCTCCCGAGCCTCCCAGAACCCCTACCCTTTTGATTTTTTTATTATTGAAACCGGAATGCCTGATGACCTCCAGATTAAATTTCTCCTTGACCATTTTCAGGAAATCCTTTTCATCCAAAGGTTCCTCAAAATCACCGTACATCCCGAGCCCTGCATACTGGTTGGCATTATCCAGGCTGTACACCTGATGGGCAACTTCCTCATACGGATGTGCATTTTTCATAGCTGAAACTACCTGTCCCTGCTTATAGTCTTCAAAAATTACAGAAATCATATCTTCATCAGCATTTTCCCTGATGTTCTGCTGCCCTGAGAATGGGTTTGACCCTTCACCCGGTCTGAAAGTTCCGTCCCCGTTAACCGTAAAGCTGCATTCATCATAAAACCCGATGCTTCCCGCACCTACTGCAAACAGAGCCTCTCTTACTTTTTCAGCATGTTCTTTCGGCACAAAAACCGTCAGCTGCTTTAGACTATTCTTTTTGGGCTGAAGGATTTTAAGGTTTTTTAACCCCAACTGGTTACAGATTCCGTAATTGACCCCGAAGAAATCATTATCAAAAGCAGTATGGATGGCATAAATGGCAATTTTATTTTCAATGGCTTTTAAAACGGCCCTTTCCACATAGTTTTTCCCGGTTAGTGATTTCAGCCCTGAAAAAATAATCGGGTGAAAGCATACGATCAGGTTACAGTTTTTCTGAATGGCCTCATCCACCACATTTTCCAGCGCATCGTGACAGATCAGTATTCCGCTTACATTACGGTCCCAGGATCCGCATAGCAACCCCACATTGTCAAAATCTTCTGCCTGTTGTAAAGGAATCCGCTTTTCAATCTTTGAAATAACTTCTCTAATTTTCATTTTATTCTGTATGTTTGCTTACGAAAGTAGGGATAATTTATTAATTTTAAAAAAAGATTTACAATGGAAAAAGAGCACAATCTTATTCCCGGGGATGCGCTCTGGAAAAGACATCTCTACCGTATTATTTACCGCTCGGACACGAAACTAGGGAAACTGTTCGATATTATTCTGTTATCCCTGATCCTCATCAGCACGTTTATTATTATGATGGAAAGTGTCCCGAAGCTGGATAAGAGGTTCCATTATACCTTTATTATTTCAGAATGGGTTATTTCCGTGTTTTTCACGGCTGAATACTGGTCCAGAATTGCGGTTGTAAAAAATAAAAAGAATTACATCTTCAGTTTTTTCGGGATCATTGATTTTCTGGCACTGGTTCCTTTTTACCTGAGTTTTTTTATTCCCGTTACCAAATACTTCCTTATTTTCAGGATGCTGAGAATGCTCAGGGTTTTCAGGGTTTTCAACCTTCTGGATTTCATGAATGACGGTACGGTGATTGTGAGGGCTTTAAAAAACAGCTCAAGAAAGATCTATATTTTCCTTCTGTTTCTGATTATCTTCTCTGTGATTGTCGGTTCCCTCATGTTTATGGTAGAAGGCGGGAGGCCGGGCTTTGAAACGATCCCGCAGGCAATCTACTGGGCTGTGGTTACGGTAACGACCGTCGGTTACGGTGATGTATCGCCTATTACGCCGATGGGGAAATTCTTTGCCGTGATCCTGATGCTGGCAGGTTATTCCATTATTGCCGTACCTACGGGGATTGTTACTGCCGAGATGCGCAACAAAAGACAGAACCTGGAAAAGATCTGTGAGCGTTGCGGAAATGAGGATATTGATGATGACGCAAGATACTGCAAGCAGTGTGGCAAGAAATTAGCTTAGTAAAATTATCAACATTATATATAATCTATTAATAAATACTGCAAAATCATGGAACCAACAAAGAAAAATAAACCGCACATCTCTATTGTTATACTGTTCTCTTTAATCGTATTGATGGTAATTGGCTATCTCATCCTTGTCACCTTCTTCCCGGCTGTTTTTTCAGGCCTTAATACTTCTGAAATCCAACCGGTGAATGACAGATAAATATTTATCTTTTCATCATCAGAATATCATTATTATCATTTTAAATAATACTTAATACAAAAAGCGGCCATTAACGGCCGCCTCTTTTTATTGGTTTACAGGATTGGATCCTGCATTGAAACTTAAACTCTGTTATTCAGTAACCACTATTTCTTAATGGTCTTAACTGTCTGTTTAGAACCGTCTTTCATCTGTAATGTTACCAGATACATCCCCTGTTTCAATTCTTCCAGATGGATGGTTGCTCCCGGATTATCAATCACTCTTATCAGCCTGCCTGTAACATCAGATACAGAAACCGATTTTACATTGGCAGCATCTGAAATATTCAGCACATCTGTAAATGGATTCGGATACAGTCTGATTTTGTTTTTATCAGCTTTCACCTCAGAAGTAGCCAATACACCTTTGGTTATTGTAATGGTAAACGGCCCTTCCGGTTCATCTGACCAGCTACTGTAATGGCCTACATTCACATAATAGGTATTTCCTGCCATTGTCGGGATAGAAATTGCTTCTGTCATACCTTCACCGGTATTATCTACCGTATCTTCACATGATAAAGCTGAGCAGTTTCCGCTGTATACTCCGATCTGGGAATCAAAATCGCTTCCTGCAGGCAGAGTAACCGTAATATTGTACGTATCACCGTCACCTACAAACTTAAACCAGGTTCCGTCATTCATTTCGTTGCTGCATGCCGTTATCATTCCACCTCCGTTTGTCGCTCCGCTGCCGTCAGTCTGAACATAGGTATAAGGGAAAGCCGTTGCAGATAATGCACCGCCGCAGTCATCATTGGCAGGTGGCGGTGGAAATGTTCCTACGCAGATATCAAAACTCTGATTGCTTCCTGCGCCACTGTAACTGTATACCCTTACCCAATAGGTCTGTCCTACGGTAAGCCCTGTTGCTACCGCTGAATTAGGATCTGAACATAACACATTGAGAAGTGCACCGCATCCTCCGCTGAACACCTGGAAATAAGTATCCGTATCAGAATTACTTCCTACAGACTGGATGTTAAGAAGAGAAATTTTATGGGTAGCATTTGTAGCTACAAATTTAAACCATACATCGTCATCAGCAGTTCCGTAACAAGGATCCGGAGCCGTTCCGGAATCTGTTGCTCCAAGTGTATATCCGGCAGTTACCGTACCACAGTTCGTATCCGGGTTTACCGTTAAAGTAACTGCTGTTGCACATTCATCATTTGAAGGTACAGGAGGTGCGGATTTAAACATCACGTCGGTACATCCTGAAGATTCTCCACCGGTACCCACTGCTGTTACCCTGAGGTAATAATTTGTATTGGGAGCAAGCGGTGTGGAAGGAGTGAAACTGTTTGTGGTTACCGCAGCCTGATTTACAACATTCGTTCCTCCGGGAGTGGTTCCTATGGATACTTTGTATCCGGTGGCTCCTGAAGAATTGTTCCATGTAATGACAGGTGACAAAGGAATAAATGTAGCATTGTTAGCCGGGTATGTAATCAGCGGACATGCCGGAATGGGGTTTGGAGCCAGTCCGTTAATGGTAACTACCGATTTATAATTTGCCAGATTATTTCCGGTTGCCGGCGGAGAAGCAGGATCCGGATCGGTATAATCATTTTTATAATATATAGTAGAATTAGGAGCTCCTGCATACACATACATGGCTTCATCATAATCATTATTATCGTAGCCTGACGAATTTTCTTCAGCAGCAATTACCAGATTAGATGTATTGTTGTACGGGAAAGGTGTTGGGAAAACAACCTCAATAACTCCGTTTACCAGGGTAACGGTTCCTGAAAAAACCTGCGTCAGCTGGGCAGCAGGAATCCAGTCTGTATCTGATGCAAATGTTGTTTTTGTAGTCTGTCCAAGATAAACCACCCATTGTGAAGAACTCGTGATAGACATGGAAGGATCCATATAAAATTTAAGTCCTGTGATATTGCCAGCTGCATTGGCATTGATTTCCTGTTTTGTGAAAATCTGCTGGGTATAAGAATATCCATAGTACGTACTGATAGGAGCAACCCCGGTGTCTGTACTTCCGGTCCCCAAACTGATCTGGGCATTGAGCACCATACTTATGCACAATAAGCATGAGAGTAGAAATTTTGTCATAATTAAATATTTTATTCGTTACATGCTAAATTAATCATAAAATTGTTAAATCAGTATTAATAATTGCATTATTTTAATAAAAAAAGCGGCTAATTTACTTAGCCGCTATTATAATTGATAAAAAGTATTAAAGTTTATTTTTTAATTGTTTTTACCGTTTGCCTTGATCCGTCTTTCATTTCTAAAATAATTAAATAGATTCCCTGTTTCAGGTCTCCTAACTGAAGTACAGAGCCCGGATTCGCCAGGGTTTTTATCAGTCTGCCGGAAATATCTGTTATCAAAACGTTTTTCACATCAGCTGCATCAGAAATATTCAGTACTTCAGAGAACGGATTTGGATATACTTTTACGGTATTTTTTGCCGCTCCGGTTTCATTTGTTGATAAAACATTCTGCTCTACTACAAAGTTGTCTACAAAGAAATCTACATCGCTTGCATCGGCAACGTTACCGTTTGTTCCGTAAAATCCAAACTTAGTGTTGGCACTGTTATATCCTGTCAGATTAAATACATATTGAGTTGAATTGTTTGAAGGCGAAGTATTGGTATCCCATGTCTGAAGGACCGTCCACGTAGTTCCTCCGTCCTGGGAAACCACAAACTGAACCAGGTCATCTGACCCCAGGTTTCCGGGTGTTGTAACGCCATACTCAGTAAGGCCGTAATCGAATTTCACACGGTATCCTCCTGCAGAAAGGTTAAAAGCAGGCGTAATCAGCCATGCATTGAAAGCCGTAGGAGAGAAAGCACTGGTATACACATTCAATTTAACAGCTCCGTCATATCCATTATTTAAAAATCCATCATCATACCAGTTGGAAGTTGTTCCCGAAGGTGTTGTAGCAGGAGTTCCATCATCAGCTCTGTTCCAGCATGTGTTTGTACCGGCAGCAAAATCAAAAGTATAACCCGGTACGATAACTGAACATGATGTGGTAAAGGTTGCAGAAGTTGACCATGCACTTTTATCAGTTGCGGTACACGCCGATCTTACCCAGACATAATACGTGGTGACAGGTGATAAGCCGGTCAGCGGTAAAGTCACAGCAGGACTGGATACCGATCCCGTAGCTGCAGTAGCACTTACCGGTGATGTATTGCTGGTAGAAAGGTAATATTCATATCCTGTTCCTACTGTAACTGAAGGAGCCGTCCATGATAAAGTAGCGGTAGTATCTGCTACTGCTGTAACCGATACAGCGGTTGGTGCCAGACAGCTTGGTACCGCACCGATATTTACGGTATAATCATGAGCTTCCCCATATCCATCTGTATTACATGGGACCGGCTGTGAACTGTACCTATCGGCCACACGCATTCTGTGTACACCCAGCTGTGCAGTTGCAGGGATTGCGATCGTTCCATCCGTAGTACTTACAGTTCCTGAAACACTGCTGCCAGATGCTACTAATTCCGTTGTTTCATCAAATGTTCCATCATTATTGAAATCAATCCACATTTTTACATTCTGGGTTGAAAAATCATGTGTTACGGTAAACGGATAGTTAACGCCCGCATTCAGATTAATGGTCTGCGATGTATAATCACCATAAGATCCGGAAGAACAGCCTGTATCCAGATGGCTGAATCCTGCTCCCGGAATAATAAAACTGGTAATCTGGTCTCCGTAATCACATCCGCTGGCAAACTCAGGAACACAATAGGACTGTGCAGATACTGAAAGTGTTAAAGCAAAAAGACTAACTGATAAAAGTTTTTTCATTCTTAGATTTTTTATATTAATTAAATTAGATTAACAGCGGACTCATCCATAAATAACCGGAGAGTACTTATATAAAAGCGCCTGTTCCTGTGCTTTAACGAAAAGTAGAGTTAAAGTTTTGTAAATAGTATGGATACAGGGAAAAAAGCGTTACGCCTTTATATAATTTTAAAGCTTAAATATATCATTAAATTGATTTTAAACAATCAAGAAACAGCAATTAATATATTTTATACAATTAAATAGCCATAGTATTCGCATAAAAATAAACAATTGTTTAAATTTTTAAAAATACCTCAATACTGTGATTAATTTTAAGGTATGGGTAGTCAGCATCTTATATTTTAGTCATAATACAGGGAAATAATGTGGTACCACACTTAACATAATAAAATTTTTATAAAAAAATGGACTGATTCTGCCTAAAACAAAAAATAGCGGCTGAAATCAGCCGCTATTCATCTTATTATGGTTAAAAGTTTTACCTTTTTATTACCTTAAAGGTCTTTCTTGAACCGTCTTTCATTTCTAAAGTTATCAGATACATGCCCTCTTTCAGTTCTCCTAACTGAAGAGCCGAAGAAGGATTTGCAATTGTTTTAACCAATCTTCCTGAAATGTCAGTTACCAATGCATTCTTAACATTGCTGATATCAGAAATATTCAGTACGTCAGAGAATGGATTAGGGTATACTTTAATACTGTTCTTTACAACAGAAGTTTCACTTGTTGACAATGACGGATTCAGCGCATAGCTTACATCATCAATCAAAACACTGTTGGAAGGTGTTCCGGTATGCTTAAATACCAGTTTAGTTACTCCCGCAGGAACTCCTGTAATATCTAATGAGTAATTATCAACGGCAGTTGTACTTGTAGATGTATAACTTCCTAAAGCTACAAATGTTGAAGTGTCAGAAGGATTTGTTAAATATCCGATCTGTACAATTCCTCCGGCAGTAAAGTTAGCTCTTCCTTTAAATTTAAGGGTATAGTTACCCGACTGTAAGTTTGAGATTTCCGGTGTAGCTACCATTCCGGTAGAAGTACCGCTGGTATAGATATATAATGCATTTGGTGCGCTTATAGCAGTACTTGCATTAATCGTTCCATACGTAGACGTTGTTCCGATACTCGTCCAGCAAGCTGGAAGACTTCCTACAATAGAAGAATCAAAGTTTTCATTTAATGTTGATACTGAACCGCAGGCTGTAGCAAAATTTAATGCATTTGACCATGGGCTTTTATCCGTCGCAGTACATACTGATCTTACCCATACGTAATATGTTGACGAAGGAGACAGACTGCTTAACGATTGTGAAGTTCCCGTAATGCCCGTCATGTTTGGAGTGGTAGAACTTGTAGGAGCCGTATTTGATGTGCTGTAGTACAGTTCATATCCATTGCCAGGTGCGGTTGCAGGACCGGTCCAAGAAATATCGGCACTGGTAGTTGTTATATTATTAGCCGCTAATGCTGTAGGTTCTGCACATGAAGGAATGGCTTCTACCGCAAAATCATCAATATGGAAATCGATATCCGGCGAATTGGAACTTGTAGTTCCTACAAAAGCTATTTTAATATTTCCTGAATATCCTGTCAAATTAATCGTTTCAAACTGGCCCGTATTAGAATACGTTCCGGCACCGGTGTACGTCTTTAAAACATTGGCATTACTCCATGTCGTTCCTCCGTCCGTAGAAATAATTACTCTAAGAAGATGTGTCCCTAAGGTAGTTACTGAAGAAGTAGCCAGATAAGTTGTAACAGCCATTTTGTATTTTACTCTATACACACCTGGAGTACTGCCCAGGTTTATTGGCTGAGAAATCAACCAGTCACCTGTATTTGTCCCATACAGATTGATTCTCACGGCAGAATTAGTTCCCGTATTCCCAAAACCTGTTTCAGAAGACCATTTACTGGTACCATATACCAATGTAGATGAAGCTGTTACTTCTCCTTTAGCTGCAGTCCAGCATATCGGTAAGAAAGAAGAAAAAGCCTGTGCTACTGTTGGTGCATTTTCTATCCCGCAAACTGTCGTAAAGTTTCTTTCGCTACAAGCCACTGCTGATATATTTGCTGTATATCCGCTAACTGCATAATAGTATTTGGTGGATGTATTAAGTGCAGACGGGAAAGTGTAAGAAGTTACATTTCCAAGATCAATATTATTGGCAATATCTGTTCCACCGGCAGTAGTCCCAACTCTCAATCTATAACCGGCAGCTCCGTTAATCGCTGCCCATGTTATTGTTGGTGTTGTGCTTACCCCTGTAGCGCTTGCTGCAGGAAGAGATACAGTAGGACATGTAGACAGTGTTATAAAATTAGCAGAACTTGACCAAACCCCCTTATCGGTCCCGTTACAGTTTCCTCTTACCCAGTAATAATAAGTGGTAGAAGGAGTCAATCCTGTTAAATTAGCTGTAACAACACCGGCAGCTGTTGATCCTGAAGGTACAGTAGCAGTTGTAGGAGCGGTAGATGATGTACTGTAATAATATTCATATCCGTTACCTGGCGCAGTTGTAGAAGCTGTCCAGCTGATAGTGGCCGATTCCGGAGTTAATGCTGAAGAAGCAAGCCCCGTCACTGTACTGGCACAGTTAGGCAGTGTTGTAAAGGAACCTGCAGTAGCATATCCGTTACCAGTTCCTGCCAGATTTGGAATGTGGGAATATGTTGACAGCGCATTACCATTTAAAGCCTGAACCTGAACCTGATAGGTTGTGTTTTGGGTCAAACCACTGATTGAAGCAGTAGTCGCAGATACCGGATTTCCGCTAAAGTCAGTCCAATCGCAGCTTCCCAAAGTCCGGTACTGCACGTTATAAACTGTAGATCCTGTTGGTGCTGTCCAATTTATCGTTGCTCCGGTATTGGTTATTGCATTGGTAGCGGCGAAAGTTCTTACAGGCAGCTGGGTACCTGGAGTCCATATATATATTAATCCGTTTGGAATTTTAACATTTACGTTAGTGGCAGCAGTGAAAAGCATTGTACTTGAATTAGCATTTCCTGTGACAGCTTTAGACCAATCACAAGTAGTGCCTGCAGGCACATTGCCAATCATTAATGGACTTACATTGGTTGCATAAGCAACAGTATTCCCTCTTATACCCACCTGAGGATTATACGTGGATGAAGTGGTACCCGGGTCTGTACAGGCCCCATATACAATTTTTATCTCACCGGTAGCATAAACCAATCGAATCTGAAAATTTAATTTTTCATTACTTCTATTAGAAAAATCAGCGTGATCCTGATACTGGACCACAAACTCAGTTCCGAGATCCTGATACCTGACTTCCGGAGCTGCCCCAGCAACTGTAGACGAAGCCCCATCCTGTCCAAAAGCAGCAATAGCTCCTGTAGTACTCCCCAGGGTGGACAGTGGTGTATAACTCGATCCGGAAGGTGCGGCACCAAATGCAATGTATCCGTTTGCGCTTATGTAGATACTGCTGATTGCAACCCCACCAAAAGTAAACGGTGTAGGCAATGCAATAGCGGCTGAAACTTCATTATCATAAGAAGTACCGGTTCCTGCAGGAAATACTTTCGTCCCTCCTGTAATTGAAGTATAAGGTGCTCCTGTACCTTTGGCAAAAGAATAGGCTGCAATATTGGTCTGTGCCAGTGCACTGCTGCCTGTTGCCAATAAAGCTGCAGCTACGAACATGCCTTTAAGCCAGCTTTTTTGTTTTTTACCCGTAGCCTCAGAATCATCCTTTACTGCCCGGCTATCCTGGGTATTGAAAACCGGATATTCCCGATTATTCAAAATCCTGTAGTTTTTCGTCATAATAATAGCAAAATTAATTAGGACTGTAAAGATATAATAAATAACAAGTAAAATGTTAAAAGGATATAATTTTTACTATAAAAACCTT
>NZ_LMKA01000127.1 GCF_001421435.1 Chryseobacterium sp. Leaf201
ATATTTTTCACACTATTAAAATGGTTATCAAGTATTTATTTTTAAAAACTTTTATTATTTCTTATCAAACCTTTCTTCATCAGAAAAAGACTAAATACCGCTTTTTAATCATATCTTAGATAAGATTATAATTCGCCGATACAAAAAAAATATAGTCGGCTTGCACTTTAAAGAAATATTCAAGGGATAGATAAAATGAAATTTGGAGTATTCTTGAATACTTACTGCCAGGATATCTCGCTGATGCACTTAAATCATGCCGTCTTCTGATAATTTACTATAGTTTTTTACTAAGTGCTGCCTCTAAAACGGCTCTGTTGTTTTCACCCCATATCTCTAAACTCATTATCAAAGGTAACAGGCTATTTCCAAGAGCCGTTAGCTGATATTCAACTTTAGGAATTTTAGTTTCATAAGAACATTTAGTTATGAATCCATCTTGCACCAACTCATCCAACTGCTTAGTCATAACCCGCCTGTCTGCACCTATTTTCTTTTGCAGAGCTCCGGGCCTTATTATGCCTTCTGAAATATAATAGATTAACATTAATTTCCACTTTCCACTCAAAAGTTCTTTAAATAAATGCAGCCCGCATTCGGTTCTGACAGGAATTTTTTTTTGGTACATAAATGTGGTTACAAATTATAAAATACTACCGCACAAATTTGTGCGTAATTGACTTGGAGTAACTAATATAATAATTTTGCATCAAATTATAAATACAGAAACAATGATCAAATTTACGTTTTTAGTACAGAAACTACCAGGTATGAGCCTTGAAGAATTTATAGATTATCACAAAAATCACCATGCTCCCTTATTCTGTTCCATCCCTGAGACAGAACTTTACGTTAGAAAGTATGTAGTTAACCACCCTATAATAGCAGAAGGCTTTCCTAAGCCTTTATACGATGCTGTAGTAGAAATCTCGTTTGACTCGTTTGAGGATTTCAACACCTTCTTCAATTCGGAAAATTATTTAACAAAGGTTCATCCTGATGAACCCAAATTTTTTGATACGGCAAACTATATTGCAATGGCAAACTATGAAACAATCATTAAAGCTGGTGCATAATTAAAAACTTATTAATAACGCGCATCTGACTAATGCGTTATATGCGCGTTATTTAAACAAAGAGAGATGACGGATAATATCCAACCCAAATTACTTAACCCCTTTTAAATTAAAAACATAGAACTGCGTAACAGGATCGCCGTTCCGGCCATGTGCCAGTGAGTACACTTCCTAAACCGCCTCAAATCGCATAACAACTCCTAATGGAATGAATTTTAACGCTTGCGACAGAAAGAATTTCAGGGGTTAAATTTCCGTATTTTTTTAGTTGTTGTTATTAGAGGGTTCATTGTTTTCCGTTCTATTTTTATACCTGTTACACGGTAAAGCTATTCATAAACTTCTTGCGGGTATGGGCTAAACATAGAGCATTTCCTCTTTATCATTTTTTGAATTAAGCAATTTGAATTATAAAGTCACAGTTAACTTATTTACAAATATTTGATTACCCCAGAAAACTGATATTAAGACAATCCCAGCCCTGATCACAGCGGCATCCTTTTGCGTAACGGCGTGAAGCAAAAGATACAGCGGAGAGCAGGTTCCCGGCTCCTGAAAAAAATAATGGGTTAAAATTCTTTGTAGAATACCTGTTTTTTTTATTTTCGCAAAAAATTTAATCATGAAAAAATTAGTATTCGTGCTTCTTTGCAGCATTTTTCCTTTGGTCTCTTTTGCGCAGCAATCAGACTCCTTAAAACTGGGCAAGTCTAACCGTGAGTTTTTCATCAAAGGAGACCAGAAATATAAATTCTCTGAATACAGGAAGGTTTTCACCAACCAGGAAGCGTTGGGCTACATGAAAAAGGCAAATACCAACAGTACGGTTTCACAGATCTTCGGGGCCATCGGCGGCGGTTTTATCGGTTTCGGACTGGGCAGGGAAATCACGAAGAACAAAACGGTATATTATAATGGCGTAGCCGTAAAACAGAAACAGTCCGGAGGATGGGGACTGATGGGAATCGGTCTCGGAGCCATCGGAATCGGGATTCCTTTTGCAATAAGTGCGCAGAAAAACCTGAAAAAAGCAATCAGTACACAAAATAACACACCTGTTACCAATGAAGCAAAAGCGACTTCCTACAGGCTTGACATCAGCGGGAACAGCATAGGTCTCAGTTACAACTTTTAAAAATACAGAAAGGCAGTTTTTTAATTGCTTTTTTTATTGAATGTCATGGATTTGGAATCCAAATTCCTATTTTTGCACTTCAGACGTTAAAAAAATTATGGCAAAGCAAGAAGATGTTTTCAAGAAAGTGATTTCTCACGCCAAGGAATACGGTTTTATTTTCCCTTCCAGTGAGATCTATGACGGATTATCCGCTGTTTATGATTATGGACAAAACGGTGCCGAACTTAAAAATAATATCAAACAGTACTGGTGGAAAGCGATGGTACAGCTGAACGAGAATATTGTAGGTATTGATTCGGCCATCCTGATGCACCCGACCATCTGGAAGGCATCCGGCCACGTAGACGCTTTCAACGATCCATTGATTGACAATAAAGATTCCAAGAAACGTTTCCGCGCAGACGTTCTCGTGGAAGACTACTGCTTAAAAATTGAAGATAAGGAAAACAAAGAGATTGAAAAGGCTGCCAAAAGATTCGGTGATGCTTTTGACAAAGATCAGTTTGTGGCTACCAATCCGAGAATCCTGGAATACCGCACGAAGAGAGAAGCTATTCTTTCAAGACTGGCAAAATCCCTGGAAAACGAAGACCTTGCGGATGTAAAAGCATTGATTGAAGAACTGGAAATTGCCGACCCGGATACCGGTTCTAAAAACTGGACGGAAGTAAGGCAGTTCAACCTGATGTTCGGGACTAAACTGGGTGCTTCCGCAGATTCTGCAATGGACCTTTATTTAAGACCGGAAACGGCTCAGGGTATTTTCGTTAATTTCCTGAATATACAGAAAACATCGCGCCACAGGCTTCCGTTTGGTATTGCCCAGATCGGTAAAGCATTCAGAAACGAGATTGTTGCGAGACAGTTCATCTTCAGGATGCGTGAATTCGAACAGATGGAAATGCAGTTCTTCGTGGCTCCGGGAACAGAGCTTGAATTCTACGAACAGTGGAAGCAGAAACGTCTGAACTGGCACTTAGCGCTAGGCTTAGGAAATGACAATTACAGGTTTCACGACCATGAAAAGCTGGCACACTATGCCAACGCAGCGGCTGATATTGAGTTTAATTTCCCATTCGGATTCAAGGAGCTGGAAGGTATTCACTCAAGAACCGATTTCGACTTAAAAGCACATGAAGAATTTTCCGGAAGGAAGCTTCAGTTCTTCGATCCTGAAAGAAATGAAAACTATGTTCCTTATGTGGTGGAAACTTCGGTTGGTTTAGACCGTCTGTTCCTTGCTCTGTTCTCACACTGCCTTAGAGAAGAGGTGCTGGAAGACGGTTCGGAAAGAACGGTTCTGTCTTTGCCTCCTGCCCTGGCACCGATTAAAGCGGCTATTCTTCCGTTGATGAAAAGAGACGGCCTGGCAGAATATGCAGAAAGCATTTTCAACGACCTTAAGTACGATTTCAACTTATTCTACGAGGAAAAAGATGCCATCGGTAAGCGTTACAGAAGACAGGATGCCATCGGTACTCCATACTGTATCACCATTGACCACGATTCCCTTACCGACCATACGGTGACCATCAGGGATAGGGACACCATGGCTCAGGAAAGAGTTCCGGTTTCAGAATTAAGAAGAATTATCGACGAAAAGACCAGTTTCCGAAATTTACTTTCTAAAATATAGATTGAAAGCCCTGATTTTTCAGGGCTTTATTTTTTTTAACAGATACATCAGAATTCATTATTTTTGGATTCAAATTTTTACCATGAAAAAACTTACACTATTGATGTTCGGACTGATCCAGGTTCTTGCCTTTTCCCAGACGCAGGACCTTGCTTCTTTAGCTTCCGGGAAAAACGTAGGCATGAATGCCCTCTTTGATACTAAAGACCATCTTTACGGCTATATTTCCATCTATTCTTACGGTAAGACCGATAAGAAAACCCAGAAATTTGAATATGTCATTCTGGACAAAAACCTCAACCCCGTTGCCAATAAGGAATTTGATGCCGGACTTCTGGTTTCCGGCTATTTCGGATATGTTGATTTTAAAGGCCAGATTATCCTGCGCCCTTCTGATTTTAATTATTCACAGGTTTTTGCGAAAGATGCAGCCACGCCGGTGTCTATGGTTATCGATCCGAAAACCAATACCGTTGCCCCGAAGATTTATTATGACTATCAGGAAGGCGGTACTTTCAAAGAGATCAGCCAGCCCAAAAGCTGGAAAGAGGAAAGAAAGGAAAACAGGTCTGAGAAAAAAGAAAAAGGATACAATTACGTTTCTGCTGTCGGGGAGATTAAAGAAGGCGGCTATATTGCACTGGAATACAATGACTACGGCAAATACATCAATAAGAACAGCCTGATTAAATTTGATGAGAATAAAAAAGAAGTCTGGCGGTACCGCTACAATACAGACGGCGATAGAAAAGTGTTCTCGGACTTTACGATTGTTGATAAGGATGAAAACCGGATTTACGGAATTTTAAAGAAAGTAAATAACGACAGCAAATCTTTTTCACTGCTGGTAATCGATATAAAAACAGGGAAAGAGCTTTCCAATAAGCCGATCACAGGGCTTTCACCGGAAACACTTCAGAACATTGACCATTTTTATTCTGAAGACAAATCGTTGGACAACGACCGAACCTTTGACGATAAAATCGTGCTGATAGGAAGAAATTTCGAGTCTGAAAAACTGAAGGGGTTTGCCAGGATGATCATCAGTAAATCTGATTTTGCCGTAGACCTGAAAACGGTAAGCTATAAGCCGGATTATGTTCCTTTTATTAAAAATATTGCTTCAGACGGTGGCGTAGAAAACAATTATTTCCTTCTTACCCGCGACATGTACCTGATGAGCGACGGCAGCGCAGGAATCCTCGCCGAAAAATTCAAATATTCCGGGCAGTACAATGTACCTAAAACAACGGATCTTGTCTATATGTACACGGACAAGGATTTTAAAGTAAAAGAAGTACAGGTCTTTGAAAAAGAAAAATCCAAATGGGTCAACAGCGATTATCTTTTCTCCCAATACCTGAATGACGGAAAGGATGTGGTCTTTTTCTTCCGCGATTATCAGAAAGACCAGGTAACCAAAGAGAAAAAATGGAATCTTTTTATCAACACCGTAATCGACGGGAAATTCAAACAGGAAATTATTCCGATCTCCGAAAAAGACAATTACGTGGTAACGCCTTATGTAGCGAAAGAGGGTTATATCCTGCTCAGGGAATACAATGAAAAAGAGAAATTTAATAAAATCCGTCTGGAACGGCTTAATTATTAAGAATAACTACAGAATCCTGGCCTTAGGTCAGGATTCTGTAGTTTTATAGTAATCTGCAATATTTTTTATTTCATCAAGGCTCAGGTTCCACATAAAATTCAGGAACTGCTGGTAGCTTTCGCTTTGGTTTTTAGGGTCTACCCTGTCCAGGTACCGGTTCAGGTTATAGTTTTTTCGGGCCTCATATATTTTAGCAAAACATTTTCCAAGCCAGCCTTTGTAATATTTCTCCTCTTCCCCATCCTGCAGAAACTGAAGGCCTGCGTAGATCCCGATGCCGTAATCTTCTGAATGGTAAAAGTTCGGCAGCATTTCCATTTCCGCAGTTTTTTCAAGAACCGTATATGATGCTGTTGCTTTTTCATCTGCAGATTCAGCTTTCAGTTCGGGAAATACCTTTTTTAAATAATTGATCCTCAATACAATTTCAGGGTGCGATTTTAATGAATCTTTATTGAGTTTTTCTCTGAAATGATTGTAATTATACAGTGAAAAATCCTCTTTCTGCAGCCATTTTTCCTTAAATTCCTGTTTCGGGAGATTAAAATATTTTTTATAGGTTTCCACGTTCAGCTTTCTGGGTGAAATGGTATCAAAATCTTCCAGCCTTTTCAGGGTATTGATGAATTCCGTTTTTGTGAAATCACTGTTTTTAAAAACACTGTATCCCAAAGAATCCGCCTGCATCTCCTGCTTCCTGTTCTCGGCACCTTTCCTGTAAATCCGGTTCTTCAGTACATCAAAGGCTCTCTGATTGCGGTTTTCTCTGGTTGATTTGATATTCTGCACCACCATTCTGTCTGTCTGGTCCTGGTCAATCATACTGAGGAACGTTTTTGCGGTATGCTCAGCAACCTTATGCCCCAGTTCATGAGAAATAACGGCGGCAAGCTGGTCATCATTATTCAGCCAGTTAAAAAGACCCATATTGATCACAAAAGTGCCGTCTGCAAAGCAATAGGCGTTTGGGGTATTGTCTTTTGCAATAAGGATTTTCAGATTTTGGGGAATCTGGGGATTGTTTTTCCGTAAACGTTCAATCAGGCTCTTTACCTTGACATCAAATACAGAGTTGAAGACAAAATCTTTGTCTTTTACTTTTTTCTCAAATTCTTTAGCAAATTCCCTGTAGATTTTAGAGAGCTCATTTCCCCGTTTTCCCGGATAATCAGATCTGCTTTTTTTAATCAGGTTTTCCGTATTCGCGGAGAAATTTTTAAGGAAATCTTTCCGCTGTGCATAATCAGCCGTATCAATCGGATGGTACGCCTGTCCGAAAGCGGCAGCAAAGGAATACAGCAATAAAAAGGTTATCAGTTTTTTCATCATTTATATCAAATAATCACAAAAATAAATCATTTCATTTCATGTTTTCAAATTTATTTTAACTTTGTTAAAGATGCATTGCTATGATCCTACTTATTTATTTTCTGACCTTTATTGTTATTGTTGCCGCACTTTTTTACCTTTTGGGATACGATTATCTTTTTAACGGAATTTCCAAGACCTATTTCAAAGGAAAAACCAGCGCAAATATTGATGACGGAAAATTTTTCACCCATAATATCATTGCAACAGGATCTGCCATACCCTGGGACAAAGCTCCGGAATATAATACCACCGAATTACCGAAACATATCGTTGAAGATTTAGCCCATTCCCATACCGCATCTTTTATCGTTATTAAAAACGGGAAACTTGTTCATGAACAATACTGGAACGGCTATGATCAGTATTCACAGACCAACTCATTCTCCATGGCAAAAGCCGTTACTGTCATGCTTCTGGGAAAAGCGATTGAAGAAGGAAAGATTAAAAGCATTGATGACAGGTTTTCAGATTATTTTGAGGAATTTAATGATAAAGGGTTCGCAAAAAACTTAACATTGAAAAACCTTGCCCAGATGGAGTCCGGTCTTGACTGGAATGAAGACTATAAAAATCCCTTTTTACCGAATGCAAAAGCTTATTATGGAAGAAGCCTGATTAAAGCGACTTTTTCAAGGAAATTCAAAGGAAACCCGGGCGAAAGATTTGAATACCAGAGCGGATCTACCCAGCTTCTGGGCTTTGCGGTGAGAAAAGCAGTGGATCAGTCGCTGTCCAGTTACTTATCTGAAAAGTTCTGGGCTCCGATGGGAATGGAACATAATGCAACCTGGAGCACGGATAACAGCGGCATGGAAAAAACGTATTGCTGCATCCATTCTACTGCGAGAGATTTTGCCAGGCTCGGACAGTTATTCCTGAATAACGGAAAAGTGGGTAACCGACAACTTCTGAACCTTGATTTCATCAACCAAATGCGGACTCCGACAGAAAAATCGAAAGAAATCTACGGCATGGGATTCTGGATCAACCATGATAATCCGGTAAAGCATTATTATTTCCTAGGACTTCAGGGGCAGTATATCATTATGGTTCCTGAACATGATATGGTGATTGTAAGAACCGGCAGCTACAATAACCTTCCGAAGAATGACAGAGGGCGGCCGGACCAGGTAAAATTCCTTGTGAACGAAACGGTAAAGCTATTTCAGTAAGTATTCATTTTAAAGCTATTGCCTGTGAATATTTGCTAAATTGAAATAGAGTCGGATTTTAAACTTGAAGAGGATTATAATATAAAAGCTGTCTAAAATTAAATTGAGAATTCAGCCTATTCAAAAGTAAAAATATTATAATTATTTTAGAGCATACTAAATTCCAGACACTTAAGTTTAATTACAGTGAATTTGAATAACAGGATTTACCGGAACTTAAATAACTTAATTGTTTTTTTTAATAAGTTTAAACAGGCTTACATTTATAATAATTCTCAAACAAATCAGTTTAATTAAATCTCTGTCTCGGCAGATTGATTTCCTGTGCCTGCGGATACGGCATTCTTGAGGTCATACTGACATCCTCACGGATCCGTTTGTGGATATCATACTGCTTTTCCTGGTCATAGGCGTAGCGTGGATCGGGAATCATCTGCATTTTGGCCATCTTATGAATGGTAACGGTGGGAAAATGATAATCAATTTCCACAGTACCGAGCAGCAGGTAACATCCTCCGCCCTGAAAATCATATTCCTTCAGGCTGTCCGGGAAATGGGCAGTATCAAAATATTCTCCGTTTGCATCGATCCATGTCCCGAAATACATGGCTCCTTTTTTAGTAGGGACATGTTTCCTTGAAATCAGGTAGGCCAGCATCTTTACCTGACGCTTGTGGTAAAGCGGGAGATCTTTTACAGATACTGAGCCCCGGTAATGAGTCTGCAATAAGTCAAACGGACTGCAGGAAACCGGAAACCCGATGATCTCAATTTCATCAAAAGCATCTTCAAAAGGTGCTCTTTTCAGTTCGGGAAGCCTGTATTCATGTACCGGCTCTTCGATCAGCATAAGTCCCCGGTTCTCAGGCCTGAAGTTGACAAATATTATCCGGGCTTCAACCAGCAGCTCATTTTTGGGCTTGCCGGTAAAGCGGAATGCCCCGATAAAAATCAGGGTCTGTACAGTTTCAACACCTGTCGGGATCCGCCGGATAAAATCTTCCAGTGACCGGTACTTTCCGTTCCGCTCCCGCTCCTCAGCTATTTTATGCGCTGTTTTGGTTTCCAGTCCCTGCAGGAGCATAAATCCAAGATAGATATCCTTATCTTTCAGTGTGGTCAGAAAATCACCTTCATTTACGCAGGGCACCTGTACGTTCGCTCCGGACCTCCGGGCTTCATGGATGTATACTTCGGTACGGTAAAAGCCCCCCTGGTTATTAATCACTGAAACCATAAATTCCAGCGGATAATAGACTTTTAAATACAGGCTTTGGTAGCTTTCCACGGCATAGGATGCGGAATGTGCCTTGCAGAAGGAATACCCGGCAAAGGATTCGATCTGCCGGAACGCTTCCGTGGTAAGTGCTTCAGAGTGTCCTTGTTCCTTACATTTTACAAAAAAGTTAGCTTTAACTTCCTGAAGCTTTTTAATTGATCTTTCCTTCCCACTCATGGCCCTGCGGAGAATATCGCCATCCGCCAGGTTAAGCCCCCCGAAATACTGTGCGATCTTAATGACATCTTCCTGATAGACCATAATGCCGTAAGTTTCTTTCAGATTCTCTTCAAACACAGGATGAAAGTATTCAAACCGGTCCGGATGATTGTGCCTGAAGATATATTCCCGCATCATCCCGCTCTGCGCCACACCGGGCCTGATGATTGAGGAAGCGGCCACGAGGATGCGGTAATCTTCGCATTTCAGCCTTCTCAAAAGCCCACGCATAGCTGGAGATTCGATATAGAAGCATCCGATGGTATTCCCTGCGGCCAGGTATGCATTTGCTTTCGCTTCGTTTTTAGATAAGGCGGTATCCCTTATATCCACCGTGATGCCTCTGGTTTTTTTAATAAGCTCCACCGTATCGTTAATGGTACCGAGCCCTCGCTGGGAAAGGATATCAAATTTTTCAAGCCCGATATCTTCGGCAGTGTTCATATCAAACTGCGCGATAGGGAAGCCTTTCGGGGGCATTTCCAAAGCGGTAAAATTGGTGATCGGTTCTTCGGAAATCAGGATCCCGCAGGCATGCATGCTCCGCTGGTTCGGAAACCTTTCCATCATAGTACCATACCGATGGACATGCTTTACAACGGAGTTTTGGTCATGGGTATCCAGAGAATTATTGGCCAGCCCATCAAGCTCTTCTTTAGGAAGCCCGAACACCTTGCCCACTTCCCGGAAGATCGATTTGTATTTAAACTGTACATTGGTCCCGCAGAATGCCACATGCTCTTTTCCGTAACGGTCAAAGATATATTCCAGGATGGTATCCCGGTGCTGCCAGCTCCAGTCGATGTCGAAATCCGGCGGCGACTTCCGGTTCAGGTTCAGGAACCTCTCAAAATAAAGGTCGAGCTCCAGCGGGCAGATATCGGTAATACCCAGGCAGTAGCTTACAATGGAATTCGCTCCGCTTCCTCTTCCCACATGCATCAGTCCCATCCGGTTGCTGTAACGGATAATGTCCCAGGTAATCAGAAAATAGGAACAGAAATTCAGCTCATCGATCACTTTCAATTCCTGATCTACCCTTTCCTGTGCTTCTTTGTGCTGCCGGCCGTAGCGTCTTTCCAGTCCTAAATAGGCCAGCCTGCGCAGCATCTTTAGGTCGGAGGCTTTGGACCGCGTATAACACTGCCGGTTGCGGACTTGTTTGGGATCAAATTCAAAGCGGCATTCACTAAGCAGCTTTTTTGTGTTTTCAATAATTTCAGGATGGTACTGATAAGCGCTGATGACCTCTCCTTCCGGCCTTAAGTATTCTGACTTCCGGCAGATATCTTCTTCTGAAAGCATGGATAACAGTGTATTGTTGTCAATAGCCCTTAGGATCAGATGCAGGTTGTATTCTTTCTGGGAACTGAAAGTCACCGGCTGGAGGATGACCATCCTGGACATATGTTTTTCCAGCTCGGGCCGGATCAGGAAATTCAGCTCTTCTTCCCGGATCCCGATATATTCATTGTCCTTCAGTACCGCCGGCATATTCTCCAGCGGATAAATAACCGATACATTTTCAAAATCGGGAGCGGTTTCCGAAAGCTCCTGCCCGTCACAGTTATGAGCCGTCATCATCCGGTTCACTTCACCGATCCCGGAAAACTCCCGGGCCACAGCAATATACAGCAGCCTGTTTTCTTTTCTTACTTCCATTCCCGCAACAGGCCTGATCCCGACATTTTCACATTCTTTTTTAAAATCGTAAATGGCCGTAACGGTATTGATATCCGTAAGCACCAGTTCTTTAATGCCCAGGCTTTTGGCTTTCTGTACAAGGTTTTCTACGGAAAGGGTCCCGTAACGCAGGCTGTGGAAGGAATGGCAATTAAGATACATAATAAAAAAGTTTAGTGTTGTTTATTTTTCAAAGTCAAAACCTGAAGCCCTGCCGACAGCACCTGCTCCGAACCGGTTTTTAAGTTCATCCATGGTTTGGTACAGATTCATCTGTTCTTCAGTGTCTTCAAACAGGTTCATCTGGTGGCTCCCGTGAACCAGGTCTGTAAACCTGAGGCCGATCAGCCGGATGCGCAGCCGCCGGATATATAACCGGTTAAAAAGCTCAAGGGCAACCCGTGACAGGGTATGATCAGCAGCTGTGTAGGCCACCCGGCTCTGTTTGGTTTCGGTATCGAAATTGGCATAGCGGATCTTGACAGCCACTGTAGAGGTGAGCCATTTTTCCTGCCTCAGCTGATAGGCCAGCTTTTCTGACATCCCGCTCAGGATTCTTTTTAATTCAGGGATATCAATGGTATCGGTAGTAAAGGTCTGTTCCGTAGAAACGGATTTCCGTTCGGAATACGGGACTACAGGGTTTTCATCGATCCCGTTGGCTTTTTTCCAGAGCTCTTTACCATTTTCTCCGATCATCTGCTGAAGGACCGGGACCGGCATTTCAGAAAGGGTATGGATCGTCCGGATCCCGATTCTTGAAAGCAGCCGGAAGGTTCTGTCCCCTACCATCGGGATTTTTTTTACTGACAGAGGATTCAGGAAAGGACGGATATCCAGCTCCGGAATCTGCAGCTTTCCGTCAGGCTTAGACTCCCCGGTCCCGATCTTTGAAACCGTCTTGTTTGCGGACAAAGCAAAGCTGATGGGAAGCCCTGTCTCTTTGGTAACGGCTGCTGCAATTTCCTGCGTCCACCGGTAACAGCCGAAAAACCTGTCCATCCCCGAGAGGTCCAGGTAAAACTCATCAATACTCGCTTTTTCCATTACCGGGACTTTCTCCTGAATAATTTCAGTAACCGTATGTGATAGATTAGAGTACAGCTCATAGTCCCCTTTAATGACCTTCGCTTCCGGACAGAGCCGTAGCGCCATCCGGATGGGCATGGCTGACCGTATCCCGAATTTCCGAGCTTCATAAGAACAGGAAGCCACCACCCCGCGGTCACCTCCGCCTATAATCAGGGGGATATTGCTCAGGGCACTGTTAACTCGTCTTTCGCAGGATACGAAAAATGAATCCAGATCCATATGTACAATCGCGCGGTTCATTTTACAAAACTAGATACTATATGTATCATTTTATGTATATTTGCTGATACAAATTGTATCAATGTCAGTTTTCTCAGATAACATCAGGTTTTTAAGGGCTAAGAAAAAAGCTACCCAGCAGGAAACGGCAGACGCCGTATTGCTCAGCCGGGTGAGGTATTCCAAATATGAAGACGGAAGATCGGAACCTCCTTATGAGGTACTGATCCGGATTTCCAAGCATTACAACCTTAGCATCGACCTGCTTCTCACTGTCGATATCCGGAAATATCCGGTTGAGGATATTTTACAGCTCCCCGACAACCGGATTATCCTTCCGGTGGTCATAGACCGGGAAGGCAATAATTACATTGAGATTGTTACCCAAAAAGCTTCCATGGGCTATTTATCCGGATACAGCGATCCGGAATATATTGAGAGCCTGCAACAGATTTCCCTACCGTTCCTTACAAACGGAAAATACCGGGCATTCCCGGCACAGGGGGATTCGATGCCGCCGTTCAAAGACGGCTCATACATCATCGGTAAGTATGTGGAAAATATGGAAGATTTAAAGCCGGATAAAAGTTATGTTTTTGTTACCCTTAATGACGGTATTTCCTATAAAAGGTTTAAAGCCAGACACAAAATCTCAATAACGGTAGCAGCTGACAATTCTTTTTATAAACCGTATGATATTCCTTTGGGAGAAATTGTAGAAATCTGGCAGTATGCCTCAGGAATTTTCCCGGAAGATTTTGAGCCGGATTATTCTGGAAATTATAATCTGCAGGATATGTTTCTGGAGCTAAGAAAAGACATCAGAAATTTAGATGATAAATTTTCAAACTTAAAATAATTCAAAATATTTCATGTTTAAATAGGATGAAAATTTATTTAAGACGTTGAAATAATAAAGTTTGTTTTTAAAGTCTTTGTAACCTGATCCAGTATACCAGAGCAGTAATGCTGTTATTTATTGAATTTTTCAATTTTTTCATCGTCTATCAAAATTTACTTCCGAGTTTCTCTGGTACAACAAATTGATTGCAGCAAAATGTAATTGAATTTCCTAAAATCCATTCTACATCTAAGCTTGGCTCATACTTTTCAAAGCTTTCTCCATTCATTAATTTAAACTTATTATTTTATTAATTTCTTCTT
>NZ_LMKA01000128.1 GCF_001421435.1 Chryseobacterium sp. Leaf201
TATTTAGGTTAATTTATAATATCCGGAATTACTGGAGTTTAAAATGTGAATATGATATCTCCTGTATGGGATATATATTAAGTGTTTATAAATTTATTGTTAATTATATCTTATGAAAGAACATTAAGTTCTTATGGAAAAGTTCTTCTTGAGTCAGCAATCTGTAAAAACAGGTTAACTTTTTCAGCTGTTATAATATTATTAACAGAAATCCATCAGGGATATTTTGAATGAATAAAGACTGAATAGTATTGGAGTAAGGGAATATGCATAATGTGCGGACGTAACCGGCAGTACAAAAATAAAAGCCTCAGCAGGCTTAGATCTCAGGATCAAAAAAAGGCCGCTGATGCTGTCATAGATATACAACAAAATCAGCGGCCTTTTCTTAAGGGAACTGCTTAAACTTTATTTTAATGCAGTTTGAGATTTGATCTGATCAAAAATGTAAAGTATTTGATTTTTTAAAAATCAATTAAAATCAGATACACTAAGTTTTGGAAATCTTAATTTCCGCCTGAACTGAACTTTAAAAGGATACGGGAATAGATAACCTCAGGTAAATTAAGTGTTTTAAATAAACCTAAAAAGGCTCATGCTCAACATAAACAGTCGCTGTCAAATCGTCTTAAGATACAGTTCCTGCAATTCTTCTGCAGTAAAAGCTTTTGACGGTACATTCTGGACAAGTTCCCCCTGCTTCATTATCCCGATGTTGGTAGCCACGCTCACCGCATTAAAAATATCATGGGTCGCCATAAATATGGTTCTTCCCTCTTTCCCCAGCTGTCGTACAATCTCAGTAAATTCCGCAGTGGCAATAGGATCCAGCCCGCTGGTAGGTTCATCCAGCAGGAGTACCTTTGCATCTTTGGCCAAAGCAATGGCAATCCCTACTTTCTGGCGCATTCCCTTGGAATATCCACCCAGAGGTTTCTGATGCGCCGTTTCCTGAAGCCCGGTACGTTTCAGGAACGCCGACAGTTCTTCCCTGCTGTAGGTAAACCCTGCAATTTTAGAGAAAAAATCCAGGTTTTCAAGCCCAGTGAGTGCGGGATACAACAGCACGGTTTCCGGAATGTAAGCCATGTGTCTTTTTATTTCCTGCGGATGTTCACGGACCGAAATATTATTGATGAACGCATCTCCCGAAGTCGCTTTTATAAGCCCCAGCAGGATATTGATGGTTGTGCTTTTTCCGGCACCGTTCTGCCCCAGCAGGGCAAAGATCTCGCCCTTCCCCACTTCAAGATTAAGGGATTGGAGGGCCGTGAAACCGTTGTATTTTTTATGGAGATCAATTGTTTTTAACATAGTTTTCTGTGTTTATGGTGTGAAAGGATGATGATGGCTGCAATAAGAATGAAATACGGCAGAAAGATATTGGAGAGGTTCAGGTTCCCGGGTTCCTTAAAAACGGATACGGTCTGCCGGTCCCATTGTACGGCCGCTGCATTTTTACCTGAAAAAATAAGCGGATAGAAAAACAGGCGCTTATCTTCATGAAATTCCTTCAGGGCAGCAGCGTACTGCAGCTGGTTTTCCATTCCCGTTCCTGCCAGCCGGCTTTCGGTAAGCTGTGTATGGATATTGGGCAAAAGGTACCCCAGAAATTCAGCGGCCCGGCTGCGCTTCTTCATTTTTTCATTATAAAGTTCCGAAGAAGCTGAAGCTTCCAGGTCGCCCATATGCTGCATGGCGTAATACCAGGTCCATGTAAATGCGCCGTTTTCTTCAACTGTAAAACGGCGGTATTGCGGATAAACGCTGTAAAATTTTTCCATGGTAGGCTGCCTGGCCTCGTCCCATTTATTATGATAGCCTTCCCGCTGCTCCATTACGGCTTTCAGGGATTCCTGTACAGGATAATATTTCTGGATGATCATATTGCTGCTCATCGGGATGATAAAATTCATGCCTACCCACACCATCAGCAGAACCAGTGCATTTTGAGCAGAAGATTTCCTGAACAGGATCACCCATCGGCACAGCACAAACCAGAACAGGATATACAGCCATCCTGAAAGAATGAAAACTGCAAAAAAACGGTCTGGAGGAATCCCGATCCACAAAGCAGCTGTTGTAATCAGAATCAGGTAGACGGCACTCACCGCACAGAACCTGATCAGCAGCCGGGCATCCAGCAGTTTTCCCAAGCCGGCACTCTGCACAGAAAGCAGTTTCCAGCGGCCGCTCTCCTCTTCTTCTGAAATAAGGTTATAACAGAACGCTATGATAATCAGCGGAAAAAGGAATACCAGAACAAAGCTGAAATCGAAATTCCCGGCTGCGGCACCGGCAGGATTATAAAAATCCGAATTGTAGCGCTGCTCTTCCAGGTTCCGTATCGTTACGCCCTGTATCGATGGGTTGAGGTCCCGCATTCCGATGCTGAGAGCGGCAAGTCTCGGGGTTTCATTCACCAGGTTAAATTTAACGTAATAAAGAATAAGGCCCAGGTCATCCTGGTGGAACTTCACATTTTTCCCGATGCTCTGTTTCTGGTACTGCTCGCTTTTAGCGATGATCTCATGATTCCGGTCCAGGAATTTTTTCCCGGTATATATTGCGGTTAATCCCGCCACCAACAATACCAGCAATGCAATTAAATATGCTTTGTTGCGGTAAAACTGTTTTATTAAGTAATGGTTCATCTAAATTAATTTTAAGTTTCTGCCTCCCGTTTCAATAAAAAACACACATACCGCCAGCCAGAATAAAAGGGCGGCTGCAGGCATCCAGTTTGCCCTGATGCTTTCGGAGACCGGGGTATACCGGTAATTAAAATCAGGGAATTTTTTCCAGTTGTCACGGGTTACAATGGCCGGCGGACCGCCTTTTTCCGGCTTAATATTGCTGATATTTTCAATCTGCAGGTCATTAAGTCTCTGTGCCATGGTATACCGGTATGCTTCTGCCTGCTCCTGGAACCGGGTGTATGCATAAAAATCTGTTCCTGCAGCCGTAATTGAAAAGTTTTTAACGGCAATCACAGGATCCAGGAATGCGCAGATATCCGAAAACCGCTGCTGCCGGTTATAGATTTCCTGAAGCTCTTCCTGATGCCTGATGTAAATCTGTGAGCTGATCTTCTCCCCTTCCTTCATCACGAAACCGCTGTAGTTGAAAGGCAGATCATTGGTATTGCTAACTTTATAACGGGCAAGCAGGGAATCTTTTATTTTTTTAAAATGCGGGTCATCCGGGTTATGGCTGTCCCCTGCTTTCATGACATCCTGTTCCAACGCAGTTTCAAATGCAATACGGGATGGCGCAGGATACAGGTTCTGGGCCGCAAACTGAACGCCCTTCGGCACGAATATGACCAGCAGCAGCCAGCAGCCGATCAGTCCCACCAAAGCCAGGGAAGAGCTTTTGCTGTAGGCAGATACCAATACCGTAAGGGCAGAAATAAAAAAATAATAAGCCATAAAGGCCGGCATCAGCATCAGCAGCCGTACGCCGATATCCGTCCATGCCGCCGCATCTGAAATAAGCGTAATTAAAAATACCACGGGCAGTACCGGCAGTAAGAACAGCAGAGAAAACTGCCAGAGGCCAAGAGTTTTGCCCCAGATAATATCCCTCCCTGAAGCTCCCTGCGTACTGAGTATCTTTAAGGTGGCATCTTCCCGTTCCCTGGCAATCAGCCCGAAGCCTATGAACAGAATAATCAGCGGAACGATGCACTGCAGGATAAAGGCACTGGTAAATGCACCGAAGCGCACCAGGATCCCGGAACTTCCGGCTTCTGAAAGATTGGCGGTATTCTGTTTGTGGGCTTCCAGGAAAATAACATTCCCGAGGTAATCATCCAGTCCGTTATCGAAAATACTTAAAGGATGTGCAGTACGGAACACCAGATAGCCGTAATGTGCCATCCGGTGAGGATGTTTCGCCGGCCGGTCTTCCCAGTGTTCCCTGACTTCTTTCCGGTATTCCTGTATCTGCGTACCGGTTTCTTCATATTTCATAAATCCGACCCCCATACTCAGCATACAGAACAGCAGTACGGTGACGGCAATCAGCAGGTTCTGTTTCTCTTTCAGGAGATCCCGCCGGGTTTTTGTAATGATCAGTTTTAAAATTGATTTTGCCATAATTAAAAGATATAGGTAGCCGTTATTAAATAATTCCTTGGTGCTCCGGGAAACAGCCTCAGGTAGTTCTGGGCACCCAGCCAGTAGGTGGTACCGGTAAGGTTATTAACGTTCAGTGCCAGTTGAAGCTTGGTATCTGTGGGAGCATAATATAAAGCCGCATCTAAAGTGATATAAGCAGGCAGTTCAAAACTCCTTGTAAACCACGGTATTTTTGAACTCTGGTAAAGCATTCCCAGTCCTGCCCCGAAATCTTTCAGCGCAGGGATTTTTGTGAAGTTGTACCGGGTCCACAGATTAACCCCATTTTTAGACGTATTTTCTTTCCGTTTCCCGATGAGGTTTGGATCGGCATCATTGCGTATGACAGCATCAATGTAGCTGTATCCGCCGTAAACGTGCCATTGCGGAAGGATGTATCCTGTGAATTCAGCTTCAAAGCCACGGCTCCTGTCGGCTCCGCGCTGCACCAGTTCATCCGGTTCTGCAGGGTTATTGGCATTGATCAGGATATTTTTCTGGTTGATTTCATAGGCTGAAAGGCTCACCGACAGTTTACCGAAGAGGCGGGCTTTGATGCCGAGCTCTTTTAAATCGGAAGTCAACGGCTTGAACCTCGCCGCAGATTGTGAACCGGTAAGCCCTGATGTATTCGGCATTAAGCTTACGGTATTGGATTGCGGCTGGTAGCCGGTGAGATACGTCCCGTACAGGTTGATGTGGTCTGTAAGGCTGTAAGTGACGCCGATCCTGTACAGGAGCCTGGCATTGCGGAAAGATGTTTCACTGTCTTTTTTGAACTGGGTAATATCCTGAAACCATTCATGACGGATCCCCGATAATACCTTAAACTTCCGCCAGGTAAAAAGATGCTGGACATAAGCGGCATGGGTAGTGGTGAGTGCCGTTGGCAATACCGTGTTTACATTCATGGCATAAAAATCCGTTCCCTGGTGGTTCTGTGCACCGGGCGTAAGGTCAAACGGCGCAACATTGGTTTTAGGAATAATGGTACCCTGGTAACTGACGGTCTGGTAGTTTGCTGCATTCGCAGGATTGTAGGATGAGGCAACGGAACCGTCTTTCAGCAGAAAGCCCCGTGCTGCATTCTGTATTCCTCCATCGCGTTTTTCCCAGATCTGGCTGTCGTATCCTATCAGGATCTGATGCTCCACCTCTCCTGTCCTGTAGCTGAAATGAAAATAAGCGTTGATATTATCGGTTTCCCATTTCTGTTTGCGCTGAATAAACTGCATCATGGCAAGGCTGAAAACATGCTTATTGTTTATATCGGGTACGAAAGCATTCGTGGTCCTGTGTTCCTGAAGATTTTCATTCCAGAACTGTTTCATATAGGAAGCGTTAAAACTGACATGCCCGTTAAAATGATGCGCAAAGCTTCCCATGATAATAAATTCCCGGGTTTTGAAGTAATCATCCGGTGCACCCAGGTTCAGGCTTCTCGGGGTACTGTTAAGATCGGTTTTTCCGGGCACGGCTCCGAAAATAGGCTGGCCCCTGTCGAGATTCCCATGAAGGTCATTAAAAATCATTTCGACATTTAAAGATGTTTTTTCATTGGGAATAAAGGTAATGGACGGCGAGACCAGAATCCCGGTATTGGCAACATGGTCCCTGAACGAACCTGCATTCTGATAAGCCCCGTTGAAGCGGTACAGTAAGGTTTTGCTTTTATTCAGCGGACCGGTAAGATCGGTGGTTACCCGGTAGGTATCAAAGCTGCCTCCGGAAAGGCTGACCTGGTGCCGGGGTATTTCCAAAGGCTTTTTGGTGACCATATTGATGGTGCCGCCCGGGTCTACGCTGGACATCGTAATACTTGCGGGGCCTTTAAAAACCTCCACGCGCTCAATATTGGAAGTCATGGGCTGCAGAAAATAATACTGCCTGGTACGCATTCCGTTGATGATCTGGCCTTCTTCATTCTGGCTGATTCCGCGGATATTGTATTGGTTATAATAGCTTGAAGGGGATACACCGCTTACATTTTTCATTACATCGCCCAGCTGGAAAGCCTGCCGGTCATTGATCAGTTCCTTGGTCACGGTGTTCAGCGTCAGGGGCAGGTCTTTATTCTTCATCGCCGTTTTTGTAGCCGCAAAAGAATAGTCTGAAATATAGTCTTTGGATTTACGGCCGGTAATTTCCACTGTCTGGATGGTGGCAGATCCGGTCGAATCTTTTTGGGTCTGCTGTGCATTGAAAGCAGAGGATACGAGAATAAAGCTTATTACGGAAAGCTTATATATTTTACCGGGCGTACGGGAAAGTACCTTCGGATGATAAAAATTATGGGTATGCATTAATTACAGAATAATACAGGCATAACGGGATGCCTCTGTTAGTAAAAGGAAATCATCATGTTACCAAAACAGTATGGCAACACGGAAATCCACGTAAGTTGTGTACAGGCAGAAAGCCTGTAATAACAGCAGCATGTAAAAGAAATCAGGCTGCGGAATACGCGGAAACGGGCGGTGCGCGGGAACTGAAATAATCCAGCAGGCAGCGGTAGGTCATGACCTTAGTCCGAGGGATCTCGCTGTCAGAAGCCGTATCGGCAGGCAGTTCCAGGGCCAGGATTTCAGGCATCAGAACCTGGTTCATCTGCATATGAAGTGCACACTGGCATTCATCATCCTGAGAAATGGCGGGTCCTTTTTCCGTTTTTGAATGCTGTGACTTTTCAGAAAGGCTTTTGCTGTGACGCATGTGATCCATACACGTACCTATTCCGCTGACGTTGAAAATAAACACCAGCAGTAAAGAGAAAACGAAAAAGTTCCTGAAAGACGTATGCATCATGTAAGCGGCAAAAGTACAATATATTTTTTAATCTGCTGTTAAGGACAAATGAAATAAATCACTTTTTAAAGGAACAGATCAGGTCCTGAATTTAATACAGCCTGAGTCCGGGATTAAGAAATTTGTGAAACCATTTTATTGCAAAAGCCAATCATAAGTATTTATTATCAGTCAAAAAAAACATCAGGCTTCAGACTTTTTGCTTCAGACTATTTCATATCTCCCATCAAAATAAACTGTAGATTATTCTCAATAAGGGTCCGGCTATTTCCCTGAAAATTCATTTGGGCATGTAAGTTGCAAACCTCTATGACTTATCTCTGATCGTAATTAAAAACACAAATAATGGATAACGAAAAGTTTTTCAAAGTATTGGGCTGGGTAGCCACCATCACCGCTGTGGCGATGTACGTCTCATACATTCCTCAAATCCGCAGCAACCTGGCTGGGAACAAGGGCGAATGGCTGCAGCCGCTGGTTGCCGCCGTGAACTGTACCCTGTGGGTAGTATATGGATTCATGAAAAAACCTGAACGGGATCTGCCGATTATTATGGCCAATTCGCCGGGTATTGTGTTCGGGCTCTTTGCATTTTTTACGGCAATTTGAAAGTTTTAATCTTTGATTAATTTTAACTTATTCTACCCTTAACCGAAGTTAATTCACAGTTTTTCAACGGCTTCGTTCTGCCTGATAACCTTGAGCACAAGCATAAGAAAACCTATGGCAAACATCAGGCTTCCCATAAATGTGATGACTCCTGCGATATTATAATAAACGGATATAATCTCAATAGGCATATTCCGGCTCTGCATCAGAGAAGGCATAAAAACGAAAAATACAGCGACAGCAAAAACAACTATTGAACCTGAAACCAAAAGAAAGGCTTCCGTATTGAGCTTTTTGGATGCATAAAAGATACTGATGATCATTGTCATTAAAGGAACAAGCAGAGAAATAATGCTGAAAGCAGAGACATTTAAATTTTCCATAGTTTTTTATAGGATGAGATACAATTATGCTGCCATCATCCCGAAAGTCATTCTGAAAGAAAAAAAACCTGTCTTACTGTGTTTGCCAGTGCCTATGAGATTCATCTTCAAAAAAACATATTCAGCCCCATCAGAAATATCTTTTGCACATGTATTTCATATTGCTGCAGATGTGTTAATGAATTCATTTTTTACTCAGAAGCCACTTCTAAAGAAAAATTTAAAATCAAGCTTATCATTATGATAAAAGTCATAAGAATGAAGGAGTTACAGTATCTAATTTTGTCCTACACACCAACTACAAAATAGTAACAGTATGAAACTTTTAGCCGCTGCCGTTGTTCTCATGGCTTTTCTGAGCTGTAAACAGGACCCGCAAAAACAGCCAACCCACATCGACAAGATCAATACCGGTGACAGTATGGTTTCCGGGACCGCCGGAATTACACCCGACACCGGAGATAACCAGCTTCCTATGGACAGTACAGCCTACGACGTAGATTCTATCAAAAACAGCAAATAGGTAAATTTCCCAAAATACCGCAACCGATACATGAATATCTGAAATGTGAGGATCTGACTTTTACTTCAGGTAAATTTCAGTTATACAATATTACTCTATCTAACTAATCTATAACATTTTGCTATGGCAGAACTGTCATTGTTTAAAGAGACGGGCATCCAGATTACATTATTACTGATGCTGATGATCATTATTGCCGGACTGGTCATTCTTGTCTTTAAATTCTTATCCGTTTACGGCAATATATTAAAACGAAGGGAAATTGCTGAAGTCCGGAAGGAGATCGAAAACCTTACGCCTGAAGAACTTGCCGAATACGAAAAGATACAGGATGAACTGAGCGATGAGCCCAATGAAAGCCTCATTTCCGGCAACCTGTCCCCTTCTGATAAAAAAAGGATCATCCGGAACATCAATTCAGTGGAAGAACTGCGGATTTTCCCTAAAAAGAGAAGAAATTCTTCTTTTATAAATTATATTTCTCCTGAGCTGACCAGGCTTATCCTTTTATTTGTCGGAACTGCCATATTCTGGCTGATCATCGGAACAACATTCGGGTTGTATGCTGGCATTAAATATGTAGTTCCGGATGTAGAACATACAAGCTGGTTAAGTTTCGGAAGGCTCCGGCCTGCGCATACCAATGCCGTATTCTGGGGTTGGGCTTCCTTGATGATGGTCGGGTTTTCATATTATGTAGTCACCCGGGTCAGCAATACTGAGAACTATAATATCCGGCACGGGTATATTTCCCTCATTCTTATCAACGCAGCCGTTCTGGCCGGAACCATATCACTTTTAGCAGGAGTAAACAACGGCGGCGGCGAATACCGCGAATATATCTGGCCCATTATGATTACTTTCGGAGCCGGGATAGCCGTATCCATGTTTAACCTGTTTAAACCGGTTGCCAAAAGAACCGTCAAAGAAATCTATATTTCGAACTGGTATATTATTTCAGGCTTCATGTTTATCATTATTGTAATTCTGGTCGGGTACATCCCTCTCTGGCAGGACGGTATCGGGGAAACAATTACCCAGGGCTATTATATGCACCAGGCCATCGGGATGTGGTTTATGATGATCAACCTGGGCTTAATGTATTATTTTCTTCCTCAGCAACTCAATAAGCCTATCTATTCTTACAGTCTCGGGGCACTGGCATTCTGGACGCATACGTTATTTTATACCCTTATCGGCACGCACCATTTTATCTTCAGTGCCATCCCGTGGAGACTGCAGACTACAGCCATTATTGCGAGTGTAGGAATGCTGATCCCCGTAGCTGCAGGAACCACCAATTTCCTGATGACATTCAAAGGGGCCTGGTATCAGCTCCGAACGAGTTATACGCTGCCATTTTATTTTATGTCGATCATCTTTTATTTTACAGGATCTTTTCAGGGTACCGTAGAAGCATTCCGGTATACGAACCTGCTTTGGCATTTTACAGATTTTACCGTTTCGCATTCACACCTCACCATGTATGGGATCATTACCTTTATGCTCTGGGCATTTTCTTATACCCTGATCCCGAGGCTTACCGGGAAGGAACCTCCTAACATACTTGTCGGGATGCATTTCTGGCTGGCGCTGATCGGGCTGTTGTTTTATGTTATTGCCTTAATGATTGGCGGCACGCAGACAGGAATGATGTGGATGAAAAAAAAGCCTTTCATAGATGGCGTGATCAATATGTTCCCGTATTGGCTGTGGAGAGCAATCGGCGGGACTATGATGTGGGTTTCGCACCTTCTTTTCGCCTATAATTTTTACCGGATGGTAAGAAAAAAAGACAATACTACACTCCCAAAGACCCCATCTGAACTATTAGCTGTAAAACAACAGCGTAGAAATACAGAGTTTAATTCTTAAAAAAATTAATCATGATATTTTTAAATGATCACAGGATATTTTTCGGAGCAGCCCTCGGCCTTTTTATTTTCCTGACGCTTTATATTGCGGTTATCCCGGCTCTTGATAACCAGAGAATCAACAGGCCGCTGCCCCGGCAGGCCAAAGTACTCACAAAGGATGAATGGGCCGGCAAAATGGTATATATTGATAACGGCTGCGTTGCGTGCCATACCCAGCAGGTGAGAAATGTGGAAATGGATAATGTTTTCGGCAAACGGCCAAGTATTCCCGCAGATTTTGCGGTAAACAGAAGAACCGACTTCTGGAGGAATACAGCGAACCTCATGGGTACGCAGAGAGCAGGCCCGGACCTTACGAATGTAGGCGAACGGCAGCCCAGCGCCGAATGGCACCTGATCCACCTCTACCAGCCAAGAGCCGCAATTGAAGCTTCAATTATGCCGTCTTACGAATTTCTTTTTATCGAAAGAGATTACCTGCAGCCCGGCGACGTGGAAGTAAAAGTACCGGAGAAGTTTCTGAAGAACAAAAGAAAAAAAATTGTAGCCACTGCAAAGGCACTTCAGCTAGTTGCGTACCTGAAATCTTTAAAGCAGAGCGATTTCACCGATAAATCGATCATTCCGGAATTCCTGTATAAACAGGAGAAAAAGGATACCGAAGGAGCGCAGGGCGGAGAAAATTTACCGGATGGCGCAGAGCTCTTCACCGCCAACTGTGCATCCTGCCACCAGGCCAACGGAGAAGGGGTTCCCGGAGCATTTCCGCCGCTTAAAGGCAGCCCTGTAGTAACCGGAGGAGATCTGGAGCTGTACGTCAACATCATCATGAAAGGCTATGATCCGAGGCCCGAGTTTGCCGCCATGCCGCCGGTAGGAACCAACGCCAACTTTACCCCTGAAGATGTTACCGCTGTCATCAACCATGAAAGGACAAGCTGGGGCAACAATGCCAAAAAAGTAACGGTAGAAGAAGTAAAAGTAATAATGGATAAAATAAAATAGAAATGAGACCTCCTGTAAAATACATCATCGCCTGGGCTTCCGTGTTTTTTACCATCTACACATTTGCGTGTGATACCTGTAAACTCAGGCAGCCCGAAGTAACGAAAGAATTCACGCACGGAACAGGCCCGGAAAGCGACTGGGACTGGTTTATCGTAGGTATTGTAGTCCTGATTACCATTCTATCCTTTATCTATTCGGCTAAGTACCTGATAAAGCCCGGCGAAAATGACAAAAGCCACATCAAGTATTCTTTTTTAAAATAAAACAGCCATCCTATGTCACAAGATAAAAGCAAAGTATTCCTTTTTATAGATGATGATCCTGTTCCTCTTGCAGAGATGGATGCTCCCATTGTTTTTGATCTGGATACTAAAAAACTAACGGACGGAGAGCATGTGCTTAAAATCGTGAGCGAATCCCCTTCCGGAAAACAGGGTATTAAGAAAATCAATTTTACGGTTGCCAACGGGCCTTCCATAAAAATTGAAGGACTGAAAAGCAGAGATATTGTAGACGGCACACTGTCCCTCATGATCAACGCCTATGACAAAGGAAACCGGAAAAGCTTCCTGATCAGCGGCAGTGAAACTCCGCGGACCATTCCGTTCTGGATCTGGGTGATCATTATTTTATTTGCAGGCTGGGCACTTTATTATGAGATTACCAGTTCCAACATCCAGTAATTTCATTCACATTCATTTCCTTAAATAATGTCTTATAATGATTACATAATGTAAAACAGGGGTAAAGAATACTTTAATATGATGGGTATGCAAAATTTCCGTGTGGTCCCATGCCTTCAGGCCATTTATTATTTTCTTACGGCAGTATGGCCTTTTTATCCATCTTGACAGCTTTTTATGGATAACCGGAGAAAAAACCGACATCTGGCTCCTGAAAGCAGTCAGTTTACTGCTGCTGCCTTCTGTTTTACTGCTGGCCTATCTTACTTTCAACCCTAAAAAAAATTATATTATTGTCGGTTCCGTAATCATGGCTTGTCTGGGGCTTGCCGGTATTGATCTTTATTATTCTTCAGCCCGGATTATAAAATGGGTATATCTGATTGACGGAGTACTCAAGCTTTTATTTGCCGTGTATTGGATCTGTTATATCATTCAGTTAAAAAATAGCAGTTCCTGAGAAAATAGAATTATGCGGTCAGCATCCTGTCAGGAAAAATCCGCATGGATTAATTTTATTCTTATTGTTTTTAAAAATTCTTAGAACGATGTAAGTTGTGCTAAGTAATTCTGGCATTTATTTTTGATTATTTTTACTGTAATAAGATTTTAGCGGCTAATGCAGATAACGCATTTTATATGTTAACGCAGTATTAATTATTAAAGAAAAAGAAATAAAACCCAAAAAACATTTGCTTTTCAATAAATTATGTGTACATTTGTAGAATAATCAGGCTACTGCCAATGCTTCTTCTGAAATTCTAGAGTTTACTCTTTTCTCTCAGTCTTCGCTTTTTCAGCCGCTAATTTTTGTCATCATAATAACAGATGCAGCATCTTTTTTTTCACCTTGAATATTTCAAGATTCTAAAAAATATCCACATCATTTTTGTTAACAAATTGATTTATTACTGTCCTGGCGTAAAAATCAGTCCGGTAATGGCAAAAGCCAAAATTTTAATACAATAATTTTATAATACATTACAATGCAACAAGGAACAGTAAAATTCTTTAACGATGCCAAAGGATTTGGTTTTATTACACCATCAACAGGCGGACAGGATGTTTTCGTACATACTTCAGGTTTAGTAGATAACATTCGTGAAAATGATGTCGTAACTTACGAACTACAGAACGGTACAAAAGGCGTTAACGCAGTTAACGTGCGTATAGCATAATTTTGGAGAAAGGTTAAACTTTCTTTATTTATTACAATAGCAGATAGCAGTAGTTATCTGCTATTTTTTTGCCGGATTATCAGCCTGCAGCCCTGTTTCATTTCATATTTCAGGATTTTAATTTCCTTGGATCAATCTCAAAACTTGGGGACTAGGCAAAAAGTTTAGACAACCTGAACAGGAAAAATGTTTTATCCCGCACGCCTCTTAATTGTAATCTGAAGTT
>NZ_LMKA01000129.1 GCF_001421435.1 Chryseobacterium sp. Leaf201
AATTCTTTATTTTTTATTAATTTTATAAAAATATAACAGCCGGGAAGGGAAATATCTGTTATTTTATCCTCGTTCCCAACTTCTGAACCCGGAACAGATCAAACTGTATTCATCGTTCAGAATAGCATATTATAAATTACAAAGACATGATTAGTATAAAGACCAGGCGTGAAAAAATGAATGCGGTGTTTACCAAGCATCATTTGAAGGGTTTGCCTTTCGATGCAGTCATTCACCACTTCAGCGCAAAAGACCAGAATGAACATATCCATGATCATCCCTTCAGTTTCACAACGCATATTTTAAAAGGCAGTTATGTGGAAAGGATTTATGAAATCCATGAAGACGGCACCTATCATACCTCAGAACACCACAGGAAAGAAGGGACTTCCCATTTCGTTCCGGCCGGCACCGTCCACGAGATTATCGAGCTTCCGGAAGGGGAGTGCTTTACACTGATCCGGCCTAATGAAAAAGAAAAAGAAACATTTTTCTACAGATTTGAAGACGGAAAAGCTTTCAGAAGGCAATGGAACCGGCGTAAATTCAGGGCAGTTAATGAAGGCTGATTGAACGGTTAACAGTTCAGATTATAATCTTTCTTACCTCAAAATTTTTCACCCACCTTTCTAAAGTTCCTGTTTAACTACTGCTTTTCTTCAAAGTTATCAAAATATGAAAAGTCTTTGGTTATCAGTCCGTTTTCAATGGTAAAAACAGCGCAGATGGGCAATTCAAATTTTGAACTGTCTGCTGCGGTACCGCTTGAAACAAATTCAACGATAATGTGTTTTTCTCCGGAAGGATATACCTGCATAATTTTATCGTGAAGATCCGGAAAGACTTTGTTGAGTTCTGAATATTTATTAATGGTCTGCTGCCTGGTCTGCGTGATAAGCCCCGGCCCCAATGAAGGATCCTTAAACTGTGACGTTTCGGTATACATCTGGGCAAGCTTTTTCCATTCATGGTTGTTGAAATGTTTGAAATAGGTTTCAACCAGTTTTTCATTGGCTGATGTTTCCTTTGCCGGCGCTTTTGGGTTATTGCAGGACAGCATCATGAAAACGGCAGGTAATACAATAAATCGTTTTTTCATAGACTGAATATTTCTGTGTTTTAAATTGTCTTTTATGTTTCTGTTGAGGCTTAACCCAATGCCTTGAGCTACAGTAAATGTAATAAAACTTCCCTTAACTTTTACATTCAGCTATTCTGTAATCTCAATAATATTGTTTTCCGGATCCAGGATGACGCTTTCGTAATATCCGTCGCCGGTGGTGCGCGGTTCTCCGGCAATCCGGTAGCCGTCTTTTCTTAAACGTTCCGTCAGTTCATCAACTTTTTCTTTGCTTCCCGTGGAAAATGCAAGATGGATAATGCCGGATTTCTGATCATCATACGAACTGTTGCTTTCCCCGATATCCGGACGGTTCATGATTTCCAGACGGCAGCCGTTGTCAAAACTTAAAAAGTAAGATTCAAAATGTTTAGCCGGATTATGGTATTTTTCGTTGGAAACAGCCCCGAAATACCGTTCATAGAAATTCCTGGTTTTTTCCAGATCCTTTACCCAGATTGCAATATGCTCTATTTTCATGCGGATAGTATGTATGTATTTTAATCAGTTTTTTGTAAAGTCATTTGTTTACGGAATATCATGAACTTTATAACAATAGGCAAAATTAAGAAAACAAATATTTAAGTTTTTATTTTTCCGTTTCACCGCCCGCCAAAAAACTCCGTCATTGTTGCCAGCGCATCTGCGTGATGCATCCTTTCCCCGTTTTCCAGTGATTCCTGTGCGATAACAGAAGCTCTTTTCCGCATAGCCGTTTCATACGATACCAGGGCATCATGCATAGAAGCGTGATCAGTACCGGTCAGGATTTCGCTCAGTTCCAGGGCATCAAGCATCGCCATGTTGACACCTTCACCTGCAAACGGCGGCATTACATGGGCAGCGTCACCAATGAGGGTAACGTTTGGAAGCGTCTCCCAGTCCTGGTCCAAAGGCATACAGTAGATCGGCCTCGGAATAAAAGGAGCCGACGTATTTTCAAACAGCGGATCCCAGAGATCGCTCCATTCTGCGTATTCTTTTTTAAACCATTCCAATATCTGTAAGTTGTCATAGAAATCCAGTCCGCTTCCGGCAATCCAGCCTTCTTCTGTTCTGAAACTCGCATAAAACCCGATTTCGCCGTTCGCTTTCTGTCCCATCAGGATATTCTTTCCGTTGCCGAAAGCCATTAATTTACCGCCCCGGAGAAGCCCGGTAATTCCGGGAACCTTTTGCTCAGCGTTGTAGATATTGCCCTCAAGCATCGTAATGCCTGAATAAAACGCAGTAATCCCGGTGATATAGGGCCTGATTTTCGAGTTGGCGCCGTCTGCCCCGACGACCAGATCCGCATACGCTTCAGATCCGTTTTTAAAATGTAACCGCCAGCCGTTGTTCTGTTTTTCCATGGACAGGAAATGGCGGTCCCAGATGATATTTTCAGGCTGCAGGGAATCCAGTAAAATATTCCGTAAAACGCCGCGGTCTATTTCAGGACGGAAATATTCGTGCCCGAAATCTTCTTCTTTCGTTTGGTCAGGATCATGGTCGCTGAAAACCACGTTGCCTTTTTCATCGGTAATCGTTGTTTTGTCGGCTCCCTGCATATAATTCTTTTTAAACACGTCCAGCAATCCTGCTTTCCGTATTGCGGCCAGTCCGGAATGTTCGTGCAGGTCAAGCGGCGAACCCTGTACCCGTGCACTCCGGTCTGCATCCCGTTCATATACTGTAACATCAACGCCCTTCAGTTGGAGAAGCCTGGCCAAAGTCAGCCCGCCGGGGCCGCCGCCTATGATGGCCACTTTCTTATTCTGTAATCCCATATCTTTAGATTTAGACTGCAAAATTACTTCCGGGCGTAGACTAAAAATTGTAAAAAACGGTCATTTTTATTCTGATGCAGTTCTTTCGGTGAAACCCCTGACAGCTGCTTCACCTCTTTGATGAAATGGGACTGGTCGGTAAAATTAAGCTGCGGATACAGGGTTCCGTCTTTGATATGGGAAAGGGAAGCCTGAAAGCGCAGGATCTTGCAGTAGGCCTTCAGCGGAAGCCCGAACTGATGGTTAAAATACCGGTTGATCTGTCGCGGGCTCCACGAAATCTTTTCCGAGAGTTCGGCAACGGAAATCTCGCCGTCCGAAGCAAACACCAGTTCAAACAATTTCCGTTTGCGCTCATCCACTTTTTCAGGCATAAGAGAACTGATTTTCCCGGTCATCTTCTCACAAAATACATCGAAATCATCCAGGTCTTCAATCCTGAACCCCCAGAAATCATCCGGCATCCGTTTCCCACTGTTGAGGAGATCCGCCACCGGAAAGCCGAAAATATATTCTATAGCCACCGGATTGAAACTGACCGAACAGAAATCCGAGACTTCCTGATCCGGATATTTAGGCTGGGTTTCCAGTCCCAGCAGGGCCACCTGTATTTTGCGGTCCTGGGTTTTTGAAAAAATCAGGTCAATCCTTCCGTTGGGGACCACCACGGCCTGGTGCCGGTTGGAAAAGTTCCGCAGCGACGAAAAACAATAGACAAAATCCTGTATCGATTCATCAGGCTGGATGAGTTTGAAATCTAAAGGGTTTGACATGTCTGAAAAGTGTTTGCGGGAGTAAAATTTAATCTCTACAATTTCCTCTAACTCTCCACAGAATAAGATTCTACTTTATTGGTTACAATTTAGCTTATGTAGTTTTTTTTATCTTTATTCAATAATCTAAACTGATTTTTATCCCTTGCCTGAATGTCATCTATTATTTTTTTATTTATAATAAATAAATATTGACCAACTATAATAGATAAATTAATTTTTGAAGATAAATTATCAACATAATTAAATGATGATAAATTTTTTATAAAATTATCAATTTTATTTTGTGGACAAAGTATTTTGTTATCAATCTCCTCCAGAGCGACTTCCGACATATAATTTAAATAGTTTCTAGTTTCAGATGGACTAAAGCCTTGCCTTCCTTTAACATTATTATAAATACTATCTAAAATTGACTTTTCAGGATCACCTGGTTTTGTTGATGCTTTTGTTGTAAAATGTTTTAAAGTTAGAATAAGATCTTGCCAAACTAACTGATGTAAATTACTTCCAACTTGTTTTAACTCAATTTTTACTGTTGAAGTAGTTTCAGAGATTTTTTTAAAGGACCAATTACCACTACCCAATTTAGTAACGTATGGTAAAAATACATTTAAGGTAGAACTAAAATTAGTAGCTGAAGATTGATCTAAATATAAATAACCACGGTTTAGTAGCCGATGTAACGCTACATTACTAAAAAAAAGGAAATAGTAAAAGGTTGTAAACTTCCAACTTTCACTAATATCTTTAGATAGATAAAAATCGTTTAATTGAATTTTTGATCTTAAATGATATAACTCAAATTCAACATTAATTGCTTTATAAAATATTTGGCGAGGAACATCGATTTCAAAATATTTACCATTAATTTCGCTCGCGCTTATTATATTTTCAAGCACTGATGTTTTGAACTTAATATGCTTATAATCTCTTAAGGTTAGCTTAACATCAAGTAAATTTAAAGCATAATCATTTCTAATATAATGATAATTTAAACCAAACATATAATTTAAAAAATATCTGAATCAATTTCTAAATTAGAGCTTGAATGTTTAAAAAATGATTTTTTCATATCAAGTACTATTTTATTCATAACAGAATTCGATGATCCTACATAATTATCATAATTTAATGATCCTATTGGTGATAGAGTCTCTAATAATGATTCTATTTTTAAATTTTGGTATTTTTTTAATGTTATTTCAACAACATCATTGAAAATTTCAAATATTGCTCTAAAAAGCATAGATTTAGTCAATTTTGCTTTTTCTGAATTTGTTGAAGCTAAAATTATTTCAGCTGCTTCGAGATAATTTTTTACAGCTTTATAAGTGACATTTACACTTTCATTTGCAAAATAGCCTGTTTCAAAAATTTGATTTGTTGCCTGATTGAAAGTCGTTTTTGAGATTTTTCCTAATTGACTTTTAGTAGCTGAAAGCAGGCCTTTCATATTGCTATTAGTATTTAATAGATTAAAAAGTTCTCTTTGTTTTTCATCCTTTTTAGTTTCTCTACCTGTAAGATTTTTAATATCTATTAATAGTGTTGAAGGAACTCCTTTTTGATTTGTGTTAATATCTATAAATAGATTTACTTCATCGGCAGTTTTTAAATCATTAAAAATAACAACTGGAACTTCATAATCATTTTCAGATAAAATCATACCATACAATCTGTGTTGTCCATCTAAAACGAGAAAAGAAAATTTATTATTACTAAAGGTTATTTTTGAATTTCTGTTATCATATTTAAATTCTGCATTAGGTTGTGCACTTAGGATTAAAGGTGAAGGAATAATACCTTTTGATTCATCAAGGTATTTTGCAATATCTTTTGCTCTATTTTGATTTAAAACTCTTTGAAATCCTTTTAACTGATCTTCTTCTCTGCTTAAAACAAATGCTAAATTTCTAAGTAATGATGTTTTTAACGAAGTTATAAAAAATTCTTTATCATTTTGTGTTACTTTAATTGCATTGTATGTTGCCATATTCTCTACTTATTATATTAATAATTCTTAAATGTACCTCTTATAAAGGTATAATTACTTTAAAGTTAAATTTGAACAATTACAATAACTATTTTTTAGATATTTTCTCTTGTAATTCTTTTATTTCAATTATAATCATGTCCATATCGGATTTACTTCGTTTGACAAAAAATTCTAAAATATCTACATTAAGAGCACTTGCTAATTTCGTTAATGTTAATACTGTGGGATTTGTTTCACCTCTCTCGATCCTTCCAATTTGATTTGTCGACAATTGTACTTCTACACCAAGAGAAAATTGAGAAAAATTATTCCGTAGCCTATACAATAATATTACAATTCCTATTTGTTGTAGAATATTTTCAAATTTTCTTTGCTGCATTATGTAAAATTTGAAAATAAAACCGAAATAATTAAACACATATATGTGTTGTATGCTTTAATTTATTATATTTGCAATATAAGTTACAGCAAATTGTAACTTTGCGATACTTCAACGAAAAATAGAAGCTATTGCTTAGAATCTTGTAATAGAAAACTGGTAATTTTTAAGAGACAAGAAGATAAGCAGAAGCTCACGACCTAGGCGTGGGCTCTCTCATCTGTCTCAAGGTATACCAGTACCTCTATTACGGATAATGTAGAGTCCATGCCGTTTTATTTTCATGCTGTCTGCTGTTTCTACATAATAATCTAAGCCTGCTTTTAAACGATAGGCACTGACAGAAGCCCATTGCTTTTGCTTTGCCAAAGAGATTCCTCGCTGCGCCCACAATGACAGGCGCACGATGAAAAGACACGATACAATAGGGTGTACAACCTATTGCGGAGCTTCGACAGGCTTAATCAACAAAGAGACAGGCTCGGCCGTTACAATAAACAGGCTGAACCACTGATCCTAAAAGCCCTTTCTGCAAAAACCAATTTTACGCAGAAAGAGCAGGGGAGAAATATGCCATAAAACACACAAATGATGAAGACCACTGCAGGCGCAGCCGTCCCGGGACGGCCGCCCGCTTGCAGCCTGCCCAACCGGAACCGCAAAACCGGCAGGCCCTCAATACAAAAAAACATCTTGCCATGAAAAAGAAAAACATAGATTTTGAATCCGGATGCTGGACGGACCGCAGGAAACATTCCGCACTCAGCCTGATGGAAACCTTTTTCCAGTTCCATGATCCGGCAGCCGCCAAAAACAGGCTGTATGAAATGATGGAATACGCCCAAAACCCGAAAGTCCTGATGAAAGACAATCCCTCCGTGATCTTTCATTTATACCTGTCGCTCCGTTCATTTGTCCGGGCCGGCTATTGTCTGCAGTTCAAATCAAAAAAATGGGCAATCCATGCTCCGGCAGAACAGGTGCCACATCTGCTGCTGGGTTCGCTTTCAAAAGAAGAATACAAAGATCCGTTTCTGGTATTTCAGAAAGCGTTCAGTGAATTCAAAATCAGGGATTTTGATCATTTCCTGGCGGAGATCGTATATTTCTCTCTCGGCTCTTTTAACAATGTCCCGGAAGGCAATATCGTCACGCCGTTCATCCACCTGAACAAAATGCTGGATGCTGCGCAACTGATCCTGGAAAGGAGAAAACGTAAAAAAAACGAAGTTCCGGTAGTCGCTTCATCAAATCAGCCTCCTGATTCACTCTTTGCTCCCTCTTAAATAAAACATACAAAAAAATAAACTTTGCGTTAAAAAAATTAAACGCAAAGTTTTATTCATGATACTTTAAAATTTTAAGTGAGCAAAGGATAGCGGCAAAGCCGCTGATAAAGCGCCTGGCTGATACGACCGTTTCATCAGATGATATTAGATACTCAAAATAAACTTTAGATAAGAAACACCAAAATTACATCACCGACTGCCAGTAAAAACGACATAGGAGTCTGAAGCGTTAAGAAAATAAAGCCTGTGAACGTTAAGAAAATTCTACTGTCCGAAGTGCGAGGAAACCAGTGTGTATTCACCAAAAAATGATTTCGCACAAGTTTAGAATTTTTAGTGAACAGGATTTGTTTTTAGCGGAAGAATCCAGGTCTTGATCTTTTGGTTCGTTTTGCATCAAGGCAAAATGAACGAAGAAATAGACTTATAAATCGAAAATGCTAAAATATCTTACACTTTAGAACAGGTANTCTTGATCTTTTGGTTCGTTTTGCATCAAGGCAAAATGAACGAAGAAATAGACTTATAAATCGAAAATGCTAAAATATCTTACACTTTAGAACAGGTAAGATAATCACTTTGAAATAAGAAGAACACTTAAGTTTTTAAAAATCTTTGATTTTTATTATTTCGATTGATAACAGATTATATAAAAAAACTAAAAATACAACACCGACTGCCAGTAAAAAACGACATAGGAGTCTGAAGCGTTAAGAAAATAAAGCCTGTGAGCGTTAAGAAAATTCTACTGTCCGAAGCGTGAGGCAAGTTTTGAACCGAAGAATAATCTCGTTATCACGCAAGTTTTAGAATTTTTAGTGAACAGGATTTATTTTTAGCGGAAGAATCCAGGTCTTGATCTTTTGGTTCGTTTTGCATCAAGGCAAAATGAACGAAATAAACACACAGAAAAATAAACTTTGCGTTAAAAAAATAAACGCAAAGTTTTATTCATGATACTTTCAGATTTTAAGGAAGCAAGGGATAGCAGCAAAGCCGCTGATAAAGCGCACGGTTAATACATTCGCTTCATCGATTTCACAGAACTTCAATCCCTCACAAATAATGCAGATTACAAAAATGTAAAGTCCTAGCTTCTCATATTCAGCCGTTCCTCCTGAAGATCAAGCAAACGGAGATGCTTCCTGATGATCTCTTCATCCAGTAAAAGTTCTTCGCGGTTTTTCTGGATCAGCCAGCTTCTTTGGGTTTCGATAATGTCGATATAAATATTCCGGTACTGAGCGTAATTAATAATGATTTCGGAGCTGCTCAACTGGTTTTCATATTTCTGCAGCTGGTCTTTCAAGGCCGGGAAACTTTCTATTTTATGGGCATAATCACTGCGGATTTTATCAACTGCTACCTGCGCGAGGCTGGTCTGGATTTCATAATCTATTTCCTTTTCGCTTCTTACGAAATCACGGTCTACGGGCGGGAATTTCTTTAATAAAAAAGGAAGCGTAAGGCCCTGCACAAGCAAGGTTAAAAGAATCACGACGAAGGTGATGAAGAGAATCAGGTTCCTTTGGGGGAAAGGTGTTCCGTCATGTAACGTAAGAGGAATTGAAAGGGCGGCGGCCAGAGAAACCACACCTCTCATTCCGGTCCAGCCAATAATCATAGGAGCGTGCCAGCCGGGAGACCCTTCATCTGCCACCGTGATGAAGTTTTTCATAATTAAAGTGGTGATAACCGCTGCATAGCCCGCGAGAACCCTTACGATGATCAGAACTGCGGTAACTGCAAATCCATAGCCGATGGCTGTATAAATATCAGTGTCCCCTAAGCCGGAAATAATTTCGGGCAGGTCTAAACCGATCAGCATAAACACAATGCCGTTGAGTAAAAAACAAAAGCTTTCCCAGACGGTTACCGTCCGTATCCTGGAGGCACTGCTCAGGAAATCATGACTGCGGTAGGAAAGGAATAACCCGCCGCTTACCACCGCCAGAACGCCGGAAGCGTGAAGCTGTTCTGCAGCCAGATACATGGAGAAGGGCGCGATAAAAGTAAGTAAAATATCGGTATTTGAATCGGTGGGTAAAAGTTTATGCATTTTCATGAAAATATAGGCGATGATCAATCCGATGCCTGTGCCGCCAATGCACATCCATACAAAACTTCCCGCTGCTTCGTGCCATATAAACTGTCCGGTGGCTGCGGCAATCATGGCAAACCGGAAAATGATCAGGGAAGAAGCGTCGTTCAGCAGACTTTCACCTTCAAGAATGGAAGCCAGACTTTTCGGAACTTTTACGAATTTCAAAATGGCTCCTGCGCTTACGGCATCAGGTGGAGAAACAATTCCGCCCAGTAAAAAACCCAGGGCTAAAGAAAATCCGGGGATAAAATAATTAGCGAAAACGGCAACCGACAGGGCGGTAAAAAATACCACAACGAAAGCAAAACTGAAGATGATCCGGCGCCACCGCCAAAGTTCTTTCCATGAGGTTAACCAGGCTGCTTCATACAGCAGGGGCGGTAAAAAAATAATAAATATGAGCTCGGGTTCAATTTTAATGCGTGGCACTCCGGGAATAAAACTTATTAACAGTCCGGCCAATACCAGCAGAACAGGATAGGCAACCTGAATTTTTTTTGCCAGCATGATGAGCATGGTGATGAGGAGCACCAGAAAAAGATAAAATTCGAAATTTTCTAACATGTATACAGTTTGGGTATCTAAATATATACTAAATTTTCAGAAACTGCAGAATAAACATAACAGAAGCAAAATAGACGATTGAATGAATATGCAGATAAATAACAGGCTTCATATCGGTACATAAAAAGCCTAAAATTACAACACCGACTGCCAGTAAAGGCGACATAAGAGTCTGAAGCGTTATTTAAACTAACGACTTTGGTTAATGAACACCCCTGACCTTAAACTTTTAGCGTTAAGCAAATTGAAAAGGATAGGCCACAGAGAAAAGTTTTATGTTTAAAGCGCGGCTGCAGCATTGAACTGAAAAGCAAATATCCAACCTGCGCAAGTTTTAAACTTTTCAGCACGGCCTCAATTTGTAGTGTAAAAGTTTTAAGTCTTGATCTTTTGGTTCGTTTTGCATCAAGGCAAAATGAACGAAGAAATAGACTTATAAATCGAAAATGCTAAAATATCTTACACTTTAGAACAGGTAAGATAANTCTTGATCTTTTGGTTCGTTTTGCATCAAGGCAAAATGAACGAAGAAATAGACTTATAAATCGAAAATGCTAAAATATCTTACACTTTAGAACAGGTAAGATAACCGCTTTGAAATAAGAAGAACACTTAAGTTTTTAAAAATCTTTGATTTTTATTATTTCGATTGATAACAGATTATATAAAAAAACTAAATTACAACACCGACTGCCAGTAAAAACGACATAGGAGTCTGAAGCGTTAAGAAAATGAAGCCTGTGAACGTTAAGAAAATTCTACTGTCCGAAGTGCGAGGAAACAGTGTTTGTTCACCAAAAAATGATTTCGCACAAGTTTAGAATTTTTAGTGAACAGGATTTATTTTTAGCGGAAGAATCCGGGTCTTGATCTTTTGGTTCGTTTTGCATCAAGGCAAAATGAATAAACACATAGAAAGATAATCTTTGCGTTAAAAAATAATTAAACGCAAAGTTTTATTCATCATACTTTCAGATTTTAAGAAAGCAAAGGATAGCGACAAAGCCGCTTATAAAGCGCCTGGCTGATACGTTCGCTTCATCAGAAATGAACGGATGAGATAGGTTCGCAAAAGTTAAAAATGCTAAAATATTTTACACGTTAGAAAAGGTAAGAAACACCAAAACTACAACACCGACTGCCAGTAAAAACGACATAGGAGTCTGAAGCGTTAAGAAAATTCTTCTGTCCGAAGTGCGAGGAAACCAGTGTTTGTTCACCAAAAAATGATTTCGCACAAGTTTAGAATTTTTAGTGAACAGGATTTATTTTTAGCGGAAGAATCCAGGTCTTGATCTTTTGGTTCGTTTTGCATCAAGGCAAAATGAACGGAATAAACATACAGAAAAATAAACTTTGCGTTTAATTTTTTTAACGCAAAGTTTTATTAGTGGATAATTTTAGATTTTAAGTGAGCAAAGGATGGCGGCAAAGCCGCTGATAAAGCGCTTGGATAATACATCCGCTTTATTAGAAATGAACGATGATATAGGCTTATAACTAATCCAGCATCAAAAAAATATTCACTAACAAATCAACAACAACCGATATTCCCCTTCATTCTCAACCGGCGCCCGGTGAATACATGGCAGAACCTGCTGTTCAGGATGATCCACAGCCAGCCTCCAGAGATGGCCGGTTCCTAAATTGACAGGCTGAGCATCAGGTTTTGGTTGGTAGTGCAGATCGAAATAATAATCTTTTAGAAAGGTTTCAAATTCTGCTTCCGGACCGTTGTGCAGTTCCCTGAGCTTTTCCCGGATTTCGGGAACCATGATTTTCTGTGTAGCCTGGTCATTGGGGAGGATATCACTGGCAGCGCCGTGATAGGTACACAAAAAAGTATCGGTCCCGATGGGCGAGCGGTCAACATGGTAAGAATAGACATCGGTGGAAATGAAACCAAGCTCTTCATCACGTTCATAACACCTGAGCAGATTAAGAGATGGCGATGCTCCGAAATCTGTTAGTAACTGGATGTCAATCAGGATTATTTCCCTTGCGGTACATCCGGATTCTGAAAGCTCCAGAGCAGAAAGGTCCTGAATGGAAATTTCCGTAATATTCTGCTTTAACGGAAGCTTATCCACAATTTCTTTAAAATCTCCTTTCAACTCACGTTTCCAGCATAATGCATTCACCATTCCCTGAAAAGGGGTACTGACAAGTTCTGAAAATGTGGAAACTGTTGCGGTTTGAGGATGGTCAGAAAGTGGATGGTTCATATGGTTGATTGGATCTGTTCATTTATCAATGTTATGCAAACATAATTAATAAGCAGAAAAGAACGCGTGAGATTGAAACAAAACATTATAAATATAACACTACGCGATTTGTATTTTCTCCTCATGATGGTATATCCTTTCCGAATACTGTAAATATAACTCCTGTAACATTTTATAATATGTCCTGTTCAAAAACTAAAAATTGAATCCTTTTTCTTTGGGTGTTGTCCGATGTTTGTTCGGTACTTGTTCGGAAAAAACATCTTTTTTCCGAACAAGTACCGAAGGACTACCGAAGAAGTACCGAAGAAAAGGGGAAGGAACCCTGCCAAAACCTGCCAAAACCGGACAATAGCAGACACAGCTTTCCCGGGTATTTGAAAACAGGGAATCCTGTGGTACCTTCGTTCCGTTAACCCACAAAAACATAACAATATGGCAAGAATCACAAAAGGAATCCCTGGCGGGTTCTTAGGAAAAGCAGGAATGGTTGTAGGCCCAATAGGTGAAGTTCAGGCTCGTCACGATTAGCTGGTTGGGGATTAGAAAAATGGAATGCTCCTTCAAGTATAACAAAAAGCCGTATTTTTGCAGAAACAATTAGTACGAGATTGCCTGTTTCTGCTAGAGCTTTAGGAGTTGCGTCAAAAGGTCTTAATGTATTAGGAAAAGCAGTAGCAGTTGTGGGTTTAGTAAATACTGGCTATCAATGGTCTCAAGGAAATATTTCTGATACCAGAGCTATTGCTGATGGAGTAATGGGAGTAGTGGGCTTTTTGGGACCCTGGGGAGCTGCTGCATCATTAGTTTATTTTGGTACAGTGGCAGTTTATGAACATTATTATATTAATGATAAAGCAGCATTTTAAATGGTTAGATTTTTAAGGTTATTATTTTATCATATTTATATATACTATGATAAATCAGAGAAAGGAGGAAAGGCTATAACTAAATTTTCTACATTTGCAGTTTTTTTAGTGATATTTTTCTTTATGATTACTAGTGCATACACTTTAATCCGCCAACTATATGATAATAATTATACATTTCTTCCGGGAAAATCATATATTTTTATCTTCATAATTGTAGGCCTTATTTTAGCATATTATTTACATAAAGAAGGATTTAACGATTTTAATGAATATTCTGAATATAATAAAAAGTATTATTCTTAT
>NZ_LMKA01000130.1 GCF_001421435.1 Chryseobacterium sp. Leaf201
GTTGGTGATTTCATATCTTGCGCCCACTTTTCCTGAGAATTTATCAGAGAATTTTTTCTCAAACGTAATTTCATCTATTTGCATCATTTTCAGGCGCTTAAAAGCACAGCAATTGCAGTGTCAATTTTAATTATGCGGAAACAGCATTTCATTACCGTAAACAACAGTCTGTAGCCCGTATTAAAATCATCAACATTCCGGAACTGAACTTTTATGAAAAATTTAACAGTACGCGAAAATTTTAGGAATAGTTATTGTTTAATGATAAATATCAATAAATAACATAAACAAAATATTACAATTATGAACAATTCAGATTACAACAAAGCAGAAAATGCAGTTAACAACACAGAAGAATCATTGAAAAGCACAGCAACTGATGCAAAATGGAAAGTTGAGGAACTTGCTGACAGAGCGAAAGATTACATCAATGAAAAAAGAAATAACGATCAGGAAGCTCAGCAGGAAGACTGGTTTGACAGAGTAAAAAACAACGCATCTGATGCATGGGATAACATCAAGGATAAAGCGAATGATGCCTGGGAAAAAACAAAAGATGCATCAGAAGATGTAAAAGCAGAATGGAATAAGAAGACAAATTAAAATTTCAGTTATATAAATATTTTCAAAAAACGGGGCCTTTTTATAGAAGGCTCCGTTTTTTATTATGCCATCAACACAAATATTGCTACATTTGTATATTAATAAACATTAAAAAATTATGTCATACGGTTTACTTAAAGGCAAAAAGGGGATTATTTTCGGAGCCCTTAATGAACAATCAATCGCATGGAAAGTTGCAGAGAGATGTCATGAAGAAGGTGCTGAATTTATATTATCCAATGCTCCTATTGCATTAAGAATGGGAGAACTTAACGGGTTAGCAGAAAAAACAGGGTCTGAAGTTATCGGCGCAGATGCAACTTCTATTGAAGATTTAGAAAAACTTTTTGATGCTGCAGTTGCCAAATTCGGTAAAATCGACTTTATTCTTCACTCTATAGGAATGTCTATCAACGTAAGAAAAGGAAAACCATATACAGAAATGAATTACGACTGGCTTGAAAAAGGCTGGGATATCTCCGCTGTTTCCTTCCACAAAGTAATGCGTGTCGCTTATGAAAAAGACTGCATGAATGAGTGGGGAAGTATTCTGGCGCTTTCTTATATTGCTGCTCAGAGAACATTCCCGGATTATAATGATATGTCTGACAACAAAGCCTATCTTGAAAGTATTGCCAGAACATTCGGTAATTACTGGGGAGAAAGAAAAGTGCGTGTAAACACCGTTTCCCAGTCGCCTACGCCTACCACTGCGGGAAGCGGGGTAAAAGGCTTCGGGAATTTCTTAGGTTTTGCAGAAGATATGTCTCCACTGGGGAATGCTACTGCTCTTGAGTGTGCCGACTACTGTGTAACACTTTTCTCTGACCTTACCAAAAAAGTAACGATGCAGAACCTTTTCCATGACGGAGGTTTCAGCAGTACCGGGGTTACCCAGAAAGTGATCAGTAAATATGATGCTGAATAATACGAACTGAAGTATTTAATATACTATATGCCGGGACAGCTTCTGTTCCGGCTTTTTTATGGATAAAATCTGAAAAAAACCGGCGGCACCAAAGGTGCCGCCGATCCTAAAAAATAATGTAAATATGAAGTTCTTTATAAAATTACAGTCTGAATGGAATGGGCAGGAGCCGCAAGCTTTGCCGACATCCCTTCAATCCAGAGATTGGTATCGATATCCTGGTCAGAATCATTCATGATTACGGTAACCAGCTGTCCGTTTTCATTCATGAAGGTGGTGGAAGTAAGCGCAGCCCTGTTGGATGAGCTTCCGATTCTTTGGGCATTCGGTTTAATGAACTTTGAAACATGGCCTACATAATAATATTCATAGGTATAGTGAACCTCTCCGGTTTTGGTATCCGCAATAATCGGGGCAAAACAGAAATTCCCGACATGGTTCGGCCCTCCGGTTTCGTCCAGAAGCACATTCCAGTCTGTCCATAAAGCTGTTCCCTTGTTAAAATCATTGATCATATTTCGTCCATACAGTTCCCCTAAGCTGACATCATAGATTTTAGCCATATCAAACTGTTCTTTGCAGCCTTCGGTAAAAGCAAGGAATTTATCCGGAAAAGCCCTTTGGGTTTCCAGCAGGTTATCAAAAAGCTGGGTTTTGTTATTCCAGGTTTCATACCAGTGGTAACCGATTCCGGCAGCATATTTTGAAGTCTCGGGATCGCTCAGCGTGGTGGTCGCTCTCTGGTAAATCAGGTCACGGTTATGATCCCAGATCATTACTTTTTTATCTTTATAGCCGTTTTTCCAAAGTGTCGGCCCAAGATTTTTCTTAAGGAACTCCCCTTCTTCTTCAGCCGTGTAAATACAGGATTCCCAGGTCTGTGTTGCCATCGGCTCATTCTGAACCGTCAATCCCCATACATTGATTCCTCTTTTTTCGTATTCTTTAATAAATTTAGCATAATAATCAGCCCAGGTCTGATAGAATGCATTTTCCAGCCTTCCGCCTTTCAGCATGCTTTTGTTCGATTTCATCCAGGCCGGCGGGCTCCACGGTGAAAAATAAAAAGTAAAATTACTACCGATTGCTTTCTGCGCTTCTTTGATCATCGGAATCTTATACTTTTCATCATGCGCCACAGTAAATGTTTTCAGTGAGGTGTCATTGTCCTGAACATAGGTATAGGAATCGCTTGAGAAATCACATGAGTTCATATTGGTACGGACGACGGTGTACCCAAGTCCGTTTTTCCCGTAATAGGCTTCAATAATTTCTTTCTGCTTATTTTTCGGAAGCTTGTAAAAGGTTTCGGCTGAAGCATCAGTAATGGCACCCCCGATCCCGATTAATTTCTGATATTTAAAATCCGGATCCACAAAAATACAGGCATCCGTTTCCTTCGGCTGGGCCATTTTCTCAAATTTCACGGCTCCTTTATCTACCATTTTTTCGTTCGTTTTAGAACCGGTAAAAATTACTTTTGCTGTTTTCCCTGCATTTTTTTTCCAGTAGGTCTGTGCGTTTGCATCGAAAATCATTCCGATTACAAAGCAGCTTACAATTAACTTTTTCATTTATTTCTTCTTCTTTTTTCTATATATTTAAACCAACCGTCAAAAATCCCATGAATTTTCGACACCTTTCCAAAGGATGGAAATTTTAACACTAATCATTTTTATAAACCCTTACGTAATCAATGTAATATTTCTGAGGAAAAACAGAATCATCAATCCCTTCTTTTCCGCCCCAGAATCCTCCGACAGCCAGATTCAGGATTATAAAATACGGCTGGTCAAAAGGCCACGCCGAATAGGTTTTCTCGGTATTTTCGCACGTGAAAAATTTCCGGTTATCCACGTAAGCATCAATTCTTTCCGGTGTCCAGTCTAATTTATAGACATGAAATTTTTCACTGGCATCTTTTACAAATACGGTATCCGTTTTCTGGGTATTGATTTTATGGTTATAATCTTTTGTATGAACCGAGGCGTGGATATATCCCTGGTTATATCCAACATGTTCCATAATATCTATTTCCCCGTCATTCGGCCAGGTTCTCATCTTTTCGCTCATCATCCAAATGGCGGGCCAGGTACCACGTCCTTTCGGAAGTTTTGCCCGGACTTCAACTGTTCCGTACTGAAATGAGAACTTCCCTTTTGTTAACAGTCTTGCTGAAGTATATTTGCTGTTTTCCCATTTTTCTTTTCTGGCTTCAATAATCAGGTTCCCGTTTTCCATCCTTGCATTTTCCTGACGGTCTTTGGTATAGAACTGGGATTCTTCATTTCCGAAACCGCTGCCGCCGATATCATAGTTCCATTTTGCAGCATCAGGTATCCCTTTTCCATTAAATTCGTCATTCCAGATCAGTTTCCTGTTGGGATCAGGTTTATTTGAAGCACAGTTCAGTGAAGAAAAAATTAATGTTCCTCCGATAATAAAATGAAAAATATATTGGAATTTCATACTCATAATCTGTGATTAGAATTAACTTGTTTATCTGAGGAAGACCATCACTTTAAATGAAGATTACGATTCTTCAATCCTCCCCGCTTCTTTCGGTGTGACCCATTACCCTTTCATCATTAAAATTAATGTCTTTTACCGCCAAAAGCGGGTTTTATCCCGCTCTCAGTAAAGTAAAAGTAACTATTATTTATTTTATCCAGTTAATTCTTTTGGTCTGGACATGCTGTGAATCGGTCCCGACCATAATGTCAAATTCCCCGGCTTCCCAATCATAATTCAATTCATCGTCATAGAACTTCAGGTTTTCCGGAGTCAGCGTAAAGTTTACCGTTGTGCTTTCCCCTTTTCTGATGAATACTTTTTTGAAACCTTTCAGTTCTTTTACAGGCCTGACAACTTTGCCTACGAGATCCCTGATGTACAGCTGCACCACTTCTTCCCCGTCATACTTTCCGGTGTTGGCTACATTGACACTGATGTTCAGCGTCTGGTTGCCTTTAAGGCTGGCAGCGCTTACATTCATATCGGAATATTTAAAATCCGTATAGCTTAAACCATATCCGAACGGGAATTTCGGGTCGTTATCCAGATCAATATAGGCAGAAACATAATTTCTGTCGGTATTGTTTTTTGCCGGCCTTCCCGTGTTGTAATAATTGTAATATACGGGAATCTGTCCTTCGGTCCTTGGAAATGTCATCGGAAGTTTTCCGGCCGGATTTACGGTTCCGAAAAGCACATCTGCAATAGAATTCCCTGCTTCCGTTCCCAACCACCAGGTGTACATAATGGCCGGAATATGATCCGCAGCCCAGTCAAAAACCAAAGGCCTTCCGGCATTGATCATCAGGACAACAGGCTTTCCGGTTTTGGCAATTTCTTTTAACAGATCTTCCTGAACACCCGAAAAATGAAGATTGCTCCTGCTTTTGGCTTCACCGCTCATCGCATGGCCTTCGCCTAAGGTCATAATTACGACATCTGCTTTTTTTGCGGTTTCCACGGCTTCAGCAAACATGGATTTATCCTGATCATCAACGTTAGCTCCTTTTGCATAGAGTAACGTTGAATTTTTGTCCAGCTGATTTTTGATTCCGTCAAACTGCGTAACAATTCTCTGACTGTCATCTTTGAAGGCAACCGACCAGAAGCCGTGATTCGCAACCGTCTCTTTTCCGAAAGGCCCGATCAGCGCCACTGTTTTTACAGATTTTGAAAGCGGAAGAATATTTTTTTCATTTTTCAGTAAAACAATACTTTTTGAACCGAATTCCCTTCCGAATTTTCTGTTCTCTTTATTGTTAAGCTGTTCTTTCTGCCTTTTTTCGCTGCTGAACCGGTAAGGATCATCAAACAGGCCCATCTCGAATTTTTTAATTAAAATCCTTCTCGCTGCATCATCAATCAGCCTGGGATCAACCTTTCCTTCTTTAACCAGACCGGGAAGCTCTGCCATGTAGGCGCGGCTTTCCATATCCATATCGCTTCCGGCAAGGATGGCTTTTTCCGAAGCTTCTTTATTGTTTTTTGCATATCCGTGAGGCACCATTTCACCGATGCTTCCCCAGTCTGAAACCACAAAACCCTTATAATTCCACTGCTCTTTCAGCAGATCTCTCAAGATATACTTGTTTGCCGTGGCAGGAATTCCGTTGATGTCGTTAAATGAGTTCATAAACGTTGCCACGCCTGCTTCTGCTGCTGCTTTGAACGGCGGCAGATAGGTTTCATTTAACTGCCTCAGACTCATATCAACCGAATTATAATCTCTTCCGCCGACTGCCGCTCCGTACGCTGCGAAGTGTTTCGCACAGGCCATAATCGCGTCAAGGTTCCCAAGGCCTTTGCCCTGAAAACCTCTGATTCTTGCCAGACCGATCTGCGTTCCCAGGTAGGTATCTTCACCTGAGCCTTCCATCACCCTTCCCCATCTCGGGTCTCTGGCGATGTCAACCATCGGTGCAAAGGTCCAGTGGATCCCGTATGCCGAAGCTTCGGTAGCTGCAATTCTTTCTGATTTTTCAATCAAAGCCAGGTCCCAGCTTGCCGCCTGTCCCAGGTTCACGGGAAATGTTGTCCGGTACCCGTGGATCACGTCCTGACCGAACAGCAAAGGTATTTTCAGCCTGGACTGTAAAGCCAGCTTCTGGAAATTCCTGGTTTCTTCCGCACCCGAAACATTGAGCATAGAGCCCACCTTTCCTTTTTTAATTTCATCTAAAACCGTTGCCGAATTGGAATTCTGAGGACCAGTAGCATATTCAAAACCGCTGTACTGGACCAGCTGCCCTACTTTTTCTTCTAATGTCATTTTAGACAGGAGCTCAGAAACTTTCTGATCGATTGTCTGCTGCCCGTACGCATTCATTCCAAATGCTGATAATAGTAATATGAATGAAATTTTCCTCATGTTTTTATTTTAAAAAATATAAGTGGCTGTAGAAACGCCCGGCATGGTAACGGCAGCGGTCTTCTGATTATATTTGATATTAAATGCTTTATCTCCGGTATTGCTGTTCTGTACAATTAAAACTGTTTTCCCCTGAGGTGTTTTAAAAGCGACCGTTGAAAGGTTATCTCCTTGTGTGGAAGCGATTCTCTGAGAATTTGCCGGAACGAATTTTGAAGCATGGGCAATGATATAATAGGCCACATTTTTATCATAACCTGATGCGCCCGTAATGGTAACGGCACCTTTACACTGGATACATCCGCCCGGTGTATGCGGTCCGAACGATGCATCATTGGCTACGTTCCATTCCAAAGCATTCCTGCTCCAGTTCCTCATGGAACCGATGATAACGTTTTTTACATGCCAGTCCAAATCTCCTGAGAAGTTTCCTGTAGAGCTCGTCCACTGTTCCGTAAAATACACATTTTTATTCGGAAAAAGATTATGAACGGTACCTAAGGCAGAAATATCTCCGGCGTATAAATGAAATGCCGAACCATCCACAAAAGGATTGGCAGCGGGATCATTTAAAACCGCCAGCGGATAAGCCGGATTGTCGCAATTGTGATCATAGGCAATAATCTTGGTATTGATATTGGCAGCCTGGAAAGCAGGCCCTAAATGCGCTTTGATAAATGTTGCCTGGTCGCCGGCGGTCATGTACATGCTCGGGTTGTTACCGGGATGTAACGGTTCGTTCTGAGGCGTGATGGCATCAATCTTAATTCCTTCAGCCTGCATGGCCTGAATATATTTTACAAAGTATTTGGCGTAAACGTTGTAATATTCCGGCTTTAGGCTTCCTCCGATACTGTTTCCGTTATCTTTCATCCACACCGGGGCCGTCCACGGCGTAGCGAGGATTTTGATATTGGGGTTGATCGCCAGGATATCTTTTAACATCTGAACAACAGCCTGGTCTTTTGTAAGGCTGAACTGGGAAAGATTGGCATCAGTCTGCCCGGAAGGCAAATCATTATAGGTAAAAACCTCACTGTTGAGATCTGAAGCCCCGATACTGATTCTCAGATAGCTTATTCCGATTCCCGAACTGCTGAACAGGTCATTTAACAGTTCCTGCTTTTTGGCTGTACTGAGCTGATTGATCACCTGCACACTTCCTCCGGTAAGGGTATACCCGAACCCGTCCACCGTCTGGAATAGCTGTGAAGCATCCACCTCAATGGTTGTTCCCGTACCTGTGGCTCCGGAAAAGGCCGCATTGCCCTGCTGCTGAAGTTTTATGGACTGGTCTCCTTTTGTGAGCCATACCTGTACCGGATCTCCCGTACCGGTTCCGCCGCCATTTCCGGGATTATCATTATTTGATAAATCCGAAGACGTGCTGCTGCAGTTTAAAAAAGAAAGAAGTGCTACACCGCAAAGTGCAGCACCTCTAAAGAAACTATATGAATATTGTAATTTCATATTAAAATTTGTATGTAAGAATTATTGCATTCTGCGGAACTCCACTTTGTCTATGCTTAAGCTGTTGACGGTTTTTCCGCCACATTTTATAACGAGGTAGACGGTTCCTGTGGTAGTTGCTGTAAATACACCTCCATTCTTGGAGCTGTTACATCCTACAGCTGAAACCTTACCTCCAAATTTACTTTTCCCACAACCATCCCATGTATTAATATTCCTATAAACCGTACCTCCAACATCAGTTCCTGAGGCCGGAATACTGCTTAACATATATACCTCAAACCAAGTATCTTCTAATGCTGTGTCGGAAGAAGCGACCATATCAATTGAATATTTTTGCCCAGCTACCACATTTACTGCCTGATAAATTGCCTGTTGATTACTATTGGACGCTACAATGGTTGCTTTGCCATTAGCAAAAACCCATTGTGCCCCTGTAGGACTGATTGTATGTATTGTCCACTTTGAAATTTCTTCCGGAGTATCAAATCTCCCTCCTTGAATAATATTTCCGGCAATAGGATCCGAAGTAGGAACAACTACCGTTTGATTTGCTGTGCCACCCACCTGTCCGCCAATCCCCATAGCATTATGCTGCAGAACATATGTTCCTGCGTCAGGAAGAAAAATATCTATTTCATTTTTACCGTTAACAAAGCCATCACCATCAATATTCCATTCAGAATTAATGAAATTATTATAATTTCTTTTTAAATGAAACTTGTTCTCAGCAGTCTTAGTAACTGTAAAGGAAGCGTCCACAGGAGATTGTGTAAGCCCTTTTCCTTCATCATCAATAGAATCCGGTGAACAAGCTGCAAGAAAAAATATTGCCGTACTTATGAAGAGCGTTTTATTAATATATTTAGTTATCATGCTTAATTATTTGTATTATTAATAACCAGGGTTTTGCACCAAAGCTGTATTAGTAAGTTCATTAAAAGGGATCGGAAGAATTTCATTTTTACCTGAAGTAAATCCTCGTGATCCTAATTTTGCAGGAGCATCTCCCCACCTTACCAAGTCGAAAAATCGATGACCTTCACCAGCTAACTCTCTTCTTCTTTCGTCTTTAATAGCCTGCATAGAAACTGGAATAGAAGTTAATCCCACTCTTGTTCTCACGGCATCCAGCAAAGCCTGGGCTCTTGCACCTGTACCTCCTAATGCTTCAGCTTCCATCAGGTAGGTATCTGCCAATCTGATTGCAATGTAATTCTGACGGAAGTTCAGTTCTGTGGCACCCGGTAAAGTAGATGTATCAGTAGTTCTAGGAAGATATTTATTTAGAAAATATCCTGTGTCTCTAAAGCCTGGAGAATATGTGATTTTATTCTCATCTTTTAATTTTTTAGCATTGAAAATAGTCGCATCTAAGCGCGGATCTCCCTGCATAAAATTAAATAAATCTGTAGTTATCGGGTTAAAACCCCATCCTGAATAAATTTTCGGAACCAATTCATGATTGGGTTGAGTGGTATTAACACCATATGAAATAATCCCAAGCATTACATTAATAGAATTTCCTTCATCTTTTCCTGATCCCCAGAATGACCAATCAGAATTCCCTAAATTAGTATGCATTACTTCCAGTATAGATTCTGTGGTAAATTTGTTATCTATTTTCCATAAATCTGCAAAATTGTTCACCAATTTATATCCGTACTGGCTTGTTCCTCCCGGGGTCCCGTTTACCATTTCAAACTGAGCCGCAGCCAAATTGTATTTTTTATCATACAAATAGATTTTCCCTAATATTGCTCTTGCCGTACCTTGTGTAATTCTTCCTTTCTCATTTGATCCGGAAGCAGTTATCATAAGATCAGATATAGAAGAGGTAATATCATTTTCTATTTGAGTATATACATCTTCAGGTTTGGCCTGTTTTATATTATAATAGTCATCATTAAATTTTATCGGCTGTAATATTAAAGGTACATTTCTGAAAATCCTCACCAATTCAAAATAATATAAGGACCTTAAAACTTTAGCTTCTGCAATAAATCTTTTTCTAGTTTGATCATTCATATTTGCGTTCGGAATTCTTTCTAATAGAAGATTTGCCCTTGCAATACCTTGATAATAGTCTTTCCAATAGCTCTGAGGCATGATGATCGGATTGATTGTAAAATTAGAAAAACCCTGGATTCCCGCTCCATCAGTAGAGCTACCTCCTCCTGAGTAAAAATCATCCGAAGCTGCATTAAAAAAGGTAACATTATTTTCAAATCCTCCTGAATACTTTCTTAGAAGGTCATATGTTGCAACTAATCCTGCAAAAGACTGTTCTTCATTTTTAAAATAATTTTCCGTATCAAACGTACCTGTATTCTGTACGTCCTCCAGATTACTGTTATTACAAGAAACTGCGCTAAAACCAATGCCTGCAAGCATTAAAACAGCTACGCTTTTATATATTAATCTTTTATTTTTCATTTTTCTTTTAATTAAAATTGAACATTAGCTCCAAAAAGGAAAGTTCTTGCTTGTGGATAATAAGCTCTGTCTATTCCGTAAGTATCTCCACCGGCAATCTCAGGATCATATCCTGTATATTTAGTAAAGGTAATAAGGTTTTCTGCTGTAATATAAAATCTTACTTTCCCAGCTCCTATTGTTTCCGATACGTTTTTTGGTAAAGTATATCCCAACTGTACCAATTTAAGACGCAGATAATCCCCTTTCTGTAAATAATGATCAGACATTCTTGTATAGTTTTGGTTAAGATCATCCATTGATACTCTTGCATTTGTATAAGAAGTTCCTTCCCCTGTCCACCGGTCTAATACAGCTGTCTGGTAATTGGCAGTCTGAATATCCAATCTCCTTAATCCCTGAAAAATTTTATTTCCAGCCTGACCCTGAGCAAACATCATTAAATCAAAGTTTTTATAATTCATATTTAATGTAAATCCAAATGTATATTTTGGTACAGAATTACCTAAATATACATAGTCTGCCTCATCAATTTTACCGTCGCCATTTACATCCGTTCTTATAAAATCTCCAGGTTTTGCATTAGGTTGGATTAACCCGCCGGCAGAATTTCTGTAAGCATCGATTTCTGCCTGATTCTGGAACACACCTGCATTCTGGAAACCGAAGAATGAACCGTATGAATAACCAATTTGCAGTCTCGAAACAGGACCCATTGATTGGAATGAAGCAAAATTATCATAAGGCTTGTCATCTTCCAATCTTATGATTTCATTTTTCAAATAGGAAAAGTTTCCGTTAGCAGAAATTCCAAAGTCTCCCCAGTTTTTTTTGTATCCTAAGCTTACCTCTACCCCGTCATTATTCATGTCACCGATATTTCTCCATGGGTTATTTGTTACCCCTACATAGCCAGGAATATTTACCTGTCTTAAAATATCCGTAGTTTTTTTTCTGAAAACATCAACTGACAAATCGAAATTTCTGAATAGTTTAAGATCTGCAGCAATGTTCAGCTGAGAAGTCTTCTCCCACTTAAGTTCAGGATTTTCTAATGTACTTGGTGCATACCCAATGTGTATGCTGTTGTCTCCGAAAGAATAATTACTTCCTGCGGTTAAGAAATTAGCAAACTGAAAGTTATCGATCGCATCATTTCCTAAAGAACCGTAGCCTCCTCTTAATTTTAAGCTGTTAACAATATTGTTTTCCGGCCAGAAATTTTCGTTAGAGATATTCCAACCTAGAGACATCGCAGGAAAAGTTCCCCAATGATAAGCTCTTGCAAATTTTGAAGAACCGTCTCTACGAATTGTTCCTGTAAAGAGATACTTGTTTTCGTAATCATAAACTATTCTACCAAAATATGAAGTTTTGTGGGTCTCTTTTCCATCCCAGGCATTTGTACTTCTATCCTTTTGAGGAATATCAAAGTTAAATGAAGCGTCCTGCCAATTCTCTGTAGGAAGATTTTGATAAGTGACATTTTGTCCCGAAGAAATATTGTATTCATAATATCCTTGTCCCAATAAAACATTTAAACTATGTCCTCCAAACTTTTTCTGATAAGTAATTGTATTTTCCGTACTCCATTCGAATTTTTTTTCATTTTGTCTGAAAAGACTATTGAATGTGTCATTTTTATAAGACGGACTTAAATAAAATCTAGGTGTAAATCCCTGATTTCCCCAATATGATAATTTCCCGTTTAAACTGGATTTAAAACTAAAATCTTTACTGATTTTTAAATCTGCGAAAACATTGGCAACCATATCATCAGACCAATTATATCTTCCCAACTGAGTTTTCTGAAAAGCCAGTGGATTAGACATTTCTTTATTTACCCAATGAGAAATTCCATAAGGATTCCCATAGTCATCTCTTACGATAAACGGATTATTATAATCACTGGAAAAAGGCTGTTGAGAAATATCTGTTATCGTAACCGGAGTTGTAGGATCAAGATTTATTGCAGAACTCAATGGGCCTCCGAATTCACCATTCGCATTGATACCTACCGATTTTGTATGTGTATAAGCGAAAGTCTGGCCTATCGTTAAGAAATCTAAAACTCTGTGAGTAGAATTTATTCTCGCATTAAGCCTTTTGTAATTTGAAATATCTCTCATTACAATACCTTCCTGCTCAAAATATCCAAAAGAAGAATAAAAAGTAGATTTATCACTTCCCCCACTGATACTGAAATCATGTGATGAACGTTGTGCAGTGTTGAAAATAACATCCTGCCAGTCAGTCCCTTGTCCTAATGTTGAAGTATTGGTAAACATTGGAGCCCTTCCATCGTTAACACTTGCTTCATTCATAATTGTTGCATACTGGGTGGCATTAAGCAAGTCCAGCTTACGAGATGCGCTTCCGACTCCGAAAGAGCCATTATAACTCATGTTAAGACGTCCTTTTGCGCCTTTCTTAGTTGTAACTAAAATTACACCTTTTGCAGCTGAAACTCCATAAATAGCAGCTGAAGCACCATCTTTTAAAACTTCAATTCCTTCAATATCCGTTTGGTTTAACCAGGCAATATTATCTACAACAATACCGTCCACTACCCAAAGCGGGTCATTACTTCCCGCTCCAAAACTGGTAATACCCCGGACTCTTACTGTTGGAGAAGCTCCCGGCTGTCCGGAATTTGATATTACCGAAACTCCCGCAGCACGCCCCTGCAATACCTGTTCTGGTCTTCCGGCAGGAATATCTTCAATATCCGATGCCTTTAAACTGGAAATAGCTCCCGTTACATTACTTTTCTTCTGGGTACCGTAACCGATCATTACCACTTCCTCGATTTTGGTCTCTTTGGAAACGGTGTCATTCGTTGTGTTCTGGGCACTGAAATTTGCCGTAAAATAGAGCACGGCAACCATCCCTAAACTTCTAGATATTTTTACATTCATATACAGTTAGTTTTTTAATTCTCAAATTGAGACAATAAAAATATATTTTTTTTTAAATAATTAACATTATCTTAATAA
>NZ_LMKA01000131.1 GCF_001421435.1 Chryseobacterium sp. Leaf201
AAAATTATTTAACTAAAAAAATTATATCAAACATTAACAATAATTAACACGGATGATAAAAATCATTAAAAAATCACAATTATTTAGCTGCTGATTTTGTAGAATCTGTTTTTATTTCATTTTTATTCTGCTGTACTTTTTTATCTTTTCCTTTCTTTTTAAAGAAAGAATTGAAGCTCTTGCTCCATACGATACCTCCGCCATACGCCTGATTAGCAGTACCGTTTGATCCGGCCCCGTTAATCACGCCGATATTGGAAGGTTTGGAGTACCCTCTCAGGAGCAGGCTTCCGTCATTCTTCTTGGAAATATCATATTCAATGGTCCCTTCACCGGACAGGTAATTGGTCTCCGTATTTTCAGTTTTAGTCAGTGGGATTCCCAAACCGGTCTTTACTTTAACCCTTGGTGAAAGCGCAAAGCTTACACCGGCATTGGCCCGGTCGCCGATATTGGAATACTGGTCGCCTTTTACGTAATTCAGGTCAATCTGGAATTCGTTGCTCATGGTATTAAGTACGGAGCCCAGCTGTTTTAAAAGCAGATTGTACCCTGAAGATTCCGCAACTCCGGCAACGTCTACATCTACCCCGCCGGTTCTGGAAACGTTGAAACTGTTTAACAGCAATACAGAACCGAACTGCAGTACTTTTTCCCCGTCCTGGCTCATTTTTGCCGCCAGGGTTTCTTTTACCTGGCTTGACACATCCAGTGCCGTTACGTCAAGGTCTACCTTAGGATCTACCAGCGATTGCGTAATATTTGCCTGAAGCAGGACACTTACAGGCTGCAGCCCTCCCATATTCAGGTATTCCCCTGCATTGGAAACCATTCTTACATAATTGGCCGTGATATCAAGTGCTGGTTTCATGGCATCGCCATCCCATCGTATGCTGCTTCCTTTCTCAATCTGGAAGGTTTTATTCAAAATGGCCTTTGAAATAAAGGTCCCGTTTTCTACTTTATAGGTCCCATTCATCGCAATATTGCCCTGTCTGCTCATCTGGAACCGCAGCTTTTCCGCTTCTCCTTTCACCATAATGCTTCCGACATCATCACCGATCAGAACGTTCACGGTAGTGCCTTTATCTACATCCAGTGCGAAATCGATATTCATGTTGGCACCTGATTTTTTCTTTTCTTCAAGCGTAACCAGTCCGTCTTTTCCTTCTTTCAGGAACCTCAGCATCTTAAATTCTTCAACATTGGAAGTGGAACCCGAGTTAAAGGTAAAGGTACTTCCGCTCAGTGCTTTCATATTCGGGGTGGAGATGCTTAATGCTGAAACCGGCCCGTCCACATACAGGTCTCCCTGTCCGTAAACCCTTCCCCAGAAAAGGTCATAATCTTTCTGGGTGGTATTCAACACCAACAGGTTATCTGCTCTCATTACGAGATTGACCCCCAGTGATGAAATGGTTTCAAACTGGATCGCCCCGGAAATATTGCCTTTGGAATTCGTTCTTCCGTCATGAACTTCGATATTGTTGAGGATCGCGAGTCCCTTTGTTAACGGAATCACCGTATCGTCAAATGAATAATCCACACCCGTAAACAGAAGCTTTAACCCAAAACCTTTCAGGGCAATATCACCGCTGTAATCCAGATTGCTGAACTTTCCGCTGACTTTCAGATCTCCCGTTGCTTTTCCTCTTAAATTCCCGAATACCGTAGTAACGAACTGTTGGGCAAAAGCCACATCAAAATCCCTCATCTCAGCTGTAAGATCAATGGTAGGTGAAGCGGTGTTGTTATTGACCGTCCCCGTAACGTGAAGGCTGTTGTTGCCGATAACGCCGGCAGAATTTACTTTGATGTCAACATCATATACATTTAGGGAAAAACCGTTTGTTGCAGATATGGTAATATCGCCCATGTCATTCCCGTTCATCATGATATCATCAATGGTCATATCCACCAGAGGCTGCAGGGTACTTTTGTCCATTTTAATCTGTACATTCCCGTTAGCCAGGCCTTTGATATTCATGGTATTTCCGCCTGCCTGCATTTCCAACAGCTTTTCGACAGCAAAATCTTTAACTTCCGCATCCAGATAGAAATCTTTGGCAGATTTAAACTGGGCTTCTTTTATAAACAATGCACTGTTGTCAGAATAGATCTTCAGATTCCTGATATCGAAATCCTTTTCTTTTTTACGGTAGGTAATGGAATGATCGAGTTCCGGGCTGGTATCAATAGCCCAGGTTACATCGTTGAATTTAACTTCAGTGGGGTCAAACCTGAATACATAGTCGCCGCCCGCATTGGTGGTCTGGTTGACATTGACGGCATAGGATTTCAGGTTATCATCCAGCTCATCTTCCGGGCTTCCGTGTTTGAATTTTGCAGCCAGGTGAAGAACGCTGTTGTTCTCGTTTCTGCCGCTTAAGGTAATGTCTTTAAGAATATTTTTATTGTACTCTACCCTGTTGATCTTCGCGAAAATCTGTTCATCAAGGTTTGCGGTATTAATCCTCACCATCACACTGTCTACCATGGCACTGTCTCTGGTGATGTTGTTCCGGTCATTTATGGTGTAGGACGGATTGGCTGCAGCCAGCGCCTTGTCAGCTTCCGTAATTTCCTGAACTTTGGTCATGACGTATTTAAGCGAAGCGGCATCTGCATTTAAAATCAGGTTGTTTGAATTTCCGTCATACTGCCCTTCCACTTTCGCGCCCTGGGGAATTTTCAGATCCGGCATAAAATAACTTACCAATCCCTGCTGGATATCAAAATTCAAAGTAAAGTTCTGTCCTCTGTATAACTTACGCGGAGCCGGGCCTACCAATACTTTATTCAACCCGTTTTCTACCATGCCTGCAAGATCTGCCAGGTTGTATCTTCCGGAAATTTTTCCGTTTACGGCACCGGGAGCGTCTACGTCAATTACGCGGCCGCCGTTTTCGGCAAATGTTTTTATTTTTGCATGAGGAATGGAATATTTCTGCGTAGCCGTAGCAAAATTAATATTGTTTGCTTCAACATCCAAAGTGAGATCATTGAAGGAAGACATGGCCATTTTACCGTTTACCGTTCCGCTTACGATCTGGTTTCCGGGCTTGCCGGTAAAATAATTCATATTTAAATACTTAACGTCAGCATCCACATTCATGGAAATCCGTGAAGTGCTGAAGTCAATTAAACCTTTGACAACTGCCTTTGCCTGCTCATCATCCACCGTAATAAGTCCGTTGTATTTTTTATGATCCAGTAACCCGTCAAGATAAAGATTGTTGATTTCCTTATTCATGATCTCAATGCTGGTGATGCGGGATTTTGTGGTCAGCCTCATGGTATTCACATCGAAGCTCTGCCCGTTAACATCAAACCTGCCCGAGATAAGGCCTACGGATTTATTTTTGGTAATCACCGAGGTATTCAGGTCCCTTACTTCAGCAATCCCGACGTATTTCGGCATGGAAGAACTGTAATCCGTCAGGGAAAACCCGGTGATCTTTGCCTGCCCGATCCCCGTCATCAGGTTCCCGCTTGAAATGTAGACTTTGTTCGGGTTTACGCTTGCCGTTCCGTTATACTTCAGCTTTCCGAAATCATCTGCAAAATTCTTCATTTTGGTTGCAATGAATGAAGGCATCATTGCTTTCAGGTCTTTATAGGTAAAATCTGCCGAGAGGTTATTGGTTTCAATGAGAAAGTTGCCTTTCAGCAGCCTGTTGATTTTCATTGTTTTTGTGGCAATATTCACATCGGGGTTCCGGATCAGGAAATGGTCCAGCTTAAAATTATTAAGTGGTCCCGTCATCTTCCCTGAAATATTAAAAGGCTTGAAATTATCCCAGTTGGTTACAAAATAGCTGATGTCATATCCGCTGAGCTGGCTGCCCAATTGAAGGTCCATTTCCCATTTTACTTTATCTGCAAAATCTGACCAGGAACCGTCATCATGAAGATTGAATTTTATATCTCCCTGCAAAAGGCTGTGGTCTGTGTTTAAAGTCAGGTCTTCCAGGAACAGGAAATCTTTCGTCATTGACAGTTCCGTTGAAAACGTATCTACAAAATGTGATTTCCCCCATCTTTCGGTAGTGAAGGACATGTTGTTGATCTGTGCTGAAATATTCCGTCCGTTAACTTTTACATTCGGGGCTTTAAGGTTAAAGTTGGTGGCCGTAAGCCATTTCCCTTTTTCTCCGGGAGAATTTAAATTGACAATCGAAACTTTGGAATCCAGAATCTGCAGCCTGGAATTCAGCTGGAAGGGCGGTTTATTCGGATCCGGCTTTTTCCCGCTGTCAAACAACTGGGTAAAGCGGATGAAATTTGAAATGCTGTCACCTTTATAGGTAATGACTTTTATATCAGCATTTTTAAGGGTAAGGGCATTAAAGCTTAATGAATTGTTTTTGCCGATATTGGTGGCAAGCGAGAACCAGTCTGAATTGGCCGTAAATTCTTTAGCGGTAATAAAATCGGCTCCTTTATAGTCTTTTATTTTCAGACCTTTGATCTGTACATCCCCGAAGAAATCCACATCCACACTTTCGGTAGACATCTGTGCCTTGAAATCCCTGTTGACAATCTGCAGTGCCTGGTCAGCTGCCCAGCGTTTGGTAGCCGGAAGATTGATGATCACAAAAACCGCCGCCACAAGACCGAGGCTCAGCCAGAACAGAATGAGTAAAAGCCTGGCCCACCAGGAATAGCTTGTAACATCTTTTACAGCCTGCTTCCCAAATTCCCCAGCCGTTTCTACCGGATGGTTAATCGCATCACTGGCAAGTTCAGAGGCTTCCTTCACAGTCTCCTTTACCTTACCTCCGGCATTCTCAACAGCCTTCTGCACCTGATCGCCCAGGTTTTCAGCTACTGACTTTTTGTTCTCATTCTCGTTATTATTCTCTAACTTTGCCATTATTATGAGCGACTCTATAATTTTAGGTATTGAATCGTCCTGTGACGATACATCAGCAGCTATCATCAAGGGAAATTCTATTCTGTCGAACATTGCTGCAAATCAGGCAATCCATAAAGAATATGGCGGTGTTGTCCCTGAACTTGCGTCGCGTGCCCATCAGCAAAATATCATCCCCGTTGTTGAAAAATCTTTCACTAAAGCAAATATACAACAAAATGCAATTTCTGCGATAGGATTTACACGCGGGCCCGGACTTTTAGGATCTCTTCTCGTAGGAACCTCCTTTGCTAAGTCCCTGGCAATGAGCCTAGACGTTCCTTTAATTGAAGTAAATCACCTGCAGGCACATATTTTAGCGCATTTCATTGACGATGCAAATCCTGTGCCGCCCAAATTTCCTTTTTTATGCCTTACGGTAAGCGGCGGGCATACCATGATTGTGCTGGTAAAGGATTATTTCGACATGGAAATTATCGGGAAAACCACTGATGATGCCGCCGGAGAAGCCTTCGACAAAATCGGGAAAATTTTTCACCTGGATTATCCTGCCGGCCCGATTATCGACCGACTGGCCAAAGAAGGGAATCCGGATGCCTTCACGTTCAATAAACCAAGACTGGAGCAGTACGATTATTCTTTCAGCGGGATCAAGACTTCCGTGCTGTATTTTATCCAGAAAGAAGTAAGAAAAGACCCTGATTTCATCAAAAATAACCTTAATGACCTTTGTGCCTCGGTACAGCGCTGTATTATTGAAATTTTGATGGCTAAACTGGAAAAGGCAGCAAAGGATTTAAATATAAAAGAAGTAGCGATTGCCGGAGGGGTTTCTGCCAATTCTGCGTTGCGGCAGGCCATGCAGGACAACCACCGGAGGCTGGGATGGAATATCTACATCCCGAAATTTGAATATACTACCGATAATGCGGCCATGATTGCCATGGTAGCGCAGTTAAAATTTGAAAGAGGGGAATTTACAGATCTGAGAACTTCCGCCACCGCAAAATACGATTTATGAAAATACTGTTAGAAGAGAAAGTACTGGGAACGCAGTCTAAAAAAAACTCAAAATATTATTGGGTTTTAGAAACCATTACAGGAAAGAATGACGCGACAGGATCTGAAGACGAAGATTATTTAATGGTAAGTTCGGAAATTGGATATGTTCAAAATATAAAGGAAGAGATCATAGAGAAAATAAATTCAGAGAATGTGTTCAGTTTTACTTACGAACCCAAAGAAGGAGATTATTTATCCATTAAAAATAATTTAAGAAAAAACGAATATCTGAATTTAATTTTCATGAATAACAAGTGGATTGAAGAGATTTATGCGTGCTCATACAGAGATTGTGAAGGCGATATTTATACCACGATAAAAACCGGTGTCGCATTTTTAAGCGACAATGAAATTACGTTTTAACATTCACTTATAAATAAAATTCAGGCAGACTTTAAATATCAAGGTATGAAACTTTTTTTTGGCGAAATCAACAACGGAAAAGCAATCATCAACGATGAAGAACAACAGCACATTGTAAAAGTTCTCCGGATGAAAAACGGTGAAGAAATTCACGTAACCGACGGAAAAGGAAATCTGGCTTCCGGAAAACTGATGATTGAAGGAAAAAAAGCAACCCTTGAAGTTTCTGAAATTCAAACGGATTATCCTGATTTTACGCCGAGGCTTCACATTGCCATTGCCCCCACTAAAAACATTGACCGCATTGAGTTTTTTGTGGAAAAAGCCGTTGAAATGGGAATTTCTGAAATTACTATCCTGCAGACTGAAAAAACAGAACGTAAAAACATTAATATTGATAAGCTCAGAAAACAGGCGATTGCTGCGTCAAAGCAGAGCCTGAGGTTTCATTTTCCTACCATCAATGATTCTGTAAAACTACAGGATTTCCTGAAAAACATCAATCCTGAAAATACTTTCGTGGCGCACTGCCATGAAGACCTGGAGCGGATTGAACTGAAAGAAATTCCCAAACCGGAACACATCACCTTTTTAATTGGCCCTGAAGGCGATTTTTCAGAGAAAGAAATTTCATTTCTGGCAGAGCATCATGTAAAAGCGGTTTCCTTAGGCAATCAGCGATTAAGGACTGAAACAGCCGGTGTTTTTGTGGCTGCATGGAATTATTATAATTTACAATAAAAGATTGAAACCGGTGCAATAGCTTTTTATCTACCCTTAATGATCCCACTGAACATCATAGTCCTTCAGGTATTTTTCAAAAATCTGCTGTCCGCTTCTCATTGAATTTACTGCCCAGCGGATTTTCATTCTCAGCAGTTTTTCTTCGTTTAATTTATAATCAAGCTCTGATTTTAAAAGCTTCTGCTTAAGTTCATACATACAGATTGAAGCTGCTACCGAAACATTAAAGCTTCTGGTAAAACCATACATCGGAATGGCTAATGTTTCATCGGCAAAATCTAAAATTTCCTGGGAGACACCTTCCATTTCGGTTCCGAAGACCAGGGCAATCGGTTCTGTAATTTCGTATTCCGGCAGCATCTTCGCATTATTTTCCAGCGACACAACCACAATTTTATATCCTCTGTCTTTAATTTTCTGAAAAGACTCTATAGTTCTCGGCATTTTCTCCACCTCAACCCAGGTATCGGCACCTTTGGTCACCCGGAGATTGGGCTCAAAACTATATTCTTCCTGCAACGCCACCACTTTATGAAAACCACAGGCTTCCACGGAACGTACAATGGCTGCCGCATTCCGGAACTGGTAAATGTCTTCTACCACAGGAAGCACAAAATCTGAACTTTCCGGTGAAAAATGTTCAATTTTCCATAACCGCTCTTCGGTTAAAAACTGTTTTAAATACTCAAAAGTCTGTACTAAATCTTTCATCTGATCATCTCTATTTTTCAGCAGCAAAACGTAACGTTCACTATGACAAGTTTTATAATAAAATTTCCTGTAAACGTTTCATCTGTTTCAAATCTTTGCAAATTAACGTAATTTTGAGGAATGATCCTGAACGAACCGGGAACAAAAATCTGATAAAGTCTGTATGAAAAGAAAAGTCCTGTTGATCTATACCGGTGGTACCATCGGGATGGAAAAAGATTACGAATCCGGCAGTCTCCGCGCCTTTGATTTTGGAAATATTTTTGAGAAAATGCCTGAAATGAAACTGATGGAATGTGAAGTGTTCGTTCATCCTTTTTCAAAACCGCTCGACTCATCAGATATGGGGCCGGAAGAATGGAAAATTATTGCCCACTACATCCGCAAAAATTATGACCAGTATGACGGATTCCTGATTCTTCACGGAACAGACACGATGTCTTACACGGCTTCCGCGCTGAGCTTTATGCTGAAAGGACTGAAAAAGCCTGTTATCCTAACGGGGTCACAGCTTCCGATCGGAGATCTGCGGACCGATGCAAAGGAAAATCTCCTGACCAGCCTGTATTACGCCAGCCTGTATGAGGGAAATGAGGCCGTGATTCAGGAAGTGGCCATTTATTTTGAATATAAACTGTTGAGGGGAAACCGTACCTTAAAATATTCGGCTGAGTATTTTGATGCTTATGCAAGTCCGAACTATCCTATTCTCGGGCAGTCCGGCGTACATCTGAACATCATTAAAGAAAACCTTTACCGTCGTGATCATAACATTGAGTTCCATGTGGATGACCATATTTCCGAAGATGTTATTTTCTGGAGAATTTTTCCGGGCATGAACCTGAACCACTTTAAGGAAATCCCGAAAATGAAAGTGCTGATCCTTCAGGTTTTTGGTTCGGGGACTATTTTCAGCAGTGATAAAACAGTGGACACCCTGCAACAGATCAGGAACAACGGAACCGAGATTGTGGTGGTAAGCCAGTGTATTTCAGGCGGTATTTCGTTCGGCAAATATGAAAACAGCAATATCTTTTCAAGGATCGGGGCCATCAGCGGAAGAGACATTACCGCGGAAAGCGCCATTACAAAAGCAATGCATCTTATTGACAATCCAAATTACGCGGGAAGCTTTGCCGAAAACTTCGCAAAGAGCCTGTGTGGAGAAATTTCCAATTAATTGCATGAATAATTTGCCAATTCAATAAATTCTCTTATTTTTGCAGTCTCGAATAAAGAGAGGTGTCCGAGTGGTTGAAGGAGCTACCCTGGAAAGGTAGTATACGGGTAACTGTATCGAGGGTTCGAATCCCTTCCTCTCTGCAAAATTAAAGTCTGTACTAAATTAGTACAGACTTTTTTTATTACAATAAATAGATTCCACTTATAGCAGACGGCTCATAACACATTCTACAAATTGCTTACGTGGTTTATTCCCAGGAATTGTCTTACAACATTGTGAAATTGCTTCTAAAATCTTTTGTTCAGAAATATTAGGATAATTTTTTTTAATTTTGTTAACTAAATAATCAACTTCCCAGCTTTCTTGACAGGAAAAAAAATTAGCATCTCCTCTTTTCTTTTTACGGTTATCATATTCTGACCAATCATCTTCAAGAATTTTTATTGACATAATGAAATATTTTTTTTGTTAATATTAAAACAAATATATTAACCCTTTTTAATATTTACTTATGGGAAACCGTTGGGAAATAATTACTTTATTTATATAACAATTAAGAAATATATGGGGAAAATCAATAAAAATCCCGGTCAGATTTGACCGGGATTTTCGTTTGAAAAAAATAATCAACTTATTTCAAACTACAATTTAGCTATATGAATGTATTGGTGGTAAAATGGATTTGATCTGATCAATCAGTTAATTGCACATGGTAAGAAACTGATGGCTCATCTGTACGGTAAATCTGGCTTCTGATTTTAATTTTGTGCAGATCATTGATTCAAAAGCGCGGACATCTTTTAATCTGCGGTCGATACAGTCTGCTATCTGCACGATGGAAAATATAAAATCACGGTACACCGCAATATCAACGGTGCGTCCGTACACCGGAAGATACGCTTTCAGAAAAGGAAGGGTTGCCTGGTGCTGACTGTAATTGACGCAGTATCCTGCTCCGTCCCTTGACGTAATAATTTCGCAGTGGTTGATAAAATCAAGGATATTTTTGTGTTCAGTTTCTTTGTTTTTAGAAAGATATCCGTTGATCTTATCCAGAATATGTTGGGCATATTCCATCATCGTAATGGTTTTCCATTCGAATACATGGTTAAGGCTTTTTATATTTTTAGCCGGCTTACTGTCTTCGGAACCTGTAGTGCAAAAGGAAATCCCGATGGTTTCCTGATACGGGAAAAAGCAATCCTTTATCTGGACAGAAGCATCCGGCTGCAGCCTGTCATTGGCAAAATTATAATACAGATAAGGGCTGTACAGGTTCGCAAGCGCTTTCAGGTAATCGGTTTCTGAAGCGTTGTGATTTTGTTCAAACCATTTTTCAAGGTTATCGTAATAATGGTTCTCAAATTCTTTATAACTTAAATATAACGGCAATTCCATAACTCTGATCTTTTGATGAAGCAAAGCTAATACGGTAATGCGACAAAACTTGTCGTGTTATTTTTAAGTTTAATTTTTTTAATGAAAAGTGAAAGATTAATGCTTACTGCTTATCGTAATTTGTCATCATGAACTCAAAATAATGAATCATCTTCATGTAGTTTTCAATGCTAAGGTATTCATTGGTGCTGTGAATGGACTGTTTTTCGGCATCATTGATTTTGATCGGCATAAATCGGTAAATATTTTTGCTGACGATCTGGTATTTATAGGCATCTGTTGCACCAACCGTAAGATATGGAGTTGCTACTGCCGTGGGATGGATTTCTTTAATTGCCGCTTCAATTAACCTGAAGGCTTTGGTATGGGTCAGGGAAACCGCAGAGGCTTCTTTTACCTGGTCGATATCTTCTATTTCCACCTCAAACCCTTTGGTGGCTTCGGCGATATGTTTTTTTACGTCATTTACCGTGTCGCCAGGTAGCAGCCTGAAATTCACAACAAATTCCACTTCCGGAGAAAGGACGTTCGGGGCATCGCTTCCCTTCATCATCGTTAAAGCTGTCGTGGTACGGACCAATGCGTTGGTGGAATTATTCTTTGTCAGCTGAGATAACAATACAGGCTTCAATAACCACTGATTAGAGATTCCCATCCTGTTTACAAATGACATGGAACCGCCGATATTGGTAAAAAACTCGTTGATCAACGGTGTGATCATCGGTTTCATCTGGTTGTGTTCCAGCCTCTGCATAATGACCGCAGCCTTTCCTACAGCACTTTCCATCGGAGGCATCGAGGCGTGTCCGCCCAATCCTTTTACTTTGATTTTTACGGAGAGGAAACCTTTTTCCGCACAGCCGATTACGGCAACTTCAGAATTGATCCCGGCCACACTGCCTTTTTCCAAAATCAGTCCTCCTTCATCATACACCGCATCGAATTTTATATTTTTACTTTTAAAATACGCTGCAATTTTCGCCGCACCCTGCTGTCCGCCCACTTCCTCATCAAACCCGAAGGCTAAATAAATATCCCGTTGCGGCACATGTCTGTTTTTAATCAGGTTATTCATGGATTCCATCATGGAAAAAAGCATCCCTTTCATATCAATCGCTCCTCTTCCATAAATCCTTCCGTTGGCCACTGCTCCGGAAAACGGACCGAAATCCCAGTCTTCCGCAACTTCTGAAACAGGAGGCAAAGGTCGATCGTCCGGCCTGAAAACATTTTCGCTTTTATCTTTTACATCAGCTTCTCCCGGAGGCACCACGTCAGTGTGGGAAAGGAATAAAATAGGATCCAGAGACGGGTTGCTGCCTTTTAATTTGAATACCAATCCATATTTATTGACTTCAGTATATTCCGCGTTTTCGTAAACCAATGGATAAGATGTTTTGAGATATTCTTTGATGGTATCAAATGTTGAGTAATCAAATTCTCCCAGCTCTCCGGCAGAAACAGACGGGATTTTAAGTCCGCCCGACAGTCTTTGAATGGCGGAATCGTCTTTTATCATTTTCCAGCCACTTGAAGTATTGGTATTTATTTTTTTAAATGGATAGGTCAATGTTTTGATTAAGACGAGAATTATTAGAATGAGGAGAATGCCAAGGACGATAAAGAGGAGTTTTTTCATGGTTAGATCTGGATGGAGTTATTTAAATACGTGATTGGTGTACTGATATTAACTTATTGTTTTCGGGTATAATGTATCCGGGGTTTATTTTCAGCTTCTAAGGTATTAAATTACTGTACAATATTGAAAGAAGTACCCTTTAAGTTTGCAATATTAAAATAGAGTGCAGAAAACTTTAGCAGAAGTTGTTAAATATATTATCTGCAGTTCTTAAAATCATAAATAAAGTTGCTCATCTAAATTAAAGTTAAGAACAATATAGCCAGTTATCAATGTCATCCTTACAGTTGCAAGAATATTCATTGGAGTTGCTAGCACCATTCATAAAATTGTTCATTTCATTCACAAAGTTTGAAAAATACTAAGCTGGAAATATGTACTTTGAATTTGCCACAAATAACAATTCCTGCCTAAAACATTTTTCAAGACAGAAATATTTTTGATGTTATCTTAATTTTATGCTACGATCTTATTTAGTAAATACTATTGAGGACTTGTGACCCCGAAAACTGATTTTACATACTGTTTCACCTCTTTGTAATCCTGACAAATACGTATAACATTATTATACAATATCTGATCCCTGATTAACCTGGCGTTTGTATATTCTTTATTGGCATGGATAAGAGCAGTGCTCTTGTTTTTCATGTATCCCAAGTTTATCCCATAATGCTCCGGTTTTGATTCTTCTTCATTAGGATTGTAGGCTGTACTTTGCTCCAACACCTAAATTAAATTGGAGAAGTGATTGATCTTGCTGTCGTAGCTCTTAGGACATGGGAATTGTTCTTGTTGGGTTTTTGGTTTCTTTTCCCGATTTTCTGCTTCTGTTTTTGATTTTGTTCTCCCCTGCAGTTTTTTATTGTAGGATTTAGCGTTGCGCAGCATCAGCGGATTTTTTCTGAAACGGCCAATGCGTTTACTACTTTTGTTGCCAAAGGATTTAATTCTCTGAATGCATCCGCCCACTGATGGTAGCATTATCGAACAATATTTTTTTTGCTTGGGTTTCATTTAATTTTTAAGAGGGCATTTTCATGAAGTGTTTTAAGACTGGAAATCTTCAATTCTTCTTTTACAGGATTGTACCTGTCTCCATATGCTGTACAAAAGGAATTCAGATCCTGAAGATTCGCAATGTTTTTGGAACGTCCTGTTTCGTTCACAAAGCTTCGGTTGTTTTTCATATTTATGTTTTTTATCTCGGTATAAATATAAATTTTTATTTT
>NZ_LMKA01000132.1 GCF_001421435.1 Chryseobacterium sp. Leaf201
ATATTTTCAAAGAAAAGTTTTGGAGGGAAAGAATAAGATGTCTGTATTGAATGCAATTAGAAATAAAATCATCCATAGAGTTTATGCCCTAATAAAAAACAATTCTGTCTATGAAAATAAGTTGCATATGTCATAGAAATCGATATGTATAAAACGGTCAACCAGCAGGAAGTTTTTCAGAACAACAAAAAGCTGGCGCAGGAGCGGCTGAAGAATATCCGGAAATTCTACCAGCAGGGGATGGTGACCCGGAATGAAGTCATCCGTGGCGAACTGGCTATCAAAAACCTGGACCAGGGAATTTTAACCTTATCCAACAACAGGAAGATCCTCAACTATAATCTGAATACGGCTTTGGGGCTGCCTGTTGATACAGAGATTATCCCGGTGGAAAAACTGGAAAACAAAGAAGCCGGAATCGGGATGGATTATTATATCAGCCTGGCACACGACAGCAACCCGTTAATGAAATCTGCCTATACCAATATTGAGGTGGCCGACAAGAACATCGAGATCATAAAAACGGATAAAATGCCGACGGTAGCGGGATTCGGGGGATATACTTTACAAAAGCCCATCACCACCAGAAACCCGGTTCTGGATATGTATTCCGGAGGATGGCAGACCGGGGTTTCCCTCAGCTATAATATTGACAACCTTTATAAAACAAAAGAACGGGTGAAGCTGGGCGAGATCCAGAAAGCACAGGCCGGTGATGTCCTGACGCTTACCGCGCAGAATATTGATATGGCTGTGAATGCCGCCTATGTAAAATATCAGGAATCCATACAGCAGGCCGATATTCTGAATGATGCAAAAAAACTGGCGGAAGAAAACTACAGGATTACGGAAGCCAAATACCTGAACCAGTTAGCCGTACAGGCAGAAATGATTGATGCACAGAACCAGAAGCTCCAGTCTGAACTGGATTACAGCAATGCGGAAATCAATATGCTGTATCAATACTACAACCTTTTAAAATCTACGGGAACACTATAATCTTACACGAAAAACAAAACAATGGAAAACAAGGAACAGAATACCCAAAATACACAGCAGGCTCCGTCATCAGGTGCCGCTGCCAAAAAGAAAGAAACTAAAAAAAATAAAATAAGAACCATTATTTCCAACATCATCGTATTCCTGGTGATCGGTTTCGGATTGTTCTGGCTCGTACGGGAATATTTTCATATCGGGGATAAAACCTATACCGAGGCTGCCCAGGTAGAAGAATTCATCAATCCCATCAATACGAGGGTTTCAGCTTATATCAAAGAAATTAAGTTTATTGAGCACCAGAAAGTGAAAAAAGGAGATACACTGGTGATCCTGGACGACCGTGAAATCCTGACCCAGCTCGGGCAGGCGGAAGCCGCTTATCAGAATGCGCTGGCCCAGCGTGTGGCTACCGGTTCATCCGTAAATACCGTATCCAATAACGTAAACGTGATGGCCTCCAATATAGCAGGTGCAAAAGCAAGGTTATGGAATGCAGAACAGAACTTAAACCGATATAAAAACCTTCTGGCCTCTGAAGCGGTCACAAGACAGCAGTATGACCAGGCGAAAACCGAATATGATGCACAGAAAGCAGCGTATGAAACACTGGTAAACCAGAAACAGTCGGCCAGCCTTTCCACCACCGAAGTCAAAAGCAAATTCGGGATTATTGATGCTGAAATCAAAAGGGCCAAATCTGCCCTGGACATGGCGAAAATCAATCTTTCCTATACCGTAATTACAGCTCCGTATGACGGGGTGATGGGAAGAAGGACGATTTCCGAAGGGCAGCTGATCCAGCCGGGGCAGCAGGTGGCCACCATTGTTTTAAACGGACAGAAATGGGTGACGGCCAATTTCCTGGAAAGCCAGATGCCGAATGTCAGGATCGGGGAAAAAATGACAATGACGGCCGATGCCCTGGGCGGACAGAAATTTGAAGGCGTGGTAACAGCTGTGTCAGCAGCAACCGGTTCAAGGTATTCAAGTGTCCCGACTGATAACTCTACCGGGAATTTTATAAAAGTCCAGCAGAGAATCCCGGTACGGATCGAGTTTACCGGAGCCAATAAAAAAGAAGACATCGCAAAACTGAGCGCGGGAATGAATATGAATGTGGTGATTGATGTGGATAAATAGATGGAAGATAGCAGACATCAGATATCAGACTTTGCAGCGGGAAAAATATTGATATAAAGAGATGAATACATCGGCCTTTAATGTGAGGAATATAAGAGATTCTAACATATGCTATTATCTGATATATGAAGTCTGAAGTCTGAAATCTAATATCTAACCTCTGCAACCTAACCCTTAACTCCTAAATTATGTACAACAAAGGACTTTACAACAACTGGGTGCCCAAACCCGTACAGATGCTGCTGATCCTGTTGCTGCTGGCTGTCGTGATGCCGCTTGGCGGGGTGTATACCGGAAACATCAGCTATGTGGTAAGCGGGACCGGCGCCATGACCGAATATTTCATGTGGGCGAATTATGCAACCACCATCGGGATGGGTGCCTGTATGCCGATTGTGCTCAGGATGAAAATGAGATTTAAGGTGCGGGATAAAATGACGGTGCTGCTGGTGCTTTTAGGTGTATTAAGCTACATCAATTCATCCACTGCGGAACCGATGATTTTTGTTTTTACTTCGCTTATCATCGGGTTCCTGAAAATGATGGTCACCATCGAGCTGTTCCTGCCTTTAATGGCCATGATCGGTAACAGGGGAATGTTTTACGGCGCATTTTACACTTTTGTCTTGGTGCTGAACCAGGTTTCGGCGTATTATGCCGTGGAAGTTTCCATGATTTACAACTGGCAGCATTTCTATATCATTGCAGCGGTCGGGTGTTTTGCACTGGCGCTTCTGCACTGGGTGTTTATGCACAATAAGTACTTTGCCCTCAAAGTTCCGCTGCATTATATCGACTGGCTGAGCATCCTTCTTTTTATTGCTGCATTTATGTTCTCCGCGTATGTATTTTCGTTCGGGAAACAGCAGGACTGGCTTAATTCAAAAAATATCATCAACGCCGGTATTGCTGCTTTTGTCAGCTTTGCTTTGCTGGTGATCCGTCAGGCCACTTTAAAAAGACCGTACCTGTCTTTTAGCATATTCTCAAAAAACAATGTTCAGCACGGGTTGTTTATGCTGCTGTGCCTGGGTATGTTCCTGGGAACTACATCTATTCAGAATACCTTTGCTGTTGGTGTCCTGGGATACGACCAGCTGACCAATGCAAGGCTGAATCTACTCATGATTCCCGGGCTTGTACTGGCAGGAATCATTGCCATAGTCTGGTTCAAAAAAGAAATTCCGCTGAAGATGTATATTTTCTCAGGATTCTCCGCCATGATGGGGTATGCCCTGATTATGTATTTCTCCATGGTCCTGGAATTCAGCTATGACAACTGGTACCTGCCGATGTTCCTGAAAGGCTACGGCACGTGTGCCCTGTTTATTTCCGTATGGTTTTATACCCTGGATAAACTGGAAATGGATGAAATGCTTGCGGCCATCGGGTTGGTGCTGGTCTGGCGTACCTTTCTGGCCGTTGGGATGTTTTCTGCGCTGTACTCCTGGTTTCAGTACCGTTTCCAGGTGGTGGCCATAGGTGATCTGGCAGTGTATATGGACGGGATGAACTTCCCTCCGCAGAATGTAGCGTCCGGCATGAAGCTCATCCAGCTGAATGCCATCCTGATTGCTGCTAAAAAAATCTTCGGGTACATCATCATCGCCGGAACCGGGGTACTGCTGTATGTGGTCACCCACCATTTCGGAAGGGAACGGTTTGAATACCTGCGGTTCATCAGGCTCCTCAGCGGGAAATCCGTTATTGCCAGAAGAAGGCTCAGGGAACGGAAAAAATTACTGGAAGAAATTAAAGACGCCGCAGGCCCTGCGGTATAGAGAAGATACCTTGTTTTTCACAGCGAAGCCTCATTTTTTAAGTAAAGTGGGGCTTTGCCGCCGCCCAAAACAGCAGCAAAAAGAGCTCAGACATGCCGCTTAATCAGGGCTAGGGATGGAGTATGTCCTGATTTCTCAAACTGATCATTCAGGATTTGAGGTTTTCAAACAGAAAAGATTGAGACAGATTCATTCATTTCAGTAAGAAATGGTAACTTTATGTTGTCCAAAATGAGATACACCTCTCAGCTTGACAGTTTAACAATCAAAAAATAACAGGATGTCCATAACCAACGAACATGAATTAGCAGGAATGCAGAAAGCCGGTGAAGCCGTTGCCTTTACCCTGAAGGAAATGATGAAGTATGCACAGCCGGGCATGACGACCAAAGAGATTGATGAATTCGGAGGAAAGATCCTTTCCGGTTTCGGCGCGCGGTCTGCCCCGTATCTTACGTACGGGTTTCCGGGATGGACGTGCATCAGCGTAAACAATGAATTCTGCCACGGCATTCCCAACGGCAAACGGGTCCTGCAGGAAGGCGACCTCATCAATATTGATGTCTCCGCAGAACTTAACGGATTCTGGGCAGATAACGGCGGTTCGTTTATCATCGGAAAAGACATTCACCATCATCAGAAACTGGTGGATGCTTCAAAGGAAATTTTACAGAAAACCATCAATACCATCAGAGGCGGCGTAAAAATAGCCGATATAGGCCTGCTGATGGAAACCGAAGCAAAAAAGAAAGGCTTTAAGGTCATCCGGAACCTGGGTGGCCACGGCATCGGGAGAAGCCTGCATGAGCAGCCGGATGAACTGATGAACTATAAAAACCGTTTCGATACCAGAAGGTTTAAGAAAAACTCTGTGGTGGCCATTGAAACATTTATCTCTACCGACTCCAGTATTGCAGTGGAACAGAATGACGGCTGGACGATGGTTGGGAACAAAGGCGGATTTATGGCCCAGCATGAACATACCCTTATGATAACCGACGGAAAGCCGGTAATCCTGACTGCCATGAATGAAATTTTGAATTAACGCAAAAAGGATTGTGACAGTTTCCATTTAAAACAATCTATGATCTGATAATAAACAAAAAATCCCCTGAAAACTTATTCAGGGGATTGCAATTGCTTTTTAATTTATCAATTTAATAGTAAAATTTTTACCGTTCAGGTTGCCGGAAAGCATTTCTATACGCTGTTCTGAAATACTTAATTTTCCTAAATCAAATTCTTTATGGTGATTCGGGCATAATACAATTAAGTTTCCAATTATACTTTGTCCGCCTTTGAATATAGGTTTTACATGGGCTACTTCAACATAATTCGTTCCCGACTCGGTTAAAATAATTGAATTGCAATCCGGAAACTGACATTTATATTGAGCAATCTCTTTTAACAGATTAACAATTGAGGCGTCTTTTCTTAATATTGCATTCAACTTAATTAATCTCCTTTCCGGTCTACTTAATTTCATTTTACTATTTAATTGTTGCAGACGAGAAATGAGTTCCATTTCCTTATTGGTTTTCATACCAAAGCAATTTTCTAAGATATATGGAACAAGCATTTCAGAAAATGGGTGGTTATCAATTTTCTGAAAACCTATTCCGAAATTGCCGCAGAACTTTTTAAAGCTTTCAAATTCCGGTAAGTTGTTAAGCAATACGGGCTTTTTTAGATCCTGCCCGGTTCCATACACTGTTGTAAAACCATTTTTTTCTTTACTGTCTTCTATTCTAAAATAATTCCACAGATAGTAATTTTTAATTCTCTGCTCTGTTTTCCCGACAATCAGAAAACAGAAACTCCCAATGGCTTTTGATAAAATTCTTTTGCTTGTGTATATCCATTCATCATATTGTATTTTATTGTCAAGCGTAATTTCTGATACCGGGAGATTAAAGTCAATACCTGAAGTTGGGAAATTTTCAAGTTTGTCTGCATTGTGGTACTGGATAAAATAATTGTGAGTGGTCATTGTTATATAGTTCGTTGTAATTCAAAGATAAACAATCATCATTAAAAAATGATTTTAGAATAAATTTAAATTTTTGATTTCATAAAATCAACAGCGTTTCTGATTAACAAATAAATCCCCTGAAAATTCATTCAGGGGATTTATTATCACATCAAAGCTCAGGGTTAATTCCGGAAATATGAATTCATATCTGCAGAATCAAATGTAAAAGAAGCCTGGGTTTCAGATTTGTCCAGTTTTTTACTGATGGTCAGTGCCCATAATACCAGCTCTTTACAGAAATTCTGGTCTTCTGTGCTGAGTTCCAGCGTATTTTCTTCAATAACGGTCGTCAGAGGCGTAATGCTGTTCAGTTTCTCATAAAATTCTTCGTCCGTATCATTGTAATTGAGTTCAAGATGGTTTTTATTGAACCATTTGATCAGATCCGTATAAGGTGTTTTGATGCTTTCTTTTTCCAGCTTGGAGATGCGCGGGAACAGGCTTTCAAACTGTAGCATAACTGCCTGGTCGATCAGTATTTTTGCTACGTAATCGGCACCTTCCTGCTCGCCTTCGTACACGAGTTCAATCTTTCCGGTGATGGACGGGATGATCGACATAAAATCAAGCAGCCTTACCGTTGTTTTTTCAGCACCGGATTCAATCAGCCTTAATTTAGCAGCAGCCACTAAATTTTCCATCGCACTGATGGTCAGACGGGCACTTACCCCGCTTTTGGCATCCACATATTCACTGTCGCGCGCCGCAAAAGCTACTTCTTCCAGAAGGTTTTTGGCAAGACCCGGAATCTGGATGCTGTTTTTATCTTCCGCTGAAATCAAAGCTTCCTGTTCCGTAATCTGGCGGGCCAGCGCAACGGTCTGCGGGTAATGGGTAAAGATCTGGGAACCGATCCTGTCTTTTAAAGGCGTAACAATACTTCCCCTGTTGGTATAATCTTCAGGGTTCGCGGTGAACACAAACTGGATATCCAATGGCATTCTCAACTGGAACCCACGGATCTGGATATCGCCTTCCTGTAAAATATTGAATAAAGAAACCTGGATCCTTGCCTGCAGATCCGGCAGTTCATTTAAAACAAAGATGCATCGGTTGGCACGCGGGATCATCCCGTAATGCAGCACGCGTTCATCGGAATACGGCAGTTTTAAGGTGGCCGCTTTAATCGGGTCGATGTCACCGATCAGGTCGGCTACATTTACATCCGGTGTGGCTAATTTCTCAAAGAAACGGTCGGAGCAGTGTACCCATGAAATTGGGGTTTCATCACCATGCTCGGCAATAAGGTCCCTGGCATATTTTGAAATCGGCTGAAACGGACTGTCATTGATTTCAGAACCTTTTACGATGGGCATGTATTCATCCAGCAGGCTGATCATGCTTCTTGCAATCCGGGTTTTGGCCTGTCCGCGCAGTCCCAAAAGATTAATGTGATGTCCGGCAAGGATCGCTTTTTTCAGTTGCGGGATCACGGTGTCTTCATAACCCCACAGCCCTTCAAATACCGGTTCTTTGGCTTTGATCTTTGCAATCAGGTTCGCCTGGATTTCCTGGCTGATGGTTTTATCGGTATATCCGGAATTTTTTAATTCTTTAAATGTTGTATCGTTTTTCATTGTATGTTGAGCAGTAATCATTTATACTATTAATATTCTGTAAAATTAAATTTGTTGGAAACCAGTCTGAAGCTTACTGTCTGAAATCTGATGTCCTGCATCTGAAATCTAACCTCATATTCTCTTTTTCCTGTTTCTTTCGTAATCTTCAAAAATCATCTGTCCGAGTCCCGAGAGCCCAGTCAGAAATGCTTTTCCCTGGTTCTGTGCGGTAAAGGCTTCCACAAACTTACGCAGGTAAGGGTCCTGGGCAATCATGAATGTGGTAATGGGAATTTTCAGCTTCCTGGCCTGCGCCGCCCTGTTAAGGCATTGGGAGACAATCATTTCATCCAGCCCGTTGCTGTTCATATAAAATTCTCCGGTAGGCAGCTGGATACAGCTTGGTTTCCCGTCGGTGATCATGAAAATCTGTTTGTTGGTGTTCCTCTTTCTGCGGAGGATATCCATCGCCAGTTCCAGACCGGCTACGGTATTGGTATGGTAAGGCCCCACCTGCAGATAGGGAAGGTCTTTCACTTTGATCGGCCAGGCTTCATTCCCGAAGACGATAATGTCAATGGAATCTTTGGGATATTTCCGGTTGATCAGTTCCACCAGTGCCATCGCCACTTTTTTAGCAGGTGTGATGCGGTCTTCGCCATACAGGATCATGGAGTGGCTGATGTCAATCATCAGCACCGTGCTCATCTGTGCTTTATGCCGGGTTTCCTCTACGATGAGGTCATCTTCCGTCAGGCGCAGGTCTGAAATCCCGTTGTTGATCTGGGCATTCTTCAGGCTTTCGGTCATATTCACGGTAGAGAGATCATCACCATACTGAAAATTACGGTGTTCGCCATCGCGTTCGTCACCGATTCCCGTTTTGGAGGTGCGGTGGTTCCCGATCCCGCTTTTTTTCAGCTTCCCGAAAATCTGGTTGAGTGCAAATTCACGCAGGGCCGCTTCCAGTTTGGCCGTCAGTACATTTTTGCCTTTTCCGGTTCCCGTGTTTCCTTTCTCCGGGTCAATTTCTTCCTTGATATAGCCGCGCTTTTTCAGGTCTTCCTCAAAATCCTGCAGGGTATATTCATCGGTAAAAATATCATATTCCTTATCGAGCATATCAAGCCACTCGAAGGCTTCTTCAATGTCGCCGGACGTATGCGTCAGCAGATCTTTGAACACATCAAAAACCCGGTCGAAATGCGAGATTTCTTCCGGAACATGCTTGCTGAACGTGAATCCTTTATAAAAATTAAAATTTTTGTTTGTCATTCAATCCATCTTCTTTTGGTAGAGACAAGTTAGGGAAATATTATGACAGGAGATAACGGTTGGAAATAGAATTTCCTTATGATGGTGATGGAGGAATATAATTTTGATTATTATCTTATATGTGGTTTCAGATTATAATATCCGGTATTTAAAGCAATAAAATCCTCAGTGTTGTGATTCAGATAATAGCTTGTTGTAATCTGATCCTGTGTTTTATCTTCAATATGTTCATCATTAAGAATCAGGATGTTGTTTTTCAGGCTATATTTACCGAAGTAATGTCTACTTTCTCCATGCCAGTATTCACTTATTTCAAAAGTGTTATCAGTATATAATTTTATTTCATAGCCTATTTGTTTGAGCATACTATTATTAGGAACATAAAGCTGGAATTTTATTTCTTTTTTTGACTGCCTGTAATCAAATATTAGGTGTATTCCAAACAGAATAAGTAAGAATGCTACGACTAAATTATTATAGATGAATTTATTTTGCTTTTTGAAATCATAAAAATACAGGATAATAATATTTAAAATAATCAAAATAATTAAGAGAGGGAGAATAATAATATTTGAATTTGATGCTGTAAAATCTGCATAAATTTTAGTCTTATCGATTAATAAGAAAAACAGAATAATCAAACTCGCATATTTCAAAATGAATTTCATTGGTTGACTTTAATCTATAACGAAATCAAAAATACTGTAAATGTTTTTAAGTTTGCTTTAATCTTTAGGGGTGATGATGAAACTAATCTAAAATATCAAAGTTTTCTTATGGAATGATTAAATGCTATATCTATGAATGCCGGGTGATTATTGCAGTCTTTTATTAATTCAATCATTTTTAAAATTTATTATCTTTACCATATCAAAAATTTCATCATGAAAGACCTAATGGGCCAAGCCATCCACGATTATTACCACAACCAAAATCCTGAAGACCTTCAGACGGAAACTTCCATTTCGGAACTGGATGAACTTCCGGTAGCCTATCTGTTCAGGGATTTTGAAGAGATGAACGGGATGGAGCAGAAAGCACTTGAACTGGCTCACGGAAAAGTGCTGGACATCGGGACAGGTGCGGGTTCGCATGCTTTGTATCTTCAGGATGAAAGAAAACTGGAGGTTACCGCTCTGGATATTTCACCCAAATCCATTGAAGTCTGTAAACTGAGAGGGGTCCAAACGGCAGTCTGCGAAAACATGCTTCATTTTTCCGGGGAAACTTTTGATACGATCCTGCTGCTGATGAACGGGACCGGGATTTTCCAGAGCCTTTCTACCATTGATACGTATCTGAAACGGCTGTATTCTCTGCTTAACGAAAACGGACAGATCCTGATCGACAGTACGGATATCCTGTATATGTTTGACCGTGACGAAGAAGATGGGGGAGTACTGATTCCGGCCGGTGGCTATTACGGGGAGCTGGATTATGTGGTGCATTACAAAGGGGAATCTGAAGACCCGATCAAATGGCTTTACCTGGATTTCAACACGCTGAAAAATGCAGCGGAATATAACGGTTTTGTTATTGAAAAGATCATGCAGGACGAAGATGCTTATCTGGCGAAGCTGACGAAAAAGTAATGATGATGACCTGACTGCTGTAATTTTGAGGAAAGAATTTGTAAAAGATACAATAACGGACTTTTGGGATTCTTCACTCTGCTCTGGGGTTTTCAGAATAAAAGACAACATTATATTGTTTTAAAGATAAAGAAAAAGACGTGCAATTGATCTGCACGTCTTTTATTATTCCTGATGAGAATTGAATTACCCGATCTCGATACCGTTTTCCACATTGCTGTCATCCGGTGTTACGAATGATAATTTCCCGTCCGGTTTTGTTGTTAACAGCAGCATTCCCTGGGATTCGATGCCTCTGATTTTTCTCGGTGCCAGATTCAACAGGATCATCACCTGCTTCCCGATCACTTCTTCAGCGGTAAAGCTTTCTGCGATTCCTGAAACTACGGTTCTTACATCCACGCCTGTATCTACTTTCAGCTTTAATAATTTATCTGCTTTCTCCACTTTTTCAGCTTCGATAATGGTCGCAGTTCTTAAGTCGATTTTCGTAAAATCATCAAAGGTGATTTCTTCTTTCATGGGGTTGGCGTTAGGGTTGGTTTTTTTATTGTTCTGTTTGGTATTTTCCAGTTTCTGAATCTGGGCTTCAATTACATCGTCTTCGATTTTTGAGAAAAGAAGGGATGATTCATTAATGGTATGTCCGGTTTCTATTAAAACATTCTGAGTTTCAACATCGCTCCAGGTCAGTTTCTGAACATTGAACATAGTCAGTAATTTTTCTGAACTGAACGGCATGAAAGGCTCGCACAGCTGAGCCAGAGCCACTGCAATCTGAGCACCGACAAATAATGAGCCTGCTGCTTTTTCAGGGTTGTCCTTAATGGTCTTCCACGGCTCTTCCGCCTGAAGGTACTGGTTTCCGAAACGGGCCAGATTCATTAACGCCGTTAAAGCATTCCTGAATTCATAATTATTCAGGAACATAGAAATTTCTTTTGCTGCCTTGTTGATTTCCTGTAATTCCGGGGCATTAACATCACCCTGCGGAACCACACCGTTATAATATTTATGAATCAGCACCGCCACCCGGTTGATAAAGTTTCCGAAAATCCCTACCAATTCCGAATTATTCTTGGTTTGGAAATCTTTCCAGGTAAAATTGTTATCTTTAGTTTCCGGAGCGGAAGAAAGCAATGCGTAACGCAAAACATCCTGCTGTCCCGGGAATTCTTCCACATATTCATGTGCCCAGACAGCCCAGTTTCTGGAGGTTGATATTTTATCGTTTTCCAGATTCAGGAATTCAAAAGCCGGAACATTGTCGGGCATAATGAAATTCTCGTGTGCCTTCATCATAGCTGGGAAAATAATACAGTGGAATACGATGTTATCTTTACCGATAAAGTGTACCAGGTCGCTGTCTTCACTCTGCCAGTAATCTTTCCAGTCTTTCCCGTTTTTCTCTGCCCATTCCTTGGTAAAGGAAATATAACCGATCGGGGCGTCAAACCATACATACAGCACTTTCCCTTCTGCACCCGGCAGCGGAACCGGAACGCCCCAGTTGAGGTCGCGGGTCATGGCACGAGGCTTCAGGCCGTCATTCAGCCATGATTTTACCTGTCCGTATACGTTGGGTTTCCAGTCGTCTTTATGGCCTTCAATAATCCAATCGTTCAGGAAATCTTCATATTCATTCAATGGAAGGTACCAGTTCCTGGTTTCCTTAAGAATCGGCACATTGCCGCTCAGCATTGATTTCGGGTTGATCAGTTCTGAAGGCGACAGGGTAGAGCCGCACTTTTCGCACTGGTCTCCATAGGCATTTTCATTGCCGCAGTTCGGGCATGTTCCCACGATATAGCGGTCTGCCAGGAATTCATTGGCCTGCTCATCAAAATACTGCTCGGAAACCTCTTCCGTAAACTTCCCTTTTTCATACAGGACTTTAAAGAAATCCTGACTGGTTTCATAATGCTTTTCAGATGTCGTCCTGGAATATTCGTCGAAAGAAATCCCTAAGTCGGAAAATGATTTTTTAATGATTTCATGATACTTATCCACAATATCCTGAGGCGTTACGCCTTCTTTCTTGGCTCTAATGGTAATAGGAATCCCATGTTCATCCGAACCGCAGATAAAAGCTACGTCTTTTCCTGATCTTCTCTGAAATCTTGCATACACATCCGCAGGAATATATACCCCTGCCAAATGCCCTATGTGAACCGGCCCGTTGGCATAAGGCAACGCCGCCGTAATCATCTTTCTGTCTGACATCTTATTGTAAAGTTTTATAGGCAAAGATAACGAATATCTGCGGAATTCCCTATTCCCGGCGATAATGCTTTCCAACATCAGGACAGTATCCAATATTACATTTAGTTAAACATAAGTTTAACTTTTTATTAATTTAAGCTGATGTTATGCTATGCATGTTTTAATATAAATAATTGATAATTAATTATTTGTATTAATTAAGCATGTTAATCTACATAATTT
>NZ_LMKA01000133.1 GCF_001421435.1 Chryseobacterium sp. Leaf201
TGTCGCAGGTTCGAGCCCTGCCTGCTCCTCAAATGACGAAATGTTTATCCTAAATGGTTAATCATTAACTTAGTTTTGTAAAAAATAACCATACACTACTACCATGAAAACCCTAATTACGTATTTTCTAACTTCTGCAATTTCTATTGCCCATGTTTCCGTAGGCCTTCAAACTTTAATCGGATCATAAATTTATAAGAGATTTCTTCTGATTATTCTTTTTCTTTTGTAGAAAGATAAATAAAAACTACCATAACTATGTTTAAACTCCTATGTTCAAGAATGTTCATATTTCTTACATTTTCATGCTCATTCTATGCTAATGCCCAGCTGGTGGGTTCGGATGTCCAGATTTGGGAGAAGATAAATCCTGCCTCACGGGAAGCTGCAAGGTGCACGGATGAAAATCTTCTAAATTTCCACTGCGGTATCAAAGACAAGTTTCTAAAAAAATACATTAAATACAGCAAAGATAAAAGCCATACGCTTAGCCTGGTGCATGCTTCAAAAGAGGATGAAATGATCTGGRAAAATGTTTCTTTGGGGAATACCTCGTACAGAAGAGGAAAAGAATCCAAAGAAATCGGTAAAAGGCCCAGCATTTTTTCATTTACCGGTACAGCAGATTCAAAAAAGGAAAAATCTGACAGTTTAAAAATAAAGTTTGAAGATCAGAATTTGTATGAAATGATTTTCTTTCCTAAAAAAGCTAAAATGATGGATCTGAATAAAATACATTCTTACCTCGCCATCAAATACGGAATTTCCCTGGAAAAAGGCAAATATTACGGGAGCGATGGAAAGGTGATSTGGGATCCTGAAAAGCATCCTGCGTATAAATACCGGCCGACCGGATTAGGTAGGGATGATGGCAATGAGCTTTATCAGAAGCAGTCATCCAACCAGGCTGATCCTTTTYTGGCTATCGGGATGAATGATATCAAAAGAACCAATTCTGAAAACCCTACGGTCATTGACAATAATAACTTTGTRATGTGGTCTGATGATGATAAGGCAATTTCTTTAAAGCCTCAAAGTGATCTTGATGTTCTGGAAAGAAACTGGGAAATCAGTTTCATCGGAAACAAAATTCCCAAAACAGATTTGACAATAATAACTTTGTGATGTGGTCTGATGATGATAAGGCAATTTCTTTAAAGCCTCAAAGTGATCTTGATGTTCTGGAAAGAAACTGGGAAATCAGTTTCATCGGAAACAAAATTCCCAAAACAGACTATCAGGTGAGGATTATCAAGGAGACGGTTAACCCGCGTTCCCTGCCGCTTTCATACTGGATGCTGCTTAAAAAGGACAATGGTGATATTAAGAAAATTCCAGGGGTTGAAAATGGCAATTTTGTTGTATTTAATAAAGTGGAATTCTTAGATGCCTTTGATACAGGAGACAAAACGTCTTTCACTTTTGCGGTAAGCCCTGTAAAAGACATTAAACCCGGTACGCCAAATCAGGATCCAAGATCAGGAACCTTATATAACGAAAAAGATCTTTCTCTGGATCTTACAAAGATTGCCCTGTATCCAAACCCGGTAAAGAAAGACCAGAATTTCACCGTCGTTTTTCCGCCGATGGAAAACCTGATCATTTCTATCTATGACGGTGGCGGGCGGCTTGTTGCGCTGGATAAAGTAAGCAGCAATGCAAGATCGTATGTCAACCACCTGCCGATCCAGAGTTCATATTTAGTTAATCTCACCCGGGACGGGAAAATCATAAAAACTTTCAAACTAATCGTAGAATAACTTATACCATGAAAATATTCAGAAAACGGCTTCCTTTTACCAAGAAGTCATTCCTGCTGTTGTGCTTCTTTGCCTGTATGTTTGTCTTTGCAGGTTTTACTAAAGAAGACCGGCAGAAAGTCAGGGCTTTCAAAGTCAGGCTTATGACCAAGCTGACCGATAAAAAAGAGGGCATACGAGCAAAGGAAATATCCGGTAACAAAGCATCCGTTGCATCTCTGAATAACAATTCGGAAAAGAAAATGCCTCAGGATATTTTATCAGAAAACAATCCTTTCCGGGCACAGACTGAAGATACAGGATCATCCGGAATCAATGGAATTTCGGATCATGTTATTTCTTATCCGTCGAGAGAAAAAGAAGGGACAATCGGTACTTTTTCAGATACGGAAGAAGACCGGATTTCAGATAACTTTTTCACGGTCGATGTTCCGGCAGTACATAAGGAAAATACGGTTGCCTATCTGGAATATGATCTTTTCGGGCTGGCTTCACACCAGTCGGTTCCGAGATCGATCAACCATAATGTGGCAATCGGCGGCGATATTGTCGTTCCGAGTGCCCAGTGGAGCCATCAGAGGGAAGCGGTAAGCTCAAGCCTTATCAGAAGCGGGCTGAACACGATTTTATTTACTTCGCCGTCAGACGGCGTGAAATATAAGGTTAAAAACCTGAAGATTGTTTTCGATAATGACAGGAAATCTTACGACAATATTATAGTGAGCTCAGTTCTTTCCGGAAGCAGTCTGTATGTGAAAGGAAGCAATATAAACGGAGCGGGAACTACGATTAACAATGAATATGTTTCTCTGAAAAACGGAGAATTTGAAAAGCTGATTCAGGTATCAGAGAGTGATAAGGCAAAAGGCAGCTTTTCCGTGACCGCAGACGGAGTTACCAATAATTACAAAATTCCTGCTCAAACCGCTTCTTTCAAAACATTCAGTAATACCTATTCCAATGCAAAGGGCATTTCCGTTTCCAACGATCAGGAATTCAGTGTAGAGTATGAAGGAATCAACATTAAGGTTGAGAAAGGGACTTCGGAAGCAGCTTATCTTGAAGTGTTAAAATTAAGATCAAAAGATTTTCCTGCCACTTCACAAGGATTAAAGAATGTTACGGTAAACAATTCCGCTTACCGGTTATCGGTAATCTCAGGCAAGCTTAATAAAAAAGTAAAGCTCACGATTCCTTACGACGAAAAACGTTTGGGACTGATCTCTCCGAAAGATATTAAGACCTTCCATTTTGATTATGCCAGAAGACAGTGGATTGTGGAAAAAGCTGCAGTCGTGGACACGAAAACAAAAACCGTGACTGTGGAAGGAGATGGAGATACAGACTATATCAATGGGGTCATCTCTACTCCGGAAGCTCCGCAGTTAGGCGCATCAAATCCTACAGGAATCAGCGGGCTAAAAGCAATAAATCCTACTGTTGGACGTAATTTTATCGCACCGCCAACAGCCAATCAGAAAGGGACAGCAAGTGTGTCTTACCCTATTGTAATTCCATCTGGTAGAAAAGGTATGCAGCCAAGTCTTTCGTTAGGATATGACAGCAGTAAAGGAAACGGCTGGATGGGAGAAGGATGGGATATTAATGGTTTATCTGCTATTTCAATTGATACGAGATGGGGTGCTCCTCGTTTTGACCAGACTGATGAAACAGAACTTTATTCCATGGATGGAGCAATGCTGGTATATGATAACAGCTATCTTCCTCACCGTCATAATGATATTAGTGAATTCAGTACTGTGTTTACCACAGACAAGCAAAAAAGAACTGATTTTTTGACTAACAATAAAAAGAAGTTTTTCTTAAGAAAAAATCACAATTTCAGTAAAATAGAAAGATATGGAACTACACCAAGCGATTATAGATGGGTAGTAACAACTCCTTCCGGAGGGAAAATTTTCTATGGTGGAGATAAAAATTCAGTAAATACGCAATCCGTAATCAGAGATGCAAATAATAATATTGTTCATTGGGCAGTCTGGAAAGAAATGGACGTGAACGGAAATTACGTAGAATATGTTTACGACAATTATGATCTTACCGGATTAACGGGAGTAAACCAAAACCTTAACAACGGAAAGTATTTTCATATTCAGAAAATTCTATACACCAATAATGATGCCCACAGCGGTCTTAAATTGTATTCTGTAGAATTTGAAAAAGAAGGTTCAATTGTACGTCAGGATATCAGTATTAATGCTAAAAAAGGCGTAAAAGAAGTAGAGCCGTATAGACTGAATAAAATCTATGTAAAATATGACGGGAAACTGATAAGAACTTATTCATTAACTTATAAAGAAGGCGAGTTTTACAAAACTTTGCTAACAGGCCTTAAGCATATTGATACATCAAATGATTTTTCTTACAATAATCTTACTACTGATGAGTATGTGTTTGATTATTATGATGATATTAAAGATGCAACAGGCAATACAATCACAAATTTTGGTGGTGATTCCAATGTAAATGCCAATATTGCAAATGTTTTTCCTTTGCCGCCTTCATTAACACCTTCTAAAATTCAGGCAAATTCAACTTTTGAATGGGGTGTAAACGGAAGATTGGGACTTGGACTTAATTTTCTTTTACCTACACAAGATCCTTATGGGCATGCCATGATTTCAGGAATGCTTGGGTATTCTGAAGCAAAAGCGAGAAATGTACAGCAGTTAATTGACTTTAATGGCGATGGGGTTCAGGATATTATTTACAGAAAACCGAATACCGGTCTTTTTGTAAGTCCCGGCTCGCTCGCTTCAGGCTCACTTGCATTTGGTGCTCCAAAACAAATATCAAATCTTAACAGTGATTTCTCTTACACAAAAACAAAGACAGATAACAAAGGATACGATTTTGGTCTTAAAGTTTTTGGGTTAGGGTATAACAGATCATTTGTATGGTCTACTACAAGAAGCACAACTTCGACGTACCTTACGGATGCCAACTCAGACGGTCTGATGGATGTTGTAAAAGATGGTCAGGTTTGGTTCAACAGATTAAGTTCCGGTGGAATAAATGAAATGACAAATTTTAGTGACACCACAGAAAACATGGTTATTGTAGCCGATGATGCTCTGCAGAATAATGATAACGAATCTGGTTTGGACGTTGTAAAATTCTGGGTTGCACCAAAGGATGGAATTATAAAATTTACAGATAATATTAGCATAGAAAATGTACCTAATGCCAAAGCTGTATATTCTGTAGAAATTCTGAATCCTGCATCCGGCACTACTCCTACAAACGGTAGAATTTATTTGAAAATTCTTACCCCAGCAACGTCTGTTCAGAATATCAGTATCACAAAATATAATACTTATTTTTCGGATATTCAGAGTATAAATCCTGTCGAAAGCAATAATCACCTTGCTATCAATAATCCCGGATACTTAACAGTAAAATCGGGAGATAAGGTATTTGTAAGACTTCATAAAAATAATATTAAGGATTTCAAGGTTTATTCAAATCCTAAAATAGAATATATGAAACTTCCTCTTCTGGGAGGAACTCCTACACCTGAGGCTGCAAATGAACTTTTAGAACAGGACGGATTCCATCATAATAACGGAAGCTATTCTGAAAACTATTTTCTTAATAACGGATTAAATGATTTAAGCTTTGATAATCCGGGAACTGTAACAGTTGATATTCCTGCTATTACTTTCCCTAAATCAACAGATAAAATTTCATTTAAAGTTATAAAGCTGGATGTGAACACAAATACTGAAACAATATTATATCCACCTTCTTCAACACCGCCATTTCCACAAAGTAACAGTTCTTTTGTAACACCTGCTGCTACTATTACGCAGACTGTGGCAGCTGGCCAGCCAATAAAGATCAAATTCAAAGTAGAATCGGACACGCACAGATCGTTTAAGGATGCAAACTGGAATAATATTGCAGTAAATTATCAGACCACTATTAATGGAAACAGTAACCCAATCAATGTAAAAGGAATTCCGGAATATCCATCACATTATATTACGGATTTTACTGCGAAGATTAATTTACTGACTTATTTCCTGGCGGATTCCACAAGTAACAATTATTATATTAATTTAAATAAAAACTTACCTGGAACAACAAGTTTTAAAGGGAGCTTTGTTTATATCATTAAGAAAGGAACTGCAATTCTTGCTAAAAGAAGAGTAGAAGTAAATACACAGGCAAGTCCTGCTGTTGTGGAGTATGACCTCATTAACAGTCAGACGCTTCCTGGTAGTGCTCCTGTTTTGGTGCATGCAGGAACCATTCCAACAACCGGATTTCCGGTGGATCAAATGATAAGTCTCCAGGTTTATTGTAATAATACGGCTGATGAAACAACTTATAAGATATACAGATCATTCTTTCTGAGTAAGCCATTTTATTTTACAGTTAATAACTCAACAGGTTCATCGGGTGATATTGCTGCGACATCTATTAACTCGAAAGCTTTGAATCCTTACAGTTATATTTATAATAACTACGGTCAGTTTTTGTACGATCAGTCCAGCGATATGATTTTTGATAAGGTAGCGAATGATTATATTCCTAACCCGAACACTCCTAAAGATTATTTCGGAAAACTGATTAATCCAGGATTAGTGCAGGGAATGAATTCTCCGCCTATCGGAAACTTAGCCAGTTGCGTAAATCTTCCAACTCAGGCAGAAGTTGAGCAATGTATTCAGCAGAACAGTGGTCCGTACAATTCACCAAATATAGGAGCGCCGCCTGCATTATTCCCGTTATTTCCATTTAAGAATAACAATAATGTAGAAAAATGGATGGGGAAAGGTCTTCCTGAGCAATACGCAATGGCAGATTCTTTCAAGGATGATGATTCTGTATCATCCCTGTTCAGTACAGCATCAATTGATCCTGAAATCATAGATATGCCAATTCAGGGAGATGTAGATACCAAAATGTTTGGAATAGATAAAAGATCATACAGCAGAGCAAGGACTAAAACAGTAAGCGGTTCTTTAATTGTTGTAAATCTATCAAATTCAGAGTCTTATCTTGAAGGAGATAAAAACGTAAGCACACAGGATTTTATTGATATGAACGGAGACGGATATCCGGATATCGTTTATAAAGATAATGCCCAGATTACGAATGCTACAGGGGGTCTGGGAAGAGGTGCCGGATCCAGTCCGGGTAACCATGAACCTTACATTTACAATTATATTTCAAAATCTGATAATTATCAAAACTCAAATGCAAAAGGATTTTCAATAAGCGGATTCAAGACTGCCGGAAGAACATTGTTTGGGGGAGAATCTTCTACGACAACAGAAACAGATACCTCAACACCTTGGGCAGATTCCGGAGCAAGCATTACAACATATAAAGAGCCTACCAGAGATGAAGGAATGGAATATTATATGGATGTAAACGGAGATGGCCTTGTAGACAGGTTCAACAGTTCAGGTTCATATTCTTTAAATATGGGCTACCGTCTGAATGGTGGAGAATCCTATTCAGGATTGGCTTCCTATGCTTCAAAACCTACAGGAACTGCAGGTATCGGATTTGATATGAATATACTTTCCGGTGGAGTAGATTATGCTTCCGGGATGTCAATGGGATTTGGCATTTCTGCCAGCCTTGGAATTTCAGCTTCTATGGGTACTGCCGAAAGATTATATGAGGACATTAATGCAGACGGACTTGTTGATCTTATATATGTAGATGGAGCGAATACCAAAGTAAGCTATAACTTAGGAAATAAGTTTTCACCGGCAACTACTTTATTTAAAAATTCTTCAGGAAATATTAATTTTAGTAATGAAGCAAAAACATACAATGGAGGGTTATCTCTTGGCGGTCATTATTATATTAATATTCCAATTTGCTGTATTTTTATACCGCTTCTTTATTTAAAAGTAGGGGCACAGGGTTCAGGAAATATAGGGATATCAATCTCTGAGGTTGATAAGGCATTTAAAGATATGAATGGCGACGGGTTCCCGGATCTTGTAGTTTCACACAGTGGAGGATTTACGGTAAATCATTCTAAAATAGGAAGAACCAATAAGCTGAAAAGAGTTACTAATTTCTTTTCCAAGAGTGCGGTAAATGTTGTTGAAATTGATTATGGATTTACTAAACCGTCTTATAATGATCCAAATGCAAGATTGGTGATGACAGAATCTAAAATGCTTAATCCTGATGCTTTTTCAAATACATATATAGTTTCTACACCAGGCAAAGATGTTGTAAATAGATACGTATATGAAAACGGTAAATACGACAGAAGAGAAAGAGATTTCTTTGGTTTTGCTACAGTAACAATCAATGAAATGGATAATCCGACTACTATTTACAGATCTGTGAGAAATACATATTATAACAATGGTTATTTCTTAAACGGGATAATGAGGAAATCAGAATCTTTTACCGGAACTTCTTCATTAACATCTGTTACTAATAATATCTACAAATTATATAAGTTTAAAGACAATAATACTAAAATCAACCTTTCTACAGTACTTCCTGAAACATATGATACAGGAGGAAAAGAAGGTAGAAAAATGGCAATAACATTACAGGCCCAGACATCTACCACGATTTTTGAGACTGGAGGAAATATTACAACTACCGTAAATTCAACGTATAATGAGAAAGGACAATTAATAAAATACCAATATATAAGTCCTACTTCAAGTTACAATTCTGTAATAACATATCATGATCTGCCATCGTCTGATAATATTCTAAACGTACCAGAATCAATAACAGTTTATGCAGGAACTTCTCCTTCAACTGTTTTAAGAAAGCGCGGGACAGAAGTAGATCCTGTTACGGGTGATATACAAAAGCTATTTGTATCACTCAATAATTCAGAGAGCTCTATCACAAGCATGTATTATGATCTGTTTGGAAATATCGAAAAAATAGAATATCCGGAAAATGGAAACGGAGATATTTATTCTTTAGAATACAAGTATGATTCAGAAATGTATAAATATCCAGTACAGGTTACCGATGTCATGGGATATTATTCGACATCAGAATATGATCCAAGATTCGATGTAGTAATAAGTGCCACCGATAATTCCGGTAATACCACGCAATATGAATATGATGCTAAAGGAAGATTATTACGAATTATAGCACCAAAAGAATTGGAAAGTGGCGCACCTTATACGATTGAATATTATTATAGCTTCACCGAAGGGTCATTAAGTTATTATAATGATACAAATACTAAATTTCTTGCAATCACTAGGCATTACAATGAGTTGGATCCATCAAATCCGATAGAAACAATTGCTATTGCAGATGGGTGGGGAAAAATAATCCAGATGAAAAAGGATATATTACTGAATGGAGTAGAAAGAATGTCGGTATCAGGAAGAAATTTAACAGATGTGCATGGCAGAACTATCAGGGAGTATCATCCTGTTGATGAAACCAAATATCCGTTCAGTAGCAATACAGGTACAAATATGAAGTTGAATTTATCTCAGATTTCTAATTATTACACTTCATCAAGTTATGATGCCAAGGATAGAGTAATGTCCACCACAGATGAAATGCTGCATACTACAAATTATAATTATGCTATTAATGGCGGGCTGTTCAGAAATACAACTACAATGATGCAGAACAGCTCAAATCAGTTAAAGTCCGAAACCTTTGTTAATGTTGAAGGGAAAACAGTAAGGAACAGAAATTATCTTAGCCCTACCCAAAATGTAGATACAACATTTGGTTATAATGAGATTGGGGAACTAAAGTCATTAGTAGATCCAGAAGGTTTGTTAACAATATATGACTATGATTTAGCAGGTAGAAGAGTCCTTCAGATTCATCCGGATCACGGAACAACAAATTATGAATATGATACGGCAGGAAATCTTAACAGATTATTTACTTCAAACTTGCAAAATAACCCAACTCAGACGTATATTCAATACCTTTATGAATACAATAGGCTTAAAGAAGTCAGATTACCAGATATTCCTTCCGGCGCAAATCCTGCAAACGTTAGATATGATTATGGTACAGCTGGATCAGGAAATAATGCTGGAAAAATGATTGTAAAAATAGATAATTCCGGAGTTACAAAGTATAATTACGGTAATATGGGAGAAGTAACCGCTGAAGAAAAAATGGTGAATGGTTATAATATTCCAGACATGCTGTTTAGTACAAGATATAGATATGACAGTTGGAACCGTCCATTGTCTATTGTATATCCAGATGGAGAGAATGTAAATTATGAATATAATTTAGCAGGAAACCTTGTGAAAATTTATAATAAAGAGGGTTACGAATATATTAAAGATATTCAATACGATGAGTATGAGCAGCGTATAATGGTAGTAAATGGCAATGATACCAAGTCTGAATTTTTTTACAATCCTGCGGACAGAAGGCTAAATCGGCATAAATTGAGCGATAATGGAGGGGTTGAATTGCTTAAAAACAACTATACCTACGATTTTGTTGGAAATATTACTAATTTAGACAATAGTGCCCAGCCTTTCCAGAATATGGGAGGAAATTATACATTTGGCTATGAATATGATAGCTTAAACAGGCTTATTTCATCTGGAGGAGATTTTAGCGGTGCTCCTGGAGCATTTGCCATAGAAAATTCTAACTTTAATTTAAGTTTGAGCTACAACAATGTTGGTGGAATTAACCAAAAAAATCAGGTACACGAGCAGAATGGAAGTCAAAATTCATTAAATACTTATTCAAATCAATATCATTATATAAATGGAACTCATAAAGTTGAAAATATTGATAATTTAAGTACTGGCGAATACGAAAAATTTGAATATGATTCTAATGGAAATTTGGTTAATCATGAAAAAAATGGTGATGTAGCCCGAATGTATTGGGACGAACAAGATAGATTAAAAGCTGTAAATAAGGATTTCGCAGGTTCGTATCAATATTATGTTTATGATGATAAAGGAGAGAGGGTTATTAAATATAATCTTGCCGACGGTCCGCAACTTTATCAAAACGGTGTTTTGATTGATGGAGGTAGTATAGCAATAAATGAATATAAGATTTATCCTAATCAATATGTAACAATTGATGCTAATAATACCTTTACTAAACATTATTATGCAGGTGAAAAAAGAGTCGCAAGCAGAATTGGATATCAGGATTTTACAATGAAGCAAGCGTCAAATGTCCAAATTGATAAAAAAGATCTTCCAGATCCTCAAATTGATTTGAAAATATATCTCGAAAAAGCAGGAATAGATTTTAAAAATATTACAACCGAATTGTCGAACAAAAATGGAGCACAGCCAAATGTTTATTACCTGCATGGAGATCATTTGGGAACTGCAAATTTTGTAACCGAACAACATGGGGATGCAACGCAATTTTTCATAAATTTACCGTTCGGAGAAACTATGGCAGAGCAGATGACAGGAGTTTATGACAATCCTTATAAATTCAATGCAAAAGAACTGGATAGTGAGACAGGATTATATTACTACGGAGCGAGATACTATAATCCAAGATTAAGTCTGTGGTACGGAGTAGATCCATTGGCTGTTTACAATCCGGTAATGGAAGATGAATTTTATGGAGATGGTGATCATAATGATGGAGTTTTCAACCAAGGTAATCTTAACCCTTATATTTACTGTTATCAAAATCCTGTATTGTATATGGACCCGAATGGTAAGCAAAATGTAGCTGGTGCTGTACTTGGAGCTGTTGCGTTTGGAGGGATAGAATTGGGAACTCAATTGCTTGCAGGAAAATCATTCGATGAGGTTGATTGGGCAGATGTAGGAATTGAATCTGCAAAAGGAGGAATAATAGGCTTTAATCCTGCACTCGCAGGGGTAGCAGAGTATTCTGCAGTAGCATTAAAGGCAAGTGTTGATTATTCATCTGGTGATAGCGGACTTCAGGTAGTTGGAGTAAACAAATCAGTAAAGCATGCTGCCTATGATGCAGGAGTAGACCTTATAGGTGGTAAATTAGGAGGATTTGTGGGGAAAAAAGTAGGAGGCGTTGCTGAGTCAGCTGTAAAAAATCTTGAAAAGAAAGAAGTTCAGGCATTGAGGAATGTTGCTAATGCAAGAAATACATTCAATCAATTGTCTAGAAGAAATCCTCTAAGCGGGAGAGCAGTGGCAGCAGAACTTAAACTTACCAAAGCTGTAAGGGCTTCAAATGTTGCAAATACCAACAAAATGCACATGAAAAATGTACAGAGATTTATCAACAGCCAGGGAGGTGGAGGATTGATAAATGGAGCTATTAGAAGTAAAATGACGGATAGAATAAAAGAAGTGTATAAAATTGATAAATAATATTATGGAAAAAAAGAAAATTTCTACAAAGGAATATTTACAGTTTTTTATAGTGATGACGGTTATTTTAGGTTCATTGGCTACATTTGTATATTATAGAACCCAGGAGCGGAAAAAAGATGTAAAAGAAATTTTTGATGATTATTCATTAACTAAAGGGATCATTACTAAAGTTAGTTTTTACAAAGGAAAAAATATACGAGTAAGATATAAGGTAGATGGGAAAAATATTGATGGGGGGAATGACATAAAAGAATTGATGGGGAAAAATGTAGGAGATTCGTTATGGATAAAGTATTCCAATAAAAATCCTGAAAAATTCATTACAGAACTTAGTGTAAAATACAGGTAGACTAACAGACGAGGCATTGATTTCAATGCCTCTTTTTATATAATAACTGTTAAATGAATAGTTATTTCACCAGCGAACACTTTGACTGTCCATAATTCCAGGTTTCCCTGCACTTTCTGACCTCTGTTTCCTCGCGCTTTCTTTGAAATAATA
>NZ_LMKA01000134.1 GCF_001421435.1 Chryseobacterium sp. Leaf201
ACCGCTGATGCAGTCCAGAACTGGACACAGTCGTCACTTCGATTTCTATGACATATGCAACTTATTTTCATAGACAGAATTGTTTTTTATTAGGGCATAAACTCTATGGATGATTTTATTTCTAATTGCATTCAATACAGACATCTTATTCTTTCCCTCCAAAACTTTTCTTTGAAAATATAAAGCAAGATCATTTTTCAATCTTATAGAACTCAAAGCAGCTAAATGTAAAATCTTTTTTAATTCCTTATCAGCCATCGTAGAGACTCGGGGTTTGTAATAGATTGATGAACCCGATCGATGATCAAACGGAACCACTCCTGAGTAGCAGGCCATCTTTCTTGCCGATTGAATCTCTGTAAATCCATTCGTCTTAACAATGAACATCGTGGCTAATACTTTTCCAACACCCGGAACAGTCTGTATTCTTTCATATTGGTCCCTTAGTTCTATGTTCGATTCAATAATTTCTACAATTTTTTTCTCAATTGTTTTAATCTGTTTATCTAAAAGTAAAATTAACTGCTTGTTAAGTTTTACAGTTTCTTTATCTGTATGGTTTTTAAGAAAGCTTAAATCTTTCATCTGCCTTGATAAACCTGCTCTTATTTTCACTCTGTGCCTGCGCTCAGTATTAAGTAAGCTTATCTTTTGAATATCTGAAGATTTAGAAATCCAGGGCTCTAGATCCATGTGGTTTTTCTCCAAAAAAACACAGATTCTCTGACTGTCAAGTTTATCATTTTTACCCCTTAAAAGACCAATGCTTTTCTTTAAATGAAGCGGATTGATAACAAAAACCAACAGATCCATATTACTTAAAACTTCGTAAAGTTCAAAATTATACCGACCTGTATTCTCCATCCCTACAACGGTATTTGCATTATTGGGGAAGCTTTTGAAAAACTTTTTGATAGCTTTCGAAGTATTCTCAATTTGATAGTGCTGTGTCTTACAATATCCTTTAACGAAAATATCCAGAGTTAGTTTGCTGATGTCAATTCCAATAAAAACTTTTTCCATAAATTTGTTTTGATTAATTGAAAGAGAAACTTATCATCATCTCAACTCCTTAATAATGGGCTCCAATCCCGAATTTCTATCTGAGTTTTTGATAAGAAAGTGTTTAAGTCTTAATCGAAGTATGAGTTGTACTCGGAGTAATTATTAGTTTACTTAAACACTTTTCTCTTCATAATAAAAATATCATTTTCTTTTTACAAATCTAAAGGAGTAATCGAAGTATGAGTTGTACTCGGAGTAATTATTAGTTTACTTAAACACTTTTCTCTTCATAATAAAAATATCATTTTCTTTTTACAAATCTAAAGGAGTAACGAAGCAAAGCGAAGTGTATCGAGAAGTTATTGATTAAACATAATTTTGGTTTGCCATTCACCGGTTCTCGATACAGAATTCTTTCAGAATTCTACTCGAACTGACGGCTACGGTTCATCGATCGACAGGATTGTTGTTTGGTCTTAAATGAAACTGACCATTAAACTTTCAGCGTTAAGCAAATTGAATGAGGATGGCCATCAAAAAAAGTTTTATGTCCGAAGCGCGGCTATAATAGTGATCAACAGACCTATATTAAATCCGCGCAAGTTTAAACTTTTTAGCGTAGGCTCAATTTGTAGCGTTAAGAAAGTTTTGGGTCTTGAACTTTTGATTCTTTTGTTTCAAGACAAAAGAATATATAAATTAACACCAACTTCTCAATACAATTTTTCTTCGAAAAATCACTGAAGAGACGGTGGTAGCTCATCAATCAACGGGATTAGCTTATCTGGAAGTATCTGATTAACATGCTTGCGGTTTGTCGTTCACCGGTTCTCGATACAGAATTCTTTTCAGAATTCTACTCGAACGGACGTCTGCGGTTCATCAATCGACCGTATTGTTGTTTGGACTTAAATGACCATTAAACTTTCAGCGTTAAGCAAATTGAAAGATCGGGCCGCCAAAAAAAGTTTTATGTCCGAAGCGCGGCGGTAATAGTGATCAACATATCTATATTAAATCCGCGCAAGTTTAAACTTTTCAGCGCAGGCTCAATTTGCAGCGTTAAGAAAGTTTTGGGTCTTGAACTTTTGGTTCTTTTGTTTCAAGACAAAAGAATATGTGAATTAATAACACCAACTTCTCGATACATTTTTCTTAGAAAAATCACTGAAGAGGCGGTGGTAGCCCATCAATCAACGGGATTAGCTTATCTGGAAGTATCTGATTAACATGCTTGCGGTTTGTCGTTCACCGGTTCTCGATACAGAATTCTTTCAGAATTCTACTCGAACTGACGTTAGCCGTTATCAACTTATCCAGGCTGACGCAATAAACCAGTTAAGTACATAAAACATACATTTCAGCAGGAGACCATCAATTCAGAAATCCGGAACTCCTGATCCGGACACCATACTCACGTCCCAGATACCGTGGATCGCCGTGTTTCTCAGACCAGAACCCATCCAGCACATCAGGGCCGATGCAGCGGTACACAGCCGTCCCTTTGTAGACGTGATCATCCTCGCCTTCGTAGCTGAAATTAATGACTAAGATTCCGTCTCTGTAAAATCCGGTGCCGTTCTGCTCATGATCACCGATCAGCCATTGGGCCACAATACGGTGGTTTTCATCAAGGGAAAGGGTCAGCAGTCCGTGATAAGTCACCTCCCCAGTCTCTTCCTGGTTGCTGCCCTGGACAGTATAGCTGCCCACCAATTCTTCTACAGTCATGGGTTTTATTTTGTAATACCGTACAAAAATAATACATCCGGCGGTAGGCAGGAAATGATTTCTTTTATATTGAATTATATAGGGTTGGTTACCTGATCATACATTTGAATTGAAAGACTATTTTGCAAGTGATTAAATAAGTTTCTCCCAAAAACAATGATCAGCTTCCTGAATATTATCCAATGCATTCCCGAAGATGATCAATTGAACGAAAGGTACAACTTTGCGGGCTGTGCAGCGGTCTGGTTCCGGCCTTCCATTATTTTTCCTGATTTGCGCCACCATATGATCATCCGGTTCAGCATTACAACCCTCATCACCTTTTTCATCTTCGGCATCGACAAATGAAGAACCGTAAAACACAAGAGGAGAATTCCTGAAGCTTATCTGCTGACATTTACTTTTATGGGCGGAACCGCCGGGGCCATTTTTGGGATGCTCGCTTTCAGGCATAAAATTTCAAAGAAATCATTTTTACTGAAAACAGGTTGAGTTGTCCTGATTCAGGTCGTTATGCTTTACTTTTTGAGCCGGGACTTTCCGGGACGGTTATAATTGAATAACGCTTAACCGCTGATGCCTGCGGCGTTTTCATTTAAATATTAGCTTTTCTATCCTGATTTTTTCCTGTAAAACACAGGCTTATTGCTCGGTATACGGATGGCTGAAAAGTGTGGTGTTTTAAAATGCTCATTATGAATTTGTTAATAAATAAAACTTCATGGTGAGTTTTTAATTAAAAATCACTATTTTTGCACCCGTAAAAATCTTTTATGCAAAACATTAGAAATATTGCGATTATCGCACACGTTGACCACGGGAAGACGACTTTGGTTGACAAAATCATCCACGCTACCAATATTTTCAGAGAAAATCAGGAGAGTGGGGAATTAATTATGGATAACAATGATCTTGAAAGAGAAAGAGGGATCACGATCTTATCCAAGAATATTTCTGTTACTTATAAAGGCACGAAAATTAACGTAATCGATACACCCGGTCACGCCGATTTCGGTGGTGAGGTAGAAAGAGTATTGAAAATGGCAGACGGGGTTATTTTGTTGGTGGATGCCTTTGAAGGACCAATGCCGCAGACAAGATTCGTGCTTCAGAAAGCACTGGAATTAGGATTAAGACCATTAGTGGTAATCAATAAAGTAGACAAGCCGAACTGCCGTCCGGACGAAGTTCACGATCAGGTATTTGACCTGTTCTTCAACCTTGAGGCTACCGAAGAGCAACTGGATTTCCCTACGTTCTACGGTTCTTCAAAACAGGGCTGGTTCAACACTTCCCTTGAGCAGACTGAAGATATTTTCCCGTTACTTGACGGTATCTTACAGTATGTTCCTGCTCCTAAAGTAGCTGAAGGGCCGCTTCAGATGCAGATTGTTTCTCTGGATTTCTCTTCTTTCCTAGGAAGAATTGCAATCGGGAAAGTAATCAGAGGGGAGATCAAAGAATCCCAGTGGATCGGACTTGCACAGGCAGACGGAAAAATCGTAAAAGGAAAAGTAAAGGAATTATACGTTTTCGAAGGATTAGGAAAGAAAAAAGTAACCGAAGTTAAAGCCGGGGATATCTGTGCCGTAGTTGGTTTTGATGCCTTCCAGATCGGAGATTCATTCGTAGACCTTGAAAACCCTGAGCCGTTGCCGAGAACAGCGATTGACGAGCCTACGCTGAACATGACATTCTCCATCAACAATTCACCATTCTTCGGAAAAGACGGTAAATATGTAACGTCTAATCACCTGAAAGAAAGACTGACGAAAGAATTGGAGAAAAACTTAGCATTAAGAGTTGAGCAGACCGATGATGCCAACACATTCCTTGTTTTCGGTAGAGGTATTCTTCACTTATCCGTTTTAATTGAAACGATGAGAAGAGAAGGGTATGAAATGACGATCGGTCAGCCGCAGGTAATCCTTAGAGAGATCGACGGTGAGAAATGTGAGCCTTACGAATCTTTGGTAGTGGACGTTCCTGAAGAATTTGCTTCAAGGGTAATCGATTTGGCTACGCAGAGAAAAGGGGACCTTCACATCATGGAAACCAAAGGGGAAATGCAGCACATGGAATTTGAAATTCCTTCAAGAGGTCTGATCGGATTACGTTCTCAGATGCTTACAGCGACTGCAGGTGAAGCCATCATGGCGCACCGTTTCACAGAATACAAGCCTTTCAAAGGAGCAATTCCGGGAAGAAACAACGGGGTATTGATCAGCAAGACCCAGGGGCCTGCTACAGAATATTCTATCGCTAAGCTTCAGGACAGAGGGAAGTTCTTTGTGGATCCGGGTGAGGAAATCTACGCCGGGATGATCATCGGGGAACAGAACAAGCCTGGTGACCTGGTGGTAAACATCGTGGAAGCAAAACAGCTGAACAACATGAGGGCTTCCGGAAAAGATAAAGATACCGGTGTAGCGCCTAAAATCCTATTCTCTCTGGAAGAATGTATGGAATACATCCAGGGTGATGAAGCCATCGAGGTAACCCCGAACTTCATCCGTATGAGAAAGAAAGTACTTTCTGAAGAAGAAAGAAAAAGAACGGAAAGATCTGCAAAAGCATAATCAACCATCCCGTAATTAAAATATACGGTTCTCTGCAGCAGGTATGCTGACGGGGATTGTTGACCATATCAACCTTCCGGCTCTGTGCCGGAAGGTTTTTTTATGCAGGTTATCAGAAGGCTGTACTTTGCTTTGTATTTCTTGAATACAGTTTTTAATAACTGAGGTATTCAGATTCATAACAGCTTAAAGTCCGGACATGATTACAAAAAAAAGCAGGAACCAAAACAGTTCCTGCTTTTCAATATATTTATTTCTGATTATTTATATCTATTTGCTCCAGAAAGTCCATTCCCTGCCGTTGTATACGGCAAGCTGGTTATTGGAGGTAACATACACCACCATTCCGGCACTAGGGTTGACAATGTCGCGGTAGGAGTTGACCCTGGGCAATACCATCGCTTTATTCGTGTCAGCCAGCACCAGGATGCCGTTGGTGGTATCAGCAGGGGTTCCGCCGATCCGCGTCCCGGCCGTACTGATTTCCGGATCAGGATCAGCGATATTAGGCACAGCAGGCGTTCCGGCGCCGTTGGAAAGGTCAATCCACCCCGATACAGCTGTTGCATCTGCCGCTGTTCCGATGCCGTATTTCAGTTTCTGGTCTGAACTGTCGAAGATCAGTGTTCCGGGTACAGGCGCTGCAAGTGCTGCCGTATTGGTTACCCACGGCAAGATCATTCCTTTGGTTCCGCCTGTGGCATTTCCGAACTCTATGGATACAAATTCATTGGCAGGAGAGGCGGACGGATTGGTTTTACCCACCGTAATCTGTCCGGAAAGCAGTGCTGCCGCACATGCTGCTGTTGCAGTTATAATTTTTTTCATAATGGTTTATTGGTTAAAGTCGTCACAGGTCTGGTTCGTATAGCAGTTCCATGAAGAACCGTCGTAAAGTTTCAGGCAGTTCAGGGTGGTATCAAACACCATCATTCCGGCTACCGGTACTGCAATGGCAGAAATCTGTGCGGTGGTCAGCCTGTTGATGACCAGGCCTTTGGTCTTGGCATCCAGAGCAGCATAAGCCCCGTTCATTTTCATCGGCCAGTTGCCGCTGTTGATTCCCGCTCTACCCAATGACGTAATCCCGAAAGTAGTCGGTGCTGCCGTTCCGATGGTATTGGCAGGACGGAAGCAACGGTTACATTCAGGATCTCCCTGGGCGATCAGCTTGCTGGTTCCGATGTCCTGACCGACCGTCATGGCCGGAGAACTCATCACACCCGCTGCATTATTGGGGTTTGAGACTGCATTGTAATTGTTTCCGGCACCGTTGACCAATTGTGGGATACCGTTGGCATTTGCCGAAGTACTGATCACCTGTGAAGGCGTTCCCGGAGAGGAACCGTCAAAAGTTACCTTAATCTGTCCCCGGTAAGCATAGTTGGGATCCGTAGCAGCGAGGGTAAGCGGATGCACATGGTTGTAACGGACACCGGCACTGCCTTCCAGCGCATCCGGGCAGCCATCCTTATCAGAATCGGTATCCAAACGGTCTACCACTCCGTCATCATCAGTATCCAGGTCTACCGGAAGCTGGGAGCATACATTGGTAAACCGGATGCTCTGCTCGTTAACAGCGCCTCCCGTTGAAGCCGTATAGCCGAAATAAACTTTGCTTGCCCCTCCGAAATAGCTCGTTATCGGGGTAGCGTCAGGGAAGGTATAAGACCCCGCGAGAACTCCGCTGACCGTATAGGAAAGTGTTTTTGAAGGAAAATCCCAGGTTACGACAACCGTATGCCATGCGCCATCCTCAAGGTTACCCAGGTCTACAGCGGTTGTCAGCATTCCGTTGACCTGGTCGGCTGAAGTCCAGATCTGCCCGTGATCATTGGAGATATCACCCAGGACCGGCCCGTTGTCATACGTGTCGATTTCAAGTACAATTCCGTTGGCGATGCCCTGGGCACCGATTCCCTGGCCTGCACCTCCCGCTGCATCAACACCGTCAGGGGAATTCTGAAATACCGTAGCCAGTCCGTCGGCCCCGTTGTCATCCGTTCCCAGATAAGCATCATACGTCAGGACAAAACTCCTGGCAAAATTTACTTTTCCGTAGGTCCATGCCTGGCCGGACTGGTAATTGGTGGCAGCAGTGATACGGATTTCCTCGTTATTGATCTGGACTGCGCTTCCGTCAAGTTTGAAAATATCAGAAATTTCAGCATTCAGGCCCCGTTCAACACAGTCCGGAATGCCGTCATTATCGTCATCAAGGTCTATCGAATTGGGGATGCCGTCTCCGTCAGAATCCAGGGTTTGTGCATGGAGTGAAAAACCTGATATCATTAATAATATCGTGCATAAAGATTTAAATTTTAAAGTCATATTAACTGATTTGATTAAATTTTTTCTCGGTGCAAAAGTATTGTTTAAATTATAGACCGGGTTATATTATTATCCTGAAAATGTATCTGTTTAACAGGCAGGACAATAAATTGTTGTATCAGAGAACAGGTATGGATCAGTGAAAACCGGCGACTTGTTTAAAAAGGTAAATTGTGAGTATCCATAAGCCTGAGGTGAAGCTCCCAAAATCCGTACAGTGGATTGATATCAGCTTCCGATCAGTAGATGCAGGCAGGATTATCAGGAGGCTCAACCATATTCTGAACTGAATATCCTACAAATTATTTATTTATCCACCATCGGGATACATCAGGATTTTCCTGATTTTAAATGTTTCATATAAAAGCAAAAGAGAAACATTCACAGCAACTGCGGCTGAATTTTTGTATAAAATCAAGCATGAACCGGTTAAAACACTTATTTTTTCTTACAGCAATTGCAGGAATTATTGTTTCCTGTGACGGACTGAAAATGACGAAAAATATTTTCGAAACCTCTGAGCGTGCCAAATATGAACGGAGCTTTTCCGGAGCCGACAGCCTGATGGCCCAATGGAAAGCCGGTTTTACAGCAGCTACAGCCAGTAAACTCAAAATAACGGACGGCACCCCGCTTACCATAGCAGCAAACGGCAATGATGCAATACATGCGGCAGGCTATTCGCTGGAGCTGAAAAAAGGCGAACTTCTGGTGATTGAAGCGGTAACCGCAGCCCCGGATGCAAAGATCTTTACCGATATCCTGGAAGAAAATACCAGTACAGATAAGCCGGAAAGCGGGTTGCTTAAAAACAATAGGTTTACCAGGTTTACTGAAAACAGCGGCTGGCATAAAATCATTATCCAGCCTGAAATAGGGTACCGCGGACCCCTGGAGCTTAAGATCTACACCCAGCCTTCCCTTGCTTTCCCTGTAGCCGGCAAAGCCAACCGGGATGTGCAGAGTTTCTGGGGTGCGAGCCGTGACGGCGGGGGCAGGAGCCATGAAGGGGTTGATATTTTTGCCTCCCGCGGAACACCCATCGTCGCCGTAACCGACGGGTTTGTGACCCGGACCGGAAATCAGGGCCTCGGAGGCAAACAGGTCTGGCTGCGGGATGGCGTATTGGGGAATTCCTATTATTATGCCCACCTCGACAGTGTGATGACAACGGACGGCAAACAGGTGAAGACCGGTGATACCCTCGGCAGGGTAGGGAATACAGGAAATGCAGCAGGCGGCCCGCCCCATCTGCATTTCGGGATTTATACAGCAGGCGGAGCCGTAGACCCTTATCCGTACATCCGGAAACGCACGGTGCCTGTATTTAAAAACAGTTCAAAAATTATTTCAGGACAGTCTGTTAAAACCGGGACAACGCTCCGTACAGGTCCGGGTTCCCAGTATGAACCGGTAATAAAAGCAGCGTCCAGAACATCGGTTAAAATCATCGCCGGAAGCGGATCGTGGTACCATATCAGGATGCCGGACGGGACGGAAGGATTTGTTTCCGCCGACAGGGTACAGCAGTAATACAGGGCTCTGTAAATTCATTGTTTTCATATACTCATCTCCTTCATCTGTTTCCTTTTTGTTTTAAAATAAAATTCTTTCCTGTTTAAATAAAAAGAATAATATTATTTTTGTGCTATGAACATCCGGAATATCAAGCAAACTTTCTTCTTTCTTTCTGCAGTGGCCATGGCTTCCTGCGCTTCACAAAAAGCCAATACAACCGTCAGGAAACCGGTTAAGGAATCTAAACCGGCCGCTCCGGTAAAGCCTGTCGCAGCAACTCCTGCAGTGACAATACCTGCAGAAGAGGTTTTCAGGACCGTTCTTCCCGAGATTAAAAGGGAATTCCGCGGGGCATGGATTGCCAGTGTGGCGAATATCAACTGGCCGTCCAGAAACAACCTGACCGTCGACCAGCAAAAAGCAGAAGCCATCAGAATGCTGGATCTGCTGGAAGAAAATAATTTTAACGCCGTTATCTTTCAGGCCCGGCCTTCTGCAGATGCCCTGTACACCAGCAATATAGAACCCTGGTCATATTTTCTGACCGGACAGGCAGGCAGGGCACCGTATCCGAACTATGATCCTCTGCAGTTCTGGATTGAAGAGGCGCACAAAAGAGGCATGGAGCTTCATGTCTGGCTGAATCCTTACCGTGCCCATCACAGCAACGGCGGTTCGGTCAACAGCCTGTCTATGGTGAACAAGCTTTCTGATATGGTGATCAGGCTGAAAAACGGGATGTACTGGTTTGATCCTGCCAACCCGAAAACCCAGGGCCACGTCTCAAACGTAGTAAAGGATATTGTAAAAAGGTATGATATTGATGCGGTTCATTTTGATGATTATTTTTATCCGTACGCTACCTATAACAACGGAGCCGACTTCCCGGATTCTGCCAGCTGGAATGAGTATGTGCGGAACGGCGGTACTTTAACAAGAGCCGACTGGAGAAGGGATAATGTAAATAAATTTGTAGAAAGGATCTATAAGGAAATTCACGCAGAAAAAAATTATGTAAGATTCGGAATCAGTCCGTTCGGGATCTGGAAACCCGGATATCCTCAGGGTATAGTAGGGTCTTCGCAGTATGATGAACTGTATGCCGATGCCAAATTATGGCTGAACAAAGGCTGGGTAGACTATTTTTCGCCGCAGCTGTACTGGCCGGTGGAATCCAAAGGTCAGCCTTTTGAACCTTTGCTGAGCTGGTGGAAATCTGAAAACACCATGAACCGTCACCTCTGGCCGGGACTGAACACGGTTGAAGTAAGGGCTTCAGACCGTCCCACCGAGATTAGGAACCAGATTGAAATCTCCAGGCAGGTATTGGGGAATGATGCCGGAGAAATCCACTGGAGCATTGCAGGACTGACAAAAAATGCAAACATGCTTCCTACTCTGAAAAACGGGCCTTATAAAGAAAAAGCCCTGGTTCCCAGGACGACGTGGCTGAAAGCTGTTCCGCTGCAGGCACCTACCTTATTCATCAATGATAATGGAAGTTCAGCACAGGTAAGCTGGAGTACCAAAAATATCGGTCAGGTGTTCCAGTGGGTACTGTTTACCCAATATAACGGAGTTTGGGAAACCGAAATCCTGACCCTGGATCAGCTCTCTAAAGAAATTCCCAAATCCAAAGACGGCAAAACCCTGGACGCTGTAGCTGTGAAAGCCATTGACCGCCTGGGCAATGAAAGCGACTACACGGCGAAAAAAGTGAAGTAGCTTAATATGGGTTGTCAATAAAGATTAACGGTGAAAATTCCCCTCCCTTGGAGGGGTGGCAAAAATTCAGAGGATTTTTGACGGGGTGGTCAAATACTGTCAGACATTGTCAATCAGATAAACTATTTATCAATCCTCATATTGAAACAACAAAACAAACCGGCCCATATGAAATGGCCGGGTTTTACTTTAGAATAACTATAAATTATCACCGTAATATTCATTAATTCAATACGTTAAAAATAAGAAAGTAGACTGTATCTAAAAATGTATGGGTCCCGGAACCATTTTTGTACTATGACGAGTACAATCCTTAAAATAAATATGAAATTATGAATACCAACAGACTTTCACCCAGGCTCGAACAGGCACTCAGTGACCAGATGAATACGGAAGATTTACAGTCCCGTGTGTATTTTTATTATGGAATCTGGGCCGCTGACAAAGGGTACGGTGGAATTTCAAACTTTCTTTTCCGTCATGCCCAGGAAGAAAGGGACCATGCTGTAAAGTTCATGCAATATGTGCTTAACAGAGGCGGAAAACCAAAAATTAAAGAACTTCCTGCACCGGGCGAAGAGCCGACAAGCCTTACGCACTGTTTCGATCTTGTTTTCAAACATGAGGTAGATAATACAACGGCAATATATAATCTGGTGAATATCGCTTTTGAAGAAAAAGACTGGGCTTCCTGGAATTTCCTTCAATGGTTCGTAAAAGAACAGATAGAGGAAGAAACATTTGCGATGAACCTGATTGATAAATTAAAAATCGCAGGAGGGGACAGAGCAAGCGACGAATCTTTATTCAGCCTTGATAAAACACTGGAGACGCTTCCGGATGATGCCGAACTGGCACAGAATGCTACAGGAGCCAATCCATAAATAAATTTATCCATATATAGTTACACAGAATCTGCCGGCATGCCGGCAGATTTTTTTATTATGAAACTCCCTTTAAAATTACTATCTTTGCACACCTTTATTTTTAACACGCAAGAAGCCGGAAGCTGATTGCTAAAAGCTAAGAAAATATGAAATGTGGAATCGTAGGCTTACCGAATGTAGGTAAATCAACCCTTTTTAACTGCCTGAGCAACGCCAAAGCCCAGTCTGCAAACTATCCTTTCTGTACCATTGAGCCTAACCTCGGGACCGTTTCCGTACCGGATCACAGGTTATTCGAGCTGGAAAAAATCGTAAAGCCTGAAAGGGTATTACCTGCTGTGGTAGAGATTGTTGATATTGCCGGCCTTGTAAAAGGAGCCAGTAAAGGGGAAGGACTGGGGAACCAGTTTCTGGCCAATATCCGGGAGTGCGAGGCGATTATCCATGTGCTGAGATGTTTTGATAACGGAAACATCATCCACGTAGAAGGTTCCGTAGACCCGATGAGGGATAAGGAAATCATTGACATAGAGCTTCAGTTAAAGGACCTGGAAACGGTTGGAAAAGCCGTTGATAAAGCGAAGAAATTTATCAAGTCCGGTAAGAAAGAAGATGTTTTAGCATATGAAACTCTTCAAAGTCTTCAGAAATTCTTAGAGGACGGTAAGAATGCAAGGGAATTCGCAATGGATGATACCACAAGAACCATCATCAGCGAAGTTCAGCTGCTCACCAACAAGCCGGTGCTTTACGTATGCAACGTAGATGAAAACTCAATTAAAAACGGAAACGATTGGATTCCTAAAATTGAGGAAATGGCTAAAAATGAAGGCGCTGAAGTTGTAGTACTGGCAGCACAGATTGAAGCAGATATCAACGAACTTGAAACTTTTGAGGAAAGAGAGATCTTCCTTGAAGAACTGGGGCTTACAGAACCGGGTGTTAACCGTCTGATCAGAAAAGCCTATGACTTACTGAAACTTCAGACCTATTTTACGGCAGGAGTGAAAGAAGTAAGAGCCTGGACAATCGGGCAGGGCTGGACGGCTCCGCAGGCTGCAGGCGTCATCCACACCGATTTTGAAAAAGGATTCATCCGTGCAGAAGTTATCAAATTTGATGACTACATGACCTACGGATCAGAAGCCAAAATAAAAGAAGCCGGAAAGCTTTCCGTAGAAGGAAAAGAATATATTGTGAAGGATGGCGACATCATGCACTTCAGGTTCAATGTATAAGAATATTAAAGTTAGTTATATAAGAAAGGCGCTTCAAAGTATTACTTTGGAGCGCCTTTTAAATTGTTTAAAAAATTCCTTTTTAAAATTCAACATCCGGAATGAGTTGGCATTGCAGTTCAGCACAGCCGATCCCGCGTTTTCTGCACTCTCCTGTAAAAGGATCGACACACTGTTCTTTCCCTCCTTTAATTGTTCTTAATTCTTTTTTGTTTAGCTTTTTACCGTTGGTTAAATTCTGATTTTTCATAATAACTGATTTTTAGTGAGTTGATACAGCTAAGTTATGAAAATTATTAACTTAAATCACGTTTAGTGGAAAATTATTGATTTTATAAAAATACCGCTTAGGGAAGCGGTATTTCTATAAAATAAATTCATGTATTTACATTGGTCTGCATACGGACTGTGCGCAGGTGTTAGAAATTGTAATGCACCCGTATTCATTAAGCGGAGGACATCCGTCAATGGTCGGACAACCTGTCATACAATTAATAAGCCCTCCCGTGATTGAACGCAACTGCTTCTTGTTTAATTTTTTTCCCTGTGTTAAATTCTGATTTTTCATAATAGATAATTTTTAAGTATTAAACTGATGCTAATTTAGAAAATAAATGGATATATCTCACCTGTTCTGGAAAAATATTTTTATAAGGTAAAAACTGAGTATGTTACCGCCTAAAATAATTTATTGCTTACATTTGAATGTAAAGTCCTGATTATGAAAAAATAGTCTGTCCGGAACATCTGAAGGGCATTTTTTCATTCAGGAGTTAAACTTTTAATGATGAGAATCTTATATTTTATTGCTTTTATTTTATTGTTTTCCTGTTCCCGAAGTGTTGAAGACCGGTGTTTTGCCAATCATCACGATCAAACTTTCAAATCCTATACAGAGAAAGAGCCGCTTACGGTAAAAGAGATCCTGGAGCATAAGCCCGGTTATCTCGAAATAACGGATCTCAAACAATATCGGAACTTTAAAGAAGACAGTATTCAGTCAAGACATTATGACGAATCAGAAGAACTGTCAGAGAAAAGATGGAAAACCCATGAGGAGGACTATAAAGTTTTTAAAGCAAAATTTTCGGATCAGTTCTTATTCTCCCATAAACAGGAGACCGGCAATACTGCGTATGCTCTTGGAAGAAATGAGCTGGGGTTCTGGCTGCTGAAAATTGAAAATAATAAACCCCATGCGTATTTCGTGGGATTGAGCTTCAGCCATTACTATATGAATACTCTTCAGGAGCAACCTATTATAAAAGACGGTTTCCTTCAGTTGCAGGGAAGCCTCGTAAAAATTGTAAAAGTTGACGGGTTACCCGGATATGACGATTATTCGGCAATAAGTGACGGGAAATTATTTAAAATAAGTTTAAAAGAGCTGACAAGAGATTCTGATCATGATGGCTATAATGATATCTTCGAACAAAGTTTCGGGCTGAATCCGAACAGCAAAGATACCGACGGAGACGGCATGAGCGATTTTGATGATCTGAACCCTATGTTTACCTCCGTGAAAAATAAGTTTACGGAACTATACGAATTATTGCTTCCAACTTATGCGCAGACCACTGTTGATCTGAAAGAACTGCATTATACGTTTACTGTTTTTGAAAGCGATTGTGATTATTTCCATCAGGTGAGCCCGGATGAAAGGGTTTTATTTAGTCCGGAAAGTGACAGAAAGAAAACCTTTTACGTAAACATGACCGATGTTACCAGAGGCAGCATTTCTAAAATCAAGAAAGATAAAACCCATCCGGATAGATTTTATATCTCAAAGTCAGGAAGCAGTTTTGTCAACGATTATTCTGCTGAATACGAAAACGGCAAATGGGTTTTGAATGTTATCGGAGGGATTATCATTTAACTGCATGGCAATAATTCGTACATTTGAATTTTATAAACCATGATCATGGAAAAAACCGCGCATACGTTCCATAGTTCTCTGGAAGATTTTTATCAGGAAATGACAGAGAAGCTAGGCATAGACATCGACAGTATTCTGCCCAAAGGGCTGCAGAAAGAAATCGGCCACTTTAATGTTTTCGACATTGCCCAGACGATACAGCAGGTAAAGCTTACGTTTCAGATGCCGTACAACAGGAGAAAGTATTACAAGATCAGCCTGATCCGCGGAAAGAACAGGGCAGAATATGCCGATAAAATCATTAAGATTAAAACCAATGCCCTGTTGTTTGCTACTCCGAAAGTGCCTTATCACTGGATTCCCGAAGATACAGACCAGTCGGGGAGCTTCTGTGTGTTCACCGAAGATTTTTTTATGAAGGATAAACCGTACAGTACATTAGAGGACCTTCCGATTTTCCGGCCCGGAGCCATTCCGCTTTTTGAGATTGGTGATGAGCTGGCGGATGAAATAGAAATCCTGTTTGCAAAAATCAAAAAAGAAATCGTTTCCGATTATATTTTCAAATATGACCTCATCAGAAACTATGTGCTGGAACTGGTGCATTACGGACAGAAACTGCAGCCTGCCGCTAAGCTTTCTGCTTCAGGTGATGCTTCCCTCAGGGTAGTTTCCCTGTTTATTGAATTGCTGGAACGCCAGTTTCCCATAGAAGCCCCTGATCAGCAGCTTCAACTGAAAACAGCAAAGGATTATGCAGACCGCCTGGCCGTCCATGTGAACCATCTGAATAAAAAACTGAAAGAAAGCACCGGAAAAACCACTACAGACATCATTGCGGAAAGAATTGTGCAGGAAGCTAAAATCCTGTTAAGGCAGACCCGTTGGACGGTTTCCGAAATAGGCTATACTTTAGGGTTTGAAGAAATTGCCCACTTTTCGAATTTCTTTAAGAAGAAAACTTCAATGACTCCATTGGAATTCCGTTCATGATTTGAATTTTGCAAATTCCAGTTTGATTAAAGCAAGTATTCCCACCTGGGAAATACAGAACTTTGCTGTATTAAAACCAATTAAAAAATATGGAAACAAGAACAAAAATCGCATTGATTACCGGCGGAAGCCGTGGCTTAGGGAGAAATTCAGCTCTAAAAATTGCTGAGAAAGGCCTTGACGTGATTATTACGTATAAAAGCAACCGGGAGGAAGCCGAAAAAACAGTAAGCGAAATCCAGGCGATGGGGAGAAAAGCCATTGCGTATCCGCTTGATACAAAGGATATCAGGAGTTTTGAGGCTTTTGTAAAAACAGTCGGCGACCATCTGGAAGAAAATACCGGCAGCAGAAATATTGATTTCCTGGTCAACAATGCAGGAACGGCTCTGTATTCCCCAATTGCCGAAGTTACCGAAGAGCAGCTGGATGATGTGGTGGATATTCATTTTAAAGGGGTGTTCTTCCTGACCCAGAAATTTTTACCCTTCATCAATGAGCACGGCGGAATTATCAATGTTTCTTCCGGGCTTGCAAGGTTTGCATTGCCGGGATCTTCCGTATACGGTTCGGTAAAAGCCGGCGTTGAGATGCTGACAAGATACATGGCCAAAGAACTGGGACCGAAAAAAATCAAGGCAAATGTAGTGGCTCCGGGTGCCATCGAGACTGATTTCGGAGGCGGAAGAACCCGGGATGATGAACAGGTGAATGCCATGATTGCAGGCGCAACCGCATTGGGAAGGGCCGGAGTTCCGGACGATATCGGGGGCGTAGTGGCTTTCCTCTGTACGGAAGAAGCGCGCTGGGTAAATGGTCAGCGGATTGAGGCTTCCGGCGGGATGTTCCTATAAAAAAACGGTGGCTGGTTTTTCCAGGCCACCGTTTTTTATTTATAGCTTCGACAGATGTTCAAGTGCCTGTTCCAGTGTTTCCTCTTTCTTTGCAAAACACAGCCGGATTACGTGCTCATTCTTTTTATTTTTATAAAACGAAGAAAAGGGTACACTTGCTACTTTATGGGTAACGGTCAGCTCGCGGGCAAAATCAAAATCATTTTTATCAGAAATCTTATCATATTTCAAAGCCTGGAAATACGTTCCCTCGCAGTCCAGCAGCTCAAAAGGCGTATTGGCCAGTCCCTTTCTTAAAAAATCCCTTTTTTCCTGAAAGAATCCGTTCAAATAAAGGTAATGATCCGGGTTTTTCATATATTCTGCCAAAGCCAGCTGAAGCGGTGCATTTACGGAAAATACGTTAAACTGGTGGACTTTCCTGAATTCATCCGTCAGGTTTTTCGGGGCAGCGCAATATCCTATTTTCCAGCCGGTCACATGAAACAGTTTTCCGAAAGAAGCCACCATAAGGCTCCGCTCTTTTAACTCGGGATACCGGCAGATGCTTAAATGCTGTTTCCCGTCGAACACAATATTTTCATATACCTCATCACTCAGAATCAGTATCGAAGTCCCCTTTACAATACCGGTTAATTCCTGAAGGTCATGTTCTTTTAAAATCTTTCCTGAAGGGTTGTTCGGATTATTGAGAATAATCATTCTCGTCTTTTCGCTTATCAGTCCTTTTACGGTATTCCAGTCGATTTCATATTCCGGCGCTTTCATCTCGAAACGTTTTACAATGCCCCCGAAAAGTTCCACCGTGGGCTCGTAACAGTCATAAGCAGGCTCAAAAATAATGACCTCATCATCTTTTTTTACAAAAGCGGCAATAGTGGTAAAAATAGCTTGTGTCCCGCCTGCCGTTATGGTGATTTCAGATTCAGGGTGGTAAACGGCCTGGTGGCTGGTCTCAATCTTTCCCGCAATTTCTTCCTTCAGGTTCATCATGCCGCCCATCGGAGCATACTGATTAAAGCCTTTTTTGATGAAATGTTCTGCATGGCCCAGCAGTTCGGGATCCGACATAAAATCCGGAAACCCCTGAGAGAGGTTAATGGCTTCATGTTCCTGGGCCAGCTGTGTCATCTGGCTGAAAATGGTAGTTCCTACATCGGAAAGCTTGGATAGGGGAAGTTGTATCATTGAAATGAATTTATCCCGAATTTAATTTAATTTTTGAAATAAACGGTAAAATACGGGTGGTTAAATTTTACAACCTGCTTAATTATTCTACAGTATTCCGACACATTTTAAATTGATAAACAAAATCACAAAGCTTAAATAATTACAATCAAAGGATTAAAGTATAAGAAACGGTTTAAACTATTCAGTTAAAAGGTTTCAGGGGAAATCAAAGATAAAAATCCAGCTTGCCAGATGCAGTGTTACAGTAAACTATAATAAATTAAAAATTAATACGTTATATTTGTATACAATCCGGTAACGTGCCGGACATTCAATACTCTCCTTATTCCAACACCCGATTAACAGATCTGTTTGTTCGCGTTAGGTAGATCAAACATCATCTATGTCACAAAAATTAAAATTTTCATCAGCCTGCGGTTCCGGTTTTTATGCAACCGTCAGGAGCAGGGTAGACCAGTTTTTCGTTCAGCATCAGATAAGCCAGCATGCCAATGCTAAAATGTGGGGCAAGACTGTATTTTTCCTTACAGGATTCACCGGAATCTACCTGATCATGATTACAGGGTTTCTGCCTGCCTGGATGCTTCTGCCGCTAGCAGCAATACTTGGTATGTTCAGTGCTTTTGTAGGATTCAATGTCTGTCACGATGCAATACATGGCGCGTTCTCCGGCAATAAAAGCGTAAATAAAATGTTCGGGTTTATTTTTAACCTGATCGGTGCCAATCCATACGTCTGGAGCATTACGCACAATGTGGTTCACCATACCTATACCAATATCCCCGGGCACGATGAGGACATTGAGGTAGCACCGGGATTGATCCGGATTGCTGAAGAAGATGAAGTGAATTCCATTCAGCGGTACCAGCACTGGTATGCCTTTCCCCTGTACAGCCTGGCTTCCCTGTCGTGGGTGTTCCGTAAGGATTATGTGAAGTTTTTCCAGAAAAAAATCGGGGCGCATAAGAATAAGCACCCGAAGCGGGAGTATTTCAATTTATTTTTCTATAAAGCGCTTTATTATTTCCTGTTTATTGTATTGCCATTATTGGTGCTTGATATAACCTGGTGGCAGTTTCTGATTGGCTTTCTGCTTTTGCATATCGCCGAAGGCTTAACGATGGGGCTGGTCTTTCAGCTGGCCCATGTTGTTGAAGGAACCCACTTCCCGCTGCCTAACGAAACCGGACAGATGGAAGAAGCCTGGGCGGAACACCAGATGCGTACAACCGCCAATTTTGCAACGCACAATAAGCTTGCGGCATTTTTCCTTGGCGGGCTGAACAGGCAGATCGAGCATCACCTGTTTCCTAAAGTCTGCCATATTCATTACGGTGAGATCTCCGTTATTGTAAAAGAGACAGCCATGGAGTTTAACCTGCCTTACATTGAAAACAAGAGCTTTTTATCTGCCCTGCGCTCGCATTTTTTAACGCTGAAAAAATTCGGCAAAGAGGCGGCGGCTCATTAACAGAATAAGCAAGGTGTTACAAAGCTTAAATAAGTATTAACAGATTACCGTTTAAAAATAAAAAGGCTGCCTTATGCATGAGGCAGCCTTTACTTTTAGAGATAACCGCTACGCATTTCTGTTTTCTGAGCACATGTTAACTTCAAAATGATCTACATAGTATTGATGTTAATGTAATACCGTTATTGCGAAATGATTAGTTTATGAGAACTTATCCTGCTTCCCGTCTGTATTTCTACAATATAGACGCCGGGGAGTAATTTTTCTGTATTCATACGTATGGTCCGGCGGCCGCTTCCCGGCAATTCAGATTTTTCTAAGGTTGTTTTTCCTGAAGGGCTTACGATGCGTACATGCACTGCTTCTCTTTTATCAAGGTCTATGTTGATATCTACATGATCTTTTGCCGGGTTTGGATAAAGCTGGGGCATTCTGATATCTGAAGTATTGTTTGCTGTAAGGGTATCATTACTTTTATTAACCACTGCTGAACTGACATCAAAGCCACCATCAACCACGGTTACCAGCGTAAGTTTTTCATCATCGTCAAGATTGGGATTTAAAGGGAGTGTTGCAGAAAAATCATTTACATTGACACCGGACTGCTGATTGGCAGAAAATTCCTTGATCTGCCCGGAAGCAAAGCCTTTGGAAAAAATTCCGTCATGGGTAATCCCGCTTTTTGAAACGCTCATCTGAGCGGTATATACCACATCCGGATAAGTGCCGTTCTGTACTGCTTCTTCATGCTGCAATGCTTCGTCATCGGTAATATTCTGTTTTTCTTTGATGATAACAATTTTAATTTTTGAAAAATAATCTGCTCCTGCCGTAACGCTTAGTTTCCCCTGAAGCTTACTGATTACCAGGTTATTGTTATCGTTGATGTCAATATCCCCGGTTATTTCTCCTGAAGATGTTCCGTCGTCAGCCAGTTGGGCAAGCTTATCAGGATCCAGTAAGAAATTTCCCGTCAGCCCTGCCGAGCCTCTTCCGGAAGAAGACTGGGAAAGATAGATCCCACTGGTAAGATGCCGGGCCTGTGCATAGGCATAATACGACTGCGGATTGGTAAACAGCAGATAGCATCCGCTGAAAATCCTGTCATATACAGTTCCGCTTTTGCTGCAGGTAGCGGTTTGAGGACGGGAGCAGCCTTTGCTTTCGTCGCTGCAGTTGGTAGACCAGCTTCCCATATTGGCATATCCTACAAACTGTCCTATACAGTTATATCCTGTCTGGTATTTTGTATAGCTTAAGACAGAAGTCTGTGCCCTGGCAACAAATTTCCTGTGGAAAAAGCCGCCACACCATTTCCGGGTAACAGTGGAAGCGTGGGCTGAAATTTCCGTGTGGGCCAGCAATCCGATCAGTAAAACCAGGATGAATTTTTGAGGCTTTACAGCAGTCAGTGTTTTCTGAAGCATTACTACTAAGGTATGAATGCTTTTCTGGGATAAATGAGTTTTCATAATTAAGTATTTTATTAATATGAGTTACCTGGCAACAGCAGGGTATTCACACAACACCCTTGACTATTGCTTTTTGTAAAGATAATTTGTAAATACATGATGTGGTACCACAAATGAGTATATGTGGCTTCTGCCTTATTATGCGCCGTTGATTATCTGGTATGTGCGGTTGCAGACATAAAAAAACCATCCGGGGAAGGATGGTTTAACACTTTATCGTTTAATGATTTAATCCTGAACCAGCATTTTTTTGCTGTCAATATTCTTACCACCGACAGTCATCTGGTACACATATGCTCCGCCCTGCAAGCCGGTAATGCTGATGCTTCCGTTTCCTTTTTCTTTCAGGGCAATGGTTTTTACCAGCTGGCCGGAAATGTTGTAAACGGAAACCGAGGCATCGCCTGATTCTTTAGGAAGATAATACCTGATGCTGGTTTCCCCTCTGGCAGGATTGGGCGCATTCTGGTATAGTTTTGCTTCACTGGAGCCTGAGCTCAGGTCAACGCTTACTTTGTTTTGTTTTAATAATTCTTTCAGCTCCCTGATTTCATTTTTAAGCACGTCGATCTGATCCTGAAGCCCTGCTTCTTCCCCGCCGGCCATTTTTGTGATGGTGCTGCTGGCTACCATTACGTTTCCATTGGCATCCACTACCAAAGCCCTTCCGCTTCCGTTAGGCAGGTTCTGTAACCGTACCGTTCCTACCGTATGGAAATTGGCCGTTGGCGTAATGGTTCTTATGCCTACCTGCTGGTCTTTGATGAGCATGGTAGGCGTGGTGGAAACCCCGAACATGATGGAATTGGAAATATTATTCGTCAGTTTTGATCCGCCGCCCGTTCCCGAACCGAATACGAAAGATCTGTTTCCGGTGGCAATCAGGTCAATCCCGAGTCCGGCCGAATAGGGAGACTTAAGCTCTACACCGACTCCGATGGCAAACTGGTTGGCATCCATAATGGTATTCACCCATCCCAGTGCCACGGATTTTCCGGCCTGGTTGATGATGCGGTTTCCCTGGCCTGCCACGATATTGGCTCCTCCTGCATCCGACAGGTCATTCTGCCATCCGCTCACCATGGAACTGTTGGCATTCGAGCCTAAAACATTTCCCAATCCGGCAATGATACTGCCTTTCGCTTTGGCAATATTGGTGTTGTTGGAACTTTCTACAAAGAAAGATCCGGATTCGTTTAACAGTGCCTGCCCCGGGTTTGAACTGTTTCCGTCTACCCTCAGGTAAAGCGGTGTGGAATCAATGGTTCCTACATAGTTGGAATTATTGATTCCGCCGTTTCCGTTAACATCCCAAAGCTGGGCATTTACGGCTGCTGTTGAGAAAATCATCGCTGCTGCGATCATGCTTTTCACATTACATAGACTTTTTTTCATAATGCTAATATTTGATATTTGATTGCCTCAAAAGTATCAAAGTATGATGGATCAGCCTATTTCAAGTGATTAAGTGCCTTTAAGAATTGAGCAAGTGTAGATTTTTTTCAAATAAGCGGGATATATTTATGCGATGGCGTGTAAAAATTCATGTTTCTTGCGTATGGACACATCCAGGACCGAATTATCGGTCATTACCACCTGGCCGCCTTTTCCTTTAATGTATTCCTTCAGGTGCTCAAGGTTGATGAGGTGCTTGTGATGGATCCGGAAGAAATTGTATTCGGAAAGATGCTTTTCAAAGTCATACAGTGTTTTTGAAACCATGACCTTTGATTTATCGGATAAGTAAATAAAAGTATAATTGGAATCTGCCTCGCAGCGGATGATTTCATCAATATTCACCCTTTTGAAGCCCTGAAGGGTAGGGAGGTTGATCTTATTGTGAATGACATTGCCCAGCAGAAGCGCTGCCCGCTGTCTTTTCAGGTTTTCAACCGCTTTATTGACGGTAATAACAAAATCAAGATTTTTCACCGGCTTTATCAGGCAGTCGGTAACGCCTCTTTTGATAGCCTGGATTGCTGCTGTTTCAGAATCGGTAATAAAGATGATGGAGGAAAGGCTTTCCCTGAATTTAGACAGCATTTCAACAGCTGTTTTATCAGCCTGCCGGATATCGACGAATAAGAGATCCGGAGAATTTTTACTGAGGTAATCGTAAGCGTGCTGGAGGCTGTCTGTACGGAAATCAATTTCAAATTCCGGGAATTCGTCTTTCAGCAGCAGTGCAATCTGTTCGCCGTTGTTTTGCTCATCAATAATGCAGGCATGGAGCGTGTTTTTCATGGTGTGGTTTGGTTTGTTGTTTTTATATAAAGTTTATCGGTCCTAGGTCATGATCATTTGTATTATTCTGTTGCGTACAGCGGTTAAAAATGTGAGGCGAGTTTTTTTATTACTGCAGATTTACCTTCTCATTGTCTTTTTCACCTGGTATTGAATAATGTAAATATAGCTTTTCATTGATAATTATACAATACTTTATGATAAATATTGGCAAAAAATGAATTAAAAATTTCGGATAATTTTTCACAATTTCGTACTTTTGTATGTTTGCTGAAATAACATATGTCACAAGAAACAAATCCAATCTATTCCGAAGATAATATCAGAACCCTGGACTGGCAGGAACACATCCGCCTCCGCCCCGGAATGTACATCGGGAAACTGGGGGACGGCTCTTCCGCCGATGACGGGATCTACATCCTGCTGAAGGAAATCCTGGATAATTCCATTGATGAATTCAGGATGAAATCCGGTAAAAGAATCGAAATAAAAGTAGACGACGGTAAAGTTACGATCCGGGACTTCGGCCGGGGAATTCCGCTGGGAAAAGTAGTGGATGCCGTCTCAAAAATGAATACCGGAGGTAAATATGACAGTAAGGCCTTCAAAAAATCGGTGGGGCTGAACGGAGTCGGGACCAAGGCGGTCAATGCGCTTTCCGAATACTTCCGCGTACGGTCTTTCCGGGACGGCAGAATGAAAATTGCCGAATTTTCCCGTGGACTGATTACAGAAAACCACGAGGAGAAAGATACATCAGACCGAAACGGTACGGAAATTTCCTTTGTTCCGGACGGGGATATTTTCCTCAACTTCAAATACAGGAAAGAATATATCGAGCGGATGCTGCGCAATTATGCGTACCTGAATCCCGGACTGAAGATTTTTTTCAACGGTGAAACCTTCTTTTCTGAAAACGGACTTAAAGATTTACTGGATGAAGAGCTGGAAAGTGAAACCCTGTATCCCATTGTTCATTTAAGGGACAACGATATAGAAGTTGCCATCACACATACCGATAAATCCCAGACGGAAACCTATTTCTCATTCGTCAACGGACAGAATACCACGCAGGGAGGGACGCACCTGAATGCGTTCCGTGAAGCGTACGTAAAAACCATCCGTGAGTTCTTCAATAAAAACTTTGATGCCTCAGACGTAAGAAAGTCCATTGTGGCAGCCATCTCCATCAATGTGGAAGAACCCGTGTTTGAATCCCAGACCAAGACAAAATTAGGATCCAATGACATGGGCCCCAACGGGCCGACGGTGAGGATATTCATCATTGATTTCCTGAAAAGCAAACTGGATAACTTCCTGCACAGAAACCCGGAAGTGGCAGAAGCCATCCAGAGAAAGATCCTGATCTCCGAACGGGAAAGGAAAGAACTTTCCGGAATCCAGAAGCTGGCCAGGGAAAGGGCTAAAAAAGTCTCGCTCCACAATAAAAAGCTCCGCGACTGCAGGCAGCATTACAACGACCAGAAAAACGAAAGAAAAGGCGAAACGCAGATCTTCATCACCGAGGGGGATTCCGCTTCAGGATCCATCACGAAATCCAGGGATGTGGAAACACAGGCTGTATTTTCACTGAAAGGGAAGCCGCTGAACTGTTACGGTTTAACAAAGAAAGTGGTGTATGAAAATGAAGAATTCAACCTTCTTCAGGCGGCTCTGAATATTGAAGAAAGTCTTGAGGACCTGAGATACAACCAGGTTATCATTGCAACGGATGCCGATGTGGACGGGATGCACATCCGTCTGCTGATGATCACATTCTTCCTGCAGTTTTTCCCGGATCTGATCAAGAACGGCCACCTGTATATTCTTCAGACCCCTTTGTTCAGGGTAAGAAACAAAAAGGAAACCAGGTATTGCTATTCTGAACAGGAAAGGATCAAAGCGCTGAATGAATTAGGCAAAAATCCGGAAATTACGCGTTTTAAGGGTCTGGGAGAAATCTCACCTGATGAATTCAAGCATTTCATCGGGAAAGACATCCGCCTGGAACCGGTGGTGGCAGGAAAGGACCAGACCATAGAACAGCTGCTGGAATTCTATATGGGGAAAAATACCCCGGACCGCCAGATGTTTATCCTTGAAAACCTGGTGGTGGAAGACCCGGATATCAATAAAAAAGAAATCTTAAGTGAAGCTGAAGTTGTTGATGAAGTTTAATTAACAGGATAATTCAGACATAAATTCAAAATAATAAGAAAACAAAACAAACTGATAATATGAGACTTAGTAACCGTAACAAGACTTCGGTTTACGGCTTCGTCAACACCCTGCTGATCATGTTTTTGATCGGGGGAACGGGAGCTTATTTTTTAGAGGAATACAAATTTGATATTTTAGGGAATGAGAGTTTTCTCCTGATCCTTGTGCCGCTCTTGCTGATCATCCTTTTTTACCTGAACGGGAGACAGATTTTTGAGTATGACAGTGACGGGGAGGCGCTTCATTTCAGGAACAGGAACATTGTCCCTTTTTTACAGCAACCGTTGAGCGACGAATTCCCGAAATATAAACTGCTGAAATACGAGGTAATCGATCTGTTTTTCATGAAAAGATTATACATCACCATTTCCAGTAAAAACAGCGGTTCAACAATTTTAAAGTATGAAATTTCATATCTTACCAGAAAAGAAACCAGTGATTTAAAATTCTCATTAAATAAAGTGGTAAAAGCCAATAACGAGAAAAGAGTTAATAATAAATGATGACAGAAGAAAATCCGCATGAAGGTGAGAGCTTAAAGAAAGTTTCCGGGCTGTACAGAGACTGGTTTCTGGATTATGCTTCTTACGTAATTTTAGACCGGGCCATCCCGTCGGTATATGACGGTTTCAAGCCTGTTCAGCGAAGAATCATGCATTCCATGCGCGAGCTGGAAGACGGACGTTATAATAAAGTGGCCAACATTGTAGGGAATACCATGAAGTATCACCCGCACGGTGATGCGTCCATTACCGATGCAATGGTGGGAATCGGGCAGCGGGAACTGCTGATTGATACCCAGGGAAACTGGGGAAACATCTATACCGGGGATTCTGCCGCCGCTGCAAGATATATTGAAGCAAGGCTGACCCCTTTCGCACTGGAGGTGGTATTTAATCCCAAAACAACGGACTGGGCCAAATCTTATGACGGAAGAAACAATGAACCGATTGATCTTCCGGTAAAATTCCCGTTGCTGCTTGCCCAGGGTGTCGAAGGAATCGGGGTAGGGCTTTCAACGAAAATCCTCCCGCATAATTTCAATGAGCTGATCAATGCTTCCGTAGCCCATTTAAAAGGAAAGAAGTTTGAGCTGTTTCCTGATTTTTTAACGGCAGGTTACCTGGATGTTTCCGAGTACAATGACGGCCACAGAGGCGGAAAAGTAAGGGCAAGGGCAAAAATTTCACCGTTGGATAAGCATACCCTTATTATCACGGAGCTCCCATATTCCAAAACGACGAGCGACCTGATTGATTCTGTTCTGAAAGCCAATGAAAAAGGCAAGATCAAAATCAAGAAAATTGAAGACAATACCTCAGATAAAGTAGAAATCCTGATCCATCTCCACAATGATGTTTCACCGGATAAGACCATTGATGCCTTATATGCTTTTACCGACTGCCAGGTAACGATTTCCCCGAACGCCTGTGTCATTGTAGGTGACAAGCCGATGTTCCTGAACGTGTCTGAAATCTTAAGGAGAAACACGGAGCATACCGTATCCCTTCTTAAAAAAGAACTGGAGATTGAGCTGCACGAATTACAGGAAAGCTGGCATTTTTCTTCACTGGAAAGAATTTTCATTGAAAACAGGATCTACCATGATATTGAAGAGGTAAAAACCTGGGAAGATGTCCTGAAAACAATTGATAAAGGCCTTAAGCCTCATACCAAGCACCTGCTGAGAGCGGTAACAGAAGAGGATATCCTGAAACTGACCGAAATCAGGATCAAAAGGATTTCGAGGTTTGATCTGGATAAGTTCAAGGAAAATATTGCTGCCCTGGAAGGCAAAATAGAACAGGTAAAACACCACCTAGGACATCTGATTCAGTATGCGATAGATTATTACCTGAATATCCAGAAAAAATACGGAAAAGACCGGCAGCGGAAAACGGAGCTCAGGATTTTTGATACCATTGATGCGACAAAAGTAGCCGTGGCCAATGAGAAATTCTATGCCAATTTCGAGGAAGGCTTCATCGGGACATCCCTGAAAAAAGACCAGTATTTATTTGACTGTTCGGATATTGATGATATCATTACATTCAGGAAAGACGGAAGCATGAAAGTGGTGAAAGTGGAGGCCAAAACCTTCATCGGAAAAGATATCCTTCATGTAGCGATCTGGAAGAAAAATGACAAACGTACGGTTTATAATATGATTTACCGTGAAGGTCGTGACGGGCCTTACTACATGAAACGCTTTTTTGTGACCGGCGTTACCCGGAATACGGATTATCCTTTGGCCTCTGATAAGAGAGGCTCGGAGATGCTTTATTTTTCAGCCAATCCCAATGGTGAAGCCGAGACCGTAAGTGTGCTTCTGAAACCCAACCCAAGAATCAGAAAGAGCAAGATGGATATTGACTTTTCCGAACTGGCCATTAAAGGCCGTGATACCAAAGGGAATCTCGTTACCAAGTTCTCCATTAAAAAAGTGGATTTGAAAGAAGAAGGCGTTTCTACACTGGCACCTAGAAAAATCTGGTTTGATGATACAGTACGGAGGTTGAATGCAGACGGGAGAGGATCTTTGCTGGGAAGCTTTAAAGGGGATGATAAAATCCTGACCATTAATACGAACGGCGAAGCCAGACTGATTTCTTTTGATCTCGGAAACCGTTTTGATGACCAATACCTGGTTCTTGAAAAATGGCGTCCGAACCAGCCCGTTACCTGTATTTATTTTGATGGTGAAAAGGATATTTATTTCATCAAGAGGTTCCTGCTGGAAAACACGCCGAACATCCAGACCTTTATGCCGTCTGAACACCCGAAATCATTTATAGAAACCATTATCGTTTCAAACGGGTCAACCGCCGAAATTATTTTTGCCAAAGACAAAGGCAAGGAACGTGAGCCTGAAACCATAAATATTGATGAGTTTATTGCCGTAAAAGGGATCAGGGCCATCGGAAACCAGTTTACGAAGTTCAAGGTAAAATCCATCAACTTCACCATCCCTGAACCGGAAGAAGAAGAGGAGCCGGAACTGTATGAAGAACCGGAACGCCCGGAAGCGGACGATGACGGTGGCACGATTGGTGATCTGTTTGAAAGTGATGAGGGAACTTCAGAAAAATAATAAGACACAAATAAATAATAAAAAATCATGAATCCGATAGTTTTATTTATAATAGCTATTACCTGCGTCGTTAGTTATGTGGGATTGAATAACATTAATATCTTCGAAAAATATAAATTTAATGTAAGTGCAATCAATAATAGAAAAGAATATATAAGGTTAATTTCCTCCGCTTTTCTTCATGCCGATTTTATGCATTTACTTTTCAATATGCTATCCCTGTATTTTTTTCAGGGTGCCGTGACAATGTACTTCGGCACTGTTGGGTTTATCATTATTTATTTCGGTTCGTTAATTTTAGGAAACTTGTTTAGTCTGATGATTTATAAAAATCAACCTTGGTACTCTGCAATTGGTGCTTCCGGGGCTGTATCAGGAATCATTTTTGCTTCTATAGCAATGGCACCAAATGAAATCAGTGTAAATTTTTTACCGGGCTGGATTTTCGGAACATTATATTTCGGATATTCAGTATACATGATGCTGAATCCTAAACAATGGGATAATCTCGGACATTCTGCACATTTAGGAGGTGCTTTTTTCGGTTTGGTATACTCAGTAGTAATGCATCCACAACTTGCCTTGAGTAACGTGTATTTCCTAGGAGTTATGTCGCTTCCTTTAGCTTATTTAGCTTATCAGATCTTCGTAAAGAAAAAAATAGGATAATATTTAATCACTATTCAATTAAATAAAAAGCAGTGAATTCATCTTCACTGCTTTTTTTTGTCTCAAAACGTTGCTGAAATTAATAATTGATTTATAAATAACTACTTCTCTCCAAAAATAAACCGGTCATAACCGGATAAATCTTTGATCAATTCAGCATTTGAGAATATATCTCTATATAATTCTAAAGTTTCCTGACCAAGTTTCTGATTGATTTCTAAAAATAGCATCCCGTTTTCGTTAAGGTGCTTTGCAGCATCTTCCGCAATCTTCCTGTAAAAAATAAGAGTATCGGAAGTAGGGGAGAAAAGGGCCATTTTCGGTTCAAATTCTTTTACGGAATCTTCAATTTCCACTTCTTCTTCAATTCCGATATACGGAGGATTTGAAATAATGACATCATAGTTTTCATTCAGGTTATAATTAAGGTAATCAGCATGAATAAAACTGACATCCAGCTTATGGAAATCTGCATTTTTCCTGGCTGTTTCCAGGGCTTTTTCAGAAAAATCAACAGAGGTTACTTCAGCTTTTGGAAAGTGTTTTTTTAACACCAGAGGAATCACCCCGCTGCCCGTTCCGATATCAAGGATTTTTATATTTTCCCTCCATGATTTTGAACTGTTGATTTTCTTGACCGCCAGTTCCAGCAGTTCCTCAGTTTCAGGCCTCGGGATCAGCACATGTTCATTTACAAAGAATGTCATGCCGTAAAACTCGGTTTCACCCAGAATGTGCTGGTACGGTTTGTTGCTCTTCAGTTCTGAGATTACTGTCAAAAGCTTTTCTTCATCATCTTCCAGTAATGCCTGACCGGAAAATTTCCTTTGATAAAAAGGATTGAGCCCTACGATTTTTCCGATAAAAACAGAGCATAAGAAAGCACTTTCCGAATCTGTATAAACGTCCGAAAGCTGTTCTCTGAAATATTTTTTAAAGTCTCCTATTGTCATCTATCTTGTAAAAACCAGTTTGGTGTCCGTTGATTTTTCTTCATCAATCCTGTAGCCCTCGTAATTGAAAGCTCTAACGTCATTCAGGGTTTTCGCATTGGTTTCCGCACAGAATCTCACCACCATGCCGCGGGCATGTTTTGTATACACCACAATGGTTTTAAGTTTTCCTTCCTTTAATTCATAAAAGTCAAAATCAATAATCTGATGCTGGATTTTTTTACGGTCGATGGCTTTGAAATATTCCTGGCTCGCCAGGTTAAGGATGATTTCATTCTTTTTCAGTTCAGAATTGAGCTGTTCCGTTATTTTATCCCTCCAGAACTCATACAGATTGTTATATTCCTCAAACTTAAAAGGACGCCCCATTTCCAGGCGGTACAGCATGACTTTATCAGAAGGCTTTAAAAGTCCGTATAACCCGGAAAGGATCCTGTGGTTTTTCTGTAAGTAATCTACCGCGCTTTTACCCAGCGTTTTGGCATCTATGCCTCTGTATACCTCGCCTGTAAAAGCGTACAGGGCAGGAGCCGATTGCTTTGCCGTAGGTTTTGCATTCCATTTCTGGTTTCTTTCCCAGTTTTCATCCGCCAGTTTAGACGAAATTTCCATCAGTTCAGAAAGGTATTTCGGGGATTTGTGCTTTAAATGGGAATGTATGTAAGCTGCGTCATCAATGAATTTAGGCGTCGTGGTTCTCAACAGGTCCGTTGAATTTTCGGTGTTCATTAATTTGGCAGGCGATGTTATTATTTTCATAAGTTACAATACAGATAAATGTTTGACATTAATAAAATTCATGACCATCAGTGATACGAAATCATACATGAAGTGACAGATGATGAGAATTTTTATATTTGAATACCGTTTGTAAAAAACGGCAAAAACAGCCCCGATAAAAAACGGGACCAATACCTGGCCCACGGTTCCATAGGTACTGTGAAGAATCCCGAATAAAACGGCCGGGATCAGGATCCCGAAATATTGATTGCTGTATATTTTTTCAATCCGCGGCTGCATATAGCCACGCATCAGGAGCTCTTCCACAACACCGGCTGTAAGGCAGGTGATGATGATTAACGGATAATTATTCTTAAAAATCAGAGCCAGGCGCATCAGCTGGATACTGGTTTTTTCGTGGGTTGAAATTTTGACCAGGGCATTCAGAAAAGCACCTCCGAATAAACAGATAAAGTACAGGCTGACCACTGCCCCGATATAAAAAAGGACGGAATAGGGTTTTTCCTTCCAGAGCAGGAAACGCTGTCTTTCTATAACAAGACTGTACAGAAAGACAATGATTGCCACCAGCCACAGGACCATCCGTGAATAAAAAAACTTTTCTGAAGTAATCTCTGCCGTCCCCGTCATCATATTGACAATAGGGAAGATGTAAAGCATAGCCGCAGCCAGCAATACAAAAGTAAGCAGAATGCCCGAGGCATATTTTCCGTTAAGATTCATAAATTAATAAAAAACCGCAGCTGATTCCAGATCGTGAACTTAATTTTAAATATCACCCTTTCCCTGTCTTATGATTTCAGGCTCTCCTGAAGTAAGGTTCACAATGGTAGAAGCAATGTTATCACCGTATCCGGAATCGATTACAATATCTACCAGATGTCCGTATTTTTCTGCAATCAGTTCAGGATCTGTGGAATATTCAATGATTTCGTCGTCATCCTTAATGGAAGTTGAAGCAATCGGATGTCCCAGTTTCTCAACAATAAGCTGGGGAACCGGATGGTCCGGAACCCGGATCCCGATTGTTTTATGGTTTTTATAGGCTAACGGTAAACTTTTGTTGGCTTCCAGGATAAAGGTAAAAGGCCCCGGCAGGTGGCTTTTTAAAAACCTGAAAACCGAAGTATTGATAGGCCGCGTAAAATCCGAAAGGTGGCTGAGATCATTACAGATAATAGAGAACTGTGCCTTCTCCAGCTTAAGTTTTTTGATCTGGGCCAGCTTTTCCATTGCTTTTATATCAAAAATATTACAGCCCAATGCATACACCGTATCGGAAGGATAAATAATCAGCCCGCCGTTATTTAATGTTTTAACTACCTCATCAATAAGGTTTTCCCGTGGATTCTCAGGATATATTTTTAATATTTTTGCCATACCTCAAAGATACGAATATTAAAATAATTTTCATAAAAGTCTTTAATAGTAAAGAAAAATTAGGATTTTAAAAATATTGTCGTATATTTGCAGTCCAATAACGCGGGATGGAGCAGTAGGTAGCTCGTCGGGCTCATAACCCGAAGGTCATCGGTTCGAGTCCGGTTCCCGCTACTAAGTTAGTGCTTTCGGTAAGCACTCTAAAGATACACCGCGGGATGGAGCAGTAGGTAGCTCGTCGGGCTCATAACCCGAAGGTCATCGGTTCGAGTCCGGTTCCCGCTACTAAGTTAAGTGTCTTCGGTAGGCACTCTAAAGATACACCGCGGGATGGAGCAGTAGGTAGCTCGTCGGGCTCATAACCCGAAGGTCATCGGTTCGAGTCCGGTTCCCGCTACTGCAGAAAGAGTATTACAGATTTGTAATACTCTTTTTATTTCTCCATACAGTGACTTTTATATCATGCTTTTAATGGCTTAATTTATGCAGTTAAGTAAACACACCATTAATAAGACAAACGTATGTACAAGAAAATCCTTGCAGGTTTAGGAGGTGCCGTTGCACTCAGCCTGCTGCACGAAGCCATCAGAAAAAATTTTGACAATGTCCCGGAGATCAATAAAGTGGGAGAAGAAGCTTTAAATAAAGCTCTGGATACAGTGGATATGAAAGTGACCAACCATGAACAGCTGTATGCAGCTACATTGGCCGGCGATGTTATCGGGAACGGAATGTATTACGCAGCTACGGCCACTACAGGCTTTAATATTGCTTCCGGTGTTCTAATGGGACTGGGTGCGGTAGCCCTTCCTGAAAAAATGGGACTGGATGATGCCCCTGTCGCCGAGAATAACCAGAAAAAAATAATGACGGTTGCCTATTATCTTTTCGGGGCGGTTATTACCAAACTGATTTATGACAAAATAAAATAACAGCATCCCTTATAATTAAAAATGCCACAAATTAACTTGTGGCATTTTACATTTTCTTAAGGGCAGAAGCTTTATGTACCGCTGATTTCCCGGTTTTTTCACTCATCACTTCATACTGCGGCTCATCTTCAGACGCGCGGCGCTGCCGGTTCATAAAAGTGAAATCCTTTGTATGGATGTGGGTAATCTTTCCGTGGGTTTCCCCGAAACTGGAATTCCACCTTACCATGTCTCCTTTTTTTAAACTGCTCATTTCATTCTGTCTTAAAATTAAAGTCAGATGATTCACTTATCATGCCATAATTATTGATCTGCTGTTCATTTCAGTCAGCGGATACAAAAAATCCTGCTTCAAATAAAGCAGGATTATTATTTAAGTAGTATTACTTCTGTTTAAATTATTCAGCCGCCAGCTGGTTGAAAGGCTTAAGCGCATTATCATCAGCCATCGTCTGACCTATGAATTCTTTTTTCTGTCCTCTTTTCATTCTGTTGGCCGCATCGCCTCCGTTAAAATAAGAATCGTTCAGTTTTGTGGTGATCTCAGCAGGATTGAACTCAAATTTCGTATCGCCTTCCACACCCAGGTAACCGTTCTTTCTCGTCAGGTTGGTAATGTAATTGTTGTAGTTGATCAAAGTGCCTCTGAACATGGAAGTATGATATTCCATACACTTTTTAGCTTTTTTGGAAGAATTGTTAAGGATACAGTTGTTCATGTTCCCGCGGTACAGGCGCCATTCCAGTTCCACTTTTCCGTATTCTTTGGCTAAAGCTGTTTTTCCGTTGGTAAGGATATTAGGATCGCTTTCTTTTTCGCTTATTTCCTTTAAATGCTTGATCACTAAAGGAACGGTATTTTCAATTTTGTTTTTCGCTTCGCCCACCGCACTGAAATCCGCTGCCGGAGAACCTTTCTTCTGGGCTGTAGTAAAGTTAAAAATGAATAGCAATAGTACAATTAATAAATGATATCTTTTCATGAGAAATTTTTAAAGCACTAAAATAAATATATTTTCTGAGTTAAACGGGCTACATTTTAATTTTATGTAATAAAAATTAACAACTTTTAAGAATTTCAGTTATAATCATCCGCTTTGCTGTAAGATGATCAGGAAATAATTCTACTTTTTTAAAGATATATCAAATTATATTGAAATTTATTGTGCTGATTTTCAAACATTTAAATTCATTTATCTTTTATCACTAAAAAAATAGTTGTTTGAATTGATTTTATTTCTACATTTGTATCACTAAGGAATTAGTGATATGGATTGTTTGAATCTGTACAGGCATATATGATAAAATGAAAAGGATATGAAAATTCAGACGTTAACAAAAGCAGAAGAGCAGGTAATGCAGTATTTATGGAAACTTGAAAAGGGATTTCTGAAAGATGTCCTGGATCTTTTCCCGGAACCGAAACCGCATACCAATACCGTTTCTACCATTTTGAAAGTACTGAAGGAGAAGGAATTTGTAGACTACCGCGTATACGGAAGGCAGCATGAGTATTTTCCGCTGGTTTCCAAAGAACAGTATTCCGGGAAAACGATGAAGAGCCTTGTGAAAAATTATTTTAAAGGCTCCTATAAAAGTGCAGTTTCATTCCTGGTGGAAAAAAATGAAATGACGGTAGAAGACCTTGAGATGTTATTAAGCGAACTCAAAAAGAAAGATTAACAGCCTATGGAAACTCTGCTTCTGTATTTTGGGAAAGTTATTGTATGTTCCGGTGTAACATTTTTATACTACCGGTTGTCTTTAAAGGACAGGACGTTTCATCACTACAACAGATTCTATCTTCTGTCTGCAATGCTGATTTCGATGCTGCTGCCTTTGATAAGAATAGAGGACTTTACGGTTGAAGTAAGCAGTGATGTCTACCGCCTGATTGATAAGGTACAGAATTTTAATACCTACAAAAACGCAACATATGATAACATTTATTTTAGGATTATTTTTTCAGCTCTGGGATTTGTTTCTTTCTTCTTTGTAGGAAGATTCATCTACGGGATTATCAGAATCGGGCAGCTTAAAAGCCGGTTTCCGAAAGAGCATTTCGGCGGGATCAACTTTTACCGGACCAATCTGGCGGAAGCCCCGTTTTCCTATTTCAGAAACCTGTTCTGGAAAAACTCCATTATGCTGGACTCAGATATCGGGAAGCAGATTCTGAAGCATGAAATGGTACACATTGAACAGAAACATTCTTTCGATAAAATCTTTATCGAGATCGTTACGTCAGTATTCTGGTTCAATCCTTTTTTTTACCTCATCAAAAAAGAAATCAGTTTAATTCATGAATACCTGGCGGATAAAAAAGCCGTCAGACAATCGGACACCCACGCATTTGCGCAGATGCTCCTAGCCAGCCACTTTTCCGGAAAACCGTTGCCGGCGACCAGTCCGTTTCTCAGTTCAAACCTTAAAAAACGACTTAAAATGTTACAGAAACCAAAAACCAGATTCGGGTATGCGCGTAGAATTTTTGCATTACCGGTCATATTTTCAGTGGCCTTTGCCTATATGGTAAATGCTAAAAACCAGGAGATCAAAGCGACAAATATAGAAATCGAAAAAACCGTTTCCCGGATTAAAAAAACTGAAGTTGGGCGTATTAAAACAGATACCGTAACACCCGATGCTTCCAAAAGTAATACTGCAGTAGTTCCCGATGTCTATAAAAAATCAGCCGGTGAAAAGAAAATTGCAGATTTAAGCAAAAAGATTCAGGAGCGTACTGCCGCTTTGAAAAAGCTTACCCCTGAAAGCAAGGAATATAACGTATACCTTGAAGAAATAGGAAAACTGTCCGGGGAGATCGGAAAAATTGCAGGTTCGGAGAACTTCCTTAAATCTGTAACGGTGTTAAGAGCAAATGAGTATTTTAAGTCTGCGGAATGGAAGGATAAGATCAGGGACATTGAAAATATCAGGTATGAAGAAATGCCGGAGCTGCCTGAAATTCCTGAAATCAGCATTGAACTTCCGCCGTCAGCAGTGAATATACCCAATACACCCAAAGTACAGATTTATACTTTAAGGGATGCGAAAAACATGAAATGGTCTCCTGAAATGAAAAAAACATTGAAATTATCGGCAACAGGAGGCAAAGAATCTGCGGCAGATGCTAAGAAAAGAGCTGAGCTGGACAGAAAGAGGGCGAAGATTGATTCTAAAATGACAAAGGCTTATGCAGAACGTGCAAAAATAGAAGCTGAAAGAATGGCTCTGGATGGAAACAGAAAGACTATCGTATTTAATAAAACATTTAAAAACTTTCCGGAGGATAAAATTTAAGAATCAATGCTGATAATATCAGAATCAGCCATGGTAACCGGACAGTGAATGCTTCAGGGATTAAAAATATCGACGGAGCCGATAAGATGAGAATATATTTTGACGGCAAAGAAGTTACCAGAAAAGAAATGGAAACCCTGGACCCTGATAAGATCAAAAGCATGTACATTAACAAGAACAAGACTGACGGAGGCGGAACTTCCGGAGAAATCTGGATCGAAACTAAAAAATAACCGTAAAAACTCAGATGAAGCCCTGTCAGTAATGAATTTCAGACTTGATGTGATACACTGACAGGGCTTTCTATTATTTAAAACCAACAGAACCTATGAAAAACAGTATTTTACTTTTTCTATTTTTAAGCATAATCACCAGTGCACAAAGCCAGCGTTTTACCTATAATTATCAATTCATTCCCGATTCCACCAATGTTTCAGATGTTAAAAATGAACTGATGAATCTGGATGTCTCAAAATCCGGGTCTAAATTTTACAGTTATACGGTTTACCAATCCGATTCTCTGATGAAAATTGATCTTGACAGGCAGCTGGCCGCCACGGGATCGCTTAATATTAAATCGGATAACCGGAAAGGCCTGGTACGGTACACCGTTTCAAAGAAATACCCTAAATATGAAATCTCTTTGCACAACAGGATTTTAAGGGATCAGTATAATGTTTCTGAAGAAAGACCGGTTGTATGGAAGATAACCTCAGAAAAAATGAAAATCGGGGAATGGTCAGCACAGAAGGCAGAAACTGATTTCGCCGGAAGGCATTGGTATGCTTGGTTTACCACGGATATCCCGATTCAGGACGGACCGTATAAATTTCACGGACTTCCCGGGCTTATCGTAAAGCTTGAAGATCAGACGCTTTCTCACCGCTTCACTTTACAGGCAGTGAAAAACATCAGTTCCATTCCGGAAGAGATCTTCGGTGCCAATGATATTCCGGTGAATGCCAAACAGTACAGCAAACTTTTGAAAGATTATGAAAATGACCCTACAAAAGGGCTTAAGCAAGTGCAGATGGGCGGTGCGATCATGATTATGAAAGATGGGCAGAATTCCAATATGAAAGAACAGGAAGGGCGCATTAAAGAAAGAATGAAAAAGGACAATAATAAAATCGAACTTAAGAATATTTAGAATAATGAAATTTTTTTTTACAGCATTATTTTTAGCTGCAGGACTCAGCATTTTTGCACAGAACCGGTTTTTCTATGAGTATAAATACATTCCGGATTCAAACAACAGGGAAGATGTTAAAACGGAAATGATGCTCCTGGATATCGATAAAAACGGTTCCCGTTACTACAGCCGTGATAAATTCATTGCCGATTCCACGTCAATGGCAAACCTGCAGAAACAGCTGAAGGGCGGATCCGGAAACCTTAATGTCAACCGGGGAAACAATGCCGGACAGGTAAGCTATAAAGTAACGAAGTCATATCCTGATTACAAGACCTTTCTGCTTACCAAAGTTTCCATGGATCAGTATAAAGTTAGAGAAGACCGGAAACCCGAATGGAAAATCCTTCCTGAAAAACAGAAAATCGGTTCCTACAATGCCCAGAAAGCAACAGCCAGCTATGGCGGAAGGGAATGGATTGCATGGTTTACTACAGAAATCCCGTTCCAGGACGGACCTTATAAATTCTACGGTCTCCCGGGCCTGATTGTACAGATTGAGGATATCACAGGCTCACACAGGATGACTTTACAGGGCAACAAAAAAATTGAAGCTTTTACAGACCCTAGTGAAACGGAACTGCCGGGAAATGTAAAGATCATAGGAATCGGGGGCAAGGAAATTGAAGTGACCAGAGACCAGTATAAAAAAGTATGGAAAGCCTACGTTAATGATCCTGCCAAAAACATGAGGGAAATGATGATGCGGAACGGAGGCAGCGATAACACCAGGGTTACCCTTAAGGTACAGACAAATGACGGAAAAGAAATCACAGATCCCAACCAGGTATTCAGGGAAATAGAGAAAAGTACAAAAGAATCTTTAGCCAAGAACAACAATCCCATAGAGCCGGATTTATACAGGTAGAATAATTAATTTTATTGAAAGCAGGGTGAAAGTCATTTTTCATCCTGCTTTCTTTTTGCTATATTTAATCAGTACATCTTAAACGTCAAACATAAAATAAGAATTCATGACAGAAAAGGAAAAATGTGAAAACGGGCTTTTATACGATGCCAATTATGATCAGGAGCTGATTAATGAACGGATGGCCGTTAAAGACCTCTGCCTGGAATACAACCTGCTGAAAAATTCCGATACCGAAGGAAGAGGAACACTGATCAGAAAGATTTTAGGGAAAACACAAGACAATATCTGTATCGAGCCCAGTTTCTGGTGCGATTACGGCTACAATATTGAGGTTGGCGATAATTTCTACTCCAATCATAACCTGGTCATCCTGGACTGTGCTAAAGTGACCTTCGGGGACTATGTGTTCATCGGTCCGAACTGCAGTTTCTATACCGCAAGCCATCCGCTTGATGTAAAACAGAGAAACCAGGGCCTGGAATCGGCTCACCCGATTAAGGTAGGTAATAATGTATGGTTCGGAGGAAACGTTGTGGTTTTGCCGGGAGTTACCATAGGGAATAATTCCGTAATCGGTGCCGGCAGTGTCGTGACGAAGGATATTCCTGACAATGTTGTGGCTGTGGGGAATCCCTGCAAGGTTATAAAGACGATTGAAAATTAGGAAATGAATAAATGAATCGGGCGCGGAAACTTTGTTTCCGCGCCCGATTCTATTTTAAAAATGCTGTTAATGCTTACGCTAATTTCTGTGAATCTGAAATAAACTGAGCCAGTCCGCTGTCTGTTAACGGGTGTTTCAGTAAACTCAAGATCGGAGGAAGCGGTGAAGTGATTACATCGGCACCGATCTTCGCACAGTCAATAATATGCATGGAGTGACGGATAGAAGCAGCTAAAATCTCAGTTTCATACATGTAGTTATCAAAAATCAGTCTGATTTCCTGGATCAGGTTTAGTCCGTCGGTTGAAATATCATCCAGTCTTCCCAGGAACGGAGAAACATAAGTTGCCCCTGCTTTCGCTGCCAGAAGGGCCTGTCCCGGAGAGAAAATCAGCGTACAGTTGGTTTTGATCCCTTTATCTGAAAAATATTTTAATGCTTTGATTCCGTCTTTGATCATCGGGATTTTTACCACGATATTCGGGTGGATGGCTGCCAGTTCGTCGCCTTCCTTAATCATTTCTTCATATGTGGTAGAAAGTACCTCTGCAGAAATGTCGCCGTCTACGATGTCGCAAATGGCTTTATAATGGTTTTTAATCGCTTCAGATCCCCGAATGCCTTCTTTGGCCATCAATGAAGGATTGGTAGTTACCCCATCAAGAATCCCAAGGTCTTTTGCTTCTCTAATTTGCTCTAAATTCGCCGTGTCAATAAAAAATTTCATTTGTTTACAGATTTATTTAATGCAAAGATAAACATTCCTTTCTGAGTGTAAAATTTATTTAATTAAGGTTTATATAGTCTTTTAAATCTGAAACCAGCAGGACAGAGTTACCAATAAGCTGTAGCTATTTATTGAGTTTTACTATTAAATTTAAACAGGCTGTGAAAATGTTATCAGCCTTCTGGACATGGAACACAAAAAAAGATCCTGAAAATTTCAGGATCTTTTTATTATGAATTCAGGGCTTGGCTGAGCTTTACAGCATCCTGATTGGTAGGATCATATTGTAAAGATTTTGCAATATGCTCTTTTGCTTTATCCGGATTGCTCTGCTGTTCCGCGAAAGCAACATAGAAATAGGCATACGCCAGGTTTTTCTTGCTCTGTTCCACCTCTTCCGGTTTTACCGTAGCAATGTATTTTTCATAAGCAGCTTTTGCATTGGCATCATCTTTAGCTGATTGGTATGCATAAGCCTGGCTGTAATAAGAAGGTGCCCAGTCCGGTAACAGGGCGGATATTCTTTTCCAGGTATTGACCGCATTGTTCCAGTCGGATGCTTCCTGATATGCCGTCGCGAGCTTGGCTAATGCTTCCGTATCTTTAGGATTAGTTTCTATTTGTTTTTTAAGGCCTTCAATAGCCGGATTTGAAGATTGATTCGCTGTCGCAGTTGTCGTAACAGCACTGTCTGTCTGAGTGGTCTGCGCACTCAAAAAGCCGGCAGCTCCGGTTAACAGTAAGCCCAGAAAAAGATTTTTGATATTCATTTTAGTCGTTTTCATAATTCCCGTATTTAAAATTTTACATTTTTAAAGTCCAATAATAATTCCGCAAATGCCCAGATTTTAGAACCGTTAAGTTTTTTTTGAAAATATTAACAACCTCTATGTTTATTTTATATTAATTTTTGATTCAATAGGGTTTAAACTATCTTTGTTACTCAACAATTTAATCAAGGGAATGTCTATGAATATCATACTGGCTTCAACATCCACCCTTTTCGGAGGGGAATATTTAGCGTATTTAAAAGAAGAAATCATCAGGTTATATGAAGGAATTGATGAACTGGTTTTTATTCCGTTTGCAAGGCCCGGCGGAATTTCTCATGACGACTATACGGCAAAAGCCCGCTCTTTCTTTGAAACGATTAATATTAAAGTGAAGGGACTGCACGAATTTGATAATGCCATTGAAGCAGTACACAACGCAAAAGCTTTTTTTACAGGCGGCGGCAATACTTTTCTGCTGGTTAAAACACTTCATGAAGAAGGTCTGATGCCTGTTCTGAAACAAAATGTGGAAAGTGGTAAGCCTTACCTGGGCTGCAGTGCCGGAAGCAATATCGGCGGACAGAATATGAAAACAACGAATGATATGCCGATTGTTTATCCGCCAAGCTTTGATTGTATGGGCCTGGTTCCGTTCAATATCAATCCGCATTATCTGGATCCGAACCCGGACCTGAAACACAACGGTGAAACCAGGGAAACCAGGATCAAAGAGTTTTTAACGCAAAATGACACAAAAGTTGTCGGTCTCCGTGAAGGAAACTGGATCAGGAGAACCGGCAATACAATTACAGTGGAAGGAAGCGAACTGACCCGCATTTTTGAAAAAGGAAAAGAGCCTTATGAAATAGAAGCAGGCTCAGCCTTATAAATTTACTTTAATTATATTTGAATCCAGAATGTAATACCTGGCATGGTCAGGAGACTACGTTGACCTGCCAAAACACCTGTATTTAGAAAATAAATCTGCAATGAGAAAAACATTTACCGTTCTTATTATATCAACCCAAATTGTTTTTGCCCAGACTACAGCACAGAAACTGGATGCCGCCACGAAGAGCCTTATGGAATCTTCTGCGGCCGTTTCATCCAGTCTGTCATTGTATGTTTCTGATGAGAACGGAAATTCCGTGTATGAATATCAGGGAAATAAAGGACTGTCTACGGCTTCTACCCAAAAGATTTTTACAGCAGCGGCCGCTCTGGAAGTTTTAGGTAAAAATTACACCTATAAAACCACTTCCGGTTATTCCGGGACGGTTTCAGGAGGAACCCTGAACGGTAACCTGTTCATTGCTTCCACTGGAGATCCTACCCTGGGAAGCTGGCGGTATGACGGCTACAAACCTGAAAACTTTAAACAGAAATTAACCGCTGCCCTTAAGAAATCCGGGATCACCAAAATATCGGGAGACCTGGTAATTGATGATTCTTATTTTGACCACCAGACTATTCCCGGAGGCTGGCCGTGGGACGATTTGGGAAATTATTACGGAGCCGGTGTGTGGGGCGTCAACTGGCGCGAGAACCAGTTTGATATCAACATCAACGGAACGGAATTTAAAAGCTTCTCCTATCCATTGGAAGGGGTAAAGTGGCTGAATGACCTTAAAGTGGCCGGCAGCTCAGACCAGAGCCTGATTTTTACAGCACCGCATTCTGATGTGGCATTGATAAACGGTACTGTACCGTCAAAAACAGTTACGGTTTCAGGCGCCACGCCGGATCCGCCTTTACAGCTGGGCGTCGAAGTTCAGCAATGGCTGAGGGAATCCGGAATCGCACTTTCAGGAAAGGTAATTACCAGTTCCCGGCTGGAAATTGAAGGGAAGACACCGATGGAATTTCCAAAAAGCAATACCATTCTTACATATGAATCGCCTACGATGGATAAGATCGTCTATTGGTTTTTAAGGAAAAGCATCAATATGTACGGCGAAACTTTAATCAAAACATTGGGAAAAGAGAAAAAAGGAGATCCCGGCTTTAAAAGCGGCGTTGCTTTTCTGAAAGAATTCTGGAAATCAAAAGGAATTAACCCGAATATGATCAATTTTGCAGACGGAAGCGGCCTGTCGCCACAGAACTACGTTTCGGCAAAAGCGGAAGTACAGGCTTTATTATATGCTAAAAAGCAACCGTGGTTTGATGCATATTACGAAGGATTCCCGACCCAGGACAACGGGCTTAAAATGAAAAGCGGAACCATGAGGGATACCAAATCTTTTGCAGGCTACCATACCTCAAAAGACGGAAAAAAATATGTGTTTTCAGTCATTATTAACAATTACCAGGGAAGCGGGAGTACGGAACTCCAGAAAATCCTGAATGTTTTAAAATAAATTGTTTTGAGGAAATCAATACTGTCAAGGCTTAATAACTGGATTATTTTCGTGCTGATGACCATTGTGGTTTTAACGGTGGTTATTGCTTCAACCGTTCTGATTAATTTCCTTCGTAAAGAGGAAATCAAAAGGGTGGATATATTGGTAAGCGCGGTGAAATTCCAGCAGGAAGCCACCACCCCGAACCTTGAAGTCCAGGGCCTGATTCTTCAGATCTACAGCTCGAATACCACCATTCCGGTAATCATTCTGGACAAGGATAACCAGATCATCGAACATAAGAATATTCCCCAGGAAATAGAAAACAGCCCTTCGGAAATTGTAGCGTTTGCTAAAAAAATGGCAAAGACCTATCCTCCGATAGAGCTTAAGTTCCCCAATAAAAACAACCAGTTTGTTTATTATGACAATTCACCGTTATTAAATAATTTACGCTACTCGCCCTATATTCTGGGATTTTTTATTCTGTGTTATTTCCTGTTTTCATTCTGGTTTCTGAGGACGATTAAAAAGACCGATGAAGGCTACCTCTGGGCCGGGCTCGCCAAAGAAACAGCACACCAGATCGGGACCCCGCTGTCATCCATGATCGGCTGGATGGAAATTATGAAGCTCGATACTCCGGATTCCGAAGGCGTCCATGAGATTGAAAAAGATATTGAACGGCTAAGGACGATTTCCGAGCGATTTTCCAAGATCGGTTCTGTGCCTGAGCTTAACGACCGGGATTTTAATGCAACCATCCAGGAAAACTATGATTATCTGAAAACAAGGATTTCAAGAAAGATCAACTTCGGGCTGCATCTTCCCAGTTACAATATTTCGGTTCCCCATAATAAGATTCTGATCAGCTGGGTAATTGAAAACCTGGTTAAAAATGCCGTTGATGCCATGAAAGGGGTAGGGTCAATTTCCATGACGGTGACCGAACGGAACAAACACATCATCATTGAAGTGCAGGACAACGGAAGCGGAATGACAAAGCAGCAGGCAGGAAATGCCTTCAAGCCTGGATATTCCACTAAAAAACGCGGCTGGGGACTGGGCTTGTCGCTGGCCAAAAGGGTAATTAAAGAATACCATAACGGCGATATTAAAATTGCACAGACCGAAGTAGGGAAGGGCACCACCTTTAGAATTACAATCAAAAAAGCTTAAAGTTTAAATGATTGTTTTACTTGATCAGGCCGGATCTTCAATCTGCAGTTCAATAAAAGTTCAGACGATTTTCAAAATAAAAAAGCGGAGAAAGATTCTCCGCTATATATATATTGCTGTTAGCATGTTGAATAAGGATTACTTTTTCCCCGTCAGCCACTGGTCCTGCAGTTTCTGTTCCGCAGCAGTAGGATTCGCTTTATAATTAAGCGTTTCTATGGTCATTTTATCCAGAATGGCTTTTCCTTTAAGTTCTATTTTATCAGATTTTTCACCGTTTTTTCTTAATACGGTTACCGTTACGTTCTGGCCTTCCTTAATTGTTTTGGAATAATTAATAAAGTCTTGGATGTTCTGGACATTAATGGTTTTTCCGTCCAGTGCAACAATTTCGTCGGTAATTTTAAATCCGATACTTTTTGAGAACGGCGACAATGCAGAGCTCTCATCAAATATAAACGTGTTGTTTTTATCGTTATAACCGGTCTGGTTCGGATCTTTAATAAACCAGAACAAAGGCGGCGTTTCCTGTTTTTTCATCTCTACGCCTACCATATTCAGGTATTGCGCGTAAGGAGTCGGCTGTTCTCCCGCAATGTATTTATTATAGAAATCTTTTACCTGCGGATAACCGGTAACCGCTACCAGCTCATCAATCAGCTTATCATCTTTGAACGGTTTGTTTTCCCCGAATCTCTGGGACAGTTTCCGGATCATATCACGGTAGCCCATTTCACCGTTAGACAGTTTTCTCAATTCGATATCAAGGCACATCGCCAGCAGCGTTCCTTTTTCATAAACGTTTCTGTACTGGTCTTTATATTCATCCTTAAGAATATTTTTGCTCATTACCGTAAAAGGCATGGTATCGTTGTAATTCTTGGAATTGGTGATTTTCTCATTGATCCTCTGCAGAAACTCGTTTTTCGTAATCAGCCCTTCCTGGATCTGGAAAAGATTGGCAAAATATTCTGTTCCGCCTTCATACATCCAGAGGTGCTGGGACATTTTCGGGTCTGCATAATCAAAATAGTGAATCTCTTCAGAATGGGTTTTCAGAGGGTTTACCGTATGGAAGAACTCGTGGGAAACCACATCCGTCAGCGTTTTGTCGATGGCTTCCTTCGGCATCATCTCAGGCAGGACAACACTCGTAGATTCATGGTGCTCCAACGCGCCGAAACCTTTGATCTGAGGTCCTTCGGTTCCTGCCAGATACAGCATAATCGCATATTTCTTATTGGTATTCATATCACCCAGGAATTTTTTCTGAGCCATAACCATTTTTTCAAGATTGTCTTTAAAATCAGCAGCCTTATATTTCCCGGATGGGGAATAAACACCCAATACCAGATCCATTCCGCCGGCATTGAAGGTGATGTAATCCGGTTTCGTATACATCAGCGGCGAGTCGGTAAGCTTGGCATAATTGGCCAGGGTGAACGTATCGGTAGATTCAGACCTGTCCTGATCAACCAGAGCCGTCGTCCCGTAAAAATCCGCAGGTTTCTGGATGACCAATTGATAAGGTACATCCTGCATATTATCAATATATCCTACAAAACCGTGGGTATTAACCAGATATACTTTCCCTGTTTCAATATCCGTTCCTGACGGTGAAAATACCGCTTTATGTTTTGAGGCATCCACTTCATCATCAAAACTGTCATTCACCAGATACGTAACCTTGGTTAAATTCTGGGCATTTTTAAGAGAATATGTATTGTCACCTACCTTGGTGAAGGCGAGTTCTTTTCCTTTATTGTCGAAAAACTTAATGCCTTCCACAAATCTTCCGTAATCATCCACGGAATAAGTTCCCGGAACGGTTTTCGGAAAATGGAATTTCACATCCCCTGATTTCATTTTGGGGAAGTTCATGGTAACGGCAACCTGGTCGTTTTTTACGTTCACCAGGTCAATGGTGGTTTTAATCGACTGGGCATTTGCCAGAAAAGCAGTTAAAAAGCCTAAACTGAGGGCTGTTTTTTTCATTGGGTTTAATTTATACAGTAGTTAGTTGCGTTCCGGAGCATTTTGTTACAGCAGGCGGTGCTAAATTTTTCTTAAAACCGACGGCTCCGTCATGATTGAAAATTAAAGGTAAAACAGCATCTGCCATCTTACCTTATTCTGTTATTGTACTTTTTTATAATTGATATAATAATTTTGGTTGAATATTATCGGAGACCCTTTTTTCAGCTTTACGGTCTGCCATTCTTCTGTCGGATTAATGGTCTGCTCACCATCGATTCTTACAGGGAGCTTCAGTCCTTTAACGATCTCGGTATAGCGGAACTTCAGTTCTTCCCCTTTCTGCGAATATTCTAAAACCGGAACTTTCGTAGTCCTCAGGTACTGGTTGAACACTCCCGAAAAATCAATGCCTGCTTTTCTGGAAATATAGTCCTCAACCTGTTGTGTGGTAACCGTCTGGTGGTAAAAATCTTTGTTGAGACCTCTTAAAATCTGCCTGAATTTCTCATCGTTATTGATGACCTGGCGGATTGTGTGAAGCATGCTTGCGCCTTTCGGGTACATATCTCTGCTGCCTTCATTCCTTACCCCATATTTTCCTATAATCGGAACGTCATTGGCAATGATCTTCCTGATTCCCATAGCATACAGTTCCGCCGACTTTTTATCCATATACCGCTCGGTAAACAGCACCTCAGAATAATTGGTAAAACTTTCATGGATCCACATATCCGCCTGGTCCTTTGCCGTGATGTTATTGGCAAACCATTCGTGGCCGCTTTCATGAATAATAATAAAATCCCAGCTGAGCCCGACACCCGTGTCTGAAAGATCCCTTCCCAGATATCCGTTCTGGTACCCGTTTCCGTAAGCCACACTGCTCTGGTGCTCCATGCCTAAGTATGGTGACTCTACCAGTTTGTAGGAATCTTCATAAAAAGGATAGGGGCCGAACCAGTATTCAAATGCGGAAAGCATCGGTTTTACCTGCTGGAACTGCTTTTTTGCTTTATCCAGGTTATAATCCATTACCCAGTAATCAAGGGCAAGCTTTCCTTTTTCCCCGTTAAAGGTATCTTTAAAATTCACGTATTTCCCGATATTCGGGATAATGGAGTAGGGATTGATCGGGTTTTTGACTTCCCAGGTGTAAGTGGTTTTGTCACCGTTGGTTTTTTTGTCGGTCAGCCTTCCGTTTCCTATACCTACCAGATCCTTTGGCGTAATGATCTTCATGATCACTCCATTGTCCGGCTCATCGCTCCAGATGTCTTTTAACGGCAGCCATATTGATGCGCCGATCCCTTCATCCGCCACACTCATCCACGGGTTTCCTTTTTCATCCTTTGTGAATACCCAGCCGCCGTCCCACGGGGCTCTTTTAGCAATCACCGGGTTTCCGGAATAGGTAATATCAATCGTATATTTTTCTCCTTTTTTAAAGGTCTTATTACTTTTGATCCAGATAAAATCGCCGTCCTGCCTGTAATCCGCTACCGGAAAACCGGCTTCCACCTTATCCGCTTTCATCGGCTGCTGCAGGTCAATCTGGAAGGTAGGGTTCACTACATCTTTAATAATCTCAAAACTGATCATATTGTTTCCTTTAATGCTTTTCTGTGCAAAATCCGGCTCTACGGACAGGTCATATTTCTTCACATCCCAGAAATTACGGAATTTGGTATCGGAACCTTTCAAGGTATCCAGAACCGTATAAGTGTCTCTTTCATAGGTTTGACCGAAAACCAATGCCGAAGCAAATAAGAGCGTATATGAAAGTTTTTTCATCTGAATTAAATTAATTACTAAAATAAAGAATTATTCGATGTCAAAATAATTTAACATCAAAAATCTATTCTGATAAGACGGGAAATACAGCGTTTTGTTACAGGTTAAAATTACATATCCAGATTGATTATGATACTGAAATTCCTGTTTACCTGAGAAGGGTATAAGTTTTAAGTAAATTTCAGACAGGATGTTACTTTTTAAGCCGTGGCCGGTAAATTTTTAAATACTGATCAGATAACAATCAGCAAAAATCCCGCAGAATCAATCTGCGGGAATATATTTTAAAAGTTTAAGTATTTTATTTTTTAACCGGTAAAATTCCGGCTGCCTTCTGAACTTTCTTGTAGGTATATGAACACATCAGGATGCTGAATTCATACAGTAAAAGAAGCGGCAATGCAGCCATCAGCATACTCAGAACATCCGCAGGGGTGATAATAGCAGCTACTACCATGATCAGGACAATGGCATGCCGGCGGTAAGTCCTCATAAACATCGGTGTCAGGATGCCGATGGTCGTCAGGAAATAGATAAGCACCGGAAAAAGGAAAATAACACCCATTCCCAATACCACCTGTAAAAACAACGTCGTATAATCGCTTAAATCATAAAGCGGGATAATAATATCCGAGATTTTAAAGATTACCCCGAAATTAACGGCGAAAGGAAGGATTAAATAATAGCCGCATAAAACGCCCATCATGAACAGGATCCAAACGGAATTGATGATAAAAATAGAGTTTTTCCTTTCTTTTGGGTGCAGGGCGGGGCTGATGAACCTCCATAGTTCCCAGATAATGTACGGGAATGCCACCACAATTCCTCCGAAGATGGAAACAGCCATCATCACATTGAACTGCTGATAAAGCTTGCTCGCACGCACGGGGAAATCTTTGGGAAGGCGGATACTTTCTTCACCCAGGACCATTCTGGAAAAATGATTCACCATTTCAAAAGTCAGGAAATCATTTCTGGTAGGACCAAAAAACACATGATCCATAATCCAGTTGATATTATAGCCGATAATAAAAGCGGCAACGATAATTGCAATAATCGAACGGATGAGATGACCTCTTAATTCACCAATGTGCCCAAAGAAGGACATGTCTTTAACATCACTCACAGAATAATATTTTTACGGATTCAAATGTATGAAAAAAGTTTTAGTAAAGCAGGACGTTTTACAGTTTAAAGTTTTACCGATAAAGTGTTCGATTTAATTAAATCACTCGGAATTCCCGGATTCAAAATTATAATTTTTTGTATCAATATTCATTTCAGTTAATAATTCATCGGCAACTTCATTTATTTTTATCCAGCGTTTATCAGAATCAGGATCAACTTTTTCTAAAAACCATTCATCCTCACTGATTTTTAAAGTTGCTTCTTTGAACGCTAAAAGTTTTGGTAATTCCGTTTCTTTGATCAGATCATTTCTCAGCATACTTTTAAAGACATCTTCTGTAAAGACAAATCCTATATCTTCTTCCAATCTTCTGAATGGAAAATCTTCAGATGTAACGCTGTTAAATTTTTCAGAATTATAAGTGCTTAGAATTAAGACTTTTATTAAGATATTAAAATATTCAGTGGAATTTTCATCAAAAGTTTCATCAGAAAAATGATTTGCATTTTGTTTTTTATTTCTCTTTATCGTGATATGATGAGTGTCTGGCTGATTATTGATATAGCATCTTAATAAATATATTGAAAGACCTGCGAGAACGAATAAAAAATACATAACAATTTTTAGTTGATTCCCTCATCCAACAGTTTATGGAGGTCAATAATCCCGAAATATTTTCCGTTTTCCGTTACGATAAGCTGCCCGATATTATTGTCTTTTAAAATTTTCATAGCTTCTTTTGCCAAAGCATTTCTTTCAATGGTCTTCGGATGGGCAGACATAATATCTTTGGCCATCACTTTTGAAATATCATCGCCTTTCATCAGCATTCTCCTTAAATCGCCGTCGGTAATCACACCGATAATCCGGTCTTCATCAGTCACCACGGTGATTCCATGCCTGGATGCGCTGATCGAAATAATAACATCCTTTACGGTAGCGTGTTCCGTTACCTGAGGTTTTTGCGAAGACAGGAAATCATCCACTTTTGAAATTAAATTTTTACCTAAACTGCCTCCGGGATGGAACCTGGCAAAATCATTGGCTTTAAAATCATTCATTTCCATTAAAGAAACCGCAAGGGCATCCCCCAGAGCCATCTGAAGGGTGGTCGAACTGGTAGGAGCGAGCTTGTTCGGGCAGGCTTCCATATCAACATGCGTATCCAGGACAACGTCTGAAAATTCCGCGAGCTTGCTGTTCCTGTTTCCCGTCATTGCAATCAGAGCGGAAGAATATTCTTTCAGATACGATACGAGATTGACAATTTCCGGGGAGTTTCCTGAATTGGAAATGCATAACACAACATCCTGCTTCTGGATGACGCCCAGGTCTCCGTGGATGGCTTCCGAAGCGTGAAGAAACTGCGAAGGGGTGCCGGTGGAATTCAGCGTGGCGACGATTTTATTTCCCACATGGGCAGACTTCCCGATGCCTACTACAATCAACTTGCCTTTTGCAGCATGTATGATCTCTACGGCTTCTGCAAATTGGTCGTCAAGTCTGCTTTTCAGTTTTTCAAGTTCAGAAATTTCAATTTCCAGGGTTGTTTTCGCAATTGAAATGATGTTGGCTCTCTCCATTTTACTTTTTGATAGATCTGTAGAAACGCTTAGAAAATAGTGTAATTTTACAAGAGTTCTGAATATAAATTTTATTTTTAATCCCTTTGTTTGCTTTTGTGTTAAGCAAAAAATGTATAACTTTGGGATAGATGCAAATTTAGCAATAGAAAATTAGATGAGCGCAAAAAAAGCCAATTTATCAGGCGAATTGAAGAAATATTTCGGGTTTTCTACTTTCAAGGGCCAGCAGGAGCAGATTATCCAGGACCTTTTGGAAGGTAAGGATATATTTGTACTGATGCCCACAGGAGGCGGAAAATCCTTATGCTATCAGCTTCCGGCTCTTATTTCAGAAGGTACGGCAATTGTAGTTTCGCCTTTGATCGCATTAATGAAGAACCAGGTGGATGCCGTAAACGGACTTTCATCTGATGACGGTGTGGCCCATGTTTTAAATTCATCATTAAACAAAACACAGACCAAACAGGTATTCGACGATATAAAAAGCGGGAGGACAAAACTTCTGTATGTAGCACCCGAATCCCTGATCAAGGAAGATTACCTGGAATTTTTAAAAGATGTAACAATTTCTTTCGTTGCCATTGATGAAGCCCACTGTATTTCAGAATGGGGACATGATTTCAGGCCGGAATACAGGAACCTTAAATCAATTATCGATAAAATTGCAGATGTGCCGGTTATCGCATTAACGGCTACCGCAACGCCTAAAGTTCAGGATGATATCCAGAAAACACTGGGCATGACGAATGCACTGGTATTTAAAGAAAGCTTCAACAGGCCCAATCTTTACTACGAGGTACAGCCGAAGGTAAATGTAGACCGCGCAATCGTTAAATTCATCAATCAGAATAAAGGAAAATCAGGAATCGTTTACTGCCTGAGCCGGAGAAAAGTGGAGGAGTTTGCCCAGCTTTTACAGGTGAATGGCGTGAATGCGCTGCCTTATCACGCAGGCCTCGATCAGAAGATCAGGGTTGCAAACCAGGACAAGTTCCTGATGGAGGAAGTGGATATCATTGTGGCCACAATTGCATTCGGGATGGGAATCGATAAACCCGATGTACGTTTTGTGATCCATTATGATTTTCCGAAATCCCTTGAAAGCTATTATCAGGAAACCGGACGTGCAGGCCGTGACGGAGGGGAAGGCCACTGTCTGGCATTCTATGATCCTAAAGATATTGAAAAATTAGAGAAATTCCTTGCCCAGAAGCCGGTTTCAGAACGTGAAATCGGGTTGCAGCTGCTGAACGAAGTGGTAGGCTACGCCGAAACTTCCATGAGCAGGAGGCAGTATATCCTTTGTTATTTCGGGGAAAATTTTGATCCGGTGAACGGAGACGGTGCCAATATGTGCGATAATTCTACCAACCCGCCGAAACTTAAGGATGCAACCAAAGATCTCATAAAAGTACTGCAGCTGATCCGTGATACCGGGGAAAAATTCAAGTCCAAAGACCTGATTTCCGTGGTTACAGGAAAAGAAAATGCGGTGACGAAGTCTTATAAGCTTGAGCAGACTTCTTATTTCGGTTTCGGGAAAGAGGAAAAAGATAACCACTGGAAAACGGTTTTAAGACAGGCTACAGTTCAGAGCTTTTTACTGAAAGATATTGAGACCTATGGGGTGTTGAAGATCACTGAAAAAGGGAGACAGGTTCTGAACGGAGAACTGAAGCCTTCATTTTTAATTGCCGAAGACCGGGAATTCGACCTTACCCAGAGCAAAGCGGAGAGCGACCAGATCCAGATGCAGTCCGGAGGCGGATTAGACCAGAACCTCTTTACTTTATTAAAAGAACTGCGAAAAAAAGTTGCCAAAAAGTATGGCATCCCGCCTTATACGGTGTTTATGGACCCGAGCCTTGAGGATATGACGGTCCAGTACCCGATTACGGTAGAAGAAATTGCTAAAATTTACGGAGTCGGGGAAGGGAAAGCCAAAAAATACGGTAAGGAATTCGCAGATTTCATCAGTAAATATGTAGAAGACAATGCCATTGAGCGTACCCAGGATATGGTGATGAAACAGGTAGCCAATAAATCCAGCCATAAGGTTTTTATCATCCAGAGTACAGACAAAAAAATTGATCTTGAAGATATCGCAAGAGCCAAAAACCTTTCAATGGATGAACTGCTGAAAGAAATGGAGCGTATTGTTTATCAGGGGACCAAGCTTAATATTGATTATTATATTGAAGATAACTTTGACGAAGATATTGTAGACGGCTTCATGGAATTCATGAATGAATCTGAAAGCGACAGCATGAAGGTGTTACTGGATGAATTCGGGGATGAACTCTCTGATGAAGAGGTGAGGATGCTGAGAATAAAGTTCATCAGTGATGTCGCCAATTAAAAATTAGTATAAATTCTAAATAAAAGGAATTCTTCTTAGAAGAGTTTCTTTTTCTTTATATATTGTTTTTTCATAAAAACACATGAGTATCTGCAATTAACAGGATTAAAGTAATTTTTTTTCGGCGATAAAATTTATTGTTAATCTGAGAATAAAACTTTTTACTAATTTTACACTGATGAAAAAGATTTCTGTTATATTTATTCTGCCGGATCTGGAAACCGGAGGCGCGGAAAGAATTGTTACCACCATTGCCAACCATCTTTCGCGGGACCGGTTTGAACCTAAAATCCTGCTTCTCCGCAAGCAGGGAGGCTATCTCAGCCTGCTGAAAGAGGATGTTGAGATTATTGATGTGAAAACAGAAAGAATCAGGCATTCCTTAAAACCTATTTTACGGGAAATTTACCGCAGAAAACCGGATATCGTATTCTCTGGTTTTGGCGAAGTAAATGCCTATCTGTCTTTATTTATTAAGATTTTTCCAAAAACGAAATTTATTGCCCGGGAAACCAATGTGGTTAGTGAACACGTAACCCGGAAAGAAATAAAATTTTTCTATAATTTTTACAATAACTACCAGAGAATCATCGCCCAGAGTGATGATATGAAAAAGGATCTGATCACACATTTCAACATCAAAAAGCATAAGATTGTCAAGATTAATAATCCTGTTGATTTTGATTTTATTGATGCTAAACTTAAAACTTCCGTAAGACCGGAAAGTTTCAGGCATAATTACAAAAATATTGTAGCCATCGGAAACCTGTCTGCCAGAAAAGGTTTTGATAATCTGCTGAAGGTATTTTCAAGGCTTAAAAATGAAAATATCCTGCTGCATATTCTGGGCGATGGAAAAGACCGGGAGATGCTGCACCAGATGAAAGATTTTCTGGGACTCGACCAGGTTATTTTCCACGGAAAACAGGAAAACCCGTATCAGTTTCTGAAACATGCCGATCTGTTTATCTTGTCTTCGAGATATGAGGGCTTCCCGAATGTCCTGCTGGAAGCCGGAGCCTGCGGAACCTATTCCCTGGCCAATAACTGTCCCGGAGGAATTAACGAAATCATTCAGGACGGAATCAACGGAGAAATTGCCGATATTGAAAACCACGAAGGTTTTGCACAGAAAATCATCGAGGTCCTTCATCAGAGCTATGAAAGAGACTCCATAAGAAATTCCATACAGTCGAGATTTTCAAAAAATATCATTTTGAATGAATATGAAAAGGTTTTACTGGATCTGATGAAATAAATAAGGTGAATGGGTTCGATCAATTAAAGCGGAATAAATACTCAAAAAACATATTCAGATGCTGTAGTTACCGATCAGATTGAACTTCACGAAATATCAAGTCATTATTTAACAGCATTCATCAGATTATGATCATAGAAAGTATTTCTTTTTCAGGGATTGTTGCCGCATTTTTTTGCAGTGCACTGCTGTTCTCTAAAAAGAAAAATCTTTCATCTGACCGCTATCTTATGGTCTGGCTGTGGTTGGCTGCCGCTAATTTAACCTGCTACCTGTTCCCGTCTCTGCTTCCTGAAAGACTTCAGCCTTTCGGTTTTGCTCTTCCGGTTCTCAGTATGGGGATGCTTTATCTTTATGTTATTTCCCTGACCTTTAATATAAAGTTCCGGCTCACTTATTTTATAAAACACTCGCTTGTCTTCATTCTTTACAGTTCAGGTCTTATAATATTTTCTGCCTTTTGTGAAAAGATAGAATTTAAGGACAGCATCCCTTATTTTACGAATGGACAGTCACGGGGAATGCTGGATCTTCTGACTGTTCCCATGGCCGCTGTTCCGGTAGTTTACATTGTTCTGTGTTTTTTGGCGCTGAAAAAATATCAGAACAAACTTCCCGAATATTATTCCGCACTGGAAAAAATCAGCCTTAACTGGCTGAAATATATACTGATTTCTTTAATTACCCTTTTTATAATCGTTTCTTTAATTATCGCTTTGGGTTCGAGGTTAAATACAGTTCCTCTGGATAAAATCTTTAAGATCGTTGCTGTTATCCAGAGTGTGTACGTATGGTGTATTATATTTTTCAGCCTTAGGCAAAACCTTATTTTTAATCAGCAGGTGGTTATGGATGAATCCGCTGCAGATAAAGAAAATGTAAAAACAGATTTACGGGATAAGAACCGGTCAGCTGAAATTTCTCAGAAATTACTGATGTTTATGGAAACTGAGCGCCCTTATCTGGATGAAGAGCTCAGCCTGCAGAAATTATCTCTTTTGGTAAATATTTCTACCCATCGTCTTTCTGAAGTAATCAATCAGGATCTTAATACCAATTTCTACAGATTGATCAATGCCTACCGGGTGGAAGAAGTAAAGAGAAAACTCAAAAATTCCGAATTTGATAAATACTCTATTTTGGGAATAGCTTTTGAATCCGGTTTTAACTCCAAATCAACATTCAATAAGATCTTTAAAGAGGAAACCGGGATGACTCCGTCTGCATTTAAGAAGTCCGGATCTGCCGCAAAGGGTCCTAACCGGTAACTTAGGACGATTCAAAGAGGATTTCAACGGATTTTTGCCATCAAAAAGTATGGATACACCTCTTCATTTAACGAACATTACTGTTCATGTTATCACCGGAAGCACAGCACTTGCAGTGGGATTTTTAATCTTATTCAAAACAAAAGGAACGCCCTTGCATCGGAAACTCGGATATCTTTTCATACTCTGTATGGTAATTGTTGTCACCACGGGAGCGTTTGGCGTCATTGTATTTAAAAGAAACCTCTTTCTTTTACTCATTACTGTTCTGGCAGGCTATAATACCTATTCGGGTTTCAGGATCTTAAAGGAAAAAACCAATCGTTTTTATTTAAAAGATCTCGCGGCAATGCTGGCAGCGCTGATAATAGCAATCATTTTTATATATTATCTTGAGGCTATCGGTTTTTACTGGAATCCCGTAGTCATTTTTTCAGGAGTCGGATATCTGTTAATGGTTATCGCTTATGATATTTTCCGGTACTGTATTTCGGCGTCACGGTATGGTAATTTGTGGCGTTATGAACATTCAAGTAAGATGATAAGTGCGATGGGAGCTCTTTTTTCAGCATTTATAGGAACACTTATGCCGGATTATAAACCGTACAGCCAGATTCTTCCTTCGTTATTTATGACATTGGTAATGATTTTTTTTAATCTTAAGATCTACATAAGGTTGAAAAGCATAAAATGACCGCTATATTTAATCTTGAAACTTTATTCATTGCTTTTTACTAATTTTACCTTTTAAAAGTATCAAATGAAAATCCCGAAAATAGGATGCGCCTGTGAAAAACCTGACTCAAATTATACCGAATACAGAAGCTCTGAATTAGGCATAGACCCTACCAACGGAAGAGATGCAGAAGTATCCATTCAGCAGTGCAAACTCTGCCAGAGAATATGGATCCGCTATTTTGTAGAATTTGAAAGCTTTCCCAAATCGGGAAGATGGTACAAAGGGATCGTTTCCAAAAAAGACCGTCCGCACATCACCCCTGAAAATGCTGTTGAATTTCTCGAAAGTCTGGAGTGGTACGTATATGGAGGTTCTTATTTTGAAAGCACGGGCACATTCGGGCAGGGTAAAATGAATGTAGATTTATAATTTTGCAGGATGCAGTGAACATATTTGTCAGAACAATTTTGCATTAATCCGGATTTAAGATCCCTGATGTATAGCAGTGTTTAAGAAAATTTGACAAATCTCAGTTGGGCACTTGGTAATTAATCAGTAAATTTGTAAGCATTAAGAAAGTTAATAATAACAAATTCATAAAAATAACATGAGTCAATTCGATGTTACCGTAATCGGTTCCGGTCCTGGTGGTTATGTTGCTGCAATCCGTGCCGCACAGTTAGGTTTCACAACAGCAATTATTGAAAAATATCCAACCCTGGGCGGAACCTGCCTTAATGTAGGATGTATTCCGTCTAAAGCACTGTTGGACAGCTCTGAGCATTTTGAAAATGCCAAGCATAATTTTGCAGGTCACGGGATTATTATCAATGAGCCTCAGGCTGATATTGCAAGAATGATCGAGCGTAAAAATGAAGTCATCAAACAAAATACAGACGGAATCAGCTACCTGATGAACAAAAACAAAATCACTGTTTTTGAAGGCGTGGGAAGCTTCGAATCTGCCACTCAGATCAAAGTAACGAAAAACGACGGTTCTACAGAAACCATCGAGTCTAAATATACCATTATCGCTACCGGTTCCAAACCGACTTCTTTACCTTTCATTACATTAGACAAAGAAAGGGTGATTACTTCTACCGAAGCTTTGAACCTTAAGGAAATTCCTAAGCATTTAGTAGTGATCGGAGGTGGGGTTATCGGTCTTGAATTAGGTTCTGTTTACCTGAGACTGGGTGCCCAGGTAACGGTTGTTGAGTTTATGGATAAGATTATCCCGGGAATGGACGGTGCACTGAGCAAGGAACTTACGAAAGTCCTTAAAAAGCAGGGAATGAAATTCATGCTTTCTACCGCTGTTTCTGCTGTTGAAAGAAATGGCGATACCGTAAAAATCACAGCCAAAGACAAGAAAGGAGAAGAAGTAACCGTTGAAGGGGATTACTGTCTGGTTTCTGTAGGAAGAAGACCTTTCACAGACGGGCTTGGTCTTGAAAAAGCAGGTGTTGAGCTTGACGAAAGAGGCCGCGTGAAAATAAACGACCATCTGCAGACCAATGTTTCCAATATTTATGCAATCGGAGACGTGATCAAAGGAGCCATGCTGGCACACAAAGCAGAAGAAGAGGGTGTTTTTGTGGCTGAAACATTAGCCGGACAAAAACCTCACATCAATTATAATTTAATTCCGGGCGTTGTTTACACATGGCCTGAAGTTGCGGGCGTAGGCAAAACCGAAGAGCAGCTGAAAGAAGAAGGCGCAGCCTACAAAGTAGGGTCTTTCCCGATGAGAGCATTGGGAAGAAGCCGTGCGAGCGGGGATGTTGACGGCCTGGTAAAAATTATTGCCGATGAAAAAACGGATGAGATACTGGGAATGCACATTATAGGAGCCAGAGCAGCGGATCTTATCGCAGAAGGCGTTATTGCTATGGAATTCCGTGCCAGTGCAGAAGACATCGCAAGAAGCTCACATGCACACCCGACCTATGCGGAAGCGATTAAAGAAGCCGCATTGGATGCTACGGCTAAGAGACCGATTCATATGTAATATTTATCTGATTAAAATTTAATCTTTTAAAAATAATTGTAAATTAGAGAGGCATTAGCCTCTCTTTTTATATGAAAATATGAGCTACAAATAAAAAATTATGAAAAGTATCTTTATAAGCGTATTGCTTCTCTTTGTGACAGATTCATTTGCTCAGGAAGCAGGGAAAGCGGGTGAATTTCTGAAAAATGAAGCTTCTAAAGCTGAAATCGGATCACTAAACAAGAAAAGGTCAGATACAAAAGACAATAATAATTCAGGTTTAAGGCATCAGGGTAACAGCGGTTTCAGAATAAAAAATCCACAATACCAATGGAATCAGGAGTATGGCTATTCTGAGGTTTTTCTCAGAATTCCCGAGCAGGGATTTTTCAGTGTGGAAATAGGAGATCAGTTGATCTTAAACAATTCCGGGAAATTCCGGTTTTTTGACTTGCCGGCGGGAAGAATTCCCGTTTCTGTTTACGAAAGCGGCTATCTATTGTACAGAACTACTTTAAATGTCCGGAACAACAGCAGGCTGGTTCTTGATTTTTTTACAGATAAAGGTCTTTATCTGTTGGATTCATATCCTGTTCAGAATCAGTCTTATGGTTTCAGCAGCTGGAATGATGTCTGGAATAATCCTTATGGAAGCCAGGGAGGCAGTTGGAATAATTCAGGAAATAATGCAAACGTAATGGACAGCAGTTCTTTCAGCGAGTTTCTCGATATGCTCAGAAAAAATGCAAAATTTGATGACAGCAGATTTTCTATGATCAGACAGCAGATGCAGACAACAATGTTTATTGCTCAGCAGATCAGTATTCTGGTGAAGGAGATGAGTTTTGATAAAAACAGGCTTTCACTGGCAAAATCGATGTATGCTAAATGTCCGGACAAGCAAAAATATTTCCTCGTTTATGATGCATTTGATTTTGAAAGCAGTAAAAGAGAGTTGATGGATTTTATTTCTAAATTATAAGTTGGTACTGTATTTCCGTGCCTTACCGACTGGTTTTATAAAATTATCAGAAGCTTTTGTCTTTTTTTTCCATTATATTCAGTTAAAATTTTTCTATGAAAAGCAAGTTGTTCCTTTTACTCATTTTATATTCCGGTTTTGTTTTGGGCCAGGATATAAAACCCATTACAAAAGCGGTGTCAGAGATCAGTCAGATTAAAAATTATACAGTTAAAACCGTTCCGAATTCCTATTTTATGGATCAGGGAAAAACTACTGATAACGGCATTGAGCTGAAAGGGTTTTACAGCAGCGGGCAGCTCAGGAAAATGGAGCATTTCGTTGGCCTGTCGGCATGGAATATCGTAACACAATATTTCCTCTCAGAAAAAGGAGAACTGATTTTTGTTTACTCAAAAAAGTACAGGACCCTGGATGAAAACGGATCTATGAAGAAACCTCAAAAGGTATCGGAAGCGCGATATTACTATATCCGTGGCAAGCTTGTGAAAAAGCTTAAAGTTCCTGCTGAACAGGACCCTGAAACCAATTACCTGTATGAGGCAAAAATACTTGAAGAAGATTTAAGACGATATAAATAGGTTGAAATTTCCAATTTCCGTACCTTTGTCAGCTAATTTATCATTCAATGCAAATAGGAAAGACACAGACTTTAAAAATTTCAGAAAAAAACAGTTCAGGATGGATTTTGGCCGATGAATCGGGCGAAAAGGCTTTTCTGCCTAAAATTTTCACGCAGGACGACAAGGAAATTGATGATGAAATTGAAGTTTTTGTGTATCAGGATGACAGTAAATTAAAAGCCACTACAGAAATTCCTCTGGCAGAAGTAGGGGAATTTGCCGTAATGAGCTGTGTGCAGAGCCTTCCGAGCGGAGCGTTTATGGATTGGGGAATTATTAAAGATTTATTTATCCCTTACAAGCAGCAGAAAACAAAAATCATTGAAGGAAAAAGATATCTGGTCTACCTCTATATTGATGATGAACTCGAACTGATTACCGGAACTACGAAATTCAAAAGAAACCCGCAGTACGAGGATCTGCCTTTCGCAAAGGGTGATAAAGTGGACCTGCTTCTGATGAACGAAAGCGAACTGGGCTGGAACGTAGTGATCAATAAAAAATACATCGGATTGATTTATACTTCTGATGTGTTTAAAAAACTATACCCTTTATCCGAAGAAACAGGCTATATCAAAGCCATCCGTGAAGACGGGAAAATAGATGTTTCCTTACAGCCTGAAGGTTTTGAAAATATCGATGAATTCAAACAGAAAATCCTGACGAAGTTGGAGGAAAACTACGGTTTGCTTTACCTTTCAGATAAATCAACGCCCGAAGAGATCAAAGATGAGCTTCAGATGAGCAAGAAGAACTTTAAGAAAGCAATCGGCGGACTTTATAAAGATAAGGTAATTGATCTTTCAGAAGATAAGATTAAGTTATTATAACAAAATAGATAAAAATAAAAACGGGCAGAAAATTCTGCCCGTTTTGTTTGTTATCCTGATTATTCTCTGTTCTTAATCAGCAGCCAGCCGGTGTACAGCCTTCCGTCTGATACTTTAATCGTATACCAGTAATTGCCTGTCGGAACCGGTGTTCCGTTTAATTTTCCGTCCCATGACATCGGCTTTTTGGTTGTTGTTTCCTTAAACACCGGAAGTCCTTTTCTGTCGTAGACATTCACTTCGGTTCCCGGATAATTTTCAAGTCCGGCAATTTTCCAGTGGTCGTTATAGCCGTCGCCGTTCGGGGTAAAAGCATTCGGAATACTGAAGATCGAAAAACGTTTCTGGCCGATGATACATCCGCCTTTGGTTCTTACATACACAATATATTCTCCTATAGGTAAATTCATGAATACATTTGAATCCTGCCAGGAGAAATTGTCTAAAGAATATTCAAAACTTCCTGCCGCGGAAAGAATAACCGTTGCTGTACTGTTGCTGATATTAACAGCCGTAATTTCCGGCAAAGCGGTATAGCTTACCTGGACAGAGCCCGTATTCTGACAGCCGAAACTGTTGGTTACCGTCACCGAATAATTTCCCGGTGCAGAAATGGTGACAGATTGCGTAGTTTCGCCTGTACTCCACAGATAGGATGAATATCCGTTCCCGGCATCCAGGGTGACACTTTTACCGTTACAGAAATCAACTTTTTCAGGAAGGTTCACCTTCGGTTTAGGGTTCAGGGTTAAGTTTAGCCTTATCACTTTAAAACATCCGTCCTGTGTGGAAACTTTCACGTGGATGATGGTGGTTCCGATGCTTAAGCTGTAACCGGAAGGATTCGCAATGGCATTTCCTGCATCATCCGTATAGGCAAATGTATAAATACCGGGATTGACAATAATATCATCCTGATAAGAAGTCAGGTTAACCGTCATTGATGCTCCTGTTGTACTGTTGCAAATGATTTCAGAATAATCATCAGCCGGAACATTGTTCGTGGAAAGGGTCACGGAAACAGCAAGCTGCTCAGATTCACATGAATTCAGGGTCTGGGTAACAAAATAAGTGGCGCCGTAGATCAGCGGAGTGGTTAACGGCAGGAGGTTTCCTGCTGCATCATAGAATTTTAAAGCAGTTCCTGTAACGGCCAGATTGGCTATAGTCGGATTTGCGGAAGCACAGAAATCCTGAGCTGTGTTTCCTGTCGGCTTCGGTGTTTCGTTTACCGTAACCTGAATAGATATTGTACTGCTTTCACAACCGGTAACCGTCTGGGAAGCATAATAAGTCTGCCCGTTTACCAATGGAGTAGATGGAGCTAAAAGTGTTCCTGCTGCATTATACCATTTGATGTTCTGCCCGGTAATCTGGATGTCCGAGATCTTCGGATTATTGGTTTTACAGAACGTTTGCTGCGTATTTGTCGTAGTTGGCAGGGCAGGTGATGTAACAATCACATTTTGGTTTTGTGATGAAATATTGCCGTTTCCGTCATTATAAGTCCAATGGATAACATACGTTCCCGGAAGAGAATAGGAAAGCGGATCTGTAGTTGTGGCTGTAATTACCCCGGCGCAATTATCCGTTGCTGTCGGAATAACAGAAACGGTTGTATGGCAATCACCTGTAATGTTGGGAAGAATTGCTGCATTTGGAATTGGTGGAATAATATCCCCTACAATTACCTGTACAGAAAAACTTCCGTCACAACCATTTGTTGTCCCTGAAACCTGACAGGTATAAATTCCTGAGTTTGCTGTTGATGAATTGGGAATAACAGGATTTTGTTGAGTAGAATTAAATCCGTTTGGACCAGTCCAGCTATAGGTTGTTCCCCCAGAAGCATTTAATTGAATTGCCGATCCCAAACAAATGTTTATACTTGAGTTCGATGGTAAGTTACATCTTTCAAGTCGTAATAAATAACCATCCATATTAAGTTGATTCTGATTAACAGTATTTAAAAAGTATTCATTCGGTGATGGGTCAAAATCACAATGCCAGAAAAATGTTCCTATATAATAATAACTGTTATTAAACTTTACTGTTTGTAAAATGCGTGCCCCTGAATTAGGTTTATAAGGGTTTGTTGAGCCTATTCTGAACGAGTTTTTGTATTCTCTGTTAGGATTGAATACAATGGAGCAGCCTTCAGTATAACCGCTGCCAAAAATAATACTGTTGACTCCCAGATCAGGGTTAGCATCAAAAGTCTTACTGAAATATCCATTAACATGCAGATCATTATTATCATCACAGCTTAAGCCATCAATATACAAAGGGAAGTGTTGTCCGTTATTTAGATATTTTTTAACATCCAGTAAAGTGTTGTTTTTATCAAACCATAATAAATACAGACTTACATATGTGTTTGATGGTAATAAATATTGGTTGGATGACGGATCTACATCAATCGGTAAAAATTGCGCCATCCATTCGCCGGAGACAATTAATTTATCATTTTTATCAATGACAATATCTGAAAAGCGCTGATCTTCCTGAATACCATCCCATAGAAGGATTCCGTTTGAATTATATCTCTGTAAAGTATATTTTGAAGAGCCATAGGTGGTATTCATCGCAAAATAAACATCATTGTCGGAATTCAATACCAATTTGTTTTCAATCCCATTGATGATTTTTTTAAGCCATTGAACTTGTAGAGATGAATTAAATTTTATAATATACGATGACGCCGTGTTATTGGCATTATTAAATACAGAATTAATAGGTTGTGAAAAGATAAGATCAGAGAATGTAAAAGTACTCACATATATATTTCCGGAATTATCAACATCAAGAGAATTAGGTGTCGAATCTGTTAATTGTGTTTCATTAACCAGATTTCCATTGCTGTCTAGGATCGTAAGTGTGGCATACTGATTTATATAATTTCCCTGCTGAACTGCTTTCCCGGTAAGTGCATAAACTTTACCATTTTTTACCTTAAGATCATATTCATAATCTGCATGCATATTACTGATCTTATAGCTCCATAGAAAATTTCCGTTAGGATCGACTTTGATAATAAATGTTGTTCCGTAAGTTCCTGAAGAATAATAATTTGTTGGTATCAATAAGTTCGTTGCCGGACCGGGATCTACATCAATTCCACTAAAGCCAAGTGTTTTCCCTAAAAGATAAATATTTCCATTATCATCTTTTTCCATCTCAGAGATTGCATCTTCATAATCTGTATAGCTTTTGAATTGTTTTACCCAAGAAAAGGTTTGGCCTAATATGAAAGTACAGCAGAACACTGTAAAAAGAAGCAAGATTTTTTGCATCGGTTATTAATTTTCGGCAAATATATAAAAATGCCCTGTCTATTACAGATTAAGAACCGTTAATCTCAGGCGTAAATTCTAAAAACTGATACATCTCATACAATTTTGTTTAATTATTTTGTTTAACAATTTTGTCAAAACAATTGATTGATTTATATTTGCACAAAATTGTTTAACAAAAATGTCAAAACAAGAAAAAAAGGACCAGACACAAGAACTGATAAAGGAAACCGCAAAGAATTTATTCTTTGTGAAAGGGAAATTTAACGCCACAACACAGGAGATTGCAGATGAAGCCGGCGTAAACAGAACACTGATTAACTATTATTTCAGATCAAGGGATAACTTAATACAGATCATTTTTGATGAAGCCCATAGGGTGGAAAAAGAAAAATCCGAGATTATTATGACTTCCGATCTTCCTTTCAAAGCTAAAATAGCCGAATTTATTGAAGGAAGCTTATCAACAAGCCTTAAATATCCTTATCTGGAAACCTATATCGTTTCACAGATCAATAAAGGAAGCTGCCATAAAAGAGATGTAGAAGAAGATGAGCTGAAGAAGCTTTATAAAGATATCGAAAAGGAAATGGAACTCGGAAATATTGAGAAAATGGCACCGGTTCAGTTTCTGCTGAACATGATTTCACTTCTGGTATTTCCAAGTGCTGTCCGGCCGCTGTTTTTAGAAAACCTGATGATTACAGATCAAGAGTTCGACAAGATTATTTCAGAACGGAAAGAGATCATTCTCAACATGTTATTTAAAAAATAAAAATTGTTAAAGTATTTTAAAAAGTGATCCGTCATTTAGAAAGCATTGAAGAAGTAAATAATTGCATTTAAAAAATAAACGAAGTTAAAATTATGAAAAGAAAACGTATAACTGCAGATAAGCTAAAAATTGGGATAGCTGCTGCATTTATGATTTTCGGTTTTTCATCGGTGTCTGCACAACAGCAGGTTTCTTTACAGGAAGCCATCAAACAGGCACTACAAAACAAAGCAGAAGCCAAAAAAGCTGCTTTACAGATCAAAAAAGCCGAATATAAAATTGATGAAGCGCGGGCCGGCGCTTTACCACAGATCAGTGCCACGGCAGGCTTAACCTATAATCCGGTGATTCAGGAATCTTTGCTTGAATTCGGGGGAGAAAGGATCAGGGCCCAGCTGGGACAGCCATGGAGCTCAACTGCATCTGTACAGGTTCAGCAGGCGATTTTTGACCAGAGGGTATTCACAGGGCTTAAAGCGGCAAAATCTACCAGAGAATTTTACGTTTTGAATGCCCAGTTAACGAATGAGCAGATCATCGAAAACGTAGCCACCGCTTATTACCAGGTATTTGTGCAGGAAGAAAACCTGAAAACGGTGGAAGCAAGCTACTCCAATACGGAACGGGTAAGAAATGTGATCAAAAGCCTTGTGGATAACGGACTGGCAAAATCCATCGACTTAGACAGAACAAATGTTCAGCTGACGAATATCGGTTCCAACAGACAGACGCTGGTTAATTCTGTGGAGCTTTCAAAAAATGCTCTGAAGTTTTATATGGGTGTTCCGATCAGTACCGATATTGAGCTTGAAGAAAAATCAATCGAACCAAGGCCTGAGCTGGCAGCATCTACCGTAAACCTTGATAACCGTACGGAAGTGAAGGTGTTACAGAAAAACAGGGAGCTTCTGGTATACAATAAAAAAGCAACAGAAGCCTACCTTTACCCGACAGTCGGTTTGGTAGCCAATTACGGCTGGGGCGGACAGGGAAGAAGATTCCCGCTGACCAACGGCATCAACAACGGCGTATTGTGGAGTGATTATTCTGCTATCGGACTGAATGTCAACATCCCGATTTTTACCGGAGGTTCTACAAAGGCAAAAATCAATCAGGCGGAAATTGATATCCAGGATCTTGATCTTGATATCGAGAATACCCAGTTGAGCTTAAGCCTGGATTATAAAAATGCCGTGACCAATATTGAGAATACACTCATCAATATCGAAAGCATGAAAGGCAACGTAGGCCTGGCCGAAAGGGTTCAGCAAAATACACAGTCCAACTACCAGTATGGCCTGGCAACGCTTACCGAAGTGCTGGATGCTGAAAATGCACTCACGCAGGCTAAACAGAATTATGCCAATGCATTGTTGGATTACAAACAGGCGGAAATCAAATTAATCAAAGCAAAAGGAGAATTAAACACACTACAAAACCCGTAACAGTTATGAAAAAAACTTTAATATATATCATCGTAGCGGCTGTACTTATCGGTCTGGCAGCCTATAAAATTGCTGATAATAAGAAAAAACAGGAGACAGAAGTAAGAGAAGTGGCCAAGCAGGTTGACAAAATCAATGTTAACGTGATAACCGTTTCAAGAGAAAATATTGATACCGATTATTCTGCAAACGGAACTTTTATTCCAAAGCAGGAAATGCAGCAGTCTGCTGAAATTTCAGGGCGTATCGTAAGCGTTCTGGTAAAAGAAGGTTCTAGGGTAGGAGCAGGACAGGTGCTGGCTACCATTAAAAGAGATGCGATTGAAGTGGATGTTACCCAGGCCCAGAACAATTTGCAGAATGCCATTGCAGATAACCAGCGTTATGAGAATGCATTTAAAACCGGCGGTGTTACCAAACAGCAGGTTGACAATTCAAGATTACAGCTGAAAAATGCCCAGGCCGCATTAAGAGCTCAGGGTGTAAGGGTAAATGATGCCAGCATCCGTGCAGGGATCAGCGGTACCGTTAACAAAAAAATGGTGGAACCGGGAATGGTTGTCGCTCCGGGAACGGCTTTATTTGAAATTGTAAATATCAACAGCTTAAAACTTTCGGTTTTGGTTGACGAAAGCCAGATCGGAAGAATTCAGTTAGGCCAGGAAGTTCCGATTAATGTGAATGTTTTGCCTGAAGAATCTTTCAGCGGAAGAATTACATTCATCGCTCCAAAAAGTGATGCTTCTTTAAATTTCCCTGTAGAAATTGAGGTTCAGAACAGAGGAAACCTGAAAGCAGGGATGTACGCAACAGCTTTATTTAAAACAAACAACGGTGCTGAAACTCAGAATATGCTGACGGTTCCTGCAGAAGCTTTTGCAAATGGTGTAAGCTCAGGACAGATTTTTATCGTTCAGAACGGAACTGCTAAAATGATTACCGTAAAAACCGGAAAAGTATATGGTGACAAAGTACAGATCATCAGCGGACTTAACGGTGGCGAGCAGGTGATTACCAGCGGACAGATCAACCTTGATAACGGTTCAAAAATCAATATCGTAAAGTAATCAGAAGATGAAGTTAGCAGAAATATCCATTAAAAGACCGTCCCTCGTTATCGTATTATTTACGATTCTGACGTTGGGAGGTTTGTTAAGTTACTCCATGATGGGGTACGAGTTGATTCCGAAATTTGAAACCAATATGGTAACGATTTCTACTGTTTATCCGGGAGCTTCACCTGCAGAGGTTGAAACTTCGGTGACGCGAAAGATTGAAGACGCCGTTGGTTCTTTGGAAAACGTAAAAAAAGTAGAATCTTCTTCATACGAGAGTTTATCAGTAATCATGGTTCAGCTGAACACCGGTGCCGATGTAAACTACGCTTTGAATGATGCACAGAGAAAGGTAAATGCTATTCTGGCAGATCTTCCGGAAGATGCAGATCCGCCATCATTACAGAAGTTCTCACTGGATGATCTCCCGATCATGACTTTGAGTATTTCAAGTGATAAACTGAACAGCAAAGAACTTTACGATCTTCTGGATAAAAAAGTGGAACCGGTTTTCTCCCGTGTAAACGGTGTTGCTCAGGTTGACCTTGTGGGTGGACAGGAGAGAGAAATTCAGGTAAATTTAGATGAAAAGAAAATGCAGGGTTATGGCGTTGCCATATCAGATGTACAGCAGGCAATTCTTTCTTCTAACTTAGATTTCCCGACAGGAGCTTTAAAGACGAGAACTTCAAGATCTACCATCAGACTTTCCGGGAAATACAGAGATATTGCCGAGATGAACAGTCTTGTAGTATCAAACAAAAATGGAGCTCAGGTTCGTTTATCTGATATTGCAACCGTTTTCGATACCCAGAAAGATATTGAAAAAGTGGCGAGATTTAACCAAAATCCTACCATTTTACTTCAGGTAAAAAAACAGTCTGATGCCAATGCCGTATCAGTTTCTGAAGCAGTAAAGAAGACGATTGAGCAGGTTCAGACCAATTATACAGTTCAGGGATTAAAAGTTGCGATTGTAGATGACAATACAGACTTTACGCTTGAAGCGGCAGATCACGTAATCTTCGATTTATTCCTGGCGATTATTTTGGTGGCCGTTGTAATGTTATTGTTCCTTCACAACATCAGAAACGCATTTATCGTAATGGTTTCCATTCCGGTATCGTTGATTGCAACGGTTATTGGAATGTATTTGATGGGATATACTTTAAACTTAATGAGTTTATTGGGACTTTCACTGGTTGTAGGTATTCTTGTGGATGACGCGATTGTAGTATTGGAGAACGTTTACCGTCACATGGAAATGGGGAAAAGCAGAATCCGTGCAGCCTACGATGGAGCTTCAGAAATTGGATTTACCGTAACAGCGATTACAATGGTAATCGTGGTGGTATTCTTACCGATTGCGATGAGTTCAGGTTTGGTTTCAGACATCTTAGCGCAGTTCTGTGTCACGGTAGTTATTGCAACACTGTTCTCATTACTGGCATCATTTACCATCATTCCATGGTTGTCTTCAAGATTTGGAAAGTTGGTTCATTTGACAGGTAAAAATCCTTTCGAGAAATTCATCCTTTGGTTTGAAAAACAATTGGATAAATTCACGCACTGGATTACAGGAATTCTGGAATGGGTTTTAAAAACCGGTTTAAGAAGAGTAATGACTGTTGTTCTTACATTTGTACTTCTTATTGTTGTGACAATGGGATTAATGGGTGGCGGATTTATCGGTGGAGAATTCTTCCCGAAAATGGACAGAGGTCAGTTCCTTGTTCAGATGGAATTACCTAAAGATGCTTCCGTTGAAAAAACAAACCAATTGACTTTGCAGGTTGAAAAATATCTGAGAAATGATAAAGATGTAGTCGATATGATTACTACAGTTGGTCAGCAGTCATCAGGTTTTGGTGGCGCGCAGGCAACCTTATACCAATCAGAAATTCAGGTAATTTTAGTTGATAAATCTGAACGTAACGAAAGTACAGATATTAAATCTGCGAAGATCAAGAGAGCTTTAGAAGAAAAATTCACCGGAGTTGAGTTTAAAACAGCACCAATCGGGTTGATGGGAGCAGATGCTGCACCAATCGAAATGGTAGTTACCGCTCCTGATAACGCAACGGCAAACAAAGAAGCCAACAGAATTCTGGCTTTGCTTAAAAAAGTTCCGGGAGCTGTAGATGCAGAATTATCTTCCGACTCAGGAAATCCTGAAGTGCAGGTGAATATCGACAGAGATAAGATGTCTTCTTTAGGTTTAAATCTTTCAAGTGTCGGTCAGACAATGCAGACTGCATTCTCAGGAAACACAGACGGAAAATTCAGAGCCGGAGAATACGAATATGATATCAACATCCGTTTTGGAGATGCCAACAGACAGTCGATTGATGACGTAAGAAACTTAATGTTTACCAATCCGTCAGGCGAGCAAATCAGATTGAGTCAGTTTGCTGATGTGAAAATGGGATCAGGACCAAGTTTGCTGGAGCGTAGAGATAAAACAGCTTCCGTAAAAGTGAAATCTAAAGTGGTAGGCCGTGCAATGGCTGATGTTGCCAACGAATGGGCAGACCAGTTTATGACCAATGAAAAAACAAAACCAGCCGGAGTAAATTACCTCTGGAGTGGAGATATGGAGAACCAGACAGAAGGTATGGGTACTTTAGGAATCGCTTTACTGGCGGCTATTGTACTGGTTTATCTGGTGATGGTTTCGCTTTATGATTCGTTTGTGTATCCGTTTGTGGTATTGTTCTCAATTCCTTTGGCATTGATCGGAGTTATGGTGATTCTTGCCATTACGGGAAATACGATTAATATCTTTACAATGCTGGGGATGATCATGTTGATCGGTTTGGTAGCGAAAAATGCGATTATGATTGTCGATTTTGCCAACATGAGAAAAGCAGCTGGCGCAAGTACGCATGACGCTTTGATTCAGGCTAACCATGCACGTCTCCGTCCGATCTTGATGACAACGATTGCGATGATCTTCGGTATGATTCCTATTGCGATTGCAAAAGGAGCAGGAGCGGAGATGAACAACGGATTGGCTTGGGTAATCATCGGTGGTCTGACCTCATCATTATTCCTTACCTTAATTATTGTGCCTACGGTTTATTCACTATTCGATTCAATGTTGAGAAGAATGGGTAAACATGAAACAGTTGATTATGAAGCTGAAATGAAAGCAGACTATGAACATAAAGAATTAAGTGAAGACGGTTACACCCCGAAACACATAGATTAATATACCAACCTTAATTAACCGGAAGAAGCGTATCAGCAATGATGCGCTTCTTTTTTTATCTGGATTTTTTCTTTAATATTGAATCAGTTTAAGATTAATTTAAGTGCAGCGTCACTTCGAGTAGCTTTTGAAAAAAGCGTATCGAGAAGTTGTTAAATACAGGTTTAAAGTTTATCGGTTCTCGATACATTTTTCTACGTTTCACTACGAAAAACACTCGAACCGACGGAAGCCTATCAGGATAACTTCAGGTAATCAAAACACAGGTTTAAAGACGCTGTGATATGCCGGTCCAGTTCCAGGTCATTTTCCAGAGGATAATAGAACTCTTTCGGGTTCACGAAAACATTATTGTATTTCGTTCGCTCGCTGGCTCCGTCTACGTCAATATGTAAGGGTTTTGCTCTGTTGACAGTGGGCAAACCTTTGGAAGTAATTTTAGATTCTACACATCCTACCAATGCACCTCTTCCCAGAATGTCAAAGCATATTGCGGTATAAATTCCGTTGGGAATAGCCTGTCTGGGCGGTAAAATACAGGCATAAATTACATTGGGGAAATTGCTGAAGCCTTTGGATATTTTTACGGAAAGCTCAACCTCTCTGAAAGTCGGATACCGGTTTTCAAGCTCGGTTTTAAAATCTAAAAGGGTATCGCGGATATTTCCTAAAGCCGGATCAGAAACCCTCAGCGAATGCCCTTTGATGGCCGGATTGACCTGCCTGAATTCGCAGATGGAATTGAAATAATGGATCATGAGATTTGAATGAATACGAAGATAGGCATATTAAGAAAAAATGAAATCAATACTGAGGACTATTTATACCGTAAAATAAAAAAGACTTCCGGAACCAACCGAAAGCCTTGTTATTTATGATATAGAAAAGAAATTAATCTGCCATTACCTCACCGGATTTCCTGTAGATGAACTTTCCGTAAATATGCCTTCTTGCAAAACGGCTCGCCGAATCGGAGTTTACCATTTTGATGTACACATTCCTTGGAACCCCGATGTATTCAAACATCTTTCCGTTCAGATGATGAACTTTCAGAATCTGTTTCTCCAGATAGAAATCGGTAATGATGGATGTGGTAATCGTTTCCGTATATTCTTCCTTATATTTTTCCTGTGTTTCCGGGTTGATGCTTACCAGAAAATGATAGGCTTCGATGATCGATTTGCTTTTCTCTTCCGCTTCCAGCTGTCCGGCTTCGTCATTCACAAATTTATCAGGATGCGTATCTTTCATCGCATTTCTGTAGATGGTTTTCAAATCTTTCAGGGTAGCGGTATTATCTACGCCCAGAAGTTTTCGGTGTTCGCCAATTCTTTTCATACTATATAATCCTTATTTCGGGGTGCAAAATTAAGCTTTTAAATTGGAAAAGTGTAAGTTTTTGATTATTAATTTGTTTGAATGCTTCAGGAAAGTATATAATTAATATAACAACTACAAAACCTCCCTCTTCAACACCTCAATCTGCTTTCCAATAAACCCTTCCTTATCCTTCTTCACCTCCTCCAAAATCATCGACTGGCTTTCAGGAATAACCGAATATTTTTCTGCCCAGAGATTAATTTCAATCAGCAGAGGCATCAGGTCTATCCCTTTTTCGGTGAGTTTGTACAGGACTTTAACTTTGCTTTCGGGATGCTCCTGTTTGGTGATGATGCCGTTCTGTTCCAGCATCAGAAGGCGGGATGCCAGGATATTGGTCGCTATTTTTTCGTCGGATTTCAGGAAATCCCCGTAGGTACACTGTTTAGAAAACATCAGGTCTCTTACAATCAGCAGAGACCATTTGTCTCCCCATACGTCTAGTGAACTGCTGATCGGGCAGTCTGATCTCTTTTTTGAAGTTGACATAAAAATAAATTTAAATAATTAAAAATAAATACTTGCATTTTGAAAGTAATTGTATAGATTTGTACTTGCAAAACGCAAGCAAATTTAATCAATTAAATGTTAAGTACAATGGAAAACTTACTTTTTGATCATTACAAAAACAATAACCTGGATCTCAATAACCGTATCGTCATGGCGCCGCTTACCCGAAGCCGTTCAGACAATCCCGAGCATAAAGCCACCGAAATCACGGCCAGATATTATCAGCAGAGAGCAACAGCAGGATTGATGATCACAGAAGGCACGGTCATCAGCCCGGAAGCAGTAGGTGTTGTCAATGTTCCCGGAATCTATTCCCCGGCACAGATTGATGGCTGGAAACTGACCACAGAAGCTGTTCACAAAGAGGGCGGGAAAATATTCGTACAGCTTTGGCACACAGGAGCCTATTCGCATCCGGATTTACACGACGGAAAAAAACCGTTGGCTCCGTCTGATGTCAATCCTCAACAGCAGGTTTTTACGGCAAAAGGATTTCAGCCATCACAGGAACCTCAGCCGATGACTGCGGAAGATATCAAAAGAACGGTAAACGATTTCAAACAGGCTGCACTCAATGCTTTTGAAGCCGGTTTTGACGGGGTAGAGCTTCACGGTGCCAACGGATATCTGCTGCAGCAGTTTTTCAGTAAAAACAGCAATCTGCGAACCGATGAATACGGCGGTTCCGTAGAAAACAGGGCGAGAATTCTTTTCGAAATTCTGGATGCGATAAAAGAAGTGGCCGACATCAGAAAAGTTGGGATCCGTTTTAACCCTTCACTCAACGGCATCATGGGAATCCTGGTGGATGATGAAACCATTGAACTGTATAATTATATCGTCAGCCGCCTCAACGATTATGATTTGGCATACATTCACCTGATTGAGCCTTTTACCGATGTTTCAGACAACGCTCATGCCGTACAGGAGGTGGCAAAACATTTCCGTAAAATTTATAAAGGAACCATAATCATTAATCGGGGTTTCACCAAAGAAACAGCTGCGAAAGTGTTGCAGGACGGCGATGCCGATCTGGTTTCTTTCGGAGTTCCGTTCATCGCCAATCCGGATCTCGTAGAACGTTTCAGAACAGACGCACCGCTTAACCAGCCGGATGAGGCAACATTTTATACCCCGGGTGAAAAAGGATATACCGATTATCCGGCGCTGAACAATTAAAATTATTTGGGCGAACGGCCGGGCTTTCCGCTGTATCTTTTGTTTCACAAAAGGATGCCGCTGCAATCCCTGTCGCAAGACCACAATTATATCAACATTTAACATTTAAACAAAAAAAAATGAAAACAACAGGAAATACAGTATTCATCAGCGGCGGAAGTGCGGGAATTGGCTTAGCCATCGCAAAGAAGCTTCATGCAGCAGGCAATAACATCATTATCAACGGAAGAAACGAAGAACGCCTTCACCATGCTTTAAAAGAACTTGACGGCGCCGTAGGGATTCAGGGCGATCTTTCCGTAGAAGCAGACCGGTTCCGGATTGCAGAAGAACTGAAAATCAACCATCCCGAACTGAATATAATCATCAATAATGCAGGAGCAGCATTCGCCTATCTGTTAAACGAAACGCAGAATGCCCATGAAAAAGCCGCTGTTGAAATGAATACCAATTACTTCAGCATCATTCATTTTACAGAGCTTTTACTGCCGTACCTGCTGCAAAAAGCAGAAGCCGCCGTAATTAATATTTCTTCCATATCCGTTTTCGGAAGCCATAAAATGTTGCCGACCTACGGAGCCACTAAAGCCGCCCTGCACAGTTACACGGTTGCTTTGAGGCAGACATATGAGGAACAGGAAAATGTACAGGTTTACGAAGTATATCCGCCATTGGTAAATACAGAATTTTCTGCAGAAATTGGTGGTGCCAACGGAATCCCGCCTTCTGAAGTTGCCGACGAACTGTTAATTGCATTAGAGAAAAATCAGTTTGATGTTCCGGTAGGGGATTCAAAACAGTTTTTTACAAAAGAACCGGCCTAACCTGGCATTTAATATCATTCTTTGTCAGAAGCTGTTTATTTATATTATCTTTCTGATGAAGTGTTTCTACACTTAATTAATCAATCATGGAATTAAAAGGGAAAACAATTCTCATCACCGGCGGAGCTTCCGGTATCGGTCTCGAAGCCGCAAAACAGTTTCTGGAAATCGGAGCCAAAGTTATTATAACAGGGCGGAATCAGGATAAGCTGGATAAAGCGAAAAAGCTGTATCCTGAATTAACAGCAATAAAAAGTGATTTAGCCAGTCCTGGCGATGCTGACATTCTTTACGACATAATAAAAGAGTTGGGAGGGATAGATATTCTCTACAACAACGCGGGCGTATTGGTTCCGCCGTCCAATTTAGGTATGGCAGACAACAAGCATGAGGAAGGTGCAGCCTACGAAATGGACGTTAATTATCTCGGTGTTATAAGAATTAACAATATTTTTATGGATATGCTGAAATCAAAAAAGGAAGCCGCCATAATCAATACAACATCCATCTTAAGTATGGTTCCTTCTTTGATTGAAGCGACTTATTCATCTTCAAAAGTTGCACTTGCCTTTTATACTATATCACTCCGTGAACATTTAAGGATTATAGGAAGCAGTTTAAAAATATTCGAATTAATCCCGCCATTGGTCGCTACAGAAATGACGACAGAACGGAATGATAAGAAAATAACTTCCGAAGAGATGGCAAAAGGTCTTATCCGCGGATTACAGAAAGATAAGTATACCATCCGTGTGGGAGACGCAAAAATATTTGATCCAATCCGAAGATTTTTCCCAAAACTTGCCTTTAAGATTATAAACCCGAAAAAGGCAGATCAATTTTTAATATAAAACCAGAATATGAAAGCATTCAGCATCAGCCGTTACAAAAAAGACAGTCCGCTCGAACAGGCAAACCTTCCCGAACCGGTTATAAAAGACCATGACGTTTTAATTGAAATTCATGCCGCAAGCGTCAATCTTTTGGATTCAAAAATAAAGAGCGGTGAATTTAAACTGATTGTACCGTACAAACTGCCGCTGGTCTTAGGCCACGATGTTGCCGGTATTGTTGTAAAAGCCGGAGCGAAGGTGAAAAACTTTAAAGTGGGTGATGAAATTTATTCAAGGCCGGCAGATTTTCAGATCGGTACTTTTGCCGAGTTTATTGCGATACATGAAAAAGATGTTGCTTTGAAACCTAAAAACCTTTCGATGGAAGAAGCGGCTTCAATTCCGTTGGTCGGCTTAACGGCATGGCAGGTATTGGTTGAGAAATCAAAGGTACAGAAAGGGCAGAAAGTATTTATTCAGGCAGGATCCGGCGGGGTAGGGACCTTTGCCATTCAGCTGGCGAAACATTTGGGAGCAACCGTGGCAACTACAGCCAGTGAAAAAAGTTTTGATTTTTTAAAAAGCCTCGGTGCAGATATTTTGATCGATTATAAAAAACAGGATTTCGAAGATGTTTTAATTGATTATGATGTAGTGCTAAACAGCCAGGACAATAAAACACTCGAAAAATCTTTTGATGTGGTAAAGCCCGGAGGAAAAGTTATTTCAATTTCCGGTCCGCCCACACCTACATTCGCGGAAGAGCAAAAATTACCCTGGTATGTAAAACTGGCGACCATCTTTTTAAGCAGTAAAATCAGAAGAATTGCTAAAAAACAAAATATCAGTTATTCTTTTCTGTTTATGAAAGCTAACGGAGCACAACTCACAGAAATCACCGGACTGATTGAAGCCGGAAAAATAAAACCGGTTATCGATAGAGTTTTCTCTTTCAATCAAACCAATGATGCATTGACTTATGTTGAAAGCGGCAGGGCTAAAGGAAAAGTAGTGATAAAAATGAAATAGGAGTTGAAATATTATAAAACTATTTACTCTTGTTAATATAAATAATTTCAGGATTTTTACCGTCGAGATCTCTTTTTGATCTGCCAAATAAGCCAACTTCAAGATCATTAGCTGATGTATTTTGCATTTCGGAAGGTGAAACATATGTGTACATTCCATATCCATGACCTGCAACAATCCAACCTTCAGTCTTTGTTAAATGAATGGTGTTAAAATCTCCTGCAGGGCCACCCGCGAAGACTGGTCCAAATTCTTTCATCATAGCAATTGCTTCATCTTCAATATTTTTTACTTTCGTAATGTCATCAAAAATGATATAGGTACCGTTTCTAAAAAGCACCCAATCTTTAAATTTAGGATTTATGGCCAATTTTATATTTTCAATAAGTTCTTGATCAGTCATTTTATTTTTGAAAATTTTATTTGGGTGGGCATTTCTTAAAGTGTCATGAACAGCTCTATTAAGCTGTATTTGATTAGGATTTGAGCCAAGATTAACTATTTTATTACTTTCTTTGCGGTTACAGGAAAATAACGAAATTAACATCAGACCGATATAGATATTTTTCATTTTATAGTTTGCAAATGTACGTTCTACTCAATAAGAAATTATTTAGCTTAAAATTGAATATTAAGCTTACTAATGAATACAGAATCAGGGCAATCATAGCCATGATTGATTTTAATAAGAGTTTTTATTATCTGTTTTCCCAAAAACAAAACTTTGATAAGCTTACTTTATTCAGACCTTTGGTAAATATGGGTAAGCTTGGAATTTTTAATAAAATCTTCAACAGACGTATTTTTATTGCTGTTTTTAGAAGTGAGTTCAAAATAATAGGCCATCATATTCGGAAATTTCGGGTCGTTACATAGCACTTTGAATCGCTTCACCGAAGGGTCGGAGCTTAAAAATACCAGTTCAGAAGCATTGCTTAATCTGATATTGTTCACTTCAAAAGCATCTTTCCAGTTTTTCTGCAGTTTGGCGAACCTTTTCTGTGTCCGGTCGCTGTCTTCATTTTCAAATTTATCAATCTGGTAATCGGTCAGCAGCTGAGGATAAACCAATCCCTCCTGCAACAGTAATTTGATGATTTTGTCTGATCCGTTATAAAAAATAATTTTGTTGTCGAAAAGAACCTGGCTGTTGCTAGCCGTGATCTTTCCTGCAAATTTTTTATAATTTTTCTTTTTATAATCATTTTTAAAATGTTCGGTAACAGCTTTGTCTTTCGGCCCTGCTTTTTCCGTTTTCTGTGCAAAAACAGGAATTGACAGGAGCAGTGAAAGGCTTATAGTATATAAAAATTTCATAGTTTTCGATTCAAATTTATTTATTCCTGATTTTACAAAACGTTTTTAAGCCTCAGATATTGCAGCAGCATAATCGTTTTTGCATCTTTTATTTCCCCGGAATCAATCATTTTCAGGGTTTCCTCAAACAGAAGTTCCAGCACTTCAATATTTTCCCCTTCATCATCAAGCCCGCCGCCGTCTGTAATTTTCATTTCCGTTGAATATTCCGCAATAAAAAAATGGAGGATTTCCGTTACGGAACCCGGCGACATATAGGCTTCGAATATTTTTTCAATGTGTGAAATCTTATATCCTGTTTCTTCTTCCGTTTCCCTTCTGATGCAGTCTTCGGGGTTGTCGTTATCCAATAATCCTGCGCAGGCTTCAATCATCATTCCGGTCGGATTTCCATTGATATAGGTCGGTAATCTGAACTGGCGTGTTAAGATTACTGTGCCGGCAGCCTTGCTGTATAATAAAATAACCGCTCCGTTTCCACGGTCATAGGCTTCACGGCTTTGCTGTTCTTCCGTTCCGTCTTTTTTCCGGATATTAAAGGTTACTTTTTTCAGCGTGTACCAGTTGTCTGATAAGATCTCGGTTTTTTCAATATGTACGTTGGTATCTTGCATAGATTTACAATCTGTGTTGGGTTAATTGATGTTTAATTGTTTTTTAATAAATCTTCCAGAGCCCTTTTTAAATCAGGAAATTCAAATTGGAAACCTGCTTTCAGGATTTTTCCGGAAGATGCTCTGGAACCTTTCAGCACTGCATCAGACAGTTCACCGAATACCAGTCTTAACACAAAGGTCGGAACATTCGGCATGAATAAAGGTTTTTTCAGTACCTGTGCAATTTTTTCCGTAAGGTCTTTATTGGTAGCGTGTTCGGGTTCTACGGCATTAAAGGCCCCGTTCATTTCGGGATTCTTTAAGGCAAATTCATACATGGCGCAGATATCTTTAATATGGATCCACGGCATGTACTGTTTTCCGTTTCCCAACGGTGAGCCGATTCCCATTTTAATCGTCGGAAGCATTTTCTTTAAAGCCCCGTCTTTTTCAGACAGAACAACAGCAGTTCTTAATTTAACCACCCGTTCTGCAAGCTGCTGTTCTTTAAATTGATCAGCTGCTTTCTCCCACTGCACCACAACTTCGCTTAAAAAATCATTTCCCGGACCGTCTTCTTCCGTAAATATTTTCTCTGTTGTTTCTGTTCCGTAATAGTTAATTCCGGATGCTGAAATAAATGATTTAAGCTTAATGTTTTTTTGTTTCAAAGACTGCAGGATCAGGCCGGCAGAATCGATACGGCTGGAGATCAGTTCTTTTTTTCGTTCATCAGTCCATCTTTTTTCAGAAATATTGGCTCCTGCCAGATGAATAACATGCGAAACCCCTTCCAGAGCTTTTTCATCAATGGTTCCTTTGGTCAGATCCCATTCAAACTCATGGTCATGCTTCTTTTTCCGGGTCAGGAACCGTACGGTATACTTGTTTTCAATCTGCTTAGAAAGTTCGCGTGCAATCAGCCCGCCGGCTCCGGTAATCAGGACAATTTCCTTCATATAAATTAAATCAGTTGGTTTAAGATAGGTTTTTATGACTGTTTTTTTACAATCAGTATAAAATCTTCATCCAGAAGTTTATAGCCGTAGTCATAGATAAATTTATATTCAGAGCCGTTTTTATAAACCTTAAGATTAGTGAAGTACTCAAAATCAAAACCCAAGCCATCAAGCTTTGCTTTCGTCACCTTCGTTTTCCCGTCAGTATTCACTTCGGTAAGGATCCTGTAATTCCTGCGCAGCTTGTTATTGACATTCCGCATCAGGTTGCTGGAGTCTTTATTCTGCTTATTGTTGTAGGCATTCCGGCAGGCATCGTTGCAGAATTTTTTGTCTGACCTTCCGATAATTTTTTCGCCGCATTCGAGACAGTTCATCTTTTTATTTTTTCATTTTGTGTGTATGTGCGTGTTTTATTTTAAGTGATTTCCTGAATACGGAATGGACAGGATATCTTCTGTTGGATGTAATATTATTGAAAAACAGCGCAACAATTAAAAGAATGATACAGCCTGTAAGCACAGGGGACAGCACATACCAATATCCCAGTTCAGGAATTTTGCCTGTAGAGCTTACTGCAATTAAAGCCGTTGCACCGCCTGGCGGATGCAGTGTTTTGGTGTACTGCATGAGGACAATGGAAAAAGCAACGGCCAGCGGTGCAGAAAGCCAGATGATGTCCGGAATGAACTTATAAACCGTTACACCAACCAGTGCAGAAATTACATGTCCGCCCACTAAGTTTCTGGGCTGTGCCAGCGGGCTCTGGATGGCTCCGTAAATCAATACACTGGATGCTCCGAAAGAACCGATCAGGAAAATATTTTCCGTTGCAGACAACGTATGGGACTGAATAAAAGCAATGATCCCGATTCCGAAGAACGCTCCCAGAAAGGACCAGAAATGTTCTTTATAATCTACCAGCGTTTCCCGGTAAATCACATATTTTGAAACCCTGAATGTTCTTTTTATCGTCTTCCTCATACCATCAAAGATACATAATTATCCGTTTACAAACGGATGAGTTTTCATTAGTGAAGAATTATTCGTTTTCAAACGACTACAAACGGATTTAAATAATTTTCTACCGACTCAGCCCTGTGTTTTCCCCAACCTTTGTCCCAGAGATTTGAGAAAACAGTGAACGTCTCTCATCTGAATATTAACATTAAAAATTAAAGTTATGTCACTAAGAAACAAAGTAACATTAGTAGGTTACACAGGAAAAGAAGTTGAAATGATCAGCTTTGAAAATGGAAATGTAAAAGCAGCCGTGTCTCTGGCTACAAGCGATTATTACACCAATGCAAAAGGTGATAAGGTGGAAGAAACCCAATGGCACAGTCTCGTTGCTTTCGGGAAGGCCGCAGAGATCTTTCAGAAATATGTTACCAAAGGGAAGGAAATTGCGGTGGAAGGTAAGCTTAGCTACAGGTCTTATGATGATAAAGACGGTATAAAAAGGTATATCACAGAGATAAAAGTAGATGAAATCCTGCTTTTGGGAGGTAAATAACGTAAAATACTAAAATCATGAAAGTGAAAATATTTAAAATTAGATTACCCGAAGAATTCCTTCATAAAGATCAGAAAGCCCTGGATGCTTTTCTGGTATCGAAAGAAATCATAAAAGTAGAAACTGCTTTTGTGAACGATGAAAGTTATTGGTCTGTTGTCCTGTATTTTGAAGAGCTGAAAGCCACGCAGGATGTGGTGAAAGATGCAAAAAGCATTAAATATTCCGCAGACAATGAGGAACTGAATGATGACGAAGAAAAGATTCTGGATGCCCTGAAGCTGTGGCGGTCTGAAAAAGCAAAGGAACATAATCTGCCGACTTATTTCATTGCTACGAATAAAGAACTGACTTCGGTTGCCAAATATAAACCCGCTAAAAAAGAAGAACTGCTTGACATCAAAGGTTTCGGAAAACATAAAATAGAAAATTACGGTGAAGAGATCCTGGAAATATTAGAAAGTATCTGAAGGTAGAAACACAAGTGATGCGAGAGGATGTGATGAGGGTGATGAAAGCTGGAAGATAATTTCTTTCAGCTTTCTAATGTTTTATATCTATAGTAAAAGTCTTTTCAATTCCTTATTTTTGCACTGTTTATGAATACTAATCATCATTTATCAATTATACAATGAAACCAGGTTTAGCAAAAGGGACAAGAGATTTCACCGCATTGGAAGTTTCAAGAAGGAGGTTTATCATCAATACATTACAGAAAAATTTTGAACTGTTCGGATTTCAGCCTCTGGAAACGCCAAGCTTTGAAAATCTTTCTACCTTAACCGGAAAATACGGAGAAGAAGGAGACCGTCTGATCTTTAAAATTTTAAATTCAGGAGATTATACAGCAAAGGTAAATCCGGAAGACTGGGAAAATAAAAGCCATCAGAAGCTTACGTCGCAGATTTCAGATAAAGCCCTCCGTTACGATCTTACCGTACCTTTTGCAAGATTCGTGGCCATGAATCATAACCAGTTGACATTCCCTTTCAAGCGCTACCAGATCCAGCCGGTCTGGAGAGCTGACCGACCGCAGAAAGGAAGATTCAGAGAGTTTTACCAGTGTGATGCAGATGTAGTAGGGAGCGAAAGCCTTTTACAGGAAGTAGATCTTGTTCAGCTGTATTTAAAATCGTTTTCAGATTTAAAAGTACCGGTTACCATTCATATCAATAACCGGAAAATTCTTTCCGGACTGGCAGAATATGCAGGAATCACGGATAAATTAATTGATTTCACAGTGGCCCTGGATAAGCTTGACAAAATAGGGAAAGAAGGTGTTGTAAAAGAATTACTGGAAAGGGAAATTACCCAGGAATCTATTGATAAGCTTGATTTCCTGTTCACACAGTCTGATAATGCGCTGGAAAACCTTCAACAGCTGAAAGAAAAATTTACTGGAAATGAAACAGGCTCAAAAGGAGTAGAAGAATTAGAAACGGTAATTACACAATCTTTACAGCTTGGCGTAGATATTCAGCAGTTGGTTTTTGATATTACACTGGCCAGAGGGCTGGACTATTATACCGGAGCTATTTTTGAGGTAAAAGCCAATACTGTCCAGATGGGATCCATCGGCGGTGGCGGAAGGTATGATAACCTTACGGAAGTTTTCGGCGTAAAAAATATTCCGGGAATCGGTATTTCTTTCGGATTGGACAGGACTTACCTGGTAATGGAAGAATTGGGGCTATTCCCTGAAGAAGCGGCTTCCAATGTAGAATACCTATTCGCAAATTTCGGAGGTGATGAATCTCTGGAAGCCTTAAAATTAATCAGGCAGCTAAGGGAAAAAGGAATTTCTGCAGAGCTGTATCCTGAGAATGCAAAAATTGGAAAACAGTTCATCTATGCAGAAAAGAAAGGCATTAAAAATCTCGTATTTTTAGGCGAAGAAGAAATTAAAAACGGAAACGTAACTTATAAAAACCTTGAAGCCGGAGAACAGAAAACCGTTTCCCTGGAAGAGTTTTTAGGATAAATCTGATGAGCAATAAGGTTTCTGAAGAGCTTGTAGGGAAATGGCTCAAAGGCTGGTCGTTATCAAGGGATTTGCCGTTGCCGGATCGGTATAAATCAGGATTCAGAGTAGACGTTGGGGAAGAAAAGCAGAAAACCCGGTATGTGTTTCCTGAACTGAATGATGATTTTATTCAGCTTGCAGAGACTGTTACTGAGCCCTGGGTTTATTTAAAAGTCTGTACTTCCCACGAAGAACTGAAAAGCCTTGTTCCTGAACGCTGGATCTTTAAGCCGGAAGGATACATGATGTATTGCTCATCTCCCATGAGTATCCCGGATACTGCATTGCCTGATCATTATTCGGCAGAAATCCAATGTATGACTCCGGAATATTTTACAGTAAAAATTCTCTGTAATAAAACGGAGTGGGCAGCTGTAGGAAGACTCCTTATCGTTAATGATGTAGCAATATATGACAGGATAGTGACAGAAGAAAAGCACAGGAGAAAAGGACTTGCGCGTATAGTGATGGCCAGGCTTGAAGAAATTGCGGTATCAAAAGGAATTTTCAATAATTTTTTGGTGGCTACCGAACAGGGGAAACTTTTATATGAATCATTAGGCTGGAAATTATACAGCAGGTACAGTTCGATAGTTATCCCAGGTTAGGAAAATAAAGAAAATGATACTGCGATGATCATTTAACGTCGTAGCCCAGATCATTTTCTGCATGATACGGCTGAAAGTTATATAAAAAACCGTAATTTGGTTTATGCAGTAACTAACGAATAAAGTATACTTAAACTAATAATATAAAACCGGATGAACAATATTTGCGGATTGTGCGGAACCCCTTTAACTTCTATGGACTCGCTTTTGGGTGGAAATAAACTGGCGGACGGGCATGTTTTATGTAATAAATGCCTGAACCAGGCTACCGACATCAATAAAGACGTTGCCGGTAATCTTAGCCAGCTGTTTCTTCCCGAGATCAGGGGAATTATTCTTCAGGGCAAAATAGGGGAGTTTGAAAAGCCAATCGCTTCACAGGTTCCTGATTTCCAGAATAACACGACCCAGAGTTTCGGGTTCGGAGGAGCAATAACGAGGTTGGACAGCATTCAGGACCAGATTGTAGCACTCAATGCAAGGCTCAGTATTTTTGCCAATGCAGAGGTAAAAGAACTGGTAAATATCCTCGATGGAGATGAGAAATTAACGGCCATTGCTGAAGGGCTTACCATGCCTGACAAAGTGGAAGGCCTTATTTTTTCTACCCATAAAAGAGTTGTTTTTATTGATAAAAAATTCTTCGGCAATGTGCAGAAGGACGAATATCTTTATCAGCATATATCTTCCGTGGATCACCTGGAAAGCCTCCTGTATTCAACGCTTAAAATATTAACCAAAGGTGGGTCTGTTGCAGAATTTAAACTTCATAATAAAAGTGATGCAAGAAATTTCTGTAATGCCGTAAATGCTTACATCAACGGATCATTCTCAGGGAAACAGCCGCCTCAACAACAACAACAACAACAACAGATCCAGGCTTCATCTTTCAATCTCTATAACCTGCCTGCCTCAGAATCTGTATTCCCGCAGAGCACAGCGAAACCTGTTCAGCAAAGTTCATCAGATGTCAGAAAAGGATCTGCCGAAGTTATTTTTGAACAGCTGGAAAAGCTAGGTAAATTACGGGAAGCAGGTGTTTTAACAGAAGCGGAATTTGCAGAACAGAAAAAGAAATTACTGGAAAGGCTTTAAAAATCGAATTCAAAATCATATTTTACATTAAATATCAAAATTATGAATGATCATTGTGGATTGTGCGGAAATACACTGACGTCGATAGACCGTATGCTGGGTGAAAATAAGCTTTCGGACGGAAATGTTCTTTGCAACACATGCCTTGAGAAAGCCAGTGCGTTCAATCAGGAGCTGCTGTATAACCTTCACCGTTTCAGTATGGATGATATTAAAAATATGATACAAAATGGTAAAACAACAACAGATGCTATATCCCAGTCAAACGGACTTATTCCGGCTGAAAACATACCTGTTGCTTCTCACGTACCATCAGATCTGATGTCCAGTGATAAGGGTTTTTATAAAAGGAGATTAAAAGAAATAGAACACCAGCTGAAGCAGGTAAACGCCAACCTTTCTATGTTTACCCGCGGAGAAATTAAAGAACTGCCGAATATTCTTGCTGCTGACGAACCTGTTTTAGCCATTACAGATGCCCAGTTTTTAAAAACAGTGGATGCAGGAGTTTTACTGGTAACGCCTAAAAGAATGGTTTCTTTATCAAAAGCCATGTTCAGGCTGGCAAAAGTACATGAATTTCCCAATGAAACAATCCGTGAAGTAAGTTTTGTAAATCATTTTATGTCTCCGGTAATCAAACTTCATACGTATGAAAAAACAGTTGAATTTGAATGTTTTTATGACAAGCAGGATGCTGAGATCTTCTACCGTTTCATTGAGAAAATCTACAATAGAGAAAAGCTTCAGAAACAGCAGGATTCTGTAAAAGCTGCTTCTACAGAGACTGTTTTTGAACAGCTTGAAAAACTGGCCCGCCTCAGAGAAAATGGGATCCTGACGGATGAAGAATTTGCCCTGCAGAAGAAAAAGCTTTTAGAGAAGCTATAAATGCTGAATATTTTAAACAGATATGACAGAAAAAGAAGTATATCACCAACGGCTTTTGGAGATTAAGACAGAACTGGGAAATATTGCCATGCCTATTGCTGCAATCATGATGCAGAAAGAAATTGAATAGTTACCCAATTTTCTTGAACGGGATGAAAAAATCATACATGCGGTAACCGGGAATTGGGATGGCCGTAAGCATGGCCTTTTAACAGCCACAGACAGGCGGCTTTTATTTTTGTCCTATACTTTTTTCGGCTCATTTCAGGAAACCGTCAGGTATGAGGAAATTGAATCCTTAACCGTTAAACAGGGAATACTTTACGGGGATATTACAATTATTACAGGGAAAACCATACTCATAAAAAACGTCAATAATAATAAGAACGCCTTAAGCTTCTGTAATATACTGAATGATTATCTTTCCCGTAAATCTTCTTTACCTCTTCAGCAAAGCCATAAGCAGGATGCAGATACAATTTATAAAGTATTGGAAAATTTAGGCAGTCTCAGAGAAAAAGGAATTCTGACCGATTCTGAATTTCAGGAACAGAAAAAGAAACTGCTGGACAGGTTATAAATATTTACAAAAGAAGACAAGATCTCCGGTAAACAAATTAATAAAAAGTAAACATATGATTATGATCTGCCTGGACAATATAAATATCAGGTATTTCTGAATAAGATTGAGAAAGGAAAAGTTTATTTAAAGCTTTTCGACCTTAAAACGAATAGGATCCTCTTTGAAAAAGAAATCAGGAAAAAATCCCAAATGGAAGTTTTCTATGCAACGGACGAATTGAAAGAATTCGGATTAAGCCGGGAATTTACCGTTGAAGAAGGAGAGTGGGGCAATTATTATGGGAGCAAGAAGAAAGTGTGGTTTCAGCCGGATGATCTTAATTAGCCTGAAAGAAAATTAGTTACCAGATAGTACGTCATCCAGGGCTGGTAGAGATCAGTTCCTGTAGTTATATAAATAAAATCATGGGAAATTATTTAGACATTAATAAAAATTCCTGGAACGCCAAGGCAGATACCCGCCTGAAATCTGATTTCTGTTTTGTTAAAGAATTATTCCATCGGCTCAGAAAAAAAATCCATCACAATATTTTATTGTGATGGATTCCCTTATATATGAATGTTAAAATAAACTAGTATTTTAATTAGCTAACGGCTTCCTGTGCTTTGTTTGCCACATCATCAGCTTTATCCTGAGCCTGTGAAGCTACACTGTTTGCTTTGTCCTGAACCTGAGAAGCTACGTTATTAGCTTTATCTTTTAAATCGCTGCTCCATTTGTTAAGATTGTCTTTAGCGGTATTGATTTTGTCTTTTACCATCTGCTTATCTTCGTCAGAAGAATTTTTGTATTTCCAGTATGCCAATGCACCGATACCCACTAATGCTAATAAACCTTTTGTCTTATTTCCCATGATTTCTATCTTTTAAATGTTAATATTAAATTTGTTATGATCAATCATGTAAAATGTGTGCCAAAAAAAAGAAACGACTTATAAAATAATGTTAAAGTTAGTTGAAGATTTCAAAATTTTCTCCGTCAAAACTTGCAAAAACCATGGTAGGATGGGAATCCTGATGATAAATATTTCCCTTGCTGTCAATAGCAATCGCTCCTGCAAAACCGTCAATTTCTTTTAATTCATCAAAAGTTTTTGCAAATGCATCTTCCAGAGACTGTCCGTCAGTTACCCGTGTTACAATTTTTGCAGCCGTTGCATTGCTTACAATGTCTTCCCCGACTCCGGTACAGCTTACCGCACAGACTGAATTGGCATAGTTCCCCGCCACCGTGGCAGAATCTGAAATCCTTCCCGGAAGCTCAAACCCTTTTCCGCCGGTAGAAGTAGCAGCCGCTAGTTTACCATCCTTGTCAATGGCTACACAGCCCACGGTTCCTTTGCCTCCGTTTTTCAGTTTTTCTTCATATTCTTCCCGTCTTTTAGGGATTTCAGTGGAAAAATTTTCAAAGCCGTGCTCCGTAGCATATTTTTTTGCTCCGCTGCCTCCCAGGATCCGGTCATCTTCCTTCATCAGTTCGCGGGCTACAAAAACCGGGTTTTTTACATCCTGGATATTAATGACACCGCTCATCTTCTGGGTCTCACCGTTCATTACCGCGGCACTCATCCGGATAATGCCGTCACCCTGGATCTGGGAACCTGTGCCCGCATTATACAGTTCATTGTTTTCCAGTAATGAAACGGCATAAGCAGCTGTATCCAGTGCAGAATTGCTTTGCAGGTATTCAAATGCACTTCTGGCTATCTCTTTCAAAGAATTTTGTTTGGCAGTTTTCACTTCGTTGCTTTGGTCACTTTCTGAGAAAAATCCGCCGTGGATAATTATTTTCATACGTATATAATAGATTGGTGATTGATAATAATTGAGATTAGTTCAGATGATTTACAATTAAGAATGACTTTTAAAATCATGTCTGACTTAATGCCGTAATTTCAGTTAAATATCCTGCGGGATCGGGTTATACTGGGAATTTTCAATTGTTAACGCCTTCGTGGTTAAGTCATAATGGTCATTCATAGACATCACATGAACCGTCAGGTTATCAATGGAAATAGGTTCCCCCAAATTGATATTCGTAAGATTGGTATCTTTAATGAAACGTCCGTCTACCAGGATTACCAGTCCGGACCCGACTGCCGTCATCACATCATTATGGATAAAAAGTCCCGTATCTTCTCCCAGGCCAATCCCCAGTGTCCTCGGGTTGTTTACCACCGCCTGAAAAAGCCTCCCGATTCTTCCCCGCTGCACAAAGTGGGTGTCTATTATAACATTGTCGATCAGTCCCAGACCCTGCGTAGTTTTGATTTCTCCTTTTAAAAGAGATTCCGAGCTGCTTCCCTGATAAATCATATTTTCAGAAGCCGCTGCGGCACCCGCAGAAGTCCCGGAATAGATAAAATCCTGTTCCTGGTATTTTAATAAAATCGTATCGTGAAATCTGGTCCCGCCTAAGATAGACGTCAGCCTCAGCTGGTCGCCTCCGGTGAACATCACCACATCTGCAGCATTAGCTCTGGCCACAATAGCGTCAGAATTGGCTTCTTCACGGTTATGTATATCAAGGACATTAACATTCTTGGCACCTAAAAATTCAAATGCTTTCTTATATTCCGAACCTACAATCTGAGGGATTTGCGAGGCCGTTGTAATAATCTCAATAACAGAATTTTCCTTAAGCTTAGATTCGTTAATGATCTTACGGAGTATGCCTCTTTCAAAGAAATTCAGGTTTTTTTCTATATTCTGATCAAAATCGGTTTCAGCAAAACTGCCTTTGTTGACAGCGCCACCGATAACAATTAATTTTCCTACAGGTTTCATCATAGATTGCAAAGTTAGAAAATAATTAAGAGGTGAAAAAATCCACAGCAGGTTTAATTTGGTTTTTAGGATTTTAGAATTGCTTAAATTTTTAATTTATTTTTTATAAATGTTTAACCGTGGTATAGTTTCATTTAGGGTTTTGCATTATCTTTGATTTCTGATGGACTTATCGTTAACTATTAAAAATGCAAACAGACTATGAAAATTGAGAAAATACAGGCATTGCGCGGCCCTAATATATGGAGTATCAGAAGAAAAAAGCTGATACAGATGAGGCTGGATCTTGAAGAGATGGAAAATTTCCCCACCAATAAGATCGATGGTTTCAGGGAGAGGATCGAAAAACTGATGCCGTCATTATACAGTCACCGATGTTCCGAAGGTTGCGAAGGCGGTTTTTTTCACCGCGTGGAAACAGGCACCTGGATGGGACATGTGATTGAGCATATTGCACTGGAAATGCAGACGCTGGCCGGTATGGAAGTAGGTTTCGGAAGAACACGCGAAACCAGGACGCCGGGGGTATACAATGTCGTATTTAATTATATTGAAGAAAATGCAGGAATCTATGCCGCAGAAGAAGCCGTAAAAATTGCTGAAGCATTAATTAACGGTGAAGAATATGATTTAAATGCCTGTATCCAGACCTTAAAGGAAATCCGCGAAAAAGTCCGTCTGGGTCCTTCTACAGGAAGTATCGTCCAGGAAGCGGTTTCCCGTAAAATCCCATGGATCCGCTTAGGTAAAAATTCTCTGGTTCAGCTGGGATACGGTGTAAACCAGCAGCGATTCCAGGCTACCATTACCGGGAAAACAAGCTCAATTGCCGTAGACATTGCATGCAATAAAGAATTAACCAAAAGAATGCTCCACGATGCTGCCATCCCGGTACCTACAGGTGACCTGATTATGGACGAAGAAGGCCTGGACAGCGTCGTACGCGCGATAGGCTATCCGGTAGTGATAAAGCCGTTGGACGGGAACCACGGAAAAGGTTCTTCCATCAATGTCAATGACTGGGAATCTGCAAAACTCGGCCTTGAGCATGCCCAGCAGTTTTCCAAAAAAGTAATTGTTGAAAAATACATTACAGGCTATGATTTCCGGATCCTGGTTATCAATAACAAAATGGTGGCTGCAGCGAGAAGGGTGCCTGCCCATGTAGTAGGAGACGGCGAACTGAACATTCAGCAGCTGATTGAAAAAGAAAATAAAGACACCCGAAGAGGTTACGGACATGAAAATGTTTTAACCGAGATTCAGATCGATAAAGATACAACGGAGCTGCTTGAAAAGCTTCATTACACCTTAGAGACCATCCCGCATAAAGGGGAAGTGGTTTACCTGAAATCCACAGCCAATCTTTCTACAGGCGGAACTTCCATTGACGTAACGGATATGGTGCACCCTGAGAATATTACCATGGCGGAAAGGATTTCAAAAATTATCGGCCTTGATGTCTGCGGAATCGATATTATGGCCCAGAACCTTACGCAGCCTTTAAAAGAAAGCGGGGGAGCCATTATTGAAGTTAATGCAGCACCAGGATTCAGAATGCATCTTGCACCGAGTGAAGGATTGCCGAGAAACGTAGCCGCACCGGTAGTAGATATGCTATATCCGCAGGGGAAACCTTTTACCATCCCCATTATCGCAGTAACGGGTACCAATGGAAAAACAACCACCACAAGATTGATTTCACATATCGTTAAAAGCAATGGTTACCGGGTGGGCTTTACCACTTCAGACGGAATTTATATCCAGAATACCATGCTGACGAGAGGTGACACCACAGGCCCGATGTCTGCTGAATTTATCCTGAAAGATCCTACGGTAGAATTTGCCGTTCTGGAAACAGCCAGAGGAGGAATTTTGCGTTCCGGGCTTGGTTTTTCGCAATGCGATATCGGTGTTCTGACAAACATTGAAGAAGACCACCTCGGCCTGAATGACATCCATAACCTGAAAGACCTGACAAAGGTAAAAAGAGTAGTTCTTGACAGTGTTAAGAAAAACGGATGGAGCATCCTGAATGCAGACAACGAATATTCAATGAAAATTGTAAATGACCTGGACAGCCAGGTGGCTATTTTCAGTATGAATGAAAATAACCCTTACATCCAGAAGTTTGCAAAAGAAGGGAAGATTACCTGTGTATATGAGGAAGGTTTTGTAACGATTAAAAAAGGCGACTGGAAGATCAGAATCGGAAAAGCCAAAGATTTCCCGATCACGATGGAAGGGAAGGCCAAGTTTATGATAGAAAATGTACTGGCTGCTAGTTTATCATGTTATCTGTACGGCTTCGGGATCGAAGATATTTCAAATTCCCTGCGTACATTTATTCCAAGTGCACAGCTGACCCCGGGAAGACTGAATGTTTTTAAATTCAAGAATTTTAAAGTCCTGATTGATTTTGCCCATAACCCATCAGGTTACAAAGCCATTGAAGATTATCTTAAAAATGTTGAGTCCACCAAGAAAATAGGGATTATTTCCGGAGTTGGAGACCGTCGTGACGGTGATATCAAAGAATGCGGGAAAATTGCCGGGAGAATGTTTGACCATATCATCATCAGAAATGAGAAGCACCTTCGCGGAAGAACGGAAGACGAAATCAACGGACTGATTATTGAAGGGATGCAGTCTTCAGGAAGAAACGTCAGCTATGAAACTATTCCTAAAGAAATCGATGCCCTGAAGCATGCGATGGGAATGGCCGAAGAAGGGACTTTCATTACAGCTTTAAGCGATGTAATTTCCAATGCTATCGAACTGGTACAGGAATACCAGACGAAGGAATTGATGGAAGAAGATAAAGCTTAATTAGTAATAAATATAAGTTTTCGGGGCGGCTTCTACGAAGCCGCCC
>NZ_LMKA01000135.1 GCF_001421435.1 Chryseobacterium sp. Leaf201
GATACAACGATACAACAGTATCGAGTTGGAAATCTTTCAATTACATAGCTTTTATAGTAATAGCTCTGAAGAAATTTTATAAAACTAAAAAAGTTTAAATGACTTCATTTATTATTTATTTAAAATTGTTGTTAATTCTCTAGGTAATGTCGATAACTTATCATCTGGACTTTCCATTATTATATCCTCTTTAAAAAAAGATGTCCCACTTTCCAATTCCTTCGGATTTTCACAGTTTTTCGTATCATCTTCAGGGAAAATCGGTAACGGCTGGTCCGGATCTACTTTTAATCCCACAGATTCTGCCTGTAAAATGGTTAAAGTAATAGGGATTCTGGTAATCCAGTATTTACCCTGGGGCTTTCCTGTTGGCTGTCTCAGTTCGTCTACAATTGACATGTACATCGGATCTCCGATCACAGGGACTTCACCACCATTCCAGATTCTTCCGGTGGTCATAAAGAATTGTACGGCGTCTTCAAAACTTGGTTTAAATGACTATTTTACATAAAAAACCGCAAAAGTAAAGTTGCGGTTTGATTTTTTTAAGAGAATATTTAATCTAAACTAATTAAATTGCTGATATATTGTTTTTTGCCATCTACTGTTACTGCTTTCAAATCACAAATAATTCCCTGTTTTTTATTTATGATTAAAGTATCGACATCAAAATTATATATTTTAATTGTTTTGCTATTGTCCTTAACAAATAATGTATCTTTTGATGATTTGTTTAAAGCTAAATCGAAAGTGATTACAAGATCTTTATGAGATATCTGCTGCTGTTTATAGTCTATTTTTTTATTATTAAAAAAAAGTTTAGTTTTCGCAGATAAAAAAGATCTTGAAATTAAACTAATTTGAGTGTTAATTCCATTTTTTCGACAATCACAAATGATTTTTTCATCTTTATTTCTTTGTTTTTTGTAAGATTTATAAGTGTAACAACAAACTATCACTAAAACTGTAATTGATAAGGCTATTATAATTTTTCTTTTCATATTATTTTACTTTTATATATCCGTAATAATTATTAATGAAATGTTTTCGAGTAATTGGTTTTTTCAGAAAGCCTTTATCCTGATTAGAAATATTTTGTCCGTTCTTGTCTTTAACAATATCTCTCCTATCAAAAGGATTAGTTCCCCACGAATATGCTAAAAAATCAACTAAATACTCTAATTGCCCGTTTTGATTTAGGACTTCAAACTCCCCATTAATTGCACTTTCTAAAACTATCCAATGATAATCAAAACTTTGAAAGTCAAGATCATCATTGATTAGATCAGAATCTACCATAAGTATTACATGATAACCATCCGCTATCTGTTTATTAATGTCATTAATAATATTTGTAATATCTCCTTGATTATGATTAATTCTTTTAATAAACCTTTCAGATCCATTTTCTTCTATATCTGCATAGCCTAAAAATTCCCTTGAAAGCTCAATCATTGTATCGGGCCAATTTATTGCTTGAATATTTTCGTCGCCTCCTTTATAAGAGGAGTTGTTAGTATTTCTTAATCCAGCTAAAGTAATATAATCTGTAATTGGCATATTTCCAGTTTTTTCAGGAAGTCCTAGCTTGTTAACTTTTTTTTCTAAAAGTTCTTTAGATGGTTTTACTATATAATTATTATATTTAGCTTCACCTTTTCTGAAAAGATCTCTGCAAAAATTCCTATATTCTGATGGATTTTCTTTAGCAAAGAGATAAAATAGACAAGCCATACCACAAAGTGATGTTCCACTTTGATTTATTTTCCAAGGTTGAATTCGATCTGCTAATTCACTTTCAAAAAGAACTTGATCAAACCACCTAAATCTATTATGCTTCCATACCTTGAGAACAGCCGTATTTTTTTTATCTTTAATATAAGCACGAATATACAAATATCTTCCGCATGATTCTAAATTTCCCATATTTATAGTTATTCTTTCCCCTCTTGCATTTATTGGTAAATTTACAATCTCTCCCGTATCAAAATCATTATAAAAGATTTCCCATTTAATAGAAGTTAATTCAGTTGTTCTTTTTCCGACATATTCTGTAACTTCAAAAGTATAGTTTTTTCCGTAAAGTATTCCTTCTTGTAATTTTATTTTTTTTCCATTGTTTGTACTTCCATCGTTTGCACTTCCATTATCTAAAACACTTCCAATTTTTATACTTTTTATTTCATAAATTTCGCCAGAAATATTAGTGGTCACATTCTCTAATTCCAACGCCTCGATTTTAGGAATCTTTAGTCTTTTTATTGTACTCATTTTTTTAATTTTAATTTTATGAGAGATAAATGGCGGATTAACCGCCATTTCATAATAATTAATTTTATCCAAGCGTTGTTTCCTTATTTTCAGGATTCGCAAGACTTATATTCTCTTTAATAAAACTAGTCTCAGTTTCCAATTCCTTCGGATTTTCACAGTTTTTCGGATCATCTTCAGGGAAAATCGGTAATGGCTGATCAGGATCTACTTTTAAACCGACAGATTCAGCCTGCAGAATAGTTAAAATTGTAGGGATTCTTGTAATCCAGTATTTACCCTGGGGCTTTCCTGTTGGCTGTCTCAGTTCGTCTACAATTGACATGTACATCGGATCTCCGATCACAGGAACTTCACCGCCATTCCAGATTCTTCCGGTGGTCATAAAGAACTGTACGGCGTCTTCAAAGCCCGGTTTTACGGTAACGATCACTCTTGCCATGCCTGCCTGAAGGAAATTTCTGAACAATGGATCTGCACTTTCGGACAGATACATTTTTTGCCATTCATCACGGTTGGCCCAGTAATACGGATAAAAAGTATAATCCATAATACTCCATTCAAAAGCCTGTTCCATGAATTTTGCCAGCGCCGCATATTGGTCGAGATCACCACTTAAAGTAACACTGAAATCCTTCATTTCGGTACCGCTGGTGAATTTTTTTCCAAGAATATTCAGGTAATCCTGCAGCAGATACGCAATACAATTGTGCTTCAGGATCACAGATTCCATCTCACGATAGAAATTGCCTAATTTTTCTCCATTTTCAGCCTCTTCCTCTTTGGCTTTTTCCTCCGCCTCTTTCTGTTTTACCAGAAACTCTGCATATGCTGCTTCATAGGCTTTGATGATGGCATCAAAATTCTCTTCCTTCCATGAAGCCATAAAAGCGTCTGATAGGGTACATTTAATTTTTACAATGAATGACATCTCGGTTGTCCCATTGCCACCGGCATACTGCATGGCATAATTTCCTACAACATTAATCCCGGTAATCGTATAATTGCTTCGCAGCCAGCCTTCTTTATTTGAGTTTATGAAAGTCGGTAAAAAGCCTCCTTGTAAGTTATCTATTACAAGAGGAGACGAGTTCTTTTTAAACCTATTATAGAAAGCATAAGTAATGTTTGCTTCGTATCCTTTATAATTATCCGGAATCGTAAGGCTTAAAGTTCTTGGAGCTGCACTGTTATCAAGGTTCTGGGGTCCGGTTTCTGCTGTGTAAAGTATATTGGATTCAGGCAATTTAGTTAGGGTCACCCCATAATAATTTGCCCAATATTGCACTTGACCATCAGTTGCTGATTTTGGATTTGCCATTTCCCACTGATCTTTAGATTTTCTTGGATCAACAGGAGCTTTAAAAATCTCTTTTGTGGCAAAAGTTGCCAGGCGGTGCAGCTTAGCCGGCTCCGGAATCATAAATTCAAACATGGTACGTTTACCGTAATCATAAATCTGATTTTTCATCTTCTTATCTACCCATCGGTAAACTCCGGTGATGTGTTTGGGTTGGGCTGCATCAGGATTATTGGTATCCGTTACTTTCCCCCGGTTGTCAAATTCATGGACATTGGTTTCCGTATATTCTTTGATGATTTTCTGAACACGCTCTTTATTGATTTTGGTAAGTACACGTTCCATTGCCCGCTCGGTTATTTCCTGGGATTTGGCTACCGCCTGCCTTGTGCTGTCATGCTGGGCTGTATTATTGGCATAGCTTGCTGCTACTTCCAGTGTCCAGCTCCCTGCTCCTCCACTTGCTCTTGTACTTCCCTCAAAGCTTTGCTGTTTCTCAATCTCTTTAGCAACTTCGGTCTGCATTTCATTTCTCTCAGCCTTAGTAGTGTCTGAAATTTTTTCGCTTTCAACAGATTCTGACGTTGTATCCGTAATTTCGGAATAGTCTCTGGATACAGAAGATTTGTGGCGCAGTTCGCTGGCCATTACGTTTTCAATATTGGATACCTCACCAGGAACGTACGCATGAACGCTTTGTTCTACTTTCAGATAATCGGCAATACCGAGTCTACGGACACCAAAACGTTTCGGAGTAAAGGTTCCGGAACCTGTTCCATTTGTTCCATTACCCTGACCCTGACCTGGGTTTTCACCACCTTCTGTAGGCTCGTCTGTTTTCGTTTTAAATACAAACCTGCCTGTATAAGACTGTCCTGAGATGATACTTTCATGGGTGATTACAGCAGATTCACCATTTTTAAAATACAGAATAACTCTTACTGATGAAACTGTTTTAAGATTACCTTCTACAATAGGGAATATAACTTTTCCATCCATTACGTCAATAGCAGAAATGTTCTGAAGATAATTTTCACCGTTAGAAGCCAGTTCTGCAGAAGCTGACATCAAGCCAAGCGCTGCGCTGTCTGTATTGTAATAAAATGAGAGATAATTTTTAGGGGCCAGGGAGGTACCTCTTGTGATTACATTTAAAAAATAAGTACCTGAAATCTCGGAATAAGTTGTTTTGTTCACCGGAATCAGTACACTTCCTATTCTTGCGAATTCCTGTTCCCGGACAGGAGCTTTTTCAAGTGAAATTTCTGTTTTAGAGAGTATCTGCTGATTAAGCTGTTCATAAACTTCTGAAAAAGTATCATATTCGTCCGTAATAGACACCGGTATTTTACTGATCAGAATTTCCCTGTCAGAAACAATTTCAAGCTGAGCATAATTAAGTTCTGTCTCTAAAGGTCTTCCGTAGTTAATAAGGGTAAAGTGTTCAATGAACTGGGCAAATGAATCCAGCGAAAGCTTTTCCTGCAGATCTCTGAAATTCAGTTCATTTTTATACTCAAATACAAATGGAGGGACCTTAGATTCTCCTAGCCCAGCATACAGCGCATCAATTTCTGCCTGAGTCATAGTATCTTTAATCTGGGCTTCTATTCTGTTCAGAGCCTCATTATAAAGATCAATAGCAGGCTGATAGCGGGCAATATATTCTCTGTATGCTTTCTCGTATGCTTTTGATCTGAGTTTGTAAAACATCTTCTGAATTTCTTCCAATTCAGATCTCAATTTGCTAAATGCCTTTCTTTCTGATTCCAAAAGAGATAATTCAGAGATTTTTTCTCCCTCTGTTTTCAATAAATGCTGTATAGGGGCAGAAAGCTCTGCATCCCCGATTATTCCTTTACCTACATAAGAAGTGCTTACCTGAAAAGAATTATTGCTGGAAGTACCGGTACTGTTATTGCTGTCTCCGAAAAGTGATGCAGGTAATACAACTTTAGCATCTAGTGCTTTAATTTTTAAGTCATTACCATTAATTTTAGTGTATTCATCCGTAGGTTGCAGTTTGCAGACAAACCCGAAATGAAGAGCCTTCAGAATGTGAATAACCGCTTCTTTAACATAAAAGTCCTGTTGGGTAATGACCTGGTAGATAAGGTTGTTCCATAATTTTTCAAGTGCAGTTTTATCTGTGTTTTCAAAAGCTGAGACAGCTTGAAGTTCTTCTGCAGACGATAGTACTTCTCTTTTTGCAATTTTACGGCCTAATTTTAACGCATTTTGATAGATGGGGTCACTTTCAATTGCGCTTTCGCTTTTAATTGCCAGCGCAGCAAATACTCCTGCCTCTTTTTCCATTAAACCGAATTTTATTGCAGCGGTATTGCTGATCTCTGCCGCTACCGCTGTATCAAATGTGCCGGATAAACCTTCACTTCTATGGATGAATCCCAGGTTTTTATCTTTGGTTTCCGTTAATTGCGGGTTTCTTAAACTCACAAATCTGAAAAGGGTCTGTGAGGCATTGTTTTTATTGTTTGTTGTCATATTATGATACTTTTAATGTTAGAGAATAATGAGTTCCTGTAGGGTTGCTGATACGTCTGTTTTAAATGTATTGTTTTGACAGAACATCCCAAATTTTAATGATCCTTGTGTTATTGAGCCAATTGTCGTAAAAGTTCCCGTATTTAAAGTAACCGAAGAAATAAGTGTCTCTCCTCTTCTGATAAAGGTGAAATTACCTTGTGCAGCTGTATCATAATGATTGGTGGCAAACATTAATTCTGAAGTATTTAATTGACACCTCCATCGTAATGCACTGCGGGTGTAAACCATTCTGATAAACGGTGAAGCCTGATTTGTAAGTTCTGGAAGCGTATTTGTATTTACCAGACCGAAATAATATTCCGGATCTCTTGAATATTCCCAATTGTAAATATTAAGGTTTATAGAACCTCTTAAAATAAAATCCTGATTTTCAGAAACCAAAGGTTTGGATATTAAAGAAGCAATAAATGTGTAATCATTTTCCAAAGGCTTTACATTTGAATCCGTAGCAAAGACGCATACATTACCACGTCCATAAATATTGTTGCTTACTGTATCGTTATAAAGTTTTTTGTCCCATTGGGTGGATGACAGGTCTACTTTTGATAATGCATTGCTTATTAATACTGTTGAATTAGTAGTATATGAAGCAGTGCCATTAGAGATCATGATTTTATATTCCCCTTCAGCTAAGTTGCTGCAGTTATAATAAAATATAAGATCTGTTCCGTTCTGAAACAATTGAACCTGTGCATTGGGAATTTTAGTCACTAATGTTCCGGATGCTGTCATTAAACTTACTGAGAAGTTTGCAGGATTGATATTAAGGTTAGCTCCTTTTAAAGTGAACCATGTATTTTTATCTGTTTTATCTACGATAGGAGGCAGGATATAAGCAACACTCATGGTACTGGTTGTCCAGCCACCATTCATTTGAGTTTTCCAATCTGTTTTTTCATTCTCGCTTAAAAGAGAGGGAGCACTGATAAATAAATCTTTTCCAAAATCATTTTTTAATATTTTTTTAGTTGCATTATCATTATTTAATAGTGGAATATAGTGATTGGTTTCAGCCTTATTAATTATTTCCGATGGCTTGTCCAGCTTGGCAACGAGCATATCTTGAAAAGTTGAAGTATCAATAATCTGTATATATCTTGCGCCGCTCCATCTGAACTGTTTGCCAGTAGTAACCTCAATATAGATTTTCCCTGTCTCACCTTCCTGTGGAAAATTAGACAGCGTATTATATTCTAATACATCATCTACATAGCTGGGAAGCTGGGAAGCAGGTATTTTACCATCTATTAAATCTGCTTTTTTAGTAAAATCATAATCTATAGTATTGGCAGGTATTTTATCTTCTTTATGAAAATATGAGTCCTGCCACTGCCAGAAGTCTTCCTGTTTCGGGATATCTCCATTTTCAAAAAGTGTTTTTAATTTTTGTTTGTTTAACATTTTAAATTATTTGTTTAATTAATATTATATTGAAACCGTCTTTATAAATAACTTCGGTCAAATCGTTATTTTTTTAGGTGTTTTCAGACAAATTTTCCACCTTGATGCTTACATTTTATTCTTCACTTTAATTGTTTTTGAATGTTAATTTTAAACACAGTTGCGGCTATTCAGCATTTTGTGAATGGTGAATTCAAAAGGATTTTGATAAGATTTTAAAGGATTGCTTTTGTGTTTTATTTATATCTCAAAGGTAGTATTGGGCAGCGACAGAACTTGACGTGTTTAAATTTATTTTTAATAAATATCCTCTTCAAGGATTTCATTTTCTATATCCTGACGGAAGAAATTTTCAATGTCATTAAGATAGTGGTCATAGTCTATCTCGGTATTTTCGATGTCGCTCCATTCTATGGTATAAAGGTCTTCATCGAAGATCATCTCTGGATTGTGATTTGGTGTTTCCATATGTATGTATTTAGATGGGTTATAGTTAAGACTGTTCATCAAAATGAGTTATCGGTATGGATTAGATTAATTGATGTTTTCATGGTTATTGTTTCGTAATCAAAGATATGAGGGGGCAGCGACAGAACTTGACGTCATAAAAAAATAGCTCAAAACTGGGTTATCTTTAGGTAAAGTCACTTAATTCTATTTCATCACCTATAAGCATTAAAATATCCATCTCGGAAAGTACTGATTTGAGCTTGATGGCACCCATTCTCAGATCGTTCTCAGACAAAATATACAGCCAGATTCTTTTAATAAAATCTTCAAACGGGAGACTTGGGTTATAGATCTGCGTGTGCGTCTGAGCGGTAAGAACCAGTAATTGTTTTACAATTTCTCGGCATTCATTGATCTTTTTTTCATAAGGCGTTAGCACAGTCAGTACGGTGTTCTGGATGTCATATAAAATTCCGGAAGCCTCTTTTATCTGATTTTTTTTAATATTTATTCCTCTTCCCTCTGTCATTTTTGCAGCAATGATCTTACTCCTGAAACCGGCTATTTCAGATACCTCGCTGATAGTATAGGTAGATAAGATATCCTCTGAAGATTTCAGCCATAACATGGTTTTATCAATGAAGTGAGGATCCTTTTTTTCCAGGGAAGAAACAATACCGGGAAATTCCTGCAGCTTTTGCTTGAGCTGGCTTACTAAAATAAACTGTGATTTTCTCATTATTCAGGAATTAAAGTTTCAACAATATTTCCGTTGATATCTTCATATCGCGACCATTCCATTCCGGATTCGCTTACGCTCATTTTGGCATAGATCAGACATTTTGGATCCAGGCTCATCAGCTTGCTGGCTTCTGCGATGATTTCGTTCCCATCAGCTTTTTCAATAACTTTCCTTGCTTCAACAAGAGTACGTTCTTTCAGGCTTGTTTGCAGTGTTTCAGACTTCACTTCGCCCCATTTAAAATTAGGCAGGCTTACACATAAGTCTGTAATGTATTCAGGAATGATATCAAAATACTTTTCTTGTGCCGCAGTTATGGTCTGTGTGTTTTCTTTCCTGATTTTATTGATTGCCTCATCATAATATATTTCCATGTCGATCAGAAAATCCTTGAGCTCCTTATCACTTGAGATATCGGCTGCATTGTAACCTGTTTTCATTACCTTGATAATCTCGTCATAGGCAAAATCCCTGAGTTTAAGGATGGTTTGGCCTCCTGCTTTCGCAAAGGGAATAGTAAGCTCTACGGTTCCGATCTTCATTCTCGGAATGGAAAAGTTTTTCAGCATCTCGTCTTTTGCATATTCTTTGGCGATCTCCAGCGTCTTCAGGTCAGCCATTTTCCGGGCAGAAGCAAGCTCAGAAACAATTCCTCCCAGATATTCATTTAATTTTGGCATAATAAGTTTTTTTTAAGTTAGTAAGATTAAAAGGGTAGAAAAGGATGGTTGCATCAGCAACCATCCGAAAAGGTTAATTATTGACTGCGGAAATGCTGTCTTCCAGCATATCCAGAACTCTTGAAAGTCCGGCCGGCAATTCATCGTTTACCGCTTTTACATGAACACCCAAGGTGTATGTTCTTTCGGTAGTGGAAGTGCTGGATGAAGTCTTTTTGTATGATGCAGAGGCATTGAACTTCACTTTCCAGAACTTTGCACTTAAGCTGGCCGTGCCGCTGAATTCGCTGGAAACATTCTGTGTCTCTACAGAGTTTAGTTTAGCGTTGAAATCAATGGTCATTTCATCAATTCTCAAAGACGGAATGGTAAGCATTGAAAGGAAAGGTACTTTCAGGTTAACTTCCGCATCAATGAATGGATTACTTGTCGACCCGCTTGTTGCAGTTGAATCATATTCCGGGTTGGGAACCGATTTTTTGTAATGAAAATCCACATATTTCAAAACGTCGGGCTGTCCGCTTGCTCCGGGAGTGAAACCTACTTCTTTGATAAAGTTGACCTGTGAAATAGAGGCATCATGTTGTGCTTTTACTGCCGCCTGTAACGGGCCGCCAATGTAAACGCTGAAATCTAAACTGTTTAATTCTTGTACTAAATTTGTTGCCATAATTAATGGTTTTTAAAAGGTTAATAATTAATGATATACAGTGCTAGCAAACTGTTATTATTAGGTAATACATATCCTGTTCAGCATTTTTGAAGCTAAATCATAAAACTGATGATATGTTGGGTGTTATAGCCCGGGAATACCGGCTATTGAAGTTCTTAATCACAACTAATGTTGGATTGTTCTCATGGTAGTAAGTAATTGGTTATTGTTTTAATCCTAAGTCAAAAATAATGTGCTGCAGCGACAAAACTTGACGTATAAAAAATAATTTTAAAAATAAATCAGCATAAGGTTTTTAGCTTATTTATTATTATTATAAGCAAAATAACTTATATCTTATTCCTGATCAGTTTCTGAACAATCTGGTTCAGTACATCCCGGTTATCATCAATATAGCTCAGACCGGCCTGGATCAGATTCTCAATATTGGACCTTCTCACATTATCCATGGAAGGAGAAGCATTCTTAAGGGAAGGATTAAGCCGGTAATAGTTTTTCTGGTTTCTTGACCCTAAAGTCTGGAACATCTGGCCAAGCTGGTAATCTACAGTTTCTGCATTGGCGGACATCAGGATATCAATAATAGGATTTACCCAGCCTATTTTCCCTGCTTTTTCAAGCTTTTTAAAAGAATAGGGCCTTGCTTCGATGCCTGTGCCGATGGAGATGATAAGCAAATCATTCACTGTAGGATAATTTGCTTTCTGATGATTTTTCAGGACTTCTGCAAAAGGAATTTTCCTGGCTTCTGCATAGGCGCACAATGCCGGGTTATTCGCGAACATGCCACCGTCAATCAAGCTGAAAATCTGTCCGTACATGGATTTGATCTGAACCGGTGTGAAATAGGTAGGTGCCGCGGAAGTAGCCCTGCAGATATCTTTAACATAAAAGTTATCGGTACTCAGGCGTGCTTTCCAGGAATTGAATATCTTGGATCTTCTGTTTTCTATATCATAGCTTGTTATAAGGCAGGGTTTTATCAGTTCTTTTAATTCTAATTTTCCAAAAAAGTCATTCAGGTTTTTTTCAAGTTCTTCCTGAGGGATCTTTTCATTGATCAATCCGAACGGATTCACCATGCGCTCCCAAAAAGAAACCTGGAATATGTCGCCACCTTTTTCGGCATACAGTTCTAATCCTTTATGGATAGAATATTTTGCCTTCCGGTGTTCATCGGGACATAGAATAATAGACGCAATCAGCCCTCCTGTACTGCTTCCCGCCACCAGGTCGAAATAATCTCCCAGTTTTGCGCTCGGGTTGTCATACAACTGCAGCTGCTCTTCTATGTAGCGCAGAATAATACAGGTGATAATCCCCCTGATTCCGCCCCCGTCCAAAGAAAGAATGGTTGTCTTTTTCATTGTTAATTTATACTTTTTGATAAGAAGTACCTGACAACTTTAGACAAGTAAAACCAATAGCTTCCGTGAAATTTAACTATTGGTTTTAGCGTTATAATGATTGCTTTTGGTATTTCTTGTAAGCAAAGGTAGGCGGGAGATGCGACAGAAGTCGTCGCATTAAAAAATAAATTCAAATAAAAGAGAATTATAAAATTACGTATCCATCCTTATCCCTGCTCATTTGCAACAGTGTTCTCCAGGCCGTTTTTAGCAGGCCTTTTTTAGTCCGGACATTCTTTTTTTCGAAATGGGGAAGGTCTTTAAAGGTTTTCCAGTTTCCGCCCCAGTCCCAGCCGTGTTTTGCGAAAATTTTAACACATTCGTACCAGTCTGCCACTTTATCATTGTCCCAGTCTTTTACGGTATCCCAGCTGGCAGTCTTTCCGTCAATCATCATACAGATATCAACGGCAAGCCCGTAATTGTGGATGCTCTGCCCTGCCTTTGCATTCGTTACCTTTTTACCGGAAGTAATCCGGCCTATGGCATACAGTTTTTCCTGTTCCTCAAAGCTTCTCAGCCCTTGAGTAATTCTTACTTTTGCCCTTCCTGTTAATGCTTCATCGCATTCCTTAATGATCTGCTTCACTTCCTCTCTTACTGCAGGATGAAGCTGTTCTATACGTTGTAAAGTTATTTTGTCCATATAATCAGTATTAGTGTTTTGGAAAGCAAAGGTATAGCGGCAGTACGCCAAAACTTGACGTATTTAAAATAATTTAATATACTGAATTACAGGGCTTTATATTTTATGTAAAAATGAAAATAGACATGACTTCCTGTCGGAAATGGTAAAATACTGATAATCAATGTGTATTTTGATTTAAATATTTTGATAATATTAAAGAAGAAATT
>NZ_LMKA01000136.1 GCF_001421435.1 Chryseobacterium sp. Leaf201
AGTTGCCTGAGGTGGACAACTTTTCCTTTTTTTTAAATGAATATAAATTGATAAAAAAATAAAAATCCGTCTCAACTTTTGTTGTGAGACGGATTCTTGTTTAATGCCTATCCGAAACATGCATTATAGTGGGGAGATCCCGGCACGATAGGATTCTGGCCGCCTTTATCATAGACGCAGATATTAGACGGGCACAGGTACCATCCCGGCTGGCAGTTTCCGTTGGCATCCGGCGGGCGGATATTTCCGCCGTTGATCTTCATCAGATCTTTTTTCGTTAATTTTTTCATGATAAATAAGTATTTGGTTAAAGTATCTAAAGTAATTAAAATTTATCACATAGGATAGATATATTAACCATACTTTAATTTACATGATGTTAAAATCTTTTCCTTTCGTAAATTTTGCGGCAAAAGGAGCCTGATTTCCTTTGTATTTCAGGACAAAATGTTTTTTTGTATCCGTATCCACTTTAGCGGTTACATCGACATCTTCGGTCTGAAAGCTTACGTCAATTCCCACTCCGGAGTCCTTTTCAAGATAGATTTCAACGCTGTCTGCATAAAATAAAGAAGCACTCAGATAATTGAACTTGATGTTTTTCCTGTAGGATCTGGACTGGTCCTGTGTGAATTCAGAATAGCTCCTCAGGATTTCAATTCCCGGCGAGTCGATATTGGTGATTCTGGATTTGGTAACCCCGTTCACCCGTACCGAAAAAGCTTTGGCACTGTTGATGTTCCCGTTAACTCCGATATTGAACAGCGAAGGCAGCGAAAGCCCGAATTCCGTCATGTTTTCCTTTGTAAATTCAAAATCAGGAATTAAAGCAGGGAATTTCTGAACGTTGATCAACTGTTCTTTAACCGTATTCAGCTGCGCCTCCGAAAATAAATAGCCGATCAGGTTATTGTTGGTGGTGCGCCAGTTTCTGCCGTCCCATTCATAAATTTCACACAGCATGGTGTCAGTGGAAGAATGCGGAAGCAGATCCATATCCTGCCATTTGAAAACTTCCTTGGCGTAAGGCCTGCGGTTTACAATGTTGATGCCCAGGTCCAACGCCAGAAGCTCCGTCAGTTGTTGATTGTTTTCCATAGTAATATAATGTTTTGATTGGTGTTATAAAATTATGGAAATTAAATACTTTTCGTGAATCCTGTGATTAAATTTTACTGAACAATTATTTTTTTAGTTAGAGTTGTAGCATCTTTAAGGTAAAAAGTTACAAAATACAGAGTTGTAGAAGAAGGTAAATCCAGACTTTTCTCGTTAGAATTAATATCCTTTTCTAAAATTAATTGCTGACTGGCATTAAAGACTTTTACAGAAATGATTTTATTTTCTAAATCGTCGAAATATATTCTTCCTTTAGTGGGATTGGGATAAACGTTTACAGATTTTTTATCTGCAAAAACATCTTTTGTATTCAGAAAAGCATCATATCCAAATGTTTTTACATATCCGGCTCTTATATTATTAGGATTATTGGCATAAAATCCTGCTGTTACTACTTTATTGGATGTTTTTGAAATGTCGTTAATGGTCATATAATCAAGATACTCCGCATTTAAAGTTGCGCCAAGCTTGGTAAATGTCTGATTGGTGAGATCAAATTTATAAACCGTTAAACTTCCTGAAACATTTTGGTTCAGGTTATTGGTATTGTTTGAGATGGCAACCAGATTATTATCAGAAATACTTACTGTAGTTCCCATAAACTGGCTTGCCGTACCTGTAATCTGTCCTTTTTTCGTCCAGCTTCCGTTAACAAGCGAATAGAATGTTACTGCCCCGTTTTTTGTAGTCATATTATTGTAAGACGTGTTGCCGACAGCAAGTATATCAGCAGCAGAATTGATAGAAAAAGATTTTCCGAACTGCAGGGATCCATTGTTGGATTCAAGAATTTCACCTCCATACTGTGTCCATTGTCCGTTTGAATATTGATAGGAATACAGGGAACCTCTTATCGGTGCGCTGATGAAAATTTTATTTCCGTCCGGAGAAAGCTTTGTGGTATGTCCGAAATAATTACCGTTACCGATATTTAAAGACATTTCCTGAATTAAGCCGATTTCAGTCCAGACATTATTTATTTTTCTTAAAATAAAAACCCTCCCGTTGGCACTGTTTGAAGTACCTCCGATATTCACGCTGGAATGGGTAATTGTATTTCCGTCATCCGAAACTCCTGTATATGAGCCAAACGTAAGATTACTGCTTCCGTAATTTACAAGATTCCACGTCATATTCCATACATTGTTCTGAAGCTCATAGACACAGATATTCTGGCTGGCTGTTCCTATATAATAATCTGTTGTCGCAATTACTGTTTTTCCGTTTTCAGATATATTTACATTTGTTCCCATATAGGAATTTGCAGGACCGTAGATATTTCCTGTCAATACCCATGCTCCGTTAATCCAGTCATAAATTTTTATATTGCCCGAATGGTTTCCCAATTCATTATTATATGGGCTTCCTACTGCTATCCGGTCTCCATTATTTGCCATGCCTATGCTTTTTCCGAAATTTTCAAAAGCGGCAGTTCCGTACAGAACACTGCCTACGGAAGTTTGTGAGGTTAATGATAAAGAGGTTAAAAGTAAAAACAGAAAGTAAATATGCTTCATTATAATTTTTTTAGCAAAACTAATCATTATAAATAGATTAAACTTAATCAACTTATTAAGAAATTTTTATCTTTGCTCTTATGATTTTACGCGGAGAAAACTTAATCAAAGAATACGGTCCCAAAAAAGTAGTAAAAGGTGTTTCTGTACAGGTTCAGCAGGGCGAAATTGTAGGTTTGCTCGGCCCGAACGGAGCAGGGAAAACCACTTCATTTTATATGATTGTAGGCTTGGTTAAGCCGACCTCCGGAAAAATTTTCCTCGATAAACAGGAAATCACCACCGATGCCATGTACCGAAGGGCACAGAAAGGAATCGGCTACCTGGCGCAGGAAGCTTCCGTGTTCCGTAAACTTTCGGTTGAGGAGAACATCATGGGCGTTCTGCAGCTGACCAAGCTTTCAAAACGCGAGCAGCAGATGAAATGTGACGAACTGGTAGAGGAATTCTCACTTCAGCATGTCCGCAAAAACCGTGGTGACCTTTTGTCGGGAGGGGAAAGAAGGAGAACGGAAATTGCCCGATGCCTGGCTACGGATCCCAGCTTCATTTTACTGGATGAGCCTTTTGCCGGAGTAGACCCTATTGCCGTGGAAGATATCCAGAAAATCGTAAGAAGCCTGGTGGATAAAAACATCGGGATTTTAATTACCGACCACAATGTTCAGCAGACCCTGGCCATTACCAATAAAACCTACATCATGTTCGAAGGGAGAATCCTGAAAGAAGGCCTTCCCGAAGAACTGGCGAATGACCCGCAGGTAAGGGAAGCCTATCTGGGTGAAAACTTCGTGTACCAGAGTATTCTGGACAAGCCGAAAAAGAAAAGCTATGCCTATAATATCTGGGCCGGGAACTTTGATTCCAAAGCTCAGCTTCAGGGTTTTGTGGATGAAAATTTTGCACAGTTCGATGACCTGAGACTGATATACGGGTTTGAAGACATCAGTTTTGCCTCACTGGGGAAATCTGAAATCCAGCATATTTTCAATGAGGTGGTTGATAAAAATGCGAATAATTCTTTTGTATTACAGAAAAAGGAAATCAATTCCCAATATTCACAAGAGCAGGCAGAAGCAGAATCAAAAGCAGCCGGTAAACCGGAACTGCATTACCTGACCACTTATGTTTATGAAGGATAATTAACCGGCAGATTTGCTTAAAAATAGAATAAAACGTACCTTTTCTCCAGTAAACGGTACGTTTTTCCGTTAAACTTATTCCTATGGCAAAGCCTTTCAACAGAACACTTACATTATTCGGGATTTACAAACAGCTTATCCCGTTTATCAGGCCGTACCGGCTGATGATTTACGGAACGTTATTCCTTACGTTTTTAGGGGCACTTGCTGCACAGGTCAACCCGCTGGTCCTGAAATATACGGTTGATGAGGTAACCAACCTGACGCATCTTCCGCACCCGATGTCTGAAGGCATCCATGTACTGGTGTTGATTTCCGTGATTTTACTTGGTAAAGAACTATTAAATATTTTCATCAACTTCGGGCAGAAATTTTATGGGGAAAAGATAAGGATCAACGTAAGTTCCGTCTTGGCACAGTCGGCTATCGACAAAATTCTTACCTACAGGGTCGCGTATTTTAACGATGAAAACCATGAATCCGGGAAACTGCAGATTAGGATAGACCGCGGGATAGAAAGCCTTACAAGGCTGGTGCAGAATTTTTTCATTGATATGCTGCCTTTGTTTTCCAATTCGATCATCGCACTGGTGATCATGTATATGCAGAATGTCTATGTCGGCATGGTTTCTACCATCATCGTTCCCATTTATTTTTACATCAGCTCGTTACAGGCGAAGAAGCTAGGCGGTGTCCGGAGAACGCTAAGGAATCAGCGGGAGCAGAAAACCTCAGGCTTATTGAATCTGATCAATTCCATTATGGTCATCAAAAGTTTTGTCCGCGAAAAGTTTGAAGGAAAAAAACAGTACGACCTGCAGATGCAGCTGATGGGAAGCCAGATGTTTACCCGCAGAACCAATTTTATTTATGACGGGTTGAAAACTTTTATTGAACAGTTCGGAGTGGTGCTGATCATCCTTCTGACGGTTTATCTGGTGCTGGATCAGCAGATGACCATCGGAGCGATCATGCTGCACATTATGCTCTTCAACAATGTTTCAGCACCGATCCGCCAGCTGCACCGGATTTATGATGATATGAATGATGCAATGATTTATGCCGAAGGGTATTTCGATATTCTGAATGCTGAAAATGAAGAAGAGCCAAACGGAACCTTTAAAGAGAAAAACATCAAAGGGAATTTTGAACTTAAAAATGTCAATTTTAGCTATCCGAACGGGACTCACGCTCTGCATGATGTCTCCATGAAAATAGAGAACGGAAAGACTACGGCTTTGGTAGGCTTAAGCGGAGCCGGAAAATCTACCGTCATCAGTCTTCTGTGTAAATTTTATCTTCCGGATTCAGGGGAAATTTTGCTGGATGATCAGGATTTAAATAATTTTGACAATACCTTCCTGAGGAGTGATTTGGGGCTGGTGCTTCAGAAAAACCACATTTTCCAGGGAAGTATTGAAGATAACATCCGGTACGGAAATATGAATGCTGATTTCTGGGAAATTGAGGAGGCTGCAAAAAAAGCCTATCTTCATGATCAGATCCTGGAGCTTCCGGACCAGTACCGGCATGATGCAACCCAGCTTTCCGGAGGCCAGCAGCAGAGAATTGCCATTGCCAGGTTATTCCTGAAAAATCCGCCCGTTATTTTCCTGGATGAGCCTACCGCAAGCCTGGATGCCATTTCTACGGAACAGATTAAAAATTCCCTAGATGCCATAAAAGCAGGACGCACGGTGATCATGATCTCCCATTCCTTATCGCAGATTTTAGATGCCGACAAAATTTATGTGATGAAAAAAGGAAGAGTCGTGGAAAACGGGACCCATGATGAACTGGTACAGCTTAACGGAACCTACCGTGAAATCTTTGATGCTTCCGCAAGGAGCCTGAATCTTGATAAGCTGGTGAATAGTTTTAAGGATAATTGATGTAAAATAAAAAGTAAAAAGTAAAAAGTAATTTAGCTTTAAACTTCAAAATTTCTGTTTTTGTAAATGAATGATCACTATCTCAAAAAGCTCGACCGGGTAACTGCTATCCTCACGCAGCTGCAGTCTAAACCGGTGGTACGGGCACAGGATCTTGCCAAAAAGTTTGAGGTGAGCATAAGAACCATTTACCGCGACATTAAAACCCTGGAAAATGCCGGGATTCCTATCGTCGGGGAAGCGGGAAGCGGATATTCTTTAATGGAAGGCTATAAGCTTCCGCCCGTGATGTTTACAAAAGAAGAGGTATTGAGTTTCATTACGGCAGAAAAACTCATGCAGAAATTTTTACATGACAGCCTGGGCAGCCATTATCAATCCGCTATGGAGAAAGTACGTTCCGTATTGAAATTTTCAGACCGGAATCTGATCGTAAATATTGAGAAGCAGATTGACATCTACAACTACCAGCCGAAAACCGAGGACCCTATTAAAAATGTGATCCCGATTATTCTGGAAAGTATCGCCGAAAAACGTCAGCTGCTCATGGAATATAAAACCGTTGAAAACAAAGTGTCCGTAAGAACTGTTGAGGCGGTAGGGGTTTTCTTTGAATTCAATTTCTGGTACATCATGGCATTCTGTACCTTACGGAATGACTTCCGGCAGTTCAGGATCGACAGGATTTCAAAGATTTCCATAACCGGGCATCCGTTTTTACAGGAATACGGGCAGATCAATGATTACCGCAAAGCCCCGAACGGAAATAAAACCAGGGTCAGGCTTCTGGTAGAGAAAAAAATCATCGGGCATATCATCAATTCCAAAAAATATTACGGCCTTACCGAAGAGATAGAAAGAGGGGATAACGTAGAACTTATTTTCGAAACCGACTGGATTGATGAGGGTTTTCCACGCTGGTTGATTACCTTTGCAGACTACGCGGAGATTCTGGAACCGGAGTCTCTTAAAGAAAGCCTCAAAAAATTAATGGCAGACATTTCAAAAAAAATCTAAAATATTATTATTCAAATTAGTTATGAAATTTTTACTATTACGTTGTTTATTATTATGTACCATCGTTTATTCAACAGCCGCTTCTGCATGTTCCGCTTTCCTGCTAAAAGGGAAAAACCATTGTGTAGTAGGCTTCAATGAAAACTGGAAAACGATGCCGGGGATGATTGTGATTAATAAGCGTGATGTTCAGAAGAGAAATATCAGCTGGGAAAATCTGACGACCGACAATTCACAGTATGCAAAGCAGTGGAACTCAAAATACGGTTCTGTAACCTTCAATCTGCTGGGCTACGACTTTCCGTGTTACGGAGTGAATGAAAAAGGGCTTTTCCTGGTAGAGCTTTATCTTGAGGAAACTTCAAAAGTGAAAAATCCTTCCCAGCCGGATATGTTCTGGGCACAGTGGATCCAGTATCAGCTGGATAATTACAAATCGGTAAAAGAAGTGGTGGATCACCTGAATAAAGGCCCGAATATCAACTGGTGGCCGAATGCAGCCGGAAGCCATTTCTTCCTGAGTGATGCAGCCGGAAATACGGCAACCATTGCATTGCTTGACGGGAAATATAAAGTACTGACCGATAAGGATATGCCGATGCCGCTTTTATGCAACAACCAGTACAAAAAAGATCTGGCCGGTGTTCAGAAGTTCGATTTTTTAGGCGGGCAGGAAAAATTTGATTTTGCAGATCAGGGAAAATGGGAAGACCGTTACAACCGTGCCTATTATATGCTGAAAAACTATGTATACGATGAAAAACCGGTTGCGTATGCCTGGAATATCCTGAACTCGATTCATGCCGGAGAATGGCAGACCGTAATCGACCTTAAGAACATGAAACTTTCGTTCCGTTCCGATCTGAAAAAGGAAGTGAAAATAATTGACATCAAAAAGCTGGATTTCTCTAAAAACGCTTCTGTGAAATTCTTAGACATCCATACCGAAAGCCAGGGTGAAGTGAATAAGGATTTTAATGTTCTCACGTTAAATAAAAACAACGAATACGTAGAAAAAGGCTTTCCCATAGGCTACGATAACAAAGAATTCGGGACTTCGGAAATGTTTAATAAGCTCAAGGGCAATATCGTTAAATTCTTTAAAAATATTCTTCCTGAATAACACATAAACAGGGAAATAAAAAGCTTTCAGATTTGTTTCTGAAAGCTTTTTTTATAAAGGATGGTAAGGTTAAAATCTTTCCCAGAAAAAAGGAGGATCAATTCCCAATGCCCTTAAATAAACATATCCCTGGCCCCTGTGATGGATTTCATTGTCTACAAAATACAGGATATTCTGATAGACCGGAAATTCATACTGCCCGAATAGATTAAAGTTTTCCTGAAAACGCTCTTCCGAAATCTGCGCAAAATAATGGCTGATGGTTTCCGTTTCCTCATCCCACTTTGCCAGAAGCTCTTCTTTGGTTTTCGGGGTAAAAGCTTCTTCGTCATAAGCTTCCGTCTGTCGGCTGACAATACCTTTCAGGCCCGGTCCGCCTATGCTGATCAGTTCAACGGCAAGTTTTGCGAAAGGCCTCATTCCGGCAACCGAAAATTCAAATAATTCCTGTTCCGGGAATGCTTCGATGATCCTGCGGGTTAAATTCCGGTGTCCCTGCCAGTGATTCAATAATTGTTCAGCAGTCAGGAACTGTGTCATGGTGTTTGTTGTGTTTGTTGTTGTCATAATTTTAATGTTGTGTGTTACTGTTGGTACAAAGGTAAACCCATGTTGTGACAACAGTTTGTCAGCAGTGTTTTTATGACTTAAAATTATTTTAATTTTAAAATATTAACCCGGTTTTTCCGTTCATAACGTAGACTTATATCATAGGTTGTATAGATAAATAATTTGAGCAGATCGGCCTAAAAAGGCCGATCATTTTTATTAGTAAACTGGAAAACTGAATTAGGAAAGTAACTGAGACCTGAAGATGACTGCAAAATTTAATCCTGATAGAGCAGGGCAATATTCTGTACGATCTTCAGCGTATGGATAGCATTGTCTGCACAGATAACCACATAGCTTCCCTTTTCTGCCGTATCAATAGCAAAATGAATGGCAGATTGTGTATCCGGAATGACCTTGTATTCAAGACCCGGCTTAATATTCTGAATTCCCTGTGCTAAAAGCTCAACGGTTGATTCCTCACTTCTGCCTCTCGGATCACGGTCAAACTTAATAACAATGTCGTCATACATGGAGGCTGCAATCTGTCCGAATTCAATAATATCATTATCGCGGCGGTCACCCGGTACGGTAATAATCCCGAATTTTTTTTCCGGAATATGTTTAAGGTATCCCGCGAGCGCATTGAGGCCGTGAGCGTTATGAGCATAATCTACGATGACATTTAAGCCGTTGATTTCAAATTCATTGATCCGTCCCGGCGTTTGTTCTGCATTGGGAATAAAACTTTTTAAAGCGAGGGTAATCTCTTCCGTCTGGATTCCTGACAAATAGGCTGCTAAAACAACGGGCAGCAAATTCTCAATCATGAATTCTGCCCTTCCATTACGGGTGATGGGCGCTTCCGTAACATTAAAAACGAAAATTTTATGCGTGCCGTCGTAAATGAAAATATTAAGGAGGCGGTCTGTATATACTGCAATTCCGCCATTCTTCATATGTTCCTGAAGGCGGCTGTTGTTTTCATCGGAACAGAACAGGGCTACTTGGCATTTCACTTTGTCTTTCATTCCATACGTATGCTCATCTCCTGCATTTAAAATAGCCCAGCCATCTTTCTTTACCGCACACGGAACCACCGCTTTTACATTCGCAAGATCCTCAACAGTATAAATATCTTTTAATCCCAGATGATCAGCTGCAACATTGGTCACAATGGCAATGTCGCACTGGTCAAATCCCAGGCCTGACCTGATAATCCCGCCCCGTGCACATTCAAGCACTGCAAAATCAACGGTTGCATCCTGTAATATGGTACGCGCACTTTGCGGCCCGGAACAGTCACCTATTTTAATCCGCTCATCTCCCACATAGATCCCGTCAGTTGAACTGAATCCCACGGTATATCCTGCATAAGCCGCTGTATGCGCCATCAGTCTGGTCGTGGTTGTCTTACCGTTTGTTCCGGTAATGGCAACGATAGGAATTCTGCCGTTATCTCCCTTTGGAAACATTAAATCTATTATCGGTTCACCCACTTCACGGGGTTCACCTTTGGCCGGATACTTATGCATTCTCAGTCCCGGAGCTGCATTTACTTCTATAATGGCACCGCCATTTTCCGCAAGAGGCCTGGTGATATCAGCGCTTATTATGTCGATCCCACAAATATCCAGGCCAATTACCCTCGATACTTTTTCTGCCAACAGTATATTGGACGGATGTACAATGTCCGTGACATCTTCTGCAGTACCACCTGTGCTTAAATTAGCGGTAGACCTTAAAAATATCTGCTGCCCTTTTGCAGGGACAGAATGCAAATGCAGTCCGTGTTTTTGAAGATGCTGTTCGGTAACAGAATCGAGGCTGATCTTTGTCAGGACATTTTCATGGCCGTCTCCGCGCAAAGGATTTAGGTTTTCGGCTTCTGCCAGTTCTGAAATAGTGGACAGACCGTCGCCAATAACAGAGGCAGGCTGCCTTAAAGAGGCTGCAATAAATTTATTGCCGATAACCAGCATCCGGTAATCGCACCCTATAATCTCTTTTTCAATAATCACAGGTTTTGAAATTTCTGCCGCAGACCGGAATCCAAAGAGAAGTTCTTCAAAGTTTTTGATTCCGCAGGTTACGTTTCTTCCATGATTACCGTTAAAAGGCTTTGTGACCAACGGATAGCCTAAATGTTCTGCAATCAGTAAGAGTTCACTTTCATGCTCTGCCAGCCTGCCATCAGGAACCGGCAGATAGGCGCTTTCCAGGAATTTCTTCGTGTAATCTTTGTCACAGGCAATATCTACGGAAATGCAGGAAGTGTGCTGGGAAATGGCAGCGCTGATCCTTTTCTGGTTTTTTCCATGCCCCAGGATGGTAAATCCGGCCGGCCCTTTACTTACAGGGATATTCCGTTTTTCCGCAGCTTCGATGATCATAGCGGTTGTAGGGCCTTCGCAATAATTAAGGTGAACACTCTTAACCTGCTGCTGGGCTTCACTCAATGATATGGGGATTTCACTGTTACAGAGCGATTTTATAATTTCTGATGCGAGTTTTAGCGATTCCAGGCCGGCTTCTTCAATCTCATATTCCAATACCCCGTAAAATATCCCCGGAGAAGGGATAACGATATGATGATGCATAGATGATCCCTGTAAAACCGAAGCCAAATGTGAGGTATAGTCTAGTATGCAGGGTCCGAACTCATCATAAGCGGATTCAAAGTTGTGACTGGAGCGGAAATACCCGCTGACCAACGGCTGCTTTTCAGGGCTTATCTCCGGAATGGTAAAATGATCATATTTAATGATAATTAGCTTGTGGTGGCTGCGTGACCACATGTTTGGGCCCCGCATGATTCTGATCTCATTTGTAATCATATCAATATTTGGTTATTGGAATATTTTCTTTAAAAGATTAATTCTTTAAAAAAACAGGTACTTGTGATAAGGTTTATTTTATTTTCCTGTTCAGATGAATCGCTTTCAGGATTTTCCGGTGAAGCTGCAGATGGCAGCATCCTGTAATGATTCATTTTACGGTTCCGTATTCAGACTTCTGTTGAAATTGACGGAGGATTATTGTCAGCGGATCTGCTGTTGTGGCCGTAAGCAGATACGGAAGCTGCACTATTTGAGGTATTTTCAGCGGCGTCTTTTTTCCGGCCGCTCACTGTAAAAGGTACAACAATTCCTGTTGCCGTAATAAGTTTCATATATATATCTTTATTGGTATATTCAAAGTTATCACTGTCACCACAAGTAAATTATGACTTAACTCATACCGGTAAAATGCGTTTTAAAAAACAGAGCTTTGAAGTCATTTAAACTTTTTTAGTTTTATAAAATTTCTTCAGAGCTATTACTATAAAAGCTATGTAATTGAAAGATTTCCAACTTGATACTGTTGTAT
>NZ_LMKA01000137.1 GCF_001421435.1 Chryseobacterium sp. Leaf201
ACAATGGGTTTATTTCATTGTAATATTGATAGTTTTTATTAATTATATAAGTCTACTTTTTACATTTATTTTGTAATCACAGGTAGATTTCTCATTATTTTTCTAAAACCATATTTGCAAATTTTGAGCATTTTTTTACAAAAGAGATGTCTTCAGGTGTATTTACCTTTGCACCAGAAAATTTAGAAGAATAATATATAATAAGTAAAACATCATTATCTCATGAAAAAATTCATATTTGCCGCTTTTTCTCTAATAGGATTTGTAACAATAAACGCTCAGCAGACCGTAACTTTAAATGTAAGATTAAAGCCGATCCAGACTCTTGTAGTGAACACTGCACAAAAAATAGTTAACTTAGACTACGTAACAAAAGACGACTATGCTAACGGTGTATCTTCTGTAAATGCTGACCATTTGAATGTTTACAGTACAGGAGGATTCCAGGTGAAAGTGAAAAGTGCCAATGCCGCTTTACTGAACGGAGCCAAAACAATTCAGGCCAACACCATCCAGGTTAAGGCAAGTGCAGGATCAGAACCTGTTACAGGAGCTCAGTATGCGCAGAACGTACAATTATCAGCAAATGAAACTACCCTTGTTACTTCAACTGTAGGAGGAGTGGATAAAAAAATAAGCATTGAATACAAAGGTGCAGGTGCAAACGCTTACCTTGATAACTACATTGCAGGGCAGACGCCAACCATATATACTACAGAACTTACCTATACCATTATTTCCCAATAATATAGAAGCTATTCTGGAATATTGAAAATTAAAGGGTGTTGCAAGGTTGTTTGTAGCACTTTTTGTGTATTTTTAATATTAAATCTCCGTAATGAAAAAACTGTATTTTATCTTTCTGTATCTTGTAGGTTCTTTAGGTTTAAACCTGTATGCTCAGACAGGAGTTTCTGTTTCTCCGCCGAGGCTTTATTTTGAATCCGGACTCGGGAACAGCAATACCCAGAAAATAACGGTCACCAATGTAAGTGCAAAAAATTCCCTGGACCTGGCAGTAAGCCTGGGAGACTGGGAATACAATGAGAAAGGAGAAAACATGATGTCTGCAGCCAACACGCTTGCCAACTCATGTGCGGGCTGGGTCTCCGTAAAAAAGGAAGATAATTATTTTACACTCGCTCCGGGTGAAAGAAAGGATATTGATGTCACCATTACCGTTCCCGGTACTTTAGCAGACAAGCTTTCCACGCATACCGCAGTGCTTTATGTAAGCCAGATGAATCCTGTGGATGATGTAGATAACAAGGGTGCCAATATTAAAGTAAGCATCCGTTCGGGGATCAAGCTCTTCCATAAACTTCCATCTGCAAAAAACAGGAAACTGGAAATCAGCAACCTGATCTATACGAAATCAAACCCGGCTCTTGACCTTACGTTCAACAACCTTGGAGAAATATGGGCAGACGGTAAAATATTTACCGACCTTGTCAATACCCAGAATGGTAAAAAGACTTCCCTTGAAGCCATCGTTTTTTATACGATGCCGGGAAATAAAAGAGAAGTAAGTATTGCGCTTCCTGCCGGTCTTGATAAAGGAAAATATACAGCATCGGTGATGATAGATTACGGCGACCGTGATAACCTTGAACTGGGAGAATTAAACTTTACCTATGAATAACAATAAGAAGCTTTCAGCCATCATATTGCTGTTTATCTGGATGCAATGCTGTTCACAGGCGTACTATAATTCATGGACCAATGGTTATATGCCTGTAACTTCATACGGAGGCAATACCATTCCTGATGCCTATACCGCTAACTTTACAGCCAACGGATATATCAATGTTCCGTACTGGAGGCTGTCCGTAAGGCTGACACAGCCCATCACTTCCACAGACGGAAATTATACGCTGCCTGCCAATAAGGTTTCTTTCAGTCCGGTATCAACTTCCGGAAGTGCCTATCCCTTTGCGGTGCCTTCCGTTTCACAGATCGGGATGCCGCTGAATGTTATGATGCAGGAAGGACAGGAAGTTTTCCTGGTTCCGCAGTCAAACGCTGCGTTATATAACCTTCCTTTTCTGTTTATCGGCTACTATTACAATCTTCAGATCAGGTACAGCATGATGCTTGCCGGTGGTTCTTATCTCGGCAGTTATCCTGCGTGGACCACTTTTGTAGCACCTATGCAGTTTACGGCCTATGACCGGTATAATAATGTGATCGGCAGGATGGATCATGTGTTTCAGTTCCAGATCGGGACGCTTTCAGGAACACCTCCTGATGTCCCTGAAATGTCACTGAAGTTCTCTGCAAATGCCGTGAACAGCTCCTTGGAGTTCAACAGTAAAAATGATTATACAAACGGTGTAAGTGCCGTATATGCCAATGCGCTTACTGTAAAGAGCAATACCAATTATCAGATCAAGATAAGATCCCTTCAGACCAAATTTACATCTCCTGCCGGAAATTCACTTCCTTTAGAAGCGGTAAAATTCGGGCTGGCGCCCGTTTCCGGGAACAATGCATCTGTTTATCCCATTGTGCTGGCTTCCTTTCCGCAGCTGGTTGCCAAGGGAGGGTATACCCAGGGTTCCAGTGTGTATTATGACATCAATTACTCAACCACTCCCAACGACCAGCGATTCATCAATGCCAAGACAGAAGACTACTCCACAACACTTCAGTTCGAGATAACCCCTCAATAAAATTAATAATGCACTACGACCTGCTCAGAAAGATAGCGCTTGTTTTTTTGATACCGCTCGCTTTTATCATCATTCCTGCACAGGGTATTCCTGATGTAAGCATGGAGGTCCGCAGTGAATCCGGCACACCGGAAAATAATATCATCGACCTGATTGTTGTCCTTAAAAATAAAGACAGCGTACCGTTTAAAGGGAAAATTGCCATTCATACGCCGCAGGGGTTCAGAGCGGTTTCAGCCGGCGGGATCGATGCGGAGCTGGATGCCGGAGAAAGTGTTTTTCTGCCCGTAAAAGTTATTGTGAACAATAATGCAGTGGCGGGTGAGAAAAAAATCAGTTTTGACCTTACAGATCTTCAGCACCGTACAGTAGCGGAGAAATCCATCACATTTAATATAGCGGAAAACAATGCACTCCGGATTACGGCAGAAAATCCTGTACTCTATATTAACAATACAAAAGATTCCGTAGAGGTAAGGGCAAGGGTTTCCAACCTCGGAAACACACGGCAGAACGTTACCGTCGTCTTTAAAATCCCGGAAATTGCGCAGGGAAATGTTTTTATTGAAAAAAAAGGAAGCATTGCCGTAGAAAAAGATACCGTATTCATATTCCGGTTCATGCCTTCCGGCCCGCTGGCAAAAAGTTCTCAGTTTTCCATTGATATCGCAGGATTCAGGGACCCGGAGAAAGAAATATTCGGAAATGCGTCTGTGGCTGTTCAGAACGTAGCATCTACACAGCGTTACCAGGATCTTCAGAACAATTCGTTTTCCAGTTATAAAAAGAACAGCATTACGGCGGGGTACAGAAGGGTAGGAAACAACCTGAATATGTACCAGCTCATCGGTTCCGGGGGATTCAATCTTCCTTCGGGATATGTATTTCTCAGGGGGAATATCTATACTATGAACAACCAGAGTGAGCCCGTGGTTACCAATACCTACATTACCTATCGCCGCAAGAACAGCGAGTATACGCTGGGAAATATCAGCAAGATAATGGAAATGTCCATGTTCGGCAGGGGTGCAGAATATGCCGTAACCTCTTCTGATAAAGATAAAAAGCTTGAAGTAGGGTTCGTAGACCAGACCTTCAGCCTTGTGGAAAGAAATTCTTTTTTAAAATACGGTTACGGTTTTTTCGCCAGGGGAAGTATGGGCATGCAGAACGCAGCGCGGAATATGTCGGCAACCTACGTTTTCAGGAATGACCCGTACGAGAATGCAAGGCATAATCTTTTAGGGACCGATATGCAGTATTCCTTTAATAAAGACTGGAATATGATGGCTAAAGTATACAGCGGACTCAGTGTGTATGAAAACATCAATGTCACCAAGCCCTCATTGGCTGTGGAATCGCAGTATTCAGGGATTATTAATAAGTTTAATCTTAACGGGAACTACTTTTACAGTACGGACTATTATCCGGGAAACAGGCGGGGCATGCTGCAGATCCAGCAGAATATTTCTACCAATGTCATTAAGGATTATAACATTTATACGAATATCCTGATTTCAGATTTTTCACCTAAGTTTTATTTTTATGATAATAATTTAGAATCAAATACCACCAGGGTAGACACCGGGATTAATTTTCCAAAGAAAGGAAACTTCGGGTTTGCGCTGAGCCTTCAGTATCAGAATGAAAAATCCAATACGTATAATAATTTCTTTAATACCGGAATCAATCAGGATTCCAAGCAGCTTAAGGCACAGAGGATTACCGATTACATGACATGGTCCAGTCCGGACCACAAGCATTCTTCCGTCCTTGGGATTGAAGCCGGGCTGGCTCAGTATCCGGATATTGATCAGCTGAAATACCAGATGAAAGCGACCGGGAATTACAGTTACAAATGGCTTAATTTCAATTTTATGTATCAGTACGGAAGTTATTTCCTGTCTGAGTATGCATTCTCCAGGATATTTAATGAAAATAACCCGTATAAAAAGCTTTCCCTTTCAGCATTTGTGAATGAGAATTTTTTTGATCAGAAACTCACTGCTACTTCGGGTTTCACATATACCGATGATATCCTGTACGGAAAATCGCCGTCAGGCTTTATCAATCTGAAATATTCCGGGAAACTGTATGGCGTATATCTCAATACTTCATGGTTCCATTATTCTTCGAGGGAACTGAATAACAACCTTCTTACCATTGAAGCCGGCATCACCCTTAATCTGAAATCAAACACCCTGGATCCGGGTAAAAAAGGAAACATTACCGCTTTTGTGTATTACGATAACAACAACAACGGCATTTTTGATAACGGGGATCAGCCGGCAGAAGGATACCTTGTGATGCTCAATACCATTTCATTCAGGACGGACAGTAAAGGGAACCTGAATTATAAAGGGCTTCCGTACGGAAAATATGCATTGAAACAGATCATACAGAAAGGCTGGTATTACAATGAAGCAGAAATTGATATGAACAGGCATAATTATGCCCTGCAGATTCCTCTGCACCAGAACGGAACCGTTCAGGGGAAAATAGATTATGAATTCAATGCGAAAACAGCACTGGATTTTGATCCTAAAATAGGTGGTATTATTTTCAATATTTATAAAAGAGATGAGCTTCTACAGCGTGTGATTACAGATGACAACGGTGAATTTATTTCCTTCCTGGAATCCGGAGACTATAAAATTGAACTTAATGAAAACTCACTGCCGGCCAATACATATGTGGAACGTACAAGTTCAGAAGCAAAAGTAGAAGCAGGAAAAATAATCAGCCTTGAACCGTTTATCATCCGGGTAAAAGAAAAGAAGATCCGTGTCAGGAAATTCGGAAACGAATAATGATAAACGATTTTAAAAGAACCGAAGTTTCTAAATTCCGGTATTGCATAAAAAAATAAGGAAACCCGAAAGCTCCCTTATTTTAAAATTATCCTTAGGGGATAATGATTGGATTAGCTGATCTTTTCTAAATTTTCGAATTTAGCATAAGAGGATCTTAGGTGATGCAAATGATCCGAAACTACCTGAGAACTTTCAGGACACAGATCCCCGCTTTCTAAAGCATCTTCATACGCCTTGATGGCTGCCTTTTCTCCAAACACAACGTTTTCTAGAGTAGATTCTTCATTATTTCCTGTGAAAGAATTCTTAATGTCGATCCATGCTCTGTGTACGGCTCCTGCTGTACTGGTTGTATTATCTGCTTCTCCTCCTTTTTCGCTGATCAATCTTACAAGATCAGACCTCATGGTCTGTGACTGTGATACCATCTGATCGTAATCATTCTTTAATGCAGAATGGTTTTCCCAAACTTTGTCTTCAACTTTTGAAAATCCTTCAATTCTGTCGTTGGTAATGTTTAGTAAATCGTTTAGTACTGATACAGTTTTTTCGTTGTTCATAATATTTTTTTTATTGGTGTACCAAAAGACTTACAAGATGCGTGCCTTAATTTATTCAAACCTGAAAATTTTAAAAATAAGTTTATTAATATACATTTATTACAAATAAAAAGTATATTTGTATACTAACGTAATTCATAAAATGAACTATCAGAATATAAAAGAGATCATCGGGCTTCTTGAGCAGTTTGAAACAGATCATGCGGCAGATGAATCCTATCCTAATGATATAGGCGGTTTTAAAAAGTGGGTCTGCGATACTGAGAACAGAAAAGGTGGTACAATTTTAGATGAACCGTACTGGGAAGGAAAAGAAAACGGCAGGAGTGCTGAAAGTGCCATCAGTACGCTGCTCGTCCATCTCAACCGTTATGCAAAAACATATTCCAAATCTGCTATTTCAGATTCTGAATTTACAACTCAGGAAGACTTTATTTATCTCATCAACTTAAAAGCTTTCGGCGAAATGACGAAAATGGAGCTTATTAAGAAAAATATTCATGATAAGCCCGTGGGTATGCTTATTATTACCAGGCTGCTGAAACAGGGTTGGATTACCCAGGCTGAATCTGAGATTGACAAGAGGAACAGGATTATAAGCATCTCAGAAAAAGGACTGGATGTGTTGGACAGGCAAATGAAAAAAATCAGGGAGGCAACGGATATTATAACCGGAGACCTCAGTTACACTGAAAAAATGGAACTGATCCGGATCCTGAATAAGCTTGACCATTTTCACCGCCCGATCTTTTCCAGGAATATAGAAAATAAAGAACTGATAAAAACAGTGTACCAGGAACATTCATTTAAAAAACAGATACATTAAAAAATGGCGAAAAAAATTGCGGTCATAGGATCAGGATTTTCAGGGCTGTCAGCCGCTGCCTACGCTTCAAAAGAAGGACATGAAGTTCACCTGTTCGAAAAAAACAGCGAGGTAGGCGGGCGTGCCAGGCAGTTTAAAACAGACAACGGCTATACCTTTGATATGGGCCCTAGCTGGTACTGGATGCCTGATATTATAGAAGGGTTCTTTAATGATTTCGGACAGTCAGCTTCAGATTTTTATACGCTTGTACCTTTGGATCCGCAGTTTGAAATGGTGTTTTCAGACAGCACCATGAATATCCCGCATAATTATGAAGAGATGAAGGCTCTTTTTGAAGAAACCGAAGCGGGTGCAGGGAAAAAGCTGGACGAGTTCATGAAAGATGCGCAGTATAAATATGAAGTCGGGATGAAGGATTTTGTCAATAAGCCCTGCTATTCCTGGTTTGAGTTTATGTCTCCCAAGATTGCCAAAAGTGCATTTAAACTGGATCTCTTAACCAATTTTCAACGTTTCGTAAGAAAATATTTCACCAATCCCAAACTTATTGTCTTAATGGAGTTCCCCGTGATTTTCCTGGGAGCGGCCCCAAAAGATATTCCGGCTCTGTATAGCTTAATGAATTACGGAGGCTATAAACTGGGAACCTGGTACCCGATGGGCGGCTTTTCTAAAATTATCGATGCCATGAAAGAGGTTGCCGAAGACCACGGAACAGAATTCTACCTGAATGCCGATGTACAGAAAATCAATGTGGAAAATAAGCAGGTCTCCTCGCTGACGGTTAATCAGGAAGAAATAGATTTTGACGTGATTATCGCTTCTTCAGATTATCACCATACCGAATCCAAGCTTCTTCCCGAAGAATACAGGAATTATGATGAAGACTACTGGGAAAAACGTGTTTTTGCGCCTTCATGCCTGATCTACTATCTGGGAATCAAGGAAAAAATTCCTAACCTGAAGCACCATACCCTGTTTTTTGAAAACGATCTGGAGCTTCATACCGAAGAAATTTATAAAGATAAAAAATGGCCGACCAAACCGCTGTTTTATGTCTGCTGCCCTTCAAAAACAGATCCTTCCGTAGCGCCGGAACATGGTGAAAATGTATTTCTCCTGATGCCTGTGGCACCCGGGATTGAAGATACCGAAGAAATCAGGGAGCGTTATTTTATGGAAATGATGCTGAGGCTGGAAAAACATACCGGTGCATCTGACCTTCTGCTGAAAATAGATTATAAAAAAAGCTACTGTGTTAAAGACTTCCAGGAAGATTACAATGCCTACAAAGGAAATGCGTACGGCCTTGCCAACACCCTTTCGCAGACTGCTGTCTTAAAGCCGTCGTTAAGAAACAAAAAGATAAAAAACCTCTTCTACACGGGGCAGCTTACCGTTCCCGGTCCGGGCGTACCGCCGTCCATCATCTCCGGAAAAATAGCTGCAACTGAAGCCAACAAAATAAATTGATATGAAAAAACTATTTGATGATCTCGCGTATAAAGTAAGTAAAGAGACGACAAAACAGTACAGTACCAGTTTCTCGCTGGGAATCCTTGCCCTGTCTTCCAGCATCAGGAATCCTATATATGCCATCTACGGGTATGTGCGGCTTGCTGATGAGATTGTAGACAGTTTTCATGATTATGATAAAGAAAGGCTGCTGGCAAAGTTCAAAGAAGATACCTTTCAGGCATTGGAAGACCGGATTTCCCTGAACCCCATCATGCAGTCTTTCCAGGAAACCGTACACCGGTTTGCCATTGATAAAAAACTCATCCTCCAGTTTCTGAAAAGCATGGAAATGGATCTCCAGAAGCTTGATTATAATTCAGACCTTTACAAAGAATACATCTTAGGTTCGGCAGAAGTGGTAGGGCTGATGTGCCTTCAGATCTTCGTTAACGGCGACAAAGAACAGTTTGAAAGGCTGAAACCGTATGCCATGGTTCTCGGGTCTGCCTTCCAGAAGGTGAACTTCCTGAGGGACATGAAGGATGATTACCACACATTAGGGCGCAGTTATTTCCCGGATCTGGATTTTTCCCTCTTTGATAATGATGTAAAATCATCCATTGAAAAGGAAATCGAAAAAGAATTCAGGGAAGCACTGGTCGGGATCAAAAAGCTTCCGGCTTCCGCAAGGTTCGGGGTGTATTTAGCGTACCGGTATTACATTTCACTGTTCAGGAAGATCAAGAGAAAATCTGCAAATGCCATCCTGAGTGAGAGGATCAGGATCTCGAACGGTGCCAAGATTTCCCTGATGATGAGCAGTTATGTACAGTACAAAACTTCATTTTTATAGATAAAGATTTCCATTTTAAACAGTTAATATGAATTTTCTAATTGTAGTAGTCACCTTTTTTGTGATGGAAGGCATAACCTGGTTAACCCATAAATATGTGATGCACGGGTTTCTCTGGGCACTTCACAGGGACCATCATGACCACAGTACAGACGGCCCTATGGAAAAGAATGATTATTTCTTCCTCATCTTTGCCATTCCCTCCATTCTTCTTATGGCTTACGGTTCAGTACAGGGTTTTAACCACTGGTTTTACATTGCGTTGGGCATTACCTTATATGGGATGGCCTACTTTTTCGTTCATGATATCTTCATCCACCAAAGGATCAAAGTACTTCGGGATACCCAGAACCCATACCTTTTAGCCATCCGCCGGGCGCACAAGCAGCACCACAAACATACAGGCAAAGAAAGAGGCGAGTGTTTCGGATTCCTTTGGGTGCCGGTGAAATATTTTCAGATGTACTTTAATAAAAAAAAATAACCCATGCTGTCTTATACCTACCTGCTGATCAACTTTTTTACCATCATTATCTGTTTTATTTTTTCGTTTCACCATAAGCTGAAATTCAACAGGCATTTCGGCGCTTTCCTGAAGGCGTCCTTCATCGTGGCACTGGTATTCATCATCTGGGATGCCTGGTTTACCAAAATAGGAGTGTGGTGGTTTAATGACCGTTACCTGGTCGGGTTAAGGATTTTAGACCTTCCTATTGAAGAAATCCTGTTCTTTTTCTGTATCCCTTTTTCATGCGTCTTCACCTACTTCTGCCTGAATAAATTTTTCAAACTGGACTGGAAACCGCTGCCCGAAAAGATTTTCGTCATGGCAGCAATCATCCTTTCCGTAATCGGGGCTGTTTATTTCCGTGAAAAAATATATACTTCCATGACTTTGGCCACAACGGCATTTACCCTGTTCATGCTGTATTTTGTCTTAAAATCCAGATGGATCGGCAAGGCTTCCTTTATCTACCTGATGCTGATGCCCGGCTTTTTGATGGTCAACGGCATCCTCACCGGAACCGGACTGGAATCTCCGATCGTGAATTACAATCCTGCGGAATTCCTGGGGATCAGGATCCTTACCATTCCCATCGAAGATACCGCGTACGGCTATGAAATGATCCTGTGGAATATCTATTTCTTCCAGAAGTTCAAAAAGCCGGATCCGGCAACTGAACCCGTGATAGCAGAAGCTTAATAGATTTTCTTTATATTTTTTAAACTTGTCGAGATACATGATACAGCCTTTTGATGATAAAGGCTGATTTTTTTATGGTTAACCCTAATCAGTATTACTCACCTCCGTCAGTTCGTGTGTTTTTCACAGCAAAGCGAAGAAAAATGTATCGAGAACCAGTGAACTTCCAAACAACATTTCTTATACATTAAGGTCTATTAATCACTAACTTCTCGATACAATTTTTTAAAAATCTACCCGAAGTGACGATGTGCAAAGTTTGCCATTTAATCAATCGCTCCGTCAGTTCGAGTGTTTTTCGCAGCAAAGCGGAGAAAAATGTATCGAGAACTGTTGAACTTAAAAACAAACATTTCTTATACATTAATACCTGTTAATCACCAACTTCTCGATACGCTTTCTTCAAAATCTACCCGAAGTGACGATGTACAAAGTTTGCCATTCAATCAATCGCTCCGTCAGTTCGAGTGTTTTTTGGAGCAAAGCGGAGAAAAATGTATCTAGAACCAGTAACTTCCAAACAAACATTTCTAATACATTAATACCTGTTAATCACTAACTTCTCGATACGATTTTTCTTCAAAATCTACTCCTTTAGATTTGTAAAAAGAAAATGATATTTTTATTATGAAGAGAAAAGTGTTTAAGTAAACTAATAATTACTCCGAGTACAACTCATACTTCG
>NZ_LMKA01000138.1 GCF_001421435.1 Chryseobacterium sp. Leaf201
ATATAATTTTTACTTTATTATTTTCTTATTATGTATAGGTATTGTATATATATTTTCAACAGCTAAGGATCCGGCACTTGGTGATAGCTTAGGTTTTACTTTGCAGGGTTATAAGGGCTTCGATTTTTCTTCGAATGCAACAAATCACGTACTGTTTTCCAATTTCCTATCACTTCTTCACAGCATATTTCCTTTTATAAAAGTACATGCTCTCTTTGTCTCTGTATGTATTCTATCGGGGGTATTCTCTCTGTTTTATATGCGGAAATTACTGAGCATATTAGATGTTTCCCCGAAATCTTCTTTCATGTGTGTAATGATTTTGGGTCTTTCATTTACCTTTTGGAGACAATCTATTATAACAGAAGTTTATACTTTCTATTTGCTGTTTGTAATTTTGTTTCTGATCAATTTATTTAAATTTATCAAGGAAAAAGAAATCAGGTATTTTTATTATTCATCTGTTTTACTGGGCATCCTTTTTTTAATACATATTCAGACAATTCTTTTTTTACCACTCTGTTTCTATTTTCTTTTTAGAAATTTTTCTGTCTTAAAGGAGCATGTTATTTATGGTGTAGTGGTAACGATTCTTTTATTTTCAATTTTATTAATCCCGGTATTTATGGGATGTAATATTTTTATAGCCATTTTTACAGATAATTCCTATGAAAATTCAATTTTCAATTTTGATCCATCAATCATTATTAAAAGCATTATAAGAAATCTAATCTTTTTGATATATAATTTCCTGTTTTTTTCTGTTTTCTTATTTTGGGGATTAAAGAATAAAACTTATCGTGATTATATTCTTGTAGGCATTATTCCTTTTTTAATATTTTGTATAAAACATAATGTATCAGACGCCTATGTTTTTCAATTGGTTCCTTATATATTTTTATTGATATTAACAGGAAGGGGATTGGATCATTTTCCTAAAATCTATAGCATCCTGCCATTATTTTTCCCTTTAATATATTTTGCCTCTTACAAAATAATTCAAAAGACATCCTTAGGAAGTAATTTTGATAAAGAAAAATATTATAAAGGAGGAGCAAGATATATGGTGTTTCCGCCTCTGAAAGGAAACCCTGATTGGGATTACTTTATTCATAAATATAAAGAAGATTCTTTATACAATAATCCTGATATAAAATATTTAGATTCTTCTATCAGAGAATGGGACAGAATCAGGAAGAAAAATTAACTATATACTATGGTGAGATTACATCACTTAGTGTATTTTATATCAATATGTTAACATGCATTCAATAAGCGCCAACTTTTATAGGTGTTGGATCAACATTGGCAAATATTTCTGTTTACTGTTATACAGAAATTAGTTCATGTATGTATTAATATTTAGTAACACGTGATAAATATCACTCGGTTGAGATAAGTATTTTACTTAAATTTGCGCCGTTAAAACTAACTAATACTTATGATGAAAATAATACCTTCTCACACTAATGTACATTTGCTTGTACAAAAAAATTACATTAAAAAATAAAACGACACGTTTTGTCGCTCTGTGAAATTACTTTCGCAAAACTATATAATGCTATGTGTTATATGGTGCTTTATTATTATAAAATCCATTATAATTAATTTAAAAATATAATTTAAACTCTATGAAAACAAAATTATTTTCGTTAGTCATTCTGGCTTCATCATTGGTTTCTGCTCAGGCATGGAATGTAACCGGTAATTCAGGAACTAATTCTTCTACCAATTTTTTTTGGGACTACTGATGATAAGGAAATTATTTTTAAAACGGATAACAAAGAAAGATTAAGAATCTTCGGAGGTCCTTATGTTAACGGTATTGCCATAGGAAACCCTGCTGCGCCTGGAGCAAGGCTAGAACTTACCAGTGTCCTGTGTGGCGGATGTGCTTCTAACTGGGCTTTGCCAAATGATTTTGTTGTTAAAACCAGAGCCACGAGAAATCTGGAATTTTTGATGGGGAATAACAATTCCGTAAATCCGAATACAGATACAAGTACTCCGAATTCCTCCGGTGTTACCCGGATAAAATTTACTGATGCTGTGCATAACAATACTCTTGTTATAAATAATATGGGGAAAGTTACTGTAGGTACCGATCAGTATGATAATGATCCAAATTATATTTTTTATGTAAGAAAAGGAATTAAAGCTGAGCAGATTAAAGTAGAAAATCCTGCAGCTAATGGCTGGGCAGATTATGTCTTTAAAAAAGATTATAAGCTTAGAACCTTGGAAGAAGTAGAAAATCATATTGCAGAAAAAGGACATCTGCCCAATATTCCTTCTGCTGCTGAAGTTGAAAAAAACGGGATTAATTTGGGTGAGATGGATGCTAAGCTTTTAGAAAAAATTGAAGAGTTGACATTGTATTCTATTGAGCAGAATAAACAGATTAAGCAGCTTCAGGAAGAAAATAAAGTTTTAAAATCTCAATCCGAAGATATCATAGAACTTAAAAAGCAGGTCCAGAAATTAATTTCAGCAAAAAAGTAATAACCATGAAAAGAAAAATATTATCCCTATTTTCTTTACTGATAGGATTTTTAGGATTTTCCCAAACAGAGGTTTATTTTAAATATGACGAAGCTGGAAACCAAAGGTATAGGGGAACGAATTCAGCAGCTAAAACAGCTCCTGAAGAATTAAAGAAAACCGAAGAATTAAAAACGGTAGCTTCTATACAGCAGGAACCGGTGATGGATGAAAAAGCTTTTTTTAAACAGATCAGGCTTTATCCTGTTCCTGTTAATGATTATCTTACCATAGACTGGACAGAAGAAGTAGACGGGCTTATCGAATCCGTTTCGTTATATCAGCACAGCACGGTGCACTGGAAGTTCCAGCAGCAGAATATCCCTAGCCTTAACAGGAAACTGAAAATCAACATGACCGGCTATGAGTGGGGTGTTTATGTAATTCGTTTTACTTTAAAAGACGGAAGGATATTCAGTAAAAATATTACCAAACGATAAAAAACTTTTAACCGAAATAATTATTAACGAAATGAAAATGAAATTATTTTCATCATTTATACTGTCCTTATGTACAGTACTGGGCTTTTCACAGACCATACTGTACCAGGCAGAAAGTACGAGCCGGACGGTCCAGGACCCGCAGACGGTAGTATTGGCTCAGGGATTTAAGGCGTCTGCAAGCATATCCAATCCCTTTGTAGCAAGGATTGGTCCGGCAACGGAGAATCCGGGAGGAGGACCTGCTGACTCGAATGCGGGAGCAGGAAATACTGCTGGAACTACGGCTCCGTCAGGACAAAGTTTTCATGATACCAAAGGAAATATTGAAGTAAACGGGGTTGGGCAAATACAATTTACATTACCGATTGCCTTACCTCCGGGTGTGAAAAGTGTTTCTCCTCAAATAGATCTTGTCTATACGAGCGGGTCATCAAATGGAGTTGCGGGATACGGTTGGAATATTTCAGCAACGACGGCAATAACAAGGGTTGGAAAAAATATTGAAAATGATGGCGAAAAAACATCAGTCCAATTAGATTACACAGACTATTATAGTTTCAATGGTCAAAGATTAATTTTAAAATCTGGAGAATATGGAAAAGATGGTGCAGAATATGTTACTCAGAAATATTCTAATATAAAAATCAAATCAATTGGGGCATACAATCTTGCTGATTTATTAAAAGGCCCTGCTTATTGGGAAGTTACCTTTGAAGATGGATCTCAGGCCTGGTATGGTGCCACAGCGGTTCAGGATAATCCGCCAGGAAGAACTCCATTAGAATATAACATTGTCAAATGGAAAAGATGCTCAAGGAAATTATACCACATATGAATATTCACAACCTCTTCTTACCGCAAATATTGCTATACTGTCAAGTATAAAATGGGGTGGAAATGAAACTTTAGGTAAAGTACATTTTAACGAAGTTTTATTTGACTATATGGACAGGGATTATATTGAGCGTTCGTATGTTAAAGGCTTTACATTTATCCAGGGAAAAATGCTTTCATTGGTAACGGTAAAGACAGGAGGTAGTCAATTTAAAAAATATGAAATTACATATAAGAAAGATAATAATGATACCAAGTATCAGTTTGTAGATAAAATAACAGAATATAATTCTCAGAATGAAAGTGCCAATCCTGCAGGTTTTGAATATGTAAATTCTTCAAGTCAGGGATGGGCAGATAAAAACTATAATTTCGGGCAAATTGAAAATGGTGTTCTTGGTGATTTCAGCGGTAGCGGAAATCTTGAATTCCTAAGATATCAACCAGTTGCTACCACTTCTTATCCTGCGGGATTATATCTTGCAAAAAGTATTTTTGATGATGATACACCGTCCCAACCTGTATATGTGAGCAATGGTACTACATTTATACAGCCAACTTATTTAGGGAATAGCATTAGTGCTGAAGATTTCAAAAATGGTAATCCCATTGCCGTAAATTATATTAAGAATAATACCATCTATAATAAACAGGGATTTGTTTTATATAAAAAAAAATTAAATTCCATAACATCTAAAAATGATCTGGAATTAAGGTTTTATACAATTAATAATAATCAGCTAACTTTAGATTTTACCAAAACCATTCCTAATAGCATTTATGATCGCACTGAAGGATCACCTAACCCTCATACTCCGGGTGTATATAATGTTACAACTGTTGGAAAAATCAGGGATATGGATCTGGATGGAGATGGTTTGTCTGAAATTATCCTGGAATTAAGCGATAAGGATTGTGAAAAAATCAATACTTCATCGCAGGATCCTAATTTCCCAACCACACCAATCTATACATCACAATGTACATGGAGTAAAAGGTATATGGTAATAGAGACCGATCAAAATTCTCAAAGTCCAAACTATCAGGTCCTGTCATTTTCTGAAACGAATGCAGATATTTTTGAAGATTATAAAATAGGAGACTTCAATGGTGACGGAATACAAGATATGATAAGAATTGATGCTAATAAAATGCCATATCTTATCACTTTCGGGAAAGACAACACGGGTCACTATACAGTAAATGAGACCGCTTATAATGTTAGTATTTTTGCAACTGCTATCACCGGAGTATTTAAAAAAGCTGTTATTGGAGATTATAATGGTGATGGAAAAAGTGATATACTGACACCTCAGTCTGATACCACTTCTGACTGGAATTTATATTTTTCAACAGGAAATAATTTTCAGGCGGATGCAAAATCTAATTTGGCGTATTTTCTGAATAATGACATTCTCGTTTCAAACAATGATGGAAGTGGTTCTATTGAAAGAACTCAACAGTTAAGCTATGATGTAAATAACGATGGCAAAAGCGATTTAATTTCTCTCAAGTTTAGAAGAGTTGTAACTAAACAAGAAAACTTCACAGCTACTTATAAAGTCAATTATTATACTGATGTAACCGTGAAAACATTTGAAACTACAGGCGTAATGATTTTTCCTATTACAGGTGTTTCAACAATTTTAACAAATTCATTTGCAGAAGGACCGACAACATTTACAGTACCCCGTAATCCGGATTGGCCAAATCCCAACGTGCCAACTAGATTTGATCTTTATGGATTGGTAGGAGATTTTAGGCTAAATAAACTCATTAACAAACTTGTTTTAATCTCGGCAACATCTACAAGAATAAAATATTATAACTTTTATGATGTAGCAAAAGAGGCAAGAATAAAGTCCGTTACTCAAGGAGGAATAAAAACAGAAATTGAATATAAACAGCTGGATCAAAATATCGAACCTAATTTTTACAATGCTGTACAAAGTGTAAATTATCCGTTTGTGGAAATGACGTCAATCTTTCAGGATTACGCTGTATCTCAGATAAAAGAAAATAACAGGAAACAAGATTTTAAATATAGAGGATATATTGCAAACCTTAATGGAAGAGGTTCTGCAGGCTTTAGACAAACTGCAAGATCTTCATGGTATGCTGATGGGTTTGAAAACACAAAGATTTGGTCAGGGGTAGAAATAGATCCAATCAATTATTCTGTTCCGGTTAAAGAATGGTCTATTCATACTAATGATGATAATAAAATTTTCCCTCCAGATATTTCTGAAAATAATACTCAGTTATTAACCTTTAAATCTACTAATTATAAGATAGACAACCTTGTAAATGGACAAGCAATAACAGGATCTGTTCCAGCTTCAGATAGACCAAAAGTAGTAACCGCAATAGTGCCGAAAATAATAAAAAAGAAAGATTTTCTTAAAAATATTATTACAAATACAACTATTGATTATGGAAGTTTTTATCTGCCTTCACTTCAGGTTACTGATACCAACAATAGTTTCTCCACAGAAGGTATACAGTATTTGTACAGCCATAATCCAAGTGGTATTGGAAAAGACTATTTTATTGGTAGATTAAACTCTAAATCTGAAAGCAATACGGTATCATCATACGGAAGTACTATTGTTACAAAAGAAGACTATACTTATGAGAACGACCTGCTAAAAACCTTAAAAAAATGGAATAGAGATAATTCGGGCTATCTGCAGGAAACATACACCTACGACGGTTTTGGAAATATTACTCAAAAAATTACTGACAATAGTGTTGATTCTCAAACCAAAACAACGAAAGCGTTTTATGATGACAAAGGAAGATTTGTAACAAAAAGAATAGATAATTTAGGATTAGAAACCAATATTAACTATAATAATCTCGGTCAGGTTATTACAGAAACAGATCCGTTGCAAAACACAATTACAAATACCTATGATAATTGGGGTAAACTTTTAACGTCCAAAAATAATTTATCTGGTACCACGGCTTATGAATATTTGAAAGATAATGATTATAACATAACTGTAGTGCAGTATGATCCGGATGGAGATATTACTAAAAAATATACCAGTAAGTTTGGATTAGAATACAAAACATCATTCAAAGCTTTTGCGCATGGACAATTTATTTCTAAACAAATTCAATATGATATTTTAGACAGAAAAATTAGCGAAAGCGAACCTTATTTTGGAGAACAAAGCAATGTCCAGTGGAATAATATTGTGTATGATGATTCTGTTTTTCCTGCAAAAATTACAGTTGTTGCTTTTAATGGAAAACAAATTGAAACCATAATTTCAGGGGCAACCACTACAATTAAAGAATTGAACGGATATGTAAGAACCACTTCCAAAACAACAGATGCACTTGAAAACGTAATTTCCTCTACAGACAAAGGAGGAACGGTTACATTCTTATATAATGCTGTAGGGCAAAAGACTCAGGCAAAATATGCCGAAAATATTGTTACAACAAAATATGATGTCTGGGGAAGAAAATCCGAATTTAACGACCCGTCTAATGGAGTGTACAAGTATGAATACGATGGATTTGGGCAAACTAAAAAGATTATCAGCCCGAAAGGAACCAAAGAGTATACCTATAATAATGTAGGACAGTTAATCTCACAAAAAGAATTATCCACAGCAGATGGTGGGCACGCTACCAATAAATTAATATCATATACTTATAATGATAAAGGCAGAATAACATCAAAAGGTGGCACATCAAAAGGAAAAACCATTAGTTCAAATCTGGCGTATGATGCACAAGGAAGGTTAACAAAAGGAAAAACCATTAGTTCAAATCTGGCGTATGATGCACAAGGAAGGTTAATATCCTTATCAGAGAATAATAATGGTAAATATTATATACAAAAAGGAAATACTTATGATGATAAAGGAAGATTAGTATCTTATGAAAAAAGCCTTTATTCATCAGGAGTAATGACTAAAGTAAACATTGAAAACGTCTACAACAGCTGGAATGGAGAGCTATATCAGATAAAAGACAAGACTTCAGGAAAAATACTTTGGCAAATAACAGAGACCAATGCAAAAGGACAGCTTTTAAAAGCAAAACTAGGAGAGGCTAATATCAATAATACATATGATACCAATGGTTTCTTATCAAATGTCAATCACTCTTCAGCAGTCAAACCGGGTATTTTACAAATTACGTATTCATTTGATGCTATAAAAAATGAACTGAAAAGCAGAACCACCGGCGGAGACTTTAATATTGTTGAATCATTTGATTATGATGATAACAACCGCTTGGTGAATTGGAGCGACCCTGTTACAGGTATTAAACCAACAGCCAATAGAAATGTTTATGACCTAAAAGGTAGAATTCTGGAAAATGATCAGGTAGGTACAATAAAATATGAAAACTCCTCTAAAATTTATCAGCCTACCGGAATGACATTAAATGCCGTAGGAGAAAATAATTATAATAATGATCTTATTCAATCTATTGTCTATAATGAAAATAATGATCCTGTATTCATTAATGGAATGAAAGGTGATGTTGCTTTCCAGTACGGACTTACCGGCATGAGACAGAGAGTGACTTATGGAGGAAACTTCAACGCAGATGGAGAGGGCAAATACACCAAATTTTATAGTGAAGATGGAAGTTTTGAAATCCAGTTGGATAATACTACAGGAGCAGAGAAACATGTTCTTTATATCGGAGGAACACCATATGACAGTGATATTATTTACCTTAAAAACTATGCAGAATCTACCGGATCATATAAATTCTTGCATAAAGATTATTTAGGAAGTATCTTGGCAATTACCGATGAAAGCGGTTATACACTGGAACAAAGGCATTTTGATGCTTGGGGGAATGTGACCCATTTCCAGAAAGGAACACAGCCTGTGATTACAGATCGTAATCAAATCAATAATTTTATTGTAAACGGAGGTTTATTGCTGGACAGAGGCTATACCAGTCATGAGTATTTTCCTGAAATAGGAATTATCCATATGAACGGCAGGCTGTATGATCCTTTATTAAGAAGATTCTTAAATGCGGATCAATATATTCAGGACGCATTTAATACACAAAACTATAATAAATATGGATATGTACTGAATAATCCGTTAATGTATAATGACCCTAATGGAGAAATCTTTTTCTTAGTTGCTATAGGAATTGCTGCTGTATATGGTGCAATAATTGGGGCAGGTGTAGCTGTAATGACATACGTTATTAAAGGGCTATTTACTGGAAATTGGAGTGGATTTGGGAAAATGGTTCTTGGAGGAGCTATAGCAGGAGCTATGTCCGGTGCACTCAATGGAATAGGTGCAGCTATATTTCAACCAACTAGTGCCGTGCTGAATAATGGTACTTGGGGATTTTTATCAAATATGGTAACCCAATTCGTACAGGATGGTAAAATAGATTTATCTATGGTTGCTGCATCAGCAATTGGAGCTTACATAGGAAACAAATTGCCCAACTGGAAAGCTTTGGGCGGAAAAGGATTTACCGGATGGATCAAAAATGCTGTTGGAGAATTAATTCACAACTCTTTAAGCAATGGTATTACGGGAGCTGTTTCTAGCGGGTTTGCTGCGGCATTTAGAGGGAAAAATGTGTGGAAGGGAATAAAAAATGGCTTTGAAATTGGTGTATACAACGGAATTGGACAATCTGCATTTATGATACCTGTTTTTGGCGCTACAACAAAACTTGAAGGCGATTATCTGGAAACAGCGGAAAATGTAGCAAGAATTGAAAATTTTGACTTGTCTAAAGTTAAATTTAGAAAAGGAGGATTGTATCAGTTGATTGTTAATAGAGAGGTTACCTGGGGTTCAAATATTGCAATAAATGATGAAACAAAAGTTTCCACAATTGCCCATGAATTAAGACATTATGTTCAAAATCTTGCACAGGGATGGGGAGCATTTCAGGCAAGAGGGATTTATGAACAGTTTTTGGATTCATTTTTAGGCGTAGAAGTATACAACTGGATTGAATACGGTGAAAAATTTCAGGAATCGCAAGCTGAAAAATATGAGTATTTTTATAAGAATGAATATTTAAAAAAATGAAAAAATTAATAGTAACTGTTATTGTTCTTTTATTGTATAGTTGCGCCCCACACAGCCATTATTATGCCATCTTAAACAAAAAAGGCGAAGGTGAACTGAGTGTATTTTGTTCTATGAATGATAAAATATGGACTTTTGATGATAAAAATAACAATGACAGTATATTTATTCAATCAAATCATTTTCCGGAACTTAAAAAACCTCAAATTATGGATACTTTGTCTTTTCATCAAACAGAGACACAAAAAACGTTTCGTTTGAGGATTAACGACAAAAATTTCCATAAAAAGATTAAGGATGATACCATATTTATTAAGTACAAAAATAATAATGACTGGGTCACTGAAACATTCATTATTATTAACGATAATAGAATAAAATAGGTTTAAGCCGGTATCGAAATTTCTATACCGGCTTTTTATTAAGTATAATTTTAAACTATTTTCAACAACCATCTCTTAGGTATTCTAGCAAGCGCCTTCAAACAAAAAACCACTGCATTTTTGCAGTGGTTTTTCAATTTTCGCTAAAAAAATAATTAATATCCGATCAAATAGGAAATAATTATTATGATGTTGTTAATCAGATGATTAATTTTTGTTTTCTGTAAAAAAATAAAATAAAAATTTATAT
>NZ_LMKA01000139.1 GCF_001421435.1 Chryseobacterium sp. Leaf201
AAAATTATACTTTATTCAATTTTTAGTGAAATTATTTCTCATAAATGTAAAATTGCATTATTTAAAAATTATTGAGAAACCATGTTGTGTATGGTTTAAACCGTGATTTAATATAGAATTAATTCTATGTTCACATTCATTAAACAGTGATTAAAAGGGATTTTTTGTGATATTAATTCACTATTGGGTGTTTGGATAAAAATAATGCAAAAAAACAGGTGTTTTATTGAAAAGTATTATCTTTGCACTACAAAATTAATAACTGTTTAATAACTTAAAATGAAAACGAAAACAACACTTCAGGCATTATCCGTATGCCTGATATTAATGAATCTTAATAAAGTCTCCGCTCAGGTGGGGATTGGCACTACGACTCCCAATCCATCTGCCGCATTACATATTAATGCCAACAATAAAGGAGTCCTGCTACCAAGCATTGCTTTAACGTCAGTTACAGATAATATAACCGTTCCTTCACCTTCAGACGGCTTAATGGTGTGGAATAACGGACTGGGGGGCGTAAGCGCTACGGGATTTTACTACTGGAACAATCTTAAATGGAATATGATTTCCACAGGCTCAGGAATTATCTCGCCGGTAACCTCAAACAGTTCCGCCAACTGGAATAATTCCGGTACCAATGCCGGAAACTACGGAGGATCCGGTACCAACCTTTCATTAGGTACCAATACGGCTGATGACCTGGTTTTTAAAGTGAATGCAACAAAAGCGGGAAGATTCGGGGTTGATAACTCCGTCAGCTTAGGGGCAGGAGCCAATGCCGGACAGAATGGTATTGCGATCGGTGTTTCAGGCTCAGCCTATCAGGGCGTTTCTGTTGGAAATGAAGCCGCGGTAACGGCAAATGACGGCCTTGCTCTCGGAAATAAATCAAGAGCGGAAGCTTATCAGTCCAATGCCATCGGATATAAAGCAAGAACCGGTAAAAATGAATCTACGGCTATCGGTAACAATGCATTCTCAGATGCCTTTCAGTCTACAGCCATAGGGTACAATGCAAAAACAACAGGGAATGAATCTTCAGCATTGGGAAACAGTTCTTTGGCTGCGGGATTCCAGTCTGTCGCTTTAGGGTACGGTGCCAAAACCAACACTAACAGTGAAACGGCAGTGGGGTACAGCTCGGTAACCGGTGGACAGCAGTCTACAGCAATAGGGTCGGGGGCAGCTGCAATGGGGCAGAATTCCACGGCTATCGGGTATAAAGCATCCACTTCCCAATATAATGCAATTGTTCTGGGAGACAGCAATGCCAATGTGGGCATCGGTACTTCTACACCCAACAGTACGGCAAAGCTGGACGTGAACGGGCAGTACAAATTGGGAGACAGAGGAACGGTAAATAAAAACCAGATCAGTTTTGAAGCGTGGCCGGCTGTTTCTGTTAACAACCTGGCGTCAGAGCGAACGGTTACCATGGATATTGCCATTCCGGCAGCCCTGATCCCGAATTCTACAAGAGCCACTATTACCGTTACACCGGCAGGGGATTTTGCAGGAAATACTTTATTTTCCATTTCAAATCCGAGAATGACTTCAACATCGAATATCAGGATTAACCTTACCAATATATCGGCAAATTCAGAAAGCCTTTATTCTTCCCATTTTTATATAACGGTGAATGAATTTTAAAAAAAATTAGATATTCTTATCTGTAATCTATTTTGAACTTAAACGATCCATTCAGATCGAAATTAAATATTAAAAAGGCTAAGTTTATTTATAATAAAAAAGGATTTCAACATTGAAATCCTTTTTGTCATTATTATATCACATTCGTCTTTTCACAAGACTTAATTACTTGATAATTCTATCCAAGACCCAGGTAATCAGCTTTTTCTCTGAGCCATGATGATCAGCAGAGAATTCGCCGCGTCTCCTGTTGGCGATGACATTGTTTACGGTAATCGCCTGATGTCCCAACATTTTGGAAAGTGCATAAATCGCAGAAGTTTCCATCTCAAAATTGGTTACGCCAAGTTCATTCAGTGTTTCCAGAAACTGATCGTCTACGGCTTTCAGGCGAAGCTGCCTTCCCTGCGGAGCATAAAATCCGGGAAAAGTTGCCGTATTTCCGTGGTATTTTGCGTCTTTGTACAGGTCACCCAGCTCTTCTGCCCAGTCTGAAAAATAAAGCATCGGTTTGATCTTCGGATAAGGAAACCTGTCCATGAAATTTCTTGAGAATTCATTTTCAAATTCATAATCCCGGTAAAAATGCATAAGCCCGTCCAACCCTACCACATTCCGGGTGACGAGCATGTTATCCACCTCAACATCAGGGTTTACGCTTCCGCAGGTTCCCATCCTGAACAGCTGTAATGCAGAATGCTCTGTTTTAAATTCCTTGTTTTTAAGATCGATGTTCACCAGGGCATCCAGCTCGTTCATGACAATATCAATATTCTCGGTGCCGATTCCTGTAGACATAACGGTAATCCTTTCACCGCGCAGGGTTCCGGTATGGGTATAAAATTCCCTTTTATTTTTCCTGATTTCCACCGTATCGAAATAGGCTGAAACTTTCGCCACACGGTCCGGGTCACCTACCAGGATGATCTTTTCAGCAATATCTTCAGGCAAAAGGTTAAGGTGGTAAACACTTCCGTCATCGTTCAGAACAAGTTCTGAAGCCGCCAGTTTATTAAGCATATGTTTTTTATTTGAATTAAAATTGTTTTAAAAATCGTCCCGAAGCCTCTTCATCATGATTAAACCGGAGCCGGAAAAACTGACCGTTCGCGTATTAATGAATATGATTCGGAGTTTAAAATTAATAAAAAAAAACTACCTGAAGCCTGTTATTCGATATGAGTTGAATGCGGTAAGCAGTAAATCTGTTTTTGGAATATAAACATTATTTAATTTAAATTTAAAACTGTAGTAACATCTGATCCGTTGCCTATCGGTAGTTTTGCGCAAAAATTAGCATGAAATTTTACCCTTTGGCTGCTGTTGTCCTGTTGATCGGTTTTGCGGTGATGTCTTTTAATCCCGTTTACAGAGGTGCCGAAACTGAGAATACGGTAATCAATAAAGGGCTGGCGGATTTTAAAGACAGGCTGGAACAGCTGAAATCAGATACCCGGCAGTTTTCAGATGATAAAATTTCACTTAAAGATTTACAGAAGTCCCTGAAAAACACAAGGAATTCTTTTAAAGAAATAGAATTTTTTGTAGCCTATCATTACCCCGAGTTTACAAAAACCCATCTTAACGCGGCCCCTCTGTTTCATATTGAAGCAGCGGGAACTACGGCGTATACGCTTCCGCCGGAAGGCCTGCAGGTACTGGACGAGCTGATCTTTTCTGATGAAGCGGCAGACCACAAAGAAGAAATTAAGACAATCACCGATTTTTTGTACAACAGTTATGCAGGTTTCTATTTAAGCTCCGTTAAAAACGGATTAAGTAAAGGGAATAATAAAACGTTACCGCTGAGAATCGAGCTCATCAGGATATACAGCCTTGGCGTAACGGGTTTTGATACACCCGGCTCACTTAACGTTTCTGAAGAAGCAGCGCACGCTTTTTCAGGGATGAAAAAATACCTCAATGATGATCCTTATTTTAAAAATTATCATGTTCAGAAAGCAAACGCCATTTTAACGGAAGGGATTGATTATTTATCGAAAAATAAAGATTTTGAAACTTTTGACAGGATTGAATTCTACAAAAAATACATACAGCCCCTGTATGAAGAATTCGGGAACTGGGACGGAAGAAGTGATGACCTGAAAGAATTTTCAGGATGGAATACCGGCAATAAGAATTTGTTCAGCGGCGATTTCCTGGATCCGTATTTTTATACGCTGCTTAAAAAGGAAGAAGACAGTCCGGAACTGAGACAACTGGGGAAAGCGATTTTTTTTGACCAAGGAGTCAGTGACAATGGTAAAATGAGCTGTGCCACCTGCCACCTGCCGGAAAATGCCTTTACCGACCTGAAAGCCAAATCACCCAGCAATGTAGAAGGGAAAACCGTACTGCGAAATTCTCCGTCTTTGTACAATGCCGTATTCGCCAAAAGATTTTTCTACGATCTGAGGGCTTTCTATCTGGAACAGCAGGCAGAACACGTAATCTACAATGAAGACGAGTTTAATACCAGCTATGAAAGCATCATCAAAAAAATAAAAACAAAACCTGAATACAGGAAGGCTTTCAAACAGGCTTTTAAAAACGGGAACATCAGCAAAGAAAATTTTTCCAAAGCCCTGAGCTCCTATGTCGCATCATTATATTCTTACGACAGCGATTTTGACCGGTTTATGCGCAATGAAAAAGAAATTTCTTCCGATGCTAAAAAAGGGTTCAACCTGTTTATGGGAAAGGCCAATTGCGCCACCTGCCATTTTGCTCCCAATTTTTCAGGGCTTGTGCCGCCGTTCTTCAATGAAAACGAATCTGAAGTACTGGGGATTACCACAAAGCCGGTCAGCCAGAAGCCTCTTGAGCTGGATCCTGACAAAGGAAGACTGAACAGCCCGGTAAAAAAAGAAAATTCATATATTTATGAAAACTCTTTTAAAACCGTAACGGTAAGGAATATTAAACTGACGAAACCGTATTTCCACAACGGGGCATTCAGCACCCTGGAAGAAGTGATGGATTTCTACAATGAAGGCGGAGGGGAAGGGCTCGGCCTGCCGGTGAAGAACCAGACATTAGCTCCTGATAAATTGAATTTAACTCAGACAGAAATCAAGCAGGTGATCGCTTTCCTGAATTCATTAACCGATGTAAGCAGGAAATAATCTGAATATTGAAACATCATTCATTACGGTTGGCAAATCAATTTAAGAATGAGCTTATTTATGTATTAAAACATTTAAGATTAAGCCCGTAGTGAACAGCGATGAAACTACAGTTTACCATGATTTTAAAATCCTGCTGCACCCATCAATTTAATATACGATTCATCTGGTTCATATTCGGTTGGTGATTAATTAATATTCAGCAAGGTTTATTTAAAGTCCTATTAACAGCGGATTTCCGGTAAAAAAATAGCTTTGCAACGTTCAATAAATCGAAATTTGAAATGAAAAGAAAATTACTTACCGTGGCAGCGCTTGCGTTGATAACAAGCTCTTTTTTTAATGCCCAGACTTTTGTTTTTAACAAAAATTCTTCATGGAAATACAATGACAGCAATACGGCATTGGCAGCCCAGTGGAAAGATACCAACTATAATGTTTCTGCATGGTCTCAGGGGAACGGACCGCTTGGTTACGGTGATCCGGTAACCACTACAACGGCTACAGGCCTTATCACCGCTTATTTTGTTAAAGATTTTACCGTAAATTTAAATGATCTTTCTTCTACGGTAGAATTAGGGATTATGAGGGATGACGGTATTGTTGTTTACCTTAACGGCGAAGAGGTGGTAAGAGACAATATGCCGGCCGGTACCATTACTTTCGACACGTGGTCCAGCACAACAGTAGACAGTTCCGCAGAAAGCGTATATAATATTTTTTCTATTCCGAAGGCTAAATTTGTTAACGGAAACAACAGGCTTTCTATCGAATTGCACAACAGAGGTTCAGCAAGTTCAGATTTAAGAATTGATGCTTACCTTAAAACGGCAGCCACTACCACAAACCCGCCGGTTCCTTGTAATGCGAACCATATCAGCTGCTTTACATCTATTGTTCCTACAGCTCAGACCAACAAACTTCTTATTCCGGCTGAACACAAATACCAGCTGATCTTAAAAGAAGGCGATAGTTACAGCGAAGGCGGAGGATTGGTAGGCGGACAGAATGACTTTACCGCGTATGTTGCCAAAAATGCAAGCAGTACCAACGGATACCTTTCTGTAAACCACGAAACCAATCCGGGTGGGGTTACCATGGCGGAAATTAATTATAATGCAACTTCAAAACTTTGGCAGGTAACGAAATCAAGAGCGGTAAGCTTCTCGGCACCGAGCCTGGTTCAGACCATCAGAAACTGCTCCGGAGGCATTACGCCGTGGGGAACTGTTGTAACTGCAGAAGAGTCGGTAACATCCAATGATGTGAACGGTGACGGCATGAAAGACTACGGATGGCTGGTAGAAATTGATCCTGCAACGGCTCAGGTTATTTCCCAGAATGCTGACGGATCCAAAGGGAAACTGTGGCAGATGGGTATTATGAACCACGAAAACGTAGTGATTAACAATGCGGGAACTGTAGCTTATTATGGTGAAGACGGCGGAACCAATATGGTGTATAAATATGTAATGGATACCCCGAATAACCTTTCTTCAGGAAATTTATATGTTCTGAAGGCAGACCAGGGATTAAGCGGCGGAGATCCGGTAGCCACAACCGGAACCTGGATTCAGGTACCGAACAAAACAAAAGCAGACCAGAACAATACAGCTTCTCTGGCACAGTCATTAGGCGGTACCGCTTTCAACGGCGTGGAAGATGTAGACATCAGCCCGATTGACGGTAAAGTGTATTTTACCGCTAAAGGATTAAATAAAACATACCGGTTCCAGGACAACGGAACAACCGCTTCCCAGGTTGAAACTTTCGTAGGAGGTCTTACCACAACCTATACTTTTGAAACCCCTCAGGGAACAAAAACAGAAGCTTGGGGAGACGGGAACGATAACCTTACTTTTGATGAACTGGGTAACCTTTGGGTACTTCAGGACGGCGGTAAGAACTACATCTGGGTAATTGCTCCGGATCATACACAGGCCAATCCTAAAGTAAAACTGTTTGCTTCGATGCCTGCAGGTTCAGAACCGACCGGACTAACCTTTACACCGGATCACAAATTCGGGTTCTTCTCTATTCAGCATCCGAATTCTACCATTTCCACAGATATTGATGCTACAGGGAATACCATTGATTACAGAGGGAAATCTGCTACTGTAGTGGTTGCTCTTAAAAATAATTTAGGTACGGCAGGAACATTAGGAACCATTGATGCTCCGGCAGACAATACAACCGTTACCGTTGCTCCGAACCCTACCTCAGGAATTGTAAAAATCAATTCACCGAAAGGGCTGAAAAACATTGCTGTAACGGCATACAGCATCGACGGTAAAATTGTTTTCACCCAGAAGTATACGGGAACAAACAAAGTGTTGGACCTGGATTTCACCCACCAGCTTGAAGCTTCAAGAGTGTTGATTCTGAATATCGAAGCGGAAGGAGGATTCCAGCAGACGGTAAAGCTTTTGAAAAAATAACAAGTAACCATTAATCATACTGCCGGTGACATTTCGTTACCGGTAGTTTTTTTATTTATGAAAAAACTGTTTCTTTCCATTTTTATCACAGCCGTTTCACAGGTAAATGCCCAGATTGATCCGGTAAAATACCCAACCTATACCAATGTGGACGAAGCCCTGAACAGCGGCAAAACCGTTTACAGCATGAGCTTAAGGGGCAAAGGAATGTTCAACCTGCCGTCTGAGATCCGGAAGCTGGATTCCGTATTTTTCCTGAATTTAATGGAAAATAAATTTGAAAAGATGGATGCGTCAATTTTTGCCCTGAAAGAACTGACGATTTTAAACCTGAATGAAAACAGCATCAAATATATCCCGGATGAAATAGGACTACTCACGAAACTGGAAAGCTTTTCCATGAACTTAAACAGCCTTACCAGTATCAACCCAAATATAGGCAGGCTTCAGAACCTGAAATCTATTTATCTCGATGCCAATAACCTGAATGTCTTTCCCGAAGCCTTAATGCAGATCCCAACCCTTGAAGAGATCAACCTGCAGGGAAACCAGATCAGTTTTATTGCAAAAGACCTGGATAAAATTAAAAATTTAAAATCACTGAACCTTTCTTCCAATCAGATCAATGATATGGAGAACCTGAAATTCCCGAAACAGCTGAAATACCTTGAGCTGCAGTATAATTCAATTTCAAGGCTTCCTGAAAAACTGTTTCAGTCTAAAAACCTTGAGTTTTTAAACGTAAGCAATAACAATATCAGAGAAATTTCACCTAAAGTAAAAGGCCTTAAGAATGTAGTAAGCATGAATGCCGCGAACAATAATTTAAAAGACCTGCCATCCGAATTTTCTCAGTTAAAAAACCTTAAAACACTGATCCTGAACGGAAACCCGATGGAAAAAGCAACTGTTGAAAAATTAAGAGCCATCATGCCGCAGGCCCAGATTTATTTCTAAAACTGCGGTCCTGAATGTTTACCAGGCAAAAGATACAAAACGCTTATTGGTTTTAAAATTCAGCTTTTTAAAAAGCAAAGTCGGCAGAATTTCTCCTATCCGCCGACCCTCTTGGTTTTATAACCCATTTCTTTAAGGATATTCATAATCTTATCACGGTTGTCACCCTGAATAATGATCGTTCCGTCCTTTTCAGAACCACCGATTCCCAGGGTGGTTTTTATTTTTTTGGAGATGTTTTTTAATCCCTCTTCACTGCCTTCCCAGCCTTCCACAATCGTTACCGGCTTGCCGTTTCTGCCTTTCTTTTCAAACTTGCAGACCAGCGGTTCCTGTTGCTTAAACTGTTCTTCGGGCATTTTAAAATCCTGTTCCTCATGCTCAGGAAAAAGGTTTTTCAGTTGGTCTCTTAAATCCATACAACAAAAATAATAAATATTTCGGATCCCGGAAGCAAAAACACCTGATGACCATGAACAGCCGGTCGTGAACAGGAAAAGATTACCCATGATACTCCGGCTTCGCCCAACTCTTTCAGGATAAACTTACTGTTCTTTTGTCATATTTTGTTAAGAGAATCTTTATTTTGGATAATTAATCTCTTATAGGGAATTCTGGATTAATGGGTCTCTTTGAAGTTAAGAAAGATGATAATATAGGATATGAAAAATCAGTATAAATACGGATAGACATAAGATTTTACATAATTATATTTGTCCTTACGGAAATCCGGAAAATATCTGCATTGTAGTTCATTATATTTGAAAATTATTAAACTCTTTGTTTATTTCTTATAGTGACTTTAACAACAAAAATACCTTACTCTTAATAGATTAAAATGAAAAAAATTCTAAGCTATTTATCGATTATATTAATTTTCACAAATGCTTTTTCACAAGAAAAAGATGCTGCACGATCTAGAATGGTAGGAGACACTTTAATTACAAGAAGTGGATTCAAAATTAATGTTGGTCAGGATATAAATTTAGGAACAGGATCAACGCCAGACGGTGATTTTAAATTTATCCGTAGAAACTCAACAGGTTTTGGAACAATAATGACGATGACAGATAGTAATAGCTATAATAAATCTCAGTTTTCCTTACCAAGAAACATGGCTGGTCACAAAGGTAAAGTTGTTAAAATTGTTGTACGTGGAAATCAGCGGATCGGCCAAACTTTTGAACCCTTAATAACATTTGGTTCAGGCCGATACGAAATTGACGTAGATAATGCAATTGCTGTTGGTGAAATTATCGTACCTGAAGAATTTAGACCGAAACCAAAAGCTGCAATTGTTGAACTTAAACAAAACATTAGCATTGCTGACGAACTTACCAAGTTGAAAAAGCTTCTTGATGATGATATTCTTACAAAGGAGGAATATGAGATTCAAAAGAAAAAATTATTACAGAGTAATTAATCCCAAATTTAATCAAAGATTGAATAAAAAGATAATAATGAGAAATTATTTTTTTGTAATACTGATTTAATTAAAAAGGACAGCATAAATTATGATTAAAAACACACTTATATTTTCAACATTATTAATTGCTATCTTAGGTTTTTCGCAATCTAAATCTGCACCGACTTTAAAAGAAATCCAAAGAAGCCTTAAGAAAGGAAAATACTCATCTGCTATTCTGAATGATTTTCGAAAGCAAATGAATTATGAAGGTTACGGCGAATATATCATTGATGAAGAAATACCTGGAGAAATAATCTCATTTTCTCAACAGCCATTGGTAGGAGTTTCATCTTCAAGATCTACATCAATGTTCATAATAAAAAATAACAAATTACAGCCACTTCATTATCTTCCTGTACATGAGGATTATGAAATTGATAAAAACTTTAATGCTAGAGTTAAAAAATATGCCGGAGAAGATTGGAGTTTCTCATATAACGCAGAATATAATATTTCAAAAAATATAAATAATAGTTATATAATTTCCACATTTATTAAGAAACGCGCAGATGCTGATTGTTGTTCTTCGCTGTATCTTGAATATTTGACAAAGGATTTTAAAAACTTTTTGCCTTATAGAATTAGTGAAGATGGTAAAGATTGGGATGTTATAAAATGAAAACATTCCAAACAATATTGTACATAATGGAAAGTTCCATTGTTAATGATTTTAATTTTATTTTTTTTAATGTGAAAACGTTAATGAAAAGGTAAAAATTCAAAGTGTTTGTAAATAATTTATAAAAATTACCTTATTCAAAAATGGATAAAAATAATTAAAACTCTGAAAGAAATTTATAAATTATTT
>NZ_LMKA01000140.1 GCF_001421435.1 Chryseobacterium sp. Leaf201
TTAAATTTAATTAAATAATACTTTTTAATAATAAATTCCAGTTTGCCTGAATTTTTTCGGGCGCAAATTGTTAAATTTAATTAAATAATACTTTTTAATAATAAATTCCAGTTTGCCTGAATTTTTTCGGGCGCAAATTGAATCATTGCCTTATGAGCATTTTTACCCAGATCATTACGCAGTTTAACATCTTCCATAAGTCTTTGAAGATATATTGTTAGTTCATCCCTATCTTCAGCAAGAAATCCGTTTTCATTGTGTTTTATTAACTCATTAACTCCTGAACAGGTTTTAAACCCTATACACGGCAACCCTACTGACATTGCTTCAGTCAGAGCCAGTGGAAATCCTTCATATTTACTCGGAAAAAGAAAAATATCTGATTCTTTTAATTTTGATATCGGATTATCTGTAAAACCATTTAAAAATATTTTATCCTGAAGATTTAAATTTTGAATTTTTTCGTTCAGAAATTTTAAATCATTTCCGACACCCCAAAAGTGAAGCTCCCAATTTTTAAATTTCTTGCATAGGTTTGCAAAAACATCGATGGCAATATGCTGTTGTTTACAGTCTGTTGCCAAAGCAGCAATATTTATGATTTTATATTTCTCTTTGGAAATGTTATGGTTTACAAGTTCTTCTTCAGAAAACTGTGGAACTGGATTTGAAATTGAGATTTGTTTTCCTTTAAAAGTTTCTGGTAAAAAAGCTTTATAACTTTCAAATAATACCTGTATGGCAGTCAGATGTCGATAAGAATGTCTTAACAGTTCCATTTCAATTGAACTTCTATACCATAAAATATCGGTATAATCATAATCAGGTCTTCCATTTGTTGAATTTATAATTGGAAATTTATACGTATTATTATATGTAATTTCTAATAATGAGCCAATGGACATCGTAATAATGAGATCAGGATTTAATTCATCGATGTAAGTTTTCCAATTTCTTGACCTTTGGGATAAATTAAATTTAAATAACCCATCCTTGCCTCCTATTTTTGTATAAAATTTTTTGTTGTATAATTTGGTTTTCTTTTTTTTAACTTTAAATTTAAGCCATAAAAAAGGATTTTTACCCTGATAATTATAGATGGGTAAAGGACCCTTTTGAAGTGTATCAGGGTTGAAGATATTTGTAACTTTCACACTTTTATGCAAAGCAAACATCGATTTTCCTGTAATATCCTGATTGGTTGCTATTTCTACAGTATTTCCGCTGAGCGTAAAGTTATTTGCTAAAAAAGAACAGATTTTTTCAGTTCCTCCTGAACCGTTAATGAAATTGAGATGTTGTATCAATAAAATTTTCATCTTTCAAAATTCTTTACAATATTGCTCCTTAATTTTTTCCGTACTGATTTAATAGGAAAAAATTTAACCAGTTTTAAATACAATTTTCTTTTTTTTTCTCTGTTAATAAGATATTTTTGATAAAAAGTGTCAAATTCTTTAATATCATCATTTATTAAAAAGTTTAAAAATGCTCCGCTTAGATATTTTTTATCTTTTTTTTCAAGGTAAGGAAGAACATTTTTTTTCATGAACTCCTTAATAATAGTGTGCAAGAATATTTTCTGCTCATTATTTAAAGGCATCGCAATATATCTGAATTCAAAAGGTTCGTGCTCAATAAATAAAGCTAAATGTAATGCATGGGATTTGAAAAGATTATGTTTCGTATAAAATACTTCTAAAATTTCAAACCATTTTGGAATTGTATCTAAAACTTTTCCTACATTTTCATTTATCCTAACATGATTTTGATTCTCATGTTTTCTATAATTATAAATTCCTTGACTGTTTAAACTAATTTTTTTTGTAAGAGCCAATAGCTGATGAGAAAATAACCCGTCCTCACCAGGCTGAATATTTTCAGGAAATTTTATATTTGGATTTCTCTGTAAAAAATCCAATTTTATAAACTGTGCACATGTGGGCAATGCCATTACATTAGGCATTCTTTTATAAAAATATTCTCCTACAATTACTATATCACTATCATTGATATTAGCTGTCTCATAAGAAGTTTTAAGAAAATCAGGATCAATTGTATCATCAGAATCTAAAAAGAAAATATATTCTCCTTTTGCATTTGACAACCCTAAATTCCTTGCAACAGAAACTCCGGAATTTTTTTGAGAAAAAAATTTAATCCTTTTATCTTTATTCTGATAATGTTGACAGATCGCTGAAGAACTATCATTACTACCATCATTTACCAGAATTAATTCAAAGTCTAAAACACTTTGATTCAATACACTCTCAATGGCTTCTGATAAAAACTTTTCTGTATTATAAACAGGTATAATTACAGATATAAGAATATTACTTTTATTGGAATTCATTAAATAACATTACTTTAGCAGACACTCATTTAATTTATTTTTATCCATCTGAAATTCCCGGTATTTAAAAACTCCTGTTTTATAAGCAATAACAGCCCCGAAATTAATTTCATCATCAGTACTCGCCATAGGAAAGACACATGACCTATATGTATTATGTTCAACAAGAGGTTTAGGGAGTACTTTAAAATTAAGCCCATCTTTAGAAAATGCCAAATAAAGTCCATCTGCTGTATATTTCCTTACATCACCTGCAGCAATACACAGAAAATAATATCCATCTACATATGTTGCCTGAATATGCCACGGTGCAAATTCAGAATTAACTTTTTCCCACGGTTTATTAACAAAATTGACTACCTGACTTTGTTTAAAGTTTGAAAAGTCCAATCCGTTAGCAGATGTTCTCCTTATAACATAAGAAGCATCATTACCCGGAAAATTAGGACTAATATTATTTTCTACTTCAAAACTTACATAACCTTTGCCATTATAAACAAAACTAGGCGAAATCACATGATTGTTTTTAGGAGAATAAGGAGGATTACTTTTATAAACTACTTCAAGCGGATTCCAATGAATACCATCTGTTGATGTCTGTCTTACAATAGTTCTCTGTGAACTTTTTATAAGTTTATTAGTATTGTTATTATTTTTAGCGCCTCTTGCCTTAAGAGCCACTGCTTTTATAAAACTACCTCTGTAATATAAAGAAAATTTGCCATTTTCAAAGGTCCAGTCTACATCAGACCAGAAGCCCTGCTTTGGCTGTCCATTCTTTTCAGAAAAGCTTTCATTTACCGAGGGGGTCATTTGAAGAGCTGAAACCCCGTTTGGCGGATTCCAATTCAATCCGTCATTAGATACTACAATAGTAGGATTTTCATATCTTTTAGAATCCTCTTCAGTACCGATAGAACCAAAATATGGAGTAAAGACCATCCAATATTTATAGCCGTTAAATCCTTTCGGAAAATATTGGACATCAGGATGGCAGTACCCGACATTAGGTGCATTAATATCTTTTATATATTTAGGATCATTTCTACCTGGATAATTCCCGTTTGCAAGTACATTTATATTAATTGTACCTATATCGGTAAAATAGTCGCTTGCCCCGTCATAATTTTTATTATTGGATAACAGTTCTACATTTTCAGCAAATAAATTATCCTCTTGTCTTGAACAAGAAATCATACACAACAAAAGCAAAAATAATATATTTCGCTTACTTAAATAAATTGACATACTTCGTATGCAGCTTTTATTGCCGTTCATACTCGTCCTCAATCCTCACGATATCATCTTCTCCAAAATAAGTTCCCGTCTGCACTTCAATGAAAACCACAGGCTTGTCTGAAAGATTCATCATCCTGTGTTTAGCTCCGAGCGGGATAAAAATACTTTCCCCATATTTCAGGTTGATTTCCTGATCATCCAGAACTACCGTGGCATCTCCTTCGATAATCGTCCATTGCTCCTGTCTTTTATGATGGTACTGATAAGACAATTTCTGTCCGGGATTTACTTCAATCCTCTTTAATTTATAATTAGGCTCATCTGTCAGTACAAAATATTTTCCCCAGGGTCTCTCTCCTATTTCTAACATACTTTAAGGTTTAAGATTACAAAAGTAAATTAATTTCCAAAATAACAGGTAACAATAACTATTTTAGATATTGAAAATTAAAATAAGAAATTTATATACAAAAATGAAGTTTTCTGAGAAAACTTCATTTTAAATTAAATATATTTTGCAAAATTAATTGGCAGGATAAGCATAAAAAGCAATCCCCTCATTTATCCATTTACCTCCTCCGGCAGTTGGTAAATTATCGACACTGTAATAATGATCTTTATCAGTTCCGTTCCAATACTGGTAAATTGGGACAGTACCTCCTTTCTGATAGGAATAAGCGTAGAATAAAATTCCGTCACTTTTCCATTTTCCACCTCCTACTGTAGCAGCATTAACGGTTGAATAGTAATGATCATTATCTATATTATTCCAATATGAATAAATAGCCACTGCATCTTCAATTTGCTTTGAAGGAGCTTTAAAAGCAACAAACTCATAATTCCAATCTCCAATATTGTTAGCATATTTAGGAGTATAATAATGATCTAAAGATATACCATTCCAATATGAATAAATATTAGTTATATAATCCAGATTAACCTTATTATCAATCAAATATTGATCTACATATACTTTTAACTGAGCTTTTTTAACTGGATCTTTTACCAGATCATAAATAAGAATTAAACCCTTACTTCCAAAATCAACCAATACAGAATTACTCGGAGTAGAACTATTTTGCCAGTTTGAAATATTAATTTTAGGATTAGTCTGTTCTAAATTGACCTCACCTACGAGTCCTTTGGACGGATCTCCACCTCTTGTTCTGTAAGACAACTTTCTTGAATAGTTTTTATTAGATTCTGTGGTGTTTACATCATTATTGACATTAATATCAAAAATACTCCCGACTCCTACTTTTACTCCTATCCTGGCAGCTCGCTCACGATCCTGATTCGTGGTTTCAGACTGGAACATTAAGTCCATTTTCGCTCCTGTGTAAATATCCAGGGTTACGTGAGTTCCATAATCCTGAACAATCTGTTGCGGCGTTTTCGTTTGTAAATCCTGAATAAACTCAGGCGTAAGATAATCACCCAGCATATCAGTTGTAGCATTAAATCTAAGTCTTCGCTGTTTAATCAACAGATTATAACTTCCATAGATATATTTAGCATCAAATTTATTGGTATTGGTCACTGCAGAATTAAACCCTACTTTTATCGACTGACCAAATAATTTAAATCCTGCCGTGACATCTACTTTTGTAGAAACCATTTTAGAATAAGCCTCTGCATTTTCTCCATATTCCTCTATATATTCCTGAGAAAAAGTGTTTTCAGTAATCAATCTGCCCGGTTGTTCTAATTTAAACCTGTTGATATCTATTACCTGAAATCCTGCAGCATTGGAATTAGCATATTCACCTGTGGCGTTATACCCATGTCCTAAAACATCATAGATTCCGTCTCCGGCAGATTTGCCTGTTGATGAACGGTTTCCTGATTTTACTAAGTCTTCAGGAGTTGACTCACTACCGAGTTCTTCTGTGGAGCAGGACGCCATAAAAAGCATTAGCAAAGCACCTAAGAAAAATGAAATTTGTTTTTGCATCGTATTAATTTTTATTTCCAGCAAATTTAATACTCCTCATTGTGTGAAAAAAATTAACAAGGATGATAAAAATCACGTACATGTGAATCAATTATAAATAGGAATTTTCTTAGCATAACATCAACGAAAATATATTTCACTAATATTCTCAATGCCAGATTCAGAATTTGACAGTAAATTTCAGAGATATGCCGGAACAAAAAGAAATTATTGGCAACATTAAAAAAAGTTTAATCCATGACTGTATAGTTTCGAAGTTTTATCAAGAAGAAATGAAACACTGTACATCACATGAATAAATCTGCATTATCTCGCTTTTCTATTTTGTTCCTCAGAAAATTAAAGTTTAAATAAGTTTAATATAAGTACCAATTTTTACATGAAAAACCAGATATTGAATTTTAAGCAGATGATCTATGAGCATAATGAATAATATTAAATATTTATTTTAAAAATAAAGTATTATGAATCTAAAATCACCAAAAAGTGATTAATTAAATAATTTATACTTTTGCCGGATAAAAAAATTTCTATGAAAAAACTTTTAAAAATCTCTGCGCTTGCTGTAATAGGGTTAGCATTAACATCATGTTCACAAGAGGATGATTTATTAAACCCACAGTCCAATCCTTTATCCGCTAAAAATACAGGCGCTGAGGAGAGGATTTCTTTTATTAAGACAGAAGTTATAGCCGAAAGCGGAAGGGCTTCCAATTTAAGCGCCGGCCAATCCTTAGTTCTGAATGCCGGTAATGCTCATGTACATCTTGATGTTCAGTATGATGGGAATCTTGTATTGTATGCAAGTCCTATACAATGGTTCGGCCCTTCTCCAAATCCTGTAAAGTGGGCATCAAACACATCAACAAATAATTCTGTGCAACCTTTCCTAGTTGCTCAAACGGATGGGAACCTGGTCCTGTATAAAAATGGTCCTTACATTGCAGCCAACTCAGTATGGGCAACCAATACAGCAGCAGGCAGTGTCTCAGACCCTAAATTCAAAATCCAGGTCATTAAAAAAACAAATTCACTGAATTCATCATCACCTAAATATTATGCAACTTTTATCCTTGAAGGAAACAATTCCGAGAGACATGAAATTACGGTAAGTGAAATAACTAATATTTATTAAGGAAATCCAGATATAAATATTTATAAATATTATGGCTGTTCTACAAGTAGAATAGCCTTTTTTATTATACAACAATTCATTTCCTTTAACTAAATTTGCAGAAATTTAAATTGATATGGGGAAAGTAAGAGTACGTTTTGCTCCAAGTCCTACCGGACCATTGCATTTGGGAGGCGTAAGAACGGCATTATATGATTATCTTTTTGCCAAAAACCAGGGTGGTGAGTTTGTATTGAGGATAGAAGATACAGATACTGCGAGATACGTGGAAGGCGCAGAAGAGTATATTGAAGAAGCCCTTGAATGGTGCGGGATCATTGCAGATGAAAGCCCTAAAAAAGGAGGGAAATTTGCTCCGTACAGACAGTCCGAAAGAAGAGATATTTATGACCGGTATACCGCACAGATCCTGAAAACAGAGTACGCTTATATTGCTTTTGATACTGCTGAAGAACTGGATGCCATCCGTGCTGAATATGAAGCCAGAGGCGATGTATTCTCTTACGACAACAAAACCAGAAACCGTCTTAAAAACAGCATAACCCTTTCTGAAGAGGAGGTTCAGAAATTACTGGATGAAAATACGCCTTATGTGGTAAGGTTTAAGATGCCCGTTGACAGAACTTTGAACCTTGTGGATATTATCCGCGGGAATTCTTCTGTAAATACCAATACGTTAGACGATAAGGTCCTGGTAAAAAACGACGGGATGCCGACTTATCATTTTGCCAATATCATCGATGACCATGAAATGGAAATTTCCCACGTTATCCGTGGTGAAGAATGGCTGCCGTCTTTAGGGTTACATACTTTATTATATGAGGCAATGGGCTGGGAAGCCCCTCAGTTTGCCCACCTTTCTTTAATCCTGAAACCTGAAGGTAAAGGAAAATTAAGCAAAAGGGACGGTGATAAATTCGGGTTCCCGGTATTCCCACTGGATTTTAAAGATCCTGCAACAGAAAATATTTCAAAAGGATACCGGGAAAGCGGCTATCTTCCGGAAGCATTTATCAATATGGTGGCCCTTTTAGGCTGGTCGCCTGCAGATGATAAAGAAATTCTGTCCCTGGACGAAATGGCAAAAGAATTTGATTTAAATAAAGTCCACAAAGCCGGAGCCAGATTCAGTAAAGAAAAAGCGGAATGGTTCAACCACCAGTATATCCAGCTAAAATCTGACGAAGAACTGCTGGAGATCTTAAAAAAATCTGATTTAAATTTAAATGTCGAAGATGAAAAACTGTTGAGAATCATTCATCTGATGAAAGAACGGGCTACATTTCCTAAAGATATTTATGAAAACGGAAAATTTTTCTTCGAAGCACCGACATCTTATGACGAAAAAGCTTCAAAAAAAGCGTGGAATGATGAAACTTCTGCCGTTTTAGATGAATTCGCCTCTACCCTTGAAACAGCTGAATTCAATGCTGAAAGTCTAAAGAAAGCAGTACATGATTTCGCAGAAAATAAAGGTTTAGGCATGGGTAAAGTCATGATGCCACTACGTTTGGCGCTGGTAGGAGAACTGAAAGGGCCGGATGTTCCGGATATCCTGGAAATCCTTGGTAAAGAGGAAAGTATCTCCAGAATACACAATGCGATCAATAATTTTAAATAGAATTTCATAATTTTTCATACATTTGAAAGATTTAATTTACTTCAAGAAATGGAATATTTAAGTTTCGAGCTTCCTATCAAAGAACTGGTAGATCAACTTCAGACCTGTTCTTTAGTAGGGGAAGAAAGTGGTGTTGATGTAAAATTAGCATGCAGCCAGATTGAGGACAAGATCATAGAAAAGAAAAAAGAAATCTATTCTAATCTTACGCCTTGGCAGAGAGTACAACTGTCCCGTCATCCGGACCGTCCCTATACATTAGACTATATCAACGGAATGGTGGACAAAGGGAGCTTCCTGGAGCTGCACGGGGACCGGAATTTCGCAGATGATCCTGCCATGATCGGAGGCCTGGCTACGCTGGACGGGCAGAAAATCATGATTATCGGGACCCAGAAAGGCAGAACCACCAAAGAAAGGCAGCACAGAAGATTCGGGATGCCCAATCCTGAAGGATACCGGAAAGCCTTGAGGCTGATGAAGCTTGCTGAAAAGTTCAGGATTCCTGTTGTTACTTTGGTAGACACACCGGGAGCTTATCCGGGACTGGAAGCTGAAGAAAGAGGACAGGGTGAAGCCATTGCCAGGAATATTTTCGAAATGACCATGCTGAAAACGCCTATTTTCACCTACATTATCGGTGAAGGAGCCAGCGGCGGAGCTTTGGGCATCGGAGTCGGAAATAAGGTGTACATGCTGGAAAACACCTGGTATACGGTAATTGCACCGGAAAGCTGCTCCTCCATTCTGTGGAGAAACTGGGACCATAAGGAAGATGCGGCCAATGCACTGAACCTTACCCCGCAGGATGCGTTAAGAGAGAAATTTATTGACGGAATTGTGGAAGAACCTCTAGGAGGTGCACACTATGATCCGCAGGCTACTTTTCTGCATTTGAAAAGTTCAATTTTGCAGAATATCAAGGCATTCTCAAAATTCACAGGAAAAGAACTGGAAACCCAGAGACAGGACAAGTTCATTGCGATGGGGCAATATAAAGGATAAAACAAAACGGCTGAGAAAATTTCTCAGCCGTTTTTATACTCAGTTCTTTACAATTACTTGCTACTACTCATCCCTCAGGTTCAGTTCAATTTCAATATCCTTATTGATTTTCTTTAAAGAAGAATATTTGGCATCACACACCATAGTAGTCAGGATATACTCCCCTTTTTCTACCAGCAGGAAGTTCTGGCCGTTGGCAGGAACATCGAGGTTATAGTATTTTTTTCCGTTGATCTTTACAATCAGGTTGCATTTGGATCTGTTTTTAATATTGATATAAGCCTCCTTATCCATCGGGTCATTATTGAAAAGATGGGTCAGCATTGCGGCTGTTCTTTTATTCTGTTCGCTCGGGCCCGCCACTTTTTTGCTTGACGTCGGTGCTACGCTTGCATAATTCACCGTTCTTTCGGGAGCTGCTGCAGATGCTGTATTGGAAGCCAGTGTTTTTGAACTGTTCAGGCTGTTGTTTTCCAGGATCATCTGCTTTACTTTATCTTCGCTCAGAGGCTTTATCGTAGGTTTGGCTTCAGGAGAGTTGCTGGCCATCACAATCTTCATTAGTTTCCTTTTGAAATAGTCTGTTTTGGCGTGCCCCGGATTCTGCTTCAGGAACCCGGCAACAATCCTGGCTTCGGCAGTAGCTTCCGCATCATTTTCCGTATAGATAATCACGGTTTCCTTTTCTACGATTGCTTTGGATTTCACTTTTTTCTTTTTCTGTGAAAAGCCCAAGGCAAATATGCATAAAAACAGGAGAAGAAATATTTTTTTCATTAACTGGACGTTTAAAATTTTATTAAATATATAAATAACGCAAAAAGTCATTTTTTAGTTTATCATTAAAATCATTATCTTTGCACTGCTTTA
>NZ_LMKA01000141.1 GCF_001421435.1 Chryseobacterium sp. Leaf201
ATAATAATAATAATAAAGTTGTCTTGACTTTTTGCAATTAAAAAGGGATCTGATTTTTTTGTTTTGCGAAACAAAAAAATCAGATCCCTTATATAAAGTACTTAGCAAAGATATAATAGAATCAGAAATAGTATCTCATATGCCAAAAGCAAATGTGGATGAACGAAATCCGAAGCATATTAAGAAAATGACCCGGCAACTGTTTGGGAAATTATTTGCCGATAAAGGATATCTTTCAAAAGCCTTGTGGGAAATGCTTTTTAGAGATAGAGTCCAACTCTTTACCAAACTTAGGAAGAATATGAAAAACCATATAATGACAATGGAAGACAAGATTCTGCTTAGAAAAAGAGCCATCATTGAAACCATTAATGACTTGAAAAAAGTAAATGACGGCCAACTATTTTTGAATAGTGCTTAAACCGAACTCAGGTTAACATAGATTGTTTTTTAGAATAGCATTTTGTTTTTCTTTTGAATCTAGCCAAATAATGTCTGATTCTGGAATTATAGCCCTCAACGATAAAGGTTTCTGTCTTTGACTCACAATGCTTTTCTTGCGGAATTAATTCAGAGTAGCTTTTCCGGCAATCACTGCAAAAGCTATTGATATTCTCGTCTTTCAGACGATTCCAGAGCTTGCTGAAGGTTGCTGTGCTTCTTTTTACACAAACAAAATCGACGAAGCTTTTTCCAAATCTATCAACAGCAATCCACGTCCAGCAGTATTTTTTTACTTTGTATATAACTGTGTATCTCATCCAGCTCAACGATTTCTACAGGTTCTTTAGATTGGGTAAGTATACAGATTCTCCCCACTTTTTTACCCACTGATAAACCGTTCCCTAGCTAATATTCAACACTCTTCCAATCGCTCTGAACCCCGTTCCCTCAAGATACATTTCCAGAGCTAACCTCCTTTGTTCTAAACTTTTTACATCAGATTTACTTTCAACACTAAAATAGCAACTACAATCTTTACATTTATATCTTTGCAGGCCTCTTGTAAATCCTGCTTTAACTTTATTTTCTGATTGACATTTATAACATTTCATAAAAATAATTTATGAAATATATTTAAATTTAACAATGCCATAATATATTAGTGAATAAAATATAAACAGGCTCTTAGAAACTTTTAAAATAAGAGTCCATCTCACAACTAGTGAAAACGGACTTTTTTTATGATTTTTCTCGACCTCTTGTCAGAGAATAGTTTTCGTACAATGGATTATCAACCCACATCATTAAGTTGTAAGACGGACTCTTTTTATTATTGTTGGGCTGTCATTTTATATTTAAGAATTCGGATAGCTTTATCTTTTTCTTTTTGTAGGCTAAACTCTTCCCTTGTCTTCAGCTTTCCTCTCTGTACATTATAAACCAGCGTATATTCGGATCTGGCGCTGCTGCCTCCTACTACAAGTGTTGTCCAGTCTGCAAGCTTATATTCCATTGCATTCTTGCTTTCTGATATTTCCCATTCCAGAATCTGGTCGAGCTCGCTTTTTTTACTGAATTTAAAAAAATCATTACTGAATAGTTTTGCGGCTTCTTCTTTTTTACCCTCTTTTAATAGTGTGTAAAACTTTTCGGTTACCTTTTCCGCTTCTTGCCTGTCTTCTGGCTTGTTCTCCCTAAAAGTGTTGAAATCGCAGCTTATCATGAAAAGCAGTAAAAGAAATAATAAAGAATAAATTTTCATAGTTGAGCAGTTTGATTATGGTAAATGGTTACAATTAATGTTTTGCAGATATAGTTACTATAACATCAAATTGAGCCATTACTTTCTATATTAGTTGAAAAAATTAAATAGCTAATTGGAGATTTATTGATTGGATTTACAATTTAGTAGTTGGTTTAATAAAAACAAAAAACCTCACGACAAAAGTCATGAGGTTTCTGTGAGCGCGAAAGGATTCGAACCTTTGACCGTCTGCTTAGAAGGCAGATGCTCTATCCAGCTGAGCTACGCACCCTTAAAAGTGATTCTCGCTTAGTAATCTATAAGCGCGTTAAAAAAAGTCGGGGCGGCAGGATTCGAACCTGCGACCTCCTGGTCCCAAACCAGGCGCGATGACCGGACTACGCTACGCCCCGAATATAGAGTAAGAAAAAGAATGCGGAGGGTAAGGGATTCGAACCCTTGCGACACTTTCGCGTCGACAGTTTAGCAAACTGCTCCATTAACCACTCTGGCAACCCTCCTTTTATCTTTAATTTTAATGATCGTTGTTCCGTTATTGCGAGTGCAAATATAGAATAGATTTCTTTATTTACCAAATAATTTACAAGAAAAATTTGCGTATTTTTGAGCTGATAAACGACTAAAAAAGTAAACAAATGCGTAAAACATTATATATCATCGGATTAACTACCGTGGTTTTTTCGTGTACTTCCAGGCAGAGTGCCCGGAACAGACAGTACATTCCAAGAACCCCTTCCGTACAGCCGAAAACAGCAGTAAAGACCCCTGTCGAAAAACCGAAACCAAAGGTTACAACTGAACACGGAGTTGAATTTTTCACCACCAATATCGCAGATGTTACAAAGAATGACAATACCGCCAGTTACGGATCCATTGTTTCTGCAAAGCCTGCCGGTTATAAAGTGGTAAAAACCTATTTCCCTGCCATTGCACAGAATTTCAGGCAGCGGTATCTTATTCTGCATTACACGGCATTGCCGGATGATAAATCAATCACTGTTCTTTCACAGCAGGCCGTAAGTGCGCATTATCTGGTGAACAATACCGGTGATAACGAGATTTATCAGCTGGTGGATGAAAACAAACGTGCCTATCACGCCGGAGTAAGTGCCTGGAGGAATGATAAAAACCTTAACGATACCTCCATTGGGATCGAAATTGTAAATACAGGTTACACGGCTGATGCTTCGGGAAAAAGGGTTTTTGTGCCTTTTGATGAAGCCCAGGTAAAGAAAGTAGCTGCATTGGTGAAGGATATTGCCTCAAGGTATCAGATTCCGGCCACCAATATCCTGGCCCATTCAGATATTGCACCGACCAGGAAACAGGACCCGGGCCCATTGTTCCCATGGAAAATGCTGTATGATCAATACCAGATCGGGATGTGGTATGATGAGCCGATTAAACAGGGCTATTATGATCTGGCCACTTCTACAGATTTCCAGACCCAGTATATTGACCCTGCATTTATCTTCAATGTTCAGACGCAGCTGCAGAAATTCGGGTATGCCCTGGACCTGAGCGGGAAATGGGATGATGCTACTAAGAAAACCATTGAAGCGTTCCAGTACCATTTCCGTCCGCAGAATTATGACGGGATAATGGATGCCGAAACATTTGCCATACTGCAGGCGTTAATACAGAAATACCCGGTAAAATAAAATGTAATTATCCGACAGCCGTAACAATCAGCCTAATTTATGTTTATTGTTAAATTACAGGACTGTTAATGGATACATGAATTTATATTAAATTATGGAAAATTTCAGAAAAGAAAGTGATCTGTTGGGCGTGCTGGAGGTTCCTGTAAATGCTTACTATGGAGTACAGACGCAGAGAGCAATCAATAATTTCAAAATATCAGGACAGCTTTTATCATCTTATCCCCAGTTTATCAGGGGATTGGCCTATGTGAAAAAAGCAGCTGCGAAAACCAACTATGAGCTGGGCCTTCTTGATGAGAAACTGTACTACAGCATTGCAGAAACTTGCGATGAATTGATCAACGGCGAGCTTCACGAGCAGTTCCCGGTAGATATGATCCAGGGCGGTGCCGGAACTTCGATCAACATGAACGCCAATGAAGTAATTGCCAACAGGGTGCTGGAAAAATTAGGGAAGAATAAAGGGCAGTATGAATTCTGTTCACCCAATGACCATGTCAACCTTTCGCAGTCTACCAATGATGCGTATCCTACAGCTATAAAAATGGGACTGCTTCAGATGAATGCAACGCTGGTTGAAAAACTGGAAAAAATTGTTGAGGCATTCAGGGCAAAAGGGAAGGAGTTCCAGGATATTATTAAAATGGGCAGGACGCAGCTTCAGGATGCCGTTCCCATGACGTTAGGGCAGGAATTTGAAGCATTTGCCGCTACTTTGGAAGAAGACATTTCTAAGCTTAACAGCAATGCTGATCTTTTTGTGGAAGTGAATATGGGAGCCACTGCAATCGGGACCGGAATCAATGCTCCGGTAGGCTATGCCGTTCTTTGTGCTAAGAATTTAGCCCAGATTACCGGTTTTCCGGTGGTTTCTGCACCGAATTTGGTAGAAGCAACGCCCGACACGGGTTCTTACGTAATTTACTCTTCAGCCATGAAGCGTCTTGCGGTGAAATTATCAAAAATCTGTAATGACTTAAGGCTGCTTTCATCAGGGCCGAGAGCCGGGCTTTTTGAAATCAATCTGCCGCCGATGCAGCCGGGATCATCCATCATGCCGGGAAAAGTGAATCCGGTTATCCCGGAAGTGGTCAACCAGGTGTGTTTTAAAGTATTCGGGAATGATCTTACCGTGACTTTTGCTGCGGAGGCAGGGCAGCTGCAGCTCAATGTGATGGAGCCTGTACTTTCCCACGCCATCATGGAGAATATTCATTTCCTCTGCAATGCTCTGGATACGCTGCGGGAAAAATGCATTACCGGAATTACCGCAAACCGTGAAGTCTGCCTGAATATGGTAAAGCACAGCATCGGTATTGTGACGGCGCTCAACCCGTATATCGGTTACAAATATTCCACGGAAATTGCCAAAGAATCTTTGGAAACCGGGAAAAGTGTTTACAATCTGGTATTGGAAAAAGGGATTCTTTCTCAGGAAAAGCTGGATGAAATCCTTGATCCCCGGAATATGCTGAAACCGCATGACAAATAAACCAAATAAGAAGTGATGCGTGATCAGCATATCATTCATCACTTCTTATCCATATTTATAAACCATCAATTATTTACCTGCTTTGACATTTCTGATCATCATTCCTGCGCATAATGAAGAAGCGCACCTCTCACTGACACTGGATTCTTTACAGCGGCAGACGCATGGGGATTTTACAGTAGTGGCCGTTAATGACGGATCTACGGATAAAACAGCTGATGTAATTAAAAAATACACAGACCGGGATTCCCGTTTTGAAACCGTTAATCTTCAGAAATCAGGACATGAGCCAGGATCAAAAGTGGTCAGTGCTTTCAAAAGCGGACTGAATACCCGGGAGATCAATCAGTTTGATATCATCTGTAAATTTGATGCGGATATCATTCTCCCCGAAAATTACCTCGCCACCATAGCGGAAGCTTTTAAAAACAATCCTGAATACGGATTGATTGGCGGGCTTTTGTATGTTGAGAAAAACGGAACCTGGGTGTATGAAGGGAATTCTAACAGACATCACGTCCGCGGACCGTTAAAAGCATACCGGAAAGAAAGTTATATCCAGATGGGCGGGCTCCGTGAAACCCTGGGCTGGGATAATATCGATTCCATTTTACTGCAGAACCTGGGCTGGAAAGAAGTGGTCCTTCCTGAGCTTCATGTAAAACTGATTAAAGTTAAAGGAGCGGACTACACCATCAGACCGGCGGAATATTACGGAAAGTATTTTTATTTTCTCGGGCTGAACAGGTTTTTAGCCTACATCGCATCTTTCAAAGAAGCTACAAAAAGCAGGTCTGTTTCATTCTTTTTTTCGATAACCAAAGCGTATGAGCACTGCCGTTCTCAGCGGCTGGAATTGAAAATTTCAAAGGACGAGCAAAAAATAATCAACCGACAGCGCTGGAATACGCTGAAGAAAAAGTGGCTGAAAATGTAACGTATACACGTAATTGATAACGGAAAAATTGCTCCGCAGATCTTTGACTTACCACATTAAAAATCAGTAAAATTTGAAAAAAATAGCCTACATAGAATTAGATAACCACGCCGAAGTGGCTCAGGACTTCATGGCCGTCATGAAGGATTCCTATAAATTTCATGTAGATTATTATCTTTCGGAGAAGATCAAAGGCCAGCTTAGAGATGATGGGCAGGAAATCTTTTTGTCTGACAGTTCAATGATTCTGGATCAGTTGAAGCAAAAGAAATACGACCTTATCATCATCGGAACGGTTCACCGCTATTTCAGTACATTTCAGGAAATTGTAAAGAAGTACAATTCGGCAGTGATTGTCCATAACATTAATTTTATGAACAGCTTGCCACTGGATTTACTCAAAAGCATATTGAAGGAGGATATTCTGTACAGGATCAAGCTTTTCTGGAAAGAAGGACTATCCGTTGCTCCGGAAGTCTATAAACACGCAAAACACCTGTTGGTGCTTGATGAAAGCCTGTCTTCCGATCGTTTGACATTCCTGCCTGTATTTTATACCGGGAAATTTGAAAACCAGTCAAAGCAGGAGTCTGTTATTGTCATTCCGGGCGGGGTCTCACAGAAAAGGAGGGATTACAGCCATGTTTTTAACACCATCAAAAATTTAAAAACGGATGAGCCTTTCAACTTTGTATTCCTCGGAAAGGCAAAAGGTACAGAACTGGAGCAGCTGAAAAAATTATCATCAGATCTGCCTCAGAATATCAGCATTACCTGGTTTTCAGAAAGAGTATCGCAGGATGATTTTGAACAGTGGATGCAGCAGGCAGACGTATTGTGGTGCCCGATTCAGCAGGAGACAGAGTTCTTCAGCGGGAAAGAAATCTACGGAAAAACGAAAATGACCGGAAACTCCGGAGATGCCATAAAATACGGTAAACCCGCTATTTTTCCTGTGAATTATCCGTCTGCATCAGATTTCATTATTCCTGAAGATAAAAATATTCCGAAACAGTTTAAAACGCTGAGAAATACGCCGTTTCCTTTTCAGGAAAAATATACTAAAGCAGCCGTTCAGGAACAGATGGAGAAAGTCCTGCAGAACCTGACCGCTATTTGAACTTGAAAATACTTTTAATAAAGTTTTTGTTTAAATATTCCTCAAGCGGAAAAATCCTGGTGAAATAATTTCCGATAAAAATCAACAGTAATACAACAGCCGGTTTATAAAGCAGGTTGATGAAATTATTACTGAAGTTCGGCAAAACAATGGCTACCGTAATTGCCAGTGTGCAGATGATGGAAACGAAAATCATTTCAATCGTCAACGGAGACACTTTAAATACGAAATAATTGAACACTACTTTTACCACGTTATAAGTGGTTAGTGAAATCGCCGTGGATAAAGCAATCCCGATAAGCTGCAGATCGGTGTTTTTAATGAAATAAAGGTTCAGTCCCACGGTTAATCCGGCCAGTAAAAGCATCACCAGGATATTGAAACGGTAGTGTTTTGAAAGTGAAATGATATTGCCGTTGAACCCGGTTGCCAGGTCTACAAGCACTGCTGAACCCCAGATCCAGATCACCGGCTCATATTCCCTCAATAAGACGCCGTTCTTGGGCATAAACTGGGTCAGAAAAGGAAATCCGACCATGATACACGAAAATAAAACCGCACCTAAAAAATACAGGGTTAAAGACGTTTTTTTGTGGAACCGGTCCAGGCCTTCCATATCTCCGTCGGCCAGGTTTTTACTGATGATCGGAGCTGAAATGTTAAAAAGTCCCAGCTGCGGAATGGAAATCAGGGAAATCAAGGCGTACAGGACAGAATAGATTCCGTTTTCTTCCATTCCCATAAACTCGCCGATCATAAAGCTGTTGATGGCTAAATAATTCCCGAATGTTCCCAGGAACCCGAAGAAACTGTAGTTCAGAAACTCTTTCCAGAAATGATCCTGTTTAAAGTAGCTCGTACTGAAATCCAGGCTGACTTTATCTAATTTATTGATATAGTAAATGTATCCGGCCAGCATCAGTGCAAAAATCCCGAAGAAAAAAGCCAGCGCAATGTTTTGCGAAAGAGCAAAATAAAAGAAGAGGCAAAAAGCCCCGAGGTTGGCAATTTTAGGAAAAAGATTGTCAAAGATATTAGAGACCACAATGCGTTTGTAGTTGGAAATGTATTTGTTGAATACTGCGCACAAAGACAAAACAAGAATCAGGGGCAGGATAATCCCTTTAATCGTCCAGGCCTGGGTTTGCAGGAACTTCGGATAAAAATGAGGGAGTATAAAAAAAGCACCGCAGAAAATCAGGAAATTGATGAAAACGGCAAGCAGTGACAGCGAGAGCATATTCTGGTTTTTACCGTCCTTCTGTACGCTGTGGAAAAACTTTACGTTTGCGTAAGAGATCCCGAAGACCACAAAGGGAACAAGCATTTCTGCTGTCTGCATGCTGTACCGCAGTTTTCCGTAAAACTCAAAATCATTGGGGAAGATAAAAATCGCAGAGACGGTACCCAATAAGAACCCTACATAGCCGATGATGGAATATTTGAATCCTTGCCTTGCTACTACACTCATGCTTTTACTGACTTTTAGGAATGAAAATGATGTTATTGATGTATTCTGTCTTGTTTTTTTCGTCGCCGGTATTTTTCAGCAGCACGTCTTCTGTTAATTTTTCAAGTTCAAAAGTATGCCGGTTCAGGTAATGGGCATCGTAATCCCAGGATTCAACTTCAGCAATGTCTTTCCAGATCGGTGTATCATGATGCCTCTGTTCCATTTCCACCATTAAAGTAGGGGAGAACTGCCGGATGATTTCCTTGGCACCCAGAAGCGTTTTCATTTCATTGCCCTCTACATCTATTTTGATGAAATCCAGGCGGTGGAAATGCTCAATGGCAGCCCAGTCGTCCAGCTTGATCACTTTTACTTTTTCAGTATAGCTTTTCTCTTCGCCTTTTTCCCGGTAGTCAACATTCAGGGTTCCTCGGGAAGCAACTGTTTTCCCGTTGATCACAGGCACTTTAAATTCGGCAGTTGTATTTTCATCAGACAGAGCAAGAGGGAGGATCCTCATGGTCGGAAACAGCCTTTTCAGGCGTCTGTACAGCTTTTTATTCGGCTCAAAAGCATAAATGTGCTCATGGTCCAGCCTGTTTTCCAGCTGGTAGAGAAAAGTTCCCACGTTGGCACCAATGTCAAGGATTACGGCATTTTTAGGGAGGAATTCCCTGATCCATACCAGCTCCGGCTCTACGTTTCTTGCAGAAAAATTTTCTTTGTTAAGATGATTCAGGCTTTTAAAAAATCTCTTTTTATAAAAACTCGGACTGATATACTGCAGTTTTTCGGCAATTCTTTGATACAGGGACATTGTTACACTTTTGACAGGTGGCAAATATACGTAAAAATGTTAAATTACTGTTAAAATATTGATGATTTAAAATTTTGATTATCAGTATTTTATGTTTTATTTAGATGGTTACAAAATATAACCGATATGAAGCGGTTACAGCATGAGCGGGGCATTCAGGAAATCATTCAGCGGTTTCATCACTTTATAAATTTCCGTCAGGTTTTTCACAGCGTCTTTATCCTTCAGTTCTTCGTTCTTCAGGTAATGCACGGCAATAAAGCTTTTCAGCTTCAGGTATTCTGCCATCGGGTCTTCTTTTTCAAAGCCCTGAGGGATTTTTTTAAGCTTGTCGTCCTGGTCCAGTTCCGGGAAATATGTTTTAAAATCTTTATGGTCTAAAACTTTTAGGAATTCCTTTCCGTACAGGGAAATTTCCTTTCTCAGTGTTTTTAAGACAGCAGCTTCAGGCATGTAGATTCCTCCGGCAATAAACGACTTGCCGGGCTCCAGGTGAAGATAATATCCGCCTTTCTGGCTGCCTTTCCCCATTCCAAGAGAAGCCCCGAAATTGGTTTTATACGGGATTTTATCTTTTGAGAACCGGGTATCGCGGTAAATCCTGAACAGTGATTTCTTAGCATCGATTTTTGCCAGCTCCGGATCAAATTCAGACATGGAAAGGATCAGGTCTTCCAGGAATGCAATGGTGTTTTCCCGGGCTTCCGTATAAAGATGCTTGTTTTCAGTAAACCATTCGCGGTTGTTATGGACTGTAATTTTTTCAAGAAAATCAAAAACATGTGGAGAAATTGAAGTCGGCATAAAATATTTTTATTTCAAATGTACTTAAAACGGATGATAATTGCGGCTGTGGCAGTCATTCAAATGCATTTTTAAGTCAGTAAATGGAGATTAAAAAAGAATATTAATTAAATAAATAGTAAAAA
>NZ_LMKA01000142.1 GCF_001421435.1 Chryseobacterium sp. Leaf201
AGAAAAATCCCGATTTTCGTGTCAATTCATCAACCACTACAGGTGCTCCGTTCTGGTAAAGCTGTGTTGGTGCTTCCAGTCCGTATCTGATCACTCTTTCTCCTTTATCATCATAGGTATGATACTGATAAACACCCGTGTTGTCATTATAGAATGCTTTCATACGATCCTGCTCATCCCAGTACATGTTTCTTACTCCGTTTACATCTTCATGCTTTACAACATTACCGTTATGATCATATTCAAATGCTTCTGTATTACCGGTTGAGCTGTCATCAACTTTATCCAGCTTATGCGTACTATCGATATAAGCATAATTGTTTTCATATGTATTTTCCGGAACAACAATCTGGTTTCTTTCATGATCATCAACTTTATCCAGCTTATGCGTACTATCGATATAAGCATAATTGTTTTCATATGTATTTTCCGGAACAACAATCTGGTTTCTTTCATGATGCTGAGCTTTCTTCGTAATTCCTCCCACTTTGTTATATTCCATTTTAAGCTTATACGTGGAATTTGCAAAATTAACAGATTGTACCGGCTGCTCTTCTTCTCCTATAATAGTTTCACTTGTGCCTGTACCCACCAATCTATTTAACGTATCATAATATAAATCAAACTGATAAGCTCCTCCCATGCCGTTCGCCAAAGGACTGGCTATATTTTTAATCTTTGTAATATTTGCAAAATCATCATATCCATATTCGTTCTGCAACATTGGGCTATTTGCAGGGCTGTATAGATTATAATTTTTCAATCTTCTGTTTTGTCCGTCATACAAATAACGTTGTGATGTTCCATTGCCGTATTTAATCATCAGACGCTGCTCATAATAATCATAGTCAATATTCTGAATATAAGTTTCCCCCTGATCATTATTTACGGATTTAAGATTTCCGCCTCTATCATAATGATAAGAAACAATCTCATCATCCGGATATTTGATCTTTGTGATACGGTTCCAGCTGTCATAGTTGAAGTATGTTTTAAAATACTTTTCAGGAATATTGTATCCACGCACCGCTCGCACTTCTGTAAGAACCTCGCCCATTCTTCCATAGGTATATTTTGTAGTTCCGGATCCGTCGTCTTTTACCCGAATTTTCCCTGCATTATTATTTGCTACCGTAGAAGGATAATATTCATAATAAACATTATTCGGATTTGGATCTCCGGAAGGTAAATCCGGTAATACAATTCCTGATAATCTGTTGTAATCATATTTATAGAATATGAAGTGAGTACTTATGCTTGAATCATTTACCAGATTATCTGTAGTCAATCTCACAAGATGTCCGGCCTGATCATATTCGTATTCCGTTTTCCCTTTATCAGGATGCTGCTGATGAATACGTCTTCCCACAATGTCATAATCATAGATTGTTTCTATTCCTTCGGGATCTCGTACTAAAGTAAGTTCTCCTAGAGTATTGTATTTAAAGTTGGTGCTCAATGGCTGATTATCTAAATAATCATCCTTCTGTACTATTTTCCCTTCTGCATTCGCATAGGATTCAGATTTTTCATTAGATTTTTCCTGTGTCGTTTTAAACAGATCACCATCAATATTATAGGTAGTAGTTGATACAACTCCATCTTCATCTGTTGCTAAGGTTATTCTATCCCGGCTATCATATACTGAAGATACAGAAGGTCCACCGTTAGCAGGATTAAGCGCCTGATTCGTCACACCTTCCATTACCGGATGATACTGCCGAATGCCTCTTCCCAGTCCATCATATATTATTCTTCCCGATACTGTTCTTGATTCGGATCCATACCAGTCAAAATCTTTTTTTGTCTGTATAATTCTACCCAGGAAGTCAGAATACGTATCCGTCATAATGGTATTTCCGGAACTTGCATATTCAGGATCGTAGTTTGAGGTGGACGCTCTGTAAAGCTTAATGGTAGCATCGTTGTTTGCAATACCTGCATGATCAAACCAGTATCTGTATTTTACTGTCGGTACCGTAGAACCGCTTGCAATTTCGTTTGGTCCCATGATCGTTCTCGTTCTTCCGAAACCGTCATATGTGAATACCATAGCATTTCCACCTGTATCTACTTTTCTTGTTACAACATCGAAAAGCGGATTGTAGGTTGCTGAAGATTTAATGTTGAAAACATCTTTTACTTCCAAGATATATTTTCCGGTCTCATTTGGTCCATCATCGTAAGTATAACTAATTGTATATCTCTGTAAACTTTCATTTGGCGGATAGGTAACTTTTGTCACATTTCCTGCAGCATTGTACAGAATATCTGTAGTAATATTATTAGTACCATCAAATACGGCATAGGTACCCACATCTCCGTTGTTCGGGTTGATATTGAGGGCTCTTCTTCTTCTCAATAATTGTGAATTGGTAGTTCCTTCATATACCTCAATAAGAGTAGGAACTCCAATAATATTATTATTAAGTGCCTGATAAGTAATATTGGTATTATAAGATGTAGAAGGGCTTTCATACTGATATTTTTCAACAAGACCTTTTGTGGTATATGTAAATTTCTCAGTTGTAACAATGCTTCCCCCAGATTCATAAGCTGTTTTTACTTTTTCATCCAGTAAAGCAACAGCCATTTTTCTACCTTCTCTACCACCACTGTCATAATTGAACGCTAAATTGGAATTCAGATTGATGAGTGTTGTATTACTCATGAATTTTCTCAATTTATAATTATACTTCACATCGGATAGAATACCACTACCGCCTACTACTGTCGTCTGATTCAGTAGCCCGTTTAACAAATACGAGTTATTGAAATACTTATCCGTGGTAGTTCTTACTGCTGAACCATTATTCATTTCCTGTTTAACAACAGTATCAAAACCAAAATCTTCTCTTTCCCGTCTGTCATATTTTCTGTTACGGAACTCATATGTGGTTTCCATCTTAGTTCCCTGATCTGTCGTATATTTTGCTGAAAACGCATCCGGCTCGAGGACACTTATATTTTTAACCACAAATTTAGCATACGGATTATCATAATTTGCTCTTGCCAATTTATAATCCAATAAATAGGTTCCTTTTGAGAAAGTATTGGTAATTGATTTTAATTTATTTGTTCTTCCAACCTGTGAGTAATTTACAATAAATCCACTATTTGTATCCTGAACTAAATCTGTAAATCCGTCACCGTTCATATCCTTGAATGCTTTTCTTGTTTCAGAAACGTTCATTCCTAGATTAACAGTTGCTCCGGCTCCGGCTTTAATCCAAAGAATTAATACTACCACAGGAGGAATAAGTGTAATAGGTCCCATACTAAACATATAGTCTCCTCCGAAAGAGAATGATCCGTTGAATGATCTTGTTTCATCTGCAAAATCAATATCTCCCCCGCTCTTCATCAGGGGTACTCCTGCAGCAAAGCGGTTTCCAAGGTTATACCTCACTGTAGCAGCTCCATTGGAAGCAACCTCAAGAATATCTATTAATCCGTCACTGTTTACATCTTCGTATACTACATCTGCCGTTCCTGTTGAAGCTCCCGCACTTACTCCTGCACTGATTCCAAAACCAAAGCTGGATAGCGCCCCAAAGTTAGCCGAAGATCCTAATCCGGCACCTAATGAAATACTGTAGCTCGCTTTCGGATGAGATTTATAAGTAATCATATTTTGGTAAGTTCCATCTCCTCCTAGACTTTTACCTAAATTCAAAGCAACTGTCATAGAAGGAGTATTTCCTCCTCTTACTCTATCAGGAAGTCCATCACCATTGATGTCCATCCAAAATCCTGAACCTGCATCATACGAATTATAATACTGATTAAGACTTGCACTTACTGATGCACTTCCTGACCATGGCATTCCTGTATCCGGTTTAGTAGATGTTCCGTTTTGTCCGTGTGCTCCGATTCTACCTGTTACCGGAGGACTATTATATGAGAAACCTGCTGAGTTACTCTTCATATAGCTTAAAGAATTCGTAGGATAATCACCATATGGAACAAGCTGAATATCTTCTAAACTTCCCGTAGAATTAGAAAGCTGCATTGATGAAGGATAAACCATATCAGGATAACCGTCTCCATTCATATCCGAGAAAGTCTGTGTTTCGATACTTGGCCCGTTAAGCGTCGTTTCCGAGTTTCCTCCACTTACAGGTCCTAAACTTCCTCCCAGCGTTTTATTATGTGAACCACTTCTTTGATCCCTGCTGATTGCCTTCATACTTGTATCCACTGAAAGCTGTCCTGAAGTATAAGTGGTTGGCGTTACAAGAGGAACCGTAGGAACAGGATCTGTAAAAAAGGTAACCTCATCATCTGTTTTGAAAGTTTCTGATGATGAGTATTGTTCAGGTCCTGAGCCTACCCAACGTTCTACTTTCTGTCTTCTGTATCTTATAAATTGAGGCTTCAGGGGAGATATAACCTGTGAAGCAGTATTGTTTCCTGCATTAGGATCAGGTGTCGTAGCTAAAATGCAATCGGCTAAAGCGTCATAATTATTTTGTAAATCCGGAATGTTTAAACAGGTAGAATAAGTATTCTGAGGAGTAGTTGGTGCTGCAAATTCTGACAAACTAATAGGCCATCCATACAAATAGTTATTATAAGCTCCCGGTTTATATAAAAATTGCCCCCAGTTATTAAAAAACATCGATTTCGTATTATACATGGCAGTATTTACTGCAGTTGCAGTTGTTGTACCATACATTGTTGCACCATCATAATAAATAGTGAATGGCTTTCCTGCAAAATAATCAGAATATTTATTAAACAATTCATAATCTCCGCCAGTCTTACAGTACACCTCAACTGTTACCAGATGATCCGTACCTAAAGATCCGAAGGTAGGATTCCCTGTAAAAAAGGTAATCGGAGAGAGTCCTGAAATATTTAAACCATCGATCATATTCTGTTCTATAAGTGTGCTGTTACCCGGGGAAACAAGAATTCTTCTTTTCGCAAGAACCTGATTTCCTTTCTTTATAATATAATAAAAGCTTCCTGTTGACAGAGTAGAAAAATTGGTAATATTCTTGTTAATCTGGATGCTAAAATCATGTGGTTCATTAAAGAAACCAATATGTGGAACAGCATAAATATCCAGTTTTGATTTTAACTTAGTAACTACAAAAGACGGATATTCAGGAATTCCTAACCATCCGACATCTATAGGTGTAGCACTGTATGCAACATTAGCATGGTAATTTACAAAAAGTTTATCACTCCAGTTAGTCCCAACAAAATTTGTAAAAGAGTCAGATTCCACAATGAATCTCAGATAGAACTTTTCGCCATTATTAACAGTCACGTTTAGTGTATGTGCCTGAGTTACTAAATTTGATGGGGTATAAGTTTCCGGTTGAATAAGTTCTACAATTGCTCCTGTGTTTACATTTTCAGTTACAATTCTAAATTTTATATCATCTGATAAATCGGGCAGCGTGAAAGATAATACTTGAATTGTAGCTGTCCCCGGAGCATCCAAAAGAATTGGTGCAATGGCATTATTTAAAAGGAAATTGCTTTCATAATTACCATTATTTAACTGAAACTGATCCTGTGACAATTCAAAAGTGTTCGGGATCTCATTTCCTGTAGCCTGATCCACGTAAGTAATGGTAGGGTTTGAAGTAACCGCTACGTTTTTTACTTTGTTTTTGTGCAGTCTCACATAAATTTTCTCACCACTTTTTACAAATAACCTGTCGGGATTATCAATACCATTCGGAATACCATAGTTGGGATCCATAGGAACAGACTGCATCTGAGTATAATAATCATTGTATCGGTTGATAACAATATTCTGAGGAGCATCTGTGGATAAAAGCTGTTTTAAATATATTCTTGTATTAACATAGTTAGGAGGTACACTCCCCTGCTGAGGGGTAGGATTTTTGATCTCTACGCCATAGTACATTTGATCTGATAAACTAGTAGATGGATCTGAAACAAATGTCGGTGCAATTGAAACATTATCTGTAAACTTGACGTATCCGTCTTTAGATGCCACCCATACTTTTACAATATCTCCAACATCCATCGGATCGGGTTCAGGTTCTCCCGGACAAGGATCCGGTACAGATCCGATATCCCCACACCATTTTATAGGAGCCTGTATAGCTTTCGCTTTTACAACCATGTTCTCCGTATATTCTGAATGCCTAGTCATGAAAGATGTATTGGCACCAAAATCAAACCTGTTGAACCAGACTTCTCCGTTATGTACAATATCCATCAGGCCATCTGAATTAGCATCAATCAAATAGGTTTTCGTAGAACCTTTGGTTGTAGAATTTGTTTCAGATTTACTGAAAATTATTGCTCCCATATCCCATCCTCTATTGCTGGTCTTCGTTTCGGTATAGGAAAAATCACCTCCGGTATAGTTTTCAATTGGCTTAGACTCTGAAAAACTTAATTTTCCCTGATCATCCAGTTTTCCGGATCTTAGAAGCAGTCCTCTATTCGGATTTCTGTAAATCATGTCCTGAATCCCATCTCCATTGAAATCTACCAGCTGTTGGGCATTTCTTGCTTTAGCAGTGGAGTTGCCAAAAGGGAATCCGAACATCAGATGTCCATAGGCTGCACTTGAGGGAGTGTAAAAATTTAATCCGGCAGCAATTCTTATATTGAGCCCTGTTTCGGTACTTATATTTCCATTGATCTTAGAAGGCTTGATTAAACTTGTTACAAAATCTGAGTAAGGTTCATCATTATACGCATTCTGAAAATTAATAGCAGTATCCGGTCCAAATATCTTTACACTGCCCGACCCATCTTTTACATCATTATAATAGTCGAAAGTATAGCTGTCGGAGATCTCGTTACATGTAGCCTCTATACCTCCAGGGCCGCCGCCATTGCCACCGGTTCCGTCGTCCATACCTCTAATGGGAGCCTTACTTGTTGATGTTTTGCTGTCCTCGGGTTCTTTATTTTCTTGAGCAGCTTTTGCAAGCGTTGTAGAGCACGGATTATTGGGAACTATATAAATTCTTTTCAAGAGCGTTTTATAGAATTCTCCGTTTATATAATCCATTTTATAGGTTCTGATAAGCTCGGTTTTGTATTTAACCTCAATATTCTTTAACAGAAAAGCATCCGATCTCGGAACTCCCTGTTTTGCATTGATATTGATATCTTGTCTGGTAATACTTGTTTCTTTATTGAAGTTTACACTATAATCTTTATTTTTTCCATATTCAATTTTCTTAATCTGGAAAAAGGCTCCTGATGCAAATTCATTATAGTAAGTAAATTCCATTTTATTGCCATGCGCATCTTCTACCATACGGAGTCCCCAGTGAACAACTCCTCCCGAGCCCGAAAGCATTGAATCTGATGAGCCTCCATAGTATCTTTTGGTACCATCAGTAGAGGTTACTTTCCAGGTATAATTACTTGGAGCTGTTCCTATTCTTTCAATAAGTGTAAAGTCATGATTTTTTCTTAAATAGAACTGTTTTTTTGTACCATCATTAGGATTGGTATAGTCAGATCTGTTCTGTTTTTCGGTAGTAATAGCAGTATTGCTTTCGTTCATATCATTATGTCTGTGAGGAAGATATTCGTTTGGATACACAAGCATTTCTCCGTCTAAAGAATAAAGCTCTGTTTCTTTTCCGTCATTAAAAACCGGCGTCCCCCATCTTGTATCCACGGTAATAGAAGATAATCCGTTGATATTCCAGCCATCTCCCATCCAGCTATTTCCTCCTATACTGCTGTAGCCTATTGATAATGAAGGCTGAAGTCCTCCCAAACCAGCAGGAACACGAATCGGATAGTTGGCGCTTGCATCTCCTTTCTGTGTAGCCGTAGGAATATCCATCAATTGTAAGCCTGCCGTAGGATCTGCGGCTTTCAATCCGCTGATGCTTGTAGGGGTAAATGCCTCAAGCTGTGAAGACTCAGGAACCGAAATCACTCCATTAATATAATCGGTATCACCTTTTGTCTCTACTGTAATTACTTTTTTCTCCGTATCTACTTTACTGCTAGGATCAACTTTCCATTTTTTTGATGTGTAATCGAAATAAAAAGCTTTCAGTTCTTTTACAGATCTTGCGCCTAATTTCTTTTCATCGTATGGAAAAGAGAAAATCATATTTTTTGTAAATTCTCCTGAACGGTTTTCCAAACGGTATGCGCCGGAGTTTACAGTCATGCTTTTAATTTCTCTGGAAACAGCAGGATAATCTTTTTTCCTAAGCTTTAAAACCTGAACCTGAGCATTATTTTCTACGGAATTTTTTTCAATCGTAATGGTTGAATTTTCGTACCTTTCCGTATATTCTGCGTCCTTTGAAATATTAATGACAAGAGGAGTAAATTTTTCTTCACTCAATGTTTTGAATGAAGATTTACTCTCAGGAATTTTATATTCTCTCGCTCCGTTTGCATCGGTAATAGACACAAAACCTTTTGCTTTATCTGTGTCTGTAAGCTCAATTAAAGTTTCATATTCACCTTTTACAGACGAAACCGGTTTATCTTTAACAAGTACAGATCCGCTTTCAAAACCTTTAATATAAAGCTTATTGCCTGATAACAAAGATGAAGTATGATCGGAAGGTTTAAGATTATTCTCAAAAATAATTTTTACATTTTGTACCTTATATTTTACTCCATTCAGAGAAGAGGTAAATAGAATTGTATTTTTTCCTTTTTCTAAAGAATTTAAAGAAATTTCTTCTTTCTGAGTGCTCCATTTACTGCTTGCAACAATAATGTTTCCTCCGAAAGCAATATTTTTATTAATTGATCTTGAAACTGAATTATAAGAGTCCAATCCGAAAAGATCATACACCAAATATGCCTTTATATTCTGCTTTATTATTTCAGGAATAGTAATGGTAAAGAAGTTATCGGATGCATTGTCGGATTCATCATCAGAAAATTCGCCAATAGTCCCCTGCTTTTCTTCGGAATCAAAAATATTGTCTAAATTTTTACTTTCCGGCCATATAGTATTCGAAATAATTCCTGTTCGGATATCATCTCTATTTGCTTTTCCAATAATTTCAGGATTCGTGTGTTCAGGCTTCTTTTTTTCTGAACTTTCTGTTGAATCTGTATCTTTTGTTGTGGAATGATAGATATATTTATCCGTAATCCGAAGTTTGAAAGCCCTGACTTTCTGCAGGTCTTCTTTGGTAAAACCTGCAAAGACAAACATGCAGGCAAAAAAGCACAACAGCAGGACTGACTTCTTGGTAAAAGGAAGTCGTTTTCTGAATATTTTCATGGTATAAGTTATTCTACGATTAGTTTGAAAGTTTTTATGATTTTCCCGTCCCGGGTGAGATTGACCAGGTATGAACTCTGGATCGGCAGGTGATTGACATACGATCTTGCATTACTGCTTACTTTATCCAGAGCAACAAGCCGCCCGCCACTGTCATAAATAGAAATGATCAGGTTTTCCATCGGCGGAAAAACGACGGTGAAATTCTGGTCTTTCTTTACCGGGTTTGGATACAGGGCAATCTTCGTAAGATCCAGAGAAAGATCTTTTTCGTTATATAAGGTTCCTGATCTCGGATCCTGATTTGGCGTACCGGGTTTAATGTCTTTTACAGGGCTTACCGCAAAAGTGAAAGACGTTTTGTCTACCGTATCAAAGGCATCTAAGAATTCCACTTTATTAAATACAACAAAATTGCCATTTTCAACCCCCGAAATTTTCTTAATATCACCATTGTCCTTTTTAAGCAGCATCCAGTATGAAAGCGGCAGGGAACGCGGGTTAACAGTTTCCTTGACAATTCTTACCTGATAATCTGTTTTGGGAATTTTGTTTCCGATGAAACTGATTTCCCAGTTTCTTTCCAGAACATCAAGATCACTTTGAGGCTTTAAAGAAATTGCCTTATCATCATCAGACCACATCACAAAGTTATTATTGTCAA
>NZ_LMKA01000143.1 GCF_001421435.1 Chryseobacterium sp. Leaf201
GTTACTACTTTCTATTATTTTATAATTAAATTTTGTTTCAAAGCTTTTATTTTTAAAACATTCTATGGAATCTAAATTGTAATTGAAATAAAGATTTCGGGTAAATTTGGTTTTTCTACATACTATTCTTGCAATTGTTTCATTATCAGGATGGTTGTGTGTTAATCCGTTTGTTGAAAAAATAAATTTATCCGAGTCAATATAATTTAGCAACTCGACACTTGTATTGTTTTTACTACCATGATGGGATACTTTTATTAAATCAAATTGTAATGGAAATTCTTCTTGTTTGTAGTGTTTTTTCAAACTATTTATAATTACCGTTGGATGAGAATCTGCTAAAAAAAGTAACTGGGTATTCTTAAATTCAATTATAAATGAAATTGAGCTTCCATTTGTTGCTGTATCATCTTCTACAAAAGGTTCATTTAAAAATTCTTCAATATTAAACAAAGTACTTGAGGACACTTTTTTTTTCTGTAATCTCCTTCTTTCTTTTTCTAATGATAGAATATATTCAAAGGCATCTTCATTAAAATCTGATAAATCTGAATCACTTGAAAAACCTTTTTTAAACAATTCTTTTTTCCAATATTTTTTTAAATCTTTCAATTTGTTATTATTTGGAGAAAGGACTTTTATGTAAATATCTTCTGATATTTTAATTTCTAATTCATTATCCGTAGAAATTGCATTCTCATTAAACTCAGAATTCCATGAATGCTGGTATTTATGGATCAATGAAGCTAAAGTAGAACCTTGTACAGCAGAAATATTTTTTTCAACTGTATTATTTTCTTCTTTTATAGTATAGTTAATTACTAATCTAGAAAGCGGTTTGCCTTTAAATATTAAATTATCATCAATACAATTTATATGTCGAAAGGAATTATGCCAAATGTTAGTGATTTCAATTATTGAATTTTTTTTATTTTCTTCTATAAACTTAATAATGCCTGATATATGGTCATTATCAATATGTGTTACTATCAAATGAGAAATTTTTTTATTCTCCTTTGCAAGTTCAAAAAGTTTTGGCTTAATATAGTTCTTATATGTGTCTACATAACCTCCATCAATTAATATAATAGTATCTTTTATTTCTAAAAGAAATGAATCTCCATTATTTGCTGGATAAATTGTTAAAGTCATAAGAAACGTGAAAAATTACTTATAAATTTAGAGAATATTATTGATACTTTTATTCAATGTTTTCTAAAATGATTTTTTTAACTGATTAGTGAAACATTACATTGTTATTTTTATATTCGCTCATAATTAAAATCCAATCATCTATTTTTAATTTATAGAATATACATTTGTGGAATTTCGTATATTTGTAATACAATAATATTATTTATAACCAAATCATAATAATAAATACTACTATTATGTTATTTATTTCTTTCTCTAAAGTCCAAAAAAAATTAGTTGATAATATCCGTGAGAGACGTTTGCAAATGGAACTTACGCAGGAAGGTTTGGCTGAAAGATCGGGTGTTCCTTTACCTACTTTAAGGAAATTTGAGCAAAAGGGCTTGATCTCTTTGGATTCATTCCTAAAATTGCTTTCAGTGGTTGGTGGGTTAGAAGAAATGGTTGATGCTTTAAAACCGAAGGAACAGAGTTTTAGATCTATTGATGATGTACTAAAATCAGAGGAAAAGTCTATTAAAAAAAGAGGAAGCAGAAAATGAAAATAGCCGTCAAAGAAATAAAAGTAGGATTGAATTTTGGTTCGATAATTCAACCTGTTGGACGTTTGGCAATTCGTAATGGCATCATCTATTTTGAATACGATGAAGAATTTCTTAAAAGCAAACTAGAAATCTCACCTATAAAACTTCCTTTGCAACGAGGCGTGATAGAACTTCCAAGGGATCCGTTTGAAGGTTTGGCTGGTGTTTTCAATGATAGCTTGCCCGACGGTTGGGGAAGATTACTCTTCGATCGTATGCTTCGCTCGGAAGGAATTTCTCCATCTGATATTTCACCACTTGACCGGTTAGCTTACGTTGGATTGCACGGTATGGGCGCATTGATTTTTGAGCCGGATCAGGGTCCCGAGAGTAGTAATGATACGATTGATTTGGACGTGTTGGCTAATCAAACTGAAGATGTTTTGCAAGGTGATTCGGAAGAAGTGATTGCAGAACTTTTAGCTTTGAACGGATCTTCTGCCGGAGCACGACCAAAGGCATTAATTGGAGTTGATACCGAAAGAAAAAATATATCGTATGGAGCGAATTTGTTAAACGATGGTTTTGAGCCTTGGATGGTAAAATTTCCAAACTCATTAGATGGCAAAGATGCGGGCGCAATAGAATACGTTTACGCATTAATGGCTGTAGATGCAGGAATTAAAATGCCTGAAGTACATTTATTTCCGTCACAAAAAGGGAATGGCTATTTTGCTGTTAAGCGTTTTGATAGAGAAGGAAATAAGCGTCTCCATATGCATACGGTGAGTGGACTCGTTCACAGTAATTTTAGGTTTCCATCTCTTGATTATGAAGATTTGTTATCATTGACGGGTGTTTTAACCAAAGATATTCGAGAAGTAGAAAAAATGTTTCGGTTCGCAGTTTTCAATGTTATGGCGCACAATAGAGACGACCATGCTAAGAATTTTTCTTTTCTGATGAATGAATTTGGAGAATGGAAATTATCACCCGCTTACGATCTTACTTTCTCATCTGGACCAGGTGGAGAACAAAGCACTATGGTAATGGGAGAAGGAAGAAATATAACAGTCAAACATCTGACTAAATTAGGTAGGGAAGCTAAACTATCAAAAGAATTCATAGAGAATGTTTGTGAGCAAACTAGTTCCGCACTTAGTAAATGGTCAAGCCTATCAAAAGATTTTGGAGTTAGTAAATCCAATAGAGAATTAATAAGTAGATTAATTAAAACATTTTAATATAAAATTTGGGCTATATACTGTTTAATCGGAAATTTAATCCAATTATCGGTAAAGAATAAGTACTATTAAATAATATTCAATGAAAAAGACAAATCATTAATTGACTGCATAATTTGTAATAATAAACATATTTTTCTCTTTGAATTCAAGGATTATGAGAGCATTAATAAATTAGATTCTATTTACGATTATAAAGAGGTAGAAAAAATAATCGAGAAAAATTTTGTCGAGAAAAATTTTGTCGAGAAAAAAGGAATCTCTCAATTAATTTCTATGATTAATAAATTAAAAAGCAATAGTGATTTTAAAGAAATAATTGCCAGAAAGAATATTAAACCTCATACTATCGAAATATATCCTGTTTTAGTATTATCAAATTCATTTTATAATGTTCCTTCTTTAGAGCATTACTTAAGTCTCAAAATGATGGAAAAACTTAGTATATTAAATTTAGGTGTTAAAAAAGTTCACAATCTTGCAATGATTGATTTAAATTCATTGGTTGAATTAACATATTATAATAATCAATTTGACTTATTAAAATGTCTTAAAGAATATGCCCTGAAAAAAAAGAAATTTAATGAAAATGTTATTTTACCCAATTACCCATCTTTTAGGGAATGTTTTATCGAATCTGATGTGGTGAAGAATGGTGATTTTCTCACCCAATTTTTAAAGTTAACAAACTTTGAAAATAATGAAGATATTAAATCTGTGCCTAAAGATTTTTTTAAACGAAAGAAAGGAAAGTAATTATTTTGCATTATTTTAAATGGGGAGAATCTCATTGTAATGATAAGGGTGTTTAATAATGAATTAAAAAAATAGATATTAAATGTAAAGATTCATCAATTTAAGTCTTCTGAACAATAATAAATTGATATATTTTTATAAATTCTAAGCAAAATTTTCTAAAAAGAATATTTGTTTGGTTTTCAATAAATTAAAATGACTCAAAAAAGTATCAAACAACTCGAAATAGAACTGTGGGAAGCTGCAGACGAATTAAGAGCCAACTCAAAACTGACAGCTGCGGAATACAAAGATCCTTTATTGGGATTAATTTTACTCCGCTTTGCTGAAAATAAATATGAAGAAGCCAAAGAACATTTGGCGGAAACTTTACCCATCAATCCAAGAACGAAACAAAGACGTGAAGCTACGAAAGATGATTTTGCTCAAGCTGGGGCTATGCAATTGCCTGAAAAAGCCCAATACAGTTATTTAGCAAGTCTGCCCGAAAGCGAAGATTTAGCGGAAGCCATCAACACTGCTATGAAACTGATTGAAGCTGAATATGAAGATTTAGCAGGTATTTTACCTAAAAATTATCAGGAACTTACGCCAGAAGATGATTCTGATAATAACCTCTTAGCAAATTTGATTCGTATTTTCAACAGCGATTCGGTGCGGAATGCAAAAGGTGATGTGTTTGGTAGAGTCTATGAATATTTCCTGATGAAACTCTCGATGATGGGAGCAGGTGCGCAGGAAGGTGGAGAATTTTTTACACCGCCGTCTTTGGTGCAACTCATTGTAAATTTCATTCAGCCAGATCACGGGATTATTCACGATCCTGCGTGTGGATCGGGCGGGATGTTTGTGCAAACCGCACATTTTATTAAAAACACCCAAAACAAAAGTGTGAACCAAGCCGTAACGGTTTATGGTACCGAATACAAAAGCAACAATACCCGTTTGGCGAAAATGAACTTAGCCATTCAGGGGATTGAAGGGCGAATTGCCAACAACAATTCTTTTTATTCCGATCCGCACGAGTTGTTTGGGAAATGTGATTTCCTGATGGCGAATCCGCCGTTTAATGTAGATAAAGTAGATGCTAAAAATAAGTTTTTGGCAGAAGACAAACGTTTGCCTTTTGGTGCGCCTTTAACCGGAAAAGGAACGATTGGAAATGCCAATTACCTTTGGATTCAGTATTTTATGTCTTACCTCAATCCTACGGGTCGTGCAGGATTTGTAATGGCTTCTTCTGCGACTGATGCAGGAAATGCCGAGAAAAGAATTCGCGAAGAACTGATAAAAACCGGCAATGTAGATTGTATTGTTTCAGTGAGCAATAATTTTTTCTATACCCGAAGTTTGCCTTGTCATCTTTGGTTTTTTGATAAAGGAAAACCGAAAGCGAACAAAGATAAAATTCTGATGATTGATGCGCGAAATGTGTATCGAAAAGTAAGCACCACCATCAATGATTTTTCTGAGGAACAGTTGGAAGGATTAACCGCAATAAAGGCACTTTACCGTGGCGAAAAACCGAAAGTTGATAAAGACAATACTTGGTTTAACGAACATTTTCCCGACGGAATTTATCGGGATATAGAAGGTTTGTGCAAAGTGGTAAATTTAGAAGAAGTTGCAGAACAGGATTACAGCCTTACACCGGGACGATATGTTGGGGTAAACATCGACATTGATATGGATTTTGATTACAAAACCCGAATGCAGGAATTGCACAGCGAATTAGCTGAACTGAATACCGAAGCCAACCAATTGATGAATCAAATTCAAGCTTTTAAGTTATGAGGGAAGGCGATGCACAGAGCTTGTCGAAAGGTTGGAAATATGCAACAATCCGAGATGTAGAAAATGGTTTTTACGATGGTCCTCACGCTACCCCAAAAGAGTCTGAGAATGGTGGTATTTTCCTAGGTATTAAAAATATTGATGAGAATGGAAAACTTGACCTTACTAATATTAGATATATTTCTAATGAAGATATGCCCAAGTGGACAAAAAGAGTTATTCCAAAACATAAAGATATTGTTTTTTCCTATGAAGCAACATTACATCGATATGCAATCATACCCAAAGGGTTTCATGGATGCTTAGGAAGACGTATGGCTTTATTACGAGTTAATGAAAATGCCGATTATAGATTCATTTACTATTATATGCTTGCTCCAATTTGGCGTAAAGAAATAGAAGGTAAAATTTTAAATGGAGCCACAGTTGATAGAATACCAATATCTAATTTTCTAGACTTTAAAATTCAACTTCCACCACTTGACACCCAGCGCAAAATCGCCAACATTTTATCAGGTTATGATGATTTGATAGAAAACAACCTAAAACGTATAAAAATTTTGGAAGAAATGGCACAACAAACCTACGAAGAATGGTTTGTGCGTATGCGTTTTCCGGGTTATGAAACTGCTGTTTTTGATGAGAATGGTTTGCCGGAGGGTTGGGAGATATTTAAACTAGGAGAATTATATGATTTAAAGTATGGGAAAAATCTTCCCCAAACCGAAATTCTAAAAGTAGGACAACACAATGTTTATGGTGCATCTGGAAAAATGGGATATTATTCAAAAAACAATGTTTCTGAGAAAAAGGTTTTGGTTACTAGTAGAGGTAATGGAAGTGGTGTAGTTCACAGAACTTACGAAAAAGAGAGTTTTGTAACTAATAATTCATTTGTTGTCAATACAAAACTGGGTTTAGGATACACATTTTATAATCTTATACATTTTGATCTGAGTAGGTTTAATTCAGGATCGGCACAACCGCAGTTAACTAATAGTGCTTTAAATAATGTTGAAATAATTAAACCGGAAAAAGAATTAATCGATCAATTTAACTTTGTTTCGGATATTCAAATTGAAATTATAGACAGTTTAATCGAACAAAACCAACGATTACGCGAGGCACGCGATATTTTGTTGCCAAGGTTGATGATGGGGATGATTGATGTTTCGGAAAGCTCTTTACAGCTTGAGGAAAGTTCAGAATCGAAACCAACTGATGCTAAAGTAATTCCTTTAGAACAACCTAAAAAAGAAGCTTCCAAAGAATTTAAAGAAGCAGTTTTGATTACTTGTTTAACTGAAAGATTTGGTAGTGAAAAATATCCTTTGGGCAGAAAAAGATATACCAAGCTTTCTTATCTCTTTCACAGATATTCAGACAATAAAATTCAGGATTATCTGAGAAAAGCCGCAGGTCCTTACAATCCAAAAACAAAATACGGTGGACCTGAAAAGATTGCGCTTACCAGTAAATATATTAAAGATTGGAAAGGCGAAAAGGGAACAACAGGATTTATAGTTGCTGACAAAATAGAAGATGCTAAAAAGTACTTTTCCAACTACTGGCAAATCGCAGATTTGGATTGGTTGACAAATGAGTTTAAGTTTAAATCTAATGATGAACTGGAGCTTTTGGCAACGGTTGATAATAGTTTGATAGAGCTTTCTAAGAAGAATCTTGAGTTTACCGCAGAAAATGTTTTGGACATTATAAAATCTGAAAAGGAATGGGAAGCAAAGTTGGAACGAACGATTTTTAGTGATGCAAATGTGGAGAGAGCGATTGGATTTTTGAGGGGAGTGTTGGAGTATGGGAAATAATTAAAAAACTAAATGAAAGAAAAAGAATTTAAATCATATTTAAAAAATGATGTAAAATATAGTGAAGGTACAATAACTTCAAGAATAAATAATTTGAAGCGAATAGAAAATCATTATGGTGATTTAGATATAAATTTCGCTAAAGATCAATTTCGAAAGTTATTTCTTGATCTAACTATCAAGAAAGGTAGTAAAGCTAAACATTCAATTGTCATAAAAGGTAATGATTATACAGGTACTGCTACTTTAAAGTCCGCGTTGGGATTATATTATGAGTTTAAGTTGTTAGATTCTAATTCTGAAGAAATCGTGATTGAGAATAAATCTACGAAGGACACTTTTGGATATCAGCATAATATAATTGAAGTTTTAAACAAGATAAAATATAGTGCCATAAAGTATAAAGGCAAAGTTGATGAATTACAAGCTGAAATCTATGATTCACTTGTCGAAAATATAATTGGTTGGAACTGGAAAATTGAGGAATCTATATCTACTCAATATAAGGATCGTGTAGATATTATAGGTATTAACCAGAAAGATGATTCAGTTATCGTTTTAGAATTGGATGCATCAAGAGCAGATCAAGTGGCAAAAAAATTTATTTCTAGACAATCCTTAATGGCTGATAAAAATATATTATACATATCTGTTTGCTATCCGGGTACAAAAAAAATGAGCAGAACTGAATGTGCAAAATATTTTGAATTTTGTTCTAAAATAACAGAGATGCTTGATAATCATAAAGCAAGAAAAGAATATTTGGGCTATTTCTTAAATAACTAAAATGAAAAAGGTAACTTATTTATTTGATCCAACTGAATTAATCAAGATTGATTATGAAATGCTGCAAACCTGTAAGGAAAAGTACTTCAGTTTTTTAAATGATAATCCTTTTCCTACGCCGCCGGGTACAGGAGCGTATTTTGAAATTATTAATTACCTGAAAAGAAAAGATATCAACAATCCTCAAAAAATAGGACCTTACCAGAATATTACAATTTTTGAAGCAGCCAATCGCATCGCTTCTGATTTGGTCATTATTAATGGGATTATTCAGTTAGTTCAAAATAATCCATTATTAGAAAATGCCCGTTTCACTGTAAGATTGGGAATCTTGCACGAAAAGGATAAGGGAGATTTTACCATCCATTTAGGAAATGAAGATTTTGAAGGAGAAGCTTTTAATGTTGCACCTTCTTTTTTGAATGTAAAACTTAGAAATACAATTTCCAAATGGAACAAAGAAGAAAACAGAGAAAAGCTAAAATATATTTTGGTGAACGATGAGGCTTTTGAGTTTATTACCAAGTCTCCTGATAAAAGGGTCTTTAGAGTTAAGGATTGGGAATTTTAATTTATGATAAAAGAAGAATTGCAAAACCAATTAAGCATTGGGACAATATCAATTAGCGATTTATTTACTAATAAATTGGCTATTCCAGATTTTCAACGTCCATACGAATGGACAGAGGATTTAGTAGAGAAATTATTTGAAGATATTGATGATCATTTTCTTAATAGAGATAGTAAAACTGATTTTTATCTTGGCTCTGTTTTATTATATCATACTAAAACGGATGTTTATAATATCATTGATGGTCAACAACGATTAACCACTTTTTTGATTTTAGATTCAATTTTAAGAAGTGAAAACTCTTGGTTGAATTCAGGTTTGAAATTTGAATTTCACAGTAGTATTTCTGTTAAAAATATTATTGTTATTAAAAATTATATTCAACAAATATCTTCACGATTTAGAT
>NZ_LMKA01000144.1 GCF_001421435.1 Chryseobacterium sp. Leaf201
ATTTCTATTAATATTAATACTGGTCTTATAGGATTTTTATTCATTTTTAAGTTTTTTTAAATAATAAAAAACCGATCAAACAATCACTTTACAGAGATTGTTTGATCATTTATGTATTTTTTTTACAGATGGGAAACAAGCCAACATACACCAACTCCAATAGCAACACCTGCAACGTATGCCACTGCAACAGGAGTAGCACCACCAGCAATCATTTCTAGTTGTTCTTCAGTGAGCTCCAATTCATCCAAATCCATTTTTGCAGGAATGTTAAAATAGATTACAGACTCATCAGACTGATCTTCTACAACAATTTTCTTATCAAGGTTTGATAATTTCTTTCCTGTTACTTCCTCGATCGTAGATACTGGATTTTTAATTAACTGATCTTTGAAAGTAGAACTTTCCCAAGCTTTATTTGCTAAAACTTTTATTAATTCTTCTCCTTTTTCTAAATTTTGTAATGTATAATTCATGGTATAATATTTTAAAAAAAATGTAATTTATTGATAATTTATCCTTGGTGCGTAGCTGCCCAAATAGCTATTCCTAGACCAATACCGTATAAAAGTGCTGCTGGAGTAACTCCGCCTGCAACTTGTTCTAACTGCTCTTCTGTAAGTTCTAGGCTATTAATATCAATTTTTCTTGGTATATTAAAATAAACTACAGATTCATCCATTTGATCAACTACAACCAACTTTTGACCATTAGGTAAGTTAATTTTGCGACCTGTAAGTTTCTCCATTGTTTCTACTGGCTGTTCAAGCAATTCTTTTTTAAATTGAGCATCTTCCCAAGCTCTTTCTATTACTTGGGCATTTAATTGTTTTTCTTGTGATTCCATTTTTATTATTGTTTTAAATGATTATTAAATATTAAAGTTTTTTACTGGTGGTTCAGGAACTGTCGGACTTGGAGTAAAGATGATTGTAGGTAAAACAACCGTTAATCCAGGATAAATATGTGCTCCTCCTGCTACAGCCTCCAGTTGCTGTTCGCTTAATTCTAAATCATCAGCTTTTTTTGTTTCTGCAGGAATATTAATGTAAGCGGTAGACTCATCTGTCTGGTCTCTCACCACAAGAGTTTTTCCTTCTGGTAATTTTAATTCCTGACCAAAATATTTCTTAACTGTAGCTATTGGATCTGCTGTTAATTCTTTCTTAAAAGCAGCGTCTTCCCAAGCTTTTTGTACGATCTCTGCGTATATTTTTTGTTCGTGTGTAAATTCCATGATAGATTATTTAATATTTTTGAAAAATTGTGATGATTGTAACTATAGTTAAAGTTATTGCAAAACACGCAACTGCTTCCAGATGTTCATCTGATAATTCTAATTCATCTACAATAATGTTATTCTGTTCTAGTAAATCAGAATCTAATTGTTACTGAACCACTTCCCTGATAAAATATTTTATCTAGATGGTTGTAGTGAAGATATCCTTAGGGAAAGGAGAAGTCGGTTTAGGAGGAAAAGTAGGTGTACATCCACTGCCGTCTGGACCAGCCCATACTCCACCTGCAACAGCTTCTAATTGATCTTCATTCAACTCTACGTCTGCATTTTGCTGTGGCGGAAGATTAATGAATACAATAGATTCGTCAGTTTGATCTCTTACTACAAAAGTTTTTCCTTCCGGCAAGTTCATTTTTTTTCCTGTCAATTTTTCAATTGCTTCTACAGGGTTTGCTAGTAATGCTTTTTTAAATTCAGCATCTTCCCATGCTTTTTGTACGATTTCTGCGTACACATTTTGTTCTTGAGTAAATTCCATGTTGTTAAATTCTGTTTTTGATTATTGTTAAATTTTATGATTTGACTGTCTGTTTATAGAAGTTTACCTCCTCCAAGAAAATTCATAATTGCAGCACCAATATTATCTACTATCTCAATTCCTCCGGAGACCGCTTCTAACTGATTTTCATTCAATTCCACATCTTCAAAGTTTGGTTTTGCAGGGATATTGATGAAAACCTGAGATTCGTCGGTTTGATCACTAACAACTAACTTTTTTCCTTTAGGGAGTATTAATTTTTCACCGGTAAGCTTCTCAATTGCAACAATTGGGTTTTCAATCAATTGTTTTTTGAAGTCTGCGTCATCCCATGCTTTTTGCACGATTTCAGCATATACTTTTTGTTCGTGTGTAAATTCCATTTTCAATTTTTTTGATAATTATGTAATTTTTTAAGACACCAACCAGGTTCCTATTTTCACACCTGTATTAAAAGCCCAATTAGTAACAGTTGTTAAAGGATCCGCTCCTCCTGCTACAGCTTCTAACTGCTCATCATTCAGTTCTGCATCATCAGCATTTACTTTTGCAGGAATATTGATAAAAACCTGAGATTCATCTGTCTGATCTTTTACAACCAAAGTTTTTCCTTCCGGTAAGTTTAATTTTTTTCCTGTCAGCTTTTCGATGGCAGCTTTAGGATTTTCCATTAATTCTTTTTTGAAATCTGCATCATCCCATGCTTTCTGTACGATTTCAGCATATATTTTTTGATCTTGAGTAATTTCCATGATTATTTTTTTTATTATAACTTGATAAAGTTTTTAATATCTGTAAATAAAGAGTTTACAATATCTCCCATTACATTTTGTCCTCCTCCTGCGATATCTTCCAACTGATCTTCAGAAAGCTCCATGTTCTCAAAATCTGGTTCAGCAGGAATATTCATGTAAACTTTTGAATTGTCGCTTTGATCTATTACAATTAAAGTTTTTCCTTCCGGCAGAACAATTTTTACTCCTGTAAAATTTTCAATCGTATTTACCGGATCTTCTATTAAGTTTTTTCTGAAAGTCTGATCTTCCCACGCTTTGGAAAGGACTGACTGTAATACTTCTTGTTCTCTTCTTGATTCCATTTTCTGTTTTCTTTAATGTAAATGTAAAAAGGTTAACTTGTATAATTCAGCCAAAGAAACTGAGAAATCTGTCTGTAATTTCAATTGCTGCTTTTTGTATGTTGCAACCTTACCGCTTTTCCTTTATTGTAAAATTAGAAAGGATAATCTTTATAATTCAGCCAAAAAAACCGATAGATCTGTCTGTAATTTCAATTGCTAATTTTCTTTCTTAGCTTATTTTTCGCTTTTCTTATAATGTAAATTTAGAAAGCTTAATCGACATAAATCGGCCAAAAAAACTGAGAAATTTGTCATTAAATAGAATTTTTAGGAATTGCCGTATTATTTTCAAAAACAAAATACATTTTCACTTCACCTTTCCCTTTTGCCTGAATCATTCCTCTATATTCAAAAAAGAAATCAGGTTCGTTTTTAATAAGATTATATAATGATTCGCTGATGTTTACTTTTCCTACTTCGCCGCTGCTCTCCATCCGGCTTGCCGTATTTACGGTATCTCCCCAAACATCATACTGAAACTTTTTCACCCCAACAATTCCCGCTACAATGGGTCCTGCGTGGATTCCAAGTCTCATTTCAAACGTTGTTTTACCATTATTGTCATTCATCTGCTTTCTTTCAGACATGAATTTCTGCATATCAATTCCTGCAGATACAATATTTTTTAATGAATTAACATCAGGTTTAGGAATTCCTCCGGCTGCCATGTATGCATCACCGATGGTTTTAATTTTTTCAATATTGTATTTGCCACAGATCATATCAAAAGCTTTAAAACAGACATTAATTTCTTCTACAAGATCCTGCGGAGAAAGTTTTTCTGATGTTTCCGTAAATGATTTGAAATCGGTAAAAAGAATAGAGACTAAGTTGAAATTTTTTGCATTTACATAACCGTTTGCTTTAAGCTCTTCTGCGATCTCTTCCGGAAGGATATTTAAAAGCAATCTTTCAGAATTATCTTTTTCAACTTTAATAGCTGCTCTGGATTTTCTTACGAAATTTAATCTGTTCCATAAACCTGCTGCAACCACAAGAATAAAACCTAAGGAAATAACAATGATATTCCGCTGTTTTTCTCTTTCCTGAATTTCTTCCGTATGTTTCAGTTTTATGAGATGTGCTTTTCTGACGTTGGAAAGACTGTCTACGAGCTGTTGTTTCTGAAACTCCATATTCATCATGCGGTTAGATGTTTCTTCCGATTGCAGATCTTCCTCAAAAATGTTTACTTTCTCATAGAAAGTGAGTGCTTTTTTATCCTGTCCTAAAGATTTATAAGCTTTATACAAACATTCGCAAGCATCTTTTTTTGCTGAAACAGCACCTAATTTTTCTGCGATCTTTAGGCCTGACTCACATGTATTAACCGCTACCTGATTTTTGCCCAACTTATGGAATATATTGCCAATTGCTATTTGTGAATCACTTTTATACTGTAAACTGTTGATTTCAGCAGAATATTGTAAACAGAGATTATAATAGGAAAGCGATTTTACGTAATCAGACTGATCGTAGAATAATTCTCCCAGATTTGACAATACTTCTATTTTTATCTGTTTATCATTTACTTTATCAGAAATTATGAGCGCCTGATTAAGACTTGCAAATGCTTTTTGGTAATTTTTTTCTTTTATATAGACAAACCCTATTGCATTTGAATTTTGGGCAATCGCTTTTATATCATTCAGTTTTTTATAGATAGAGTACGATTTATGGTAGTATTTCATTGCATTAGGATAGTCCTTAACTTTAGAATAAATTCCGCCAATGTTTTGAGTTGTTGCTGCCGTTATTCTTTCGTCACCAATTTCTTCCTGAATGATAACCGCCTGTTTATAGAGATCTAATGCTTTCAGATAATTACCTAAATAGTAATAAACGCCACCCATATTATTTAATATAGATGATATTCCTTTTTTATAACCTGCTCTTTTATAAGTCTGAATACTTTTATTAAAAAAGATCAGTGCCTTAGAATAATTTCCCTGGTAATAATATGTTGTCCCGATATAGCTGTAGCAATCGCCTATATTTTTGAATTTGCCGAGACTTTGATACAATTCTAAACTTCTCTCGAAGAAAATCAAAGATTGTGGAAAATTTCCACTATCCTGATTTTTTACACCTAAATTAAATAGACTGTCTGCTGATTTCCGGCTTTGTGATGTAGAAGAAATTTCCAATCTTTTATTTTCTTTTGTCTGTGCATTAGTAAGGGTTGTTCCAATAATCAGTGAAAGGAAAAACAATATATAAATCCAAAATTCTTTCATGCCAAAAAATGTTTTAATTAAACATAAAACGTACATATTCAAAGTTCTAGAATATATACGTTTTTACAGTTGAGTCCTGATAAAATCTTAGGCCTTAATTTCCACCAAATAAATTCCCTTCGTAATTAATTGGTTTTACCATCACGGGCGGAGTTCCCTCTCCTCCAGAAACAACTTCCAACTGCTCTTCGTTCAATTCCATATCTTCCATATCCGGTTCGGCAGGAATGTTTATGAAAATAGTAGAAGCATCAGATTGGTCTACAATTGAAAGATTTTTTCCTTGGGGAAGATTAAAAGAATGTCCCAGAAAGTTTTCAATTGTTGAAACCGGCTTTTCAATCAGACTCCGCTTAAATGCAGAATCGCTCCAGGCTTTCTGTACAATAGCCTGTAAAACTTGTTGATCATTTGTTGAGCTCATTTTTTTATTTTTATATTAAACATAAACTGACTACGTAAAAGTAGAATAATCAACAATGAGAGTATCGCCATTATCACTGACATTTCAAACAAGATGTTAATATTATTATGATGAACCTATTTAAACTTTTAATTTCTTGGAAAACAAAATAGAAAAATCAAGATAATGCAGATTAATCTATGTGATATCAAATATTTCATATTTTACTAACAAGGCTTTGAAACTATCCAGCAATGCATTGGCTTTTTTTTACCGGAACGGCACTGTGCAGCTTCCCGTTGATATCCAAAGCATATCCGCCGGCATTAACGCCTTCCGGAAGCGGAAAGATCAGATGCCCTTCTCTTAACCGATTGGAATTGTTTTTAAAACCATTGTTACGACATGGATAGAGAGACTGCCTGCGATCTTGGTTCCGATTATTAACTTCTGAAGGATAACCTGCTTATTTTTTGCATATCCGCCTTTTCCATCCGCCGTTTCGATCACCGGAATTTGTGCCATACAGAACAAAGGAAAAAACAACAGGAATTGTATATAAAGCTTTCATTTTTTATAAAGTCTACGATTAATAAACAAGATTTAACGGTCTCCGCCATCTTTCCATTTTGCCGGGTACAGGATAAATATACCACGGAATTTTTTAATTTAAAACATCCTGGCCGGCTGTGACCGGTTTTGGCAGGTTTTGGCAGGTTTTGACCGGGTGTACTGCACCTTTCTTCGGGAGTCCTTCGGGAACTCTTCGGTAGTTGTTCGGAAAAAAGATGTTTTTTCCGAACAACTACCGAACAAGTATCGAACAAGACCCGAAGAAAAGCAGCACTAATCAGCTCAAAATGATCTTCTATTCCGTAAGTTGCCCACCAATAGGTTTCCATCAGTATTTTTATCTTTTCATAAGAATAAAATTTAAAATGCAGGCACTGAATTCCGGTCTCATCCGTGAATAATTTATACATTCAGGGAATAAAATATCCGGGTGAACGGGATTTACAGGATAATTTTTTACCTTTACCATTCAATGAATTAACACAAATGGCTTTATCTTTAAGCCTTTAAAATTTGATAACCGCTATGGAAAAGAAAATACATCAGGGAAGAAATGTGAAACGCTTCAGGGAAATGCTCGGCATCAAGCAGGATGCTCTGGCCTTTGACCTGGGCGAAGAATGGAACCAAAAGAAAATTTCCGTCCTCGAGCAAAAGGAAGTCATCGAAGATCATCTTCTAAAAGCCATTTCTAATGTCCTGAAAATTCCTGTAGAGGCTTTTCAGAATTTTGATGAAGAACAGGCGGTAAATGTTATTGCAAATACATTCAATGATGGTTCATTCTTAAATACAGGACACACTCCAACATTTAATGTTAATCCAATTGATAAGTTAATTCAGCTTCACGAGGAAAAGATTGCATTATATGAAAGGATGCTGAAGGAGAAGGATGAGATGATGGCTAGGCTGGAAAAGCTGATCAACAAATAAAAATATAAGTAATTCGGGATAATTACTTTTTCATTGATACGGCTCAGCTATGATGGTTGAGCCACATAAATACAACTTAATGAAATCCATTAAAAGTAAAAGCCAAACATTCAATTTTTCATATATCAAAACATTGAATAACAGAATTTTACATAATCAAAAAGACATATTAAAAAAATAAATTATTTAACAGCTTCTAATTCAGAGAATTTTATCTCATCTCTTCTAAATATAAGCTTCTTTTTTTTGCTTTATCAAACATAAAAAGATAGTTTTCTGTCATACCAATTAGCAATAGATTTTTATCTTCTCTATATAATATCTCATTAATTGTAAAACTTAACGTTTCACGATTCTGTCCATTGCTGTACCTGATTTTATAGAAATCCTGAATAGCTTTACCTATGGTTAAAAATAACATGATGACAGCAAATATCTAATTAACTTTTGAAACTTAATATTTCCCTTTTTAACGTAAGCATAAATTGCTGCAAAACCAATTATCCATGTAGCTAAAACATCTATTCTAAACTCTTCAATACAGGAAATTATAACAAATCCTAAAATACCTGCAAGTAACAAAATACTAAGTCCTCTATCTTCAGGGACTTTATCAAAGATATAAACTTTGGAAAAAAATATATGACTTACCAAGAAGAACAAGCAAATTAATGCAAGTGCCATTAAATATTGCACACTAAGTAAAATAACTTCACTTAGATTTAAATAATTAATAATATTAATATTCCAAAAAAAATAATAAGATAAAGTATAGACAATTCCAATAGAAGACATATATAGAGACATAGTTGCCAGATTTTCTTTTACATAATCCATAAAAGATTTTATGTCAAGCTTTTGATTTTCATCCATTACTAACTATTAAAAATTTAAGTTTATCATAACTAATTAAAAGCTATTTTTTATTTGTCAATATGTGTGCAAAAATATTTATCCAAAATAATTCTTATTTAAGTTCTTCTAATTTAATAAACCTCATCAAATTTATTCCTAAATTAGAAAGTATTTCTCTTCTTTCATCAATTTGGTTTTCATTACGATATGAAACTATCCATTCTGCATTACTAGAAACTGATTCTTTTATTTTATGAAAATATTTCATATCTACTTCTGACATTGAATGACCTAACACAAACACTTTAGTAATATTGCTTAAACTGCTGAAAAAAGCAAGATTTTCGTTGATAATAGTATCTGTATTTTTATAGGTATCAACAAAATATTGATCTAATATCTTATCACCTTCAGTAACTCTAACATCATCCATATCTTCATAATAATCATAGTAATCATTTTCATTGTCTTCACTATTATCAATTACTTTTGGTGGAGTTTGTTGTTTAACATGAGGAGTCCTACCATGTCCTAAAATCAATACAGATTCCATATCTATAGCTTTATTATGAATATACAATATATGATTATATGGAATATTATAAATTTGTTCCAATGTTTTAGTATAATTAAAATTTATAAATTGAGCTGACTCGGGTAAAGTCATCTCTTTAATATAAGGAATTTGCAAGCCCAATATCCATCTTATAAATTCCTCTTGTAATTGAATTGTAACAACATCAATTGCCTGCTGTACTTCATATTGGTAATCATGATGATATGCATCAGACCAGTCTTCAGCACCATAACCAACAAGAAATTGAGATGCATCATCAATAATTTTATCAGTATCAAGGTAGGCAAGTGTTCCTTCAAAATCAGACCATAAAGAATCTGCATCAAAGTAATATTCTAAAGCTTGAAATAACTTTTTATCCGTTTCTTTAACGAATTCTTTAAAATCTGAATATCCTGAAGGAATTCCATGAAACATATCGAATCCATTTCCGATAATAAATAATGTTTGATTCATATTTTTAATTTATTAGTTTTTTATAGATTTTGATTAGCTCAATATATTAATCAAAACTTCTTTCATTTATTTTT